>NZ_AMSH01000012.1 GCF_000300535.1 Bacillus xiamenensis
GAAAAGAATAAAAAAAAATAAAATAAATTTCATATTATCCCTTTTGCCACAATCTGACCTGTCCCATGTAGGGACAGGCTTTTTTTATGATTATTTTCCGATGAATTGCTGCGTCCAGTAGTTACCAGATTTCACATAACCAACACCGATATGTGTATAATTTTTGTTTAAAATGTTCGCTCTGTGGCCTTCACTGTTCATCCAAGCTGTGACCACTTCTTGAGGTGATTTCTGGCCTTGGGCAATGTTTTCACCTGCTGTTTTGTATGTGATACCGAATGTCTTCATTTGATCGAATGGAGATCCGTAAGTCGGGCTTGTATGAGAGAAATAGTTTTTATCTTTCATATCTTGTGATTTAGCACGAGCCGATTTGCTTAATGCTGAATCGACAGAAAGCGCCTTTAACCCTTGTTTTGCACGCTCTTTGTTTGTTAACTCAACGACTTCTTGTTCAAATGCATTTAAGCTGCTGTCCGCTTTTGTTGCAGTTGTGTCTTTTTGATCCGCTTTTGTGCTGCTGTTGTTCGTTGTGTTTTGTTTTGCTGGAGTGCTTGGTTTAGAAGCAGCTGGTTTTTTCACTGATTCTTGTTTTTGTTCATTTTTTGCTTTGTTTACTTCTTTGACCACTTTTGTACCAGTAACAGGTTGACCGCTTTTGATCAGCTTGTTTAATAGAGCTTCGATCTCTTTTTGGTCAGACTTGCTTAGCTTGTTTACATCTGAAGAGATATGTAATTTTGCAGCTAATGTATGAAGATCAATGGCTTGATGCTGTACGTTTATCACTTGTTTCAGGTTAAGCTCCTTCGCATCAGCCGAATGTCCTCCAGTGAACGTGATCAATGCAGCAGCTGTTAGCGCTGAAAAAAAGAATGATTTCTTCTTCATCTTGTAACTCCTCCTAAAATCTTTGTTTTGTTTTCTCACAGAAAATCATAACATGGACTTTTTGTTAAAAACGTACCAGCATCCTCCATTGACAAAGTGTGTTTGTCATTTTTGTTAAAATCATAGAAAGAGTCTCTTGATATCAATGGATAGAGAATTCTTCCATTTAATGAAAACGACATAAACATTCCAATATTTTAAAATGTTAGTATATTTTTTTGCAGAATAGGGATTGACAGCTTTTTTTCACTGGTTTCGCTGTAACAACTATTACAAAAGTGTTACAATAATGAGTGGTAATTGTAAAAGATTGAAAGGATGAGAGGAGCTTACATAAGTGGGAGAGAAACAGCATCAAGGTGCTGCCGAGCAGAAAAAAATCAAGCGCCGGAACGCCTGGAGAATTAATCTCTTTTTCTTCGCTGTATTTAGTTTATTTGCTGGACTTGTGATCAAGCTTGGTGTGCTGCAGATCGTCAATGGTGAGGATTATAAAAAGCAAGCAAATCGAACAGAGGTCAAAACAGCATCATACCCGTCTCCAAGAGGAAAAATGTATGACACGAGAGGAAGAGTCGTCGTTGATAACGAAAGTGTACCTGCCATCGTTTATACATCAGAAACCGGTGTGAAAGCGGAGGATAAGATTAAGGTAGCAAGAAAACTTGCGACTTATATAAAAATGGATACTGACTTTTTGAGAGAGCGCGACATTCGGGATTTTTGGCTGGCCAGCCACCCGGAAGAAGCAGAGAAGCTTATTTCAAAGGCAGAAAAAAAGGATATTCATGCAAAAGACGTCTATCCGCTTCAAGTGGAGCGTGTGCCAAAGAAAGAAGTAAAGGCCATTGAAAACGATGCGACCGAAAAAGCGGTTGCAGCCATCTACCGAAGATTTACAGGCGGATATGCCTTTGAGCCGCAAATTGTTAAAGCAATGGACCCAAACGAAAAGAAAAAAGGGGACGAAAAAGTTGCTTTACTCGATGAAACAAAAGAATCAAAACAGACATCATCAGTGAGTTTGACATATGAAGAAATCTCACTTGTGTCAGAGCATCTTGATGAACTGCCTGGTGTCAATGTCATCAATGACTGGACAAGAAAATATCCGTATGAAAAAACCCTTTATAATGTTCTTGGCGGTGTGACGACACCAGAGCAAGGGATTATAAAAGAACGTGAAGATTACTATATGGCAAGAGGCTACTCGCGAAATGACCGGGTAGGAAAGAGCTATTTAGAATATCAATATGAGGATTTCTTAAATCCAGAAAAAGCAACCGTCCAATATACACAGGTCGGCGGAAAGCTGCTTGATGAAATCAAGCGGACAGAAGGGCGAAGAGGATATGATCTTGCACTGACATTTGATATGGAACTGCAAAAGGAAGTCGACAAGATCGTTGAATCAGAGCTGAGATCCGCTAGTGCAAGAAACTATATGATGGACCGGGCATTTGTTGTGATGATGGACCCAAACACAGGCGATATTCTCGCCATGTCAGGAAAGAAAATGGACGGCAGAGATGTCACCGATTATGCGATTGGAACATTTACCACTCAGTACGAAATGGGCTCTGTTGTCAAAGGAGCCACTGTCCTCTCTGGCTATCAGGACGGGATGTCACACAATCAATCCTATATGGATACACCACTCTACTTTGCAGGAAATGGAAAACCAAAGAAATCATACAACAATCTTGGCTGGGTTAATGATCTACGAGCGCTCCAAAAAAGTTCAAACGTCTATATGTTCCATGTAGCGATGAGAATGGCAGGTATCACCTACCAAAAGAATGGACCATTGCCAGCAAGACCTGAACACTTACAAAAAATGAGAAACTACTATGCGCAATTCGGCCTTGGCGTGAAAACAGGGATCGACTTGCCGCAGGAATCAAGCGGAATGCAGACGCATCCTAAGACAGTTGGCGGACTCTTGCTTGATGAAGCGATTGGCCAGTATGACACGTATACACCGCTTCAAGTCGCACAATACATGTCAACCATCGCCAATGGAGGCAACCGCGTTCAGCCAAGAGTGGTGAAAAGCGTTCACCTTCCAACGAATAAGGAAGAAGTAGGCCCTGTTGTGAAAAAATATGAGCCGAAGGTGCTGAACACCATTAACAACTCAAAAGCAGATATTGACCGCGTTAAAATGGGATTGAAAATGGTGACATCTGCTGGCGGGACTGCTGCTGGACGGTTTGGTCAGCATGATGTCGCAGGAAAAACGGGTACAGCCCAAACCTTCTACTATGGCGCTAACCGCAGCTGGTGGGGAAATGCCACGTACAACTTAACCTTTGGCGGATACTATCCTTCTTCTAATCCAAAGGTAGCTTTTAGTGTCGTGACACCTTATGTAACCGATAAAGATCCTGTGATCAAAACCATTCCGAGTAAAATTGTTGATAAGTACGTTGAACTACAAAAGAAATATGAAAAAGAATAAACAGCAGGGAGCACAGCTAGAGAAAGTGCTCCCTTTTTGCTGAAAATATGGACGTTTCACACGAGTTTGGAAGGAAAATACGGTTTTTCTAGCGAATCCTTTTTATACATCAAACTAAGGACAACCCTAAAAAAATAAAAGGAGGGTCGGACGACGATGGAACAAAAAATGAAAGATTCGAATCAGCTGTACTCGAATATTGACTTACATGCCGTTCTTTCTTCTAATGGCCGCTTTCTCTATATTTCTTCCAATTGTAAGCAGCTTTTGCTTTATGAACAAAAGGATTTACTAGGATGTTTTTTGAAAGACTTTGTTCATACAGAAGATCAATTTCTCATCGAAAGCTATTTCTATAATCAGCACATGCTAGAGGTGTGCCACTTTAGACTGCTTAGAAGTGATCTTACAGCTGTTTGGGTAGAAGCAAGCATTGATTTTGTTGCTTGTGATGGTTTAAACAACGAATTAAGTAGAGAAATGATCCTGAAAATGAGGGTGCTGGACGCAGAGCCACAAAAAGCAGCATTTCAAACAAAAACAGAAGTGTCCGAACAGTCGTTAGGCAGTCTGCCGGATTTCCAAGATGTCAGTGAAGCAGAACATTTGGTTGCCATGCTGCCAAATCCGTTATGTATTACGGCGCTTGGAAAAATTGTATATGCGAACGATGCGATGCTGGAATTAATGGGTGTATGCACAAGAGATGAAATGATCGGCAAGTCTGCGTTTGACTTTATTGCCGAGGAATACCATGACATTGTCAAAAGCCGAATTAAAAGGCTTCAGCAAGGACTTCCAGTCGGAATGATTGAACAAATATGGAAGCGAAAAGATGGGAGTACCGTTCATATTGAGGTGAAGTCATCGCCTGCGATCTATCAAAATCAACGGGCAGAGCTTTTGCTCTTAGTGGACATCTCATCGCGCAAAAAATTCCAAACCGTTCTTCAAAAAAGCAGAGAGCGGTATCAGCTGCTTATCCAAAATTCAATTGATACAATTGCGGTCATCCATGATCATAAATGGGTGTTTATGAATGAATCGGGCATTAAATTATTTGAAGCCGAACATTACGATAAATTAATCGGAAAGGATATCTTTCATCAAATCCATTCATGTGATCAGCAAAAAGTCAAAAAGAGCTTATCTCGTATTATTGAAAGAGCATCAGATTCTGAGATAGTGACGATGAGCTGCCATACGTTTAAACACCGGCTGATTTATACAGAAATGGTTTGTATTCCGACTACATTTTTTGGTGAAACAGCTGTTCAAATTATTTTAAGAGATATATCTGAACGAAAACAAACAGAAGAACTCATGCTGCGCTCTGAAAAATTATCAATTGCGGGTCAATTGGCGGCGGGCATTGCACATGAAATAAGGAACCCGTTAACAGCGATCAAGGGCTTTTTACAGCTGATTAAACCAAAAACAAAAGACCGTGATCAATATTTTGAGATTGTCTTCTCTGAGCTGAGCCGAATTGAAATTATCTTAAGTGAGCTGTTAATGCTCGCCAAGCCGCAGCAAACAGCATCAATGCAGACGCTTGATTTGAAAAAAATCATTAGCGAAGTCACCGCTCTGCTGGAAACACAGGCCAACTTAAATGGAATTTTGATGAACACAAGTGATATCGAGGAGAATCTCCTGATGAATGGGGATCAAAATCAGCTCAAGCAGGTGTTTATCAACTTAATCAAAAATGCCGTAGAATCCATGCCGGACGGAGGAAGGGTAGACATTAAGGCCAAAGCAGAAAGAGATGGAATACTTGTCACGATTAAAGACGAAGGGGTCGGCATTCCTGAATCAGTGATGAAGCGGATAGGTGAGCCCTTTTTAACCACAAAAGAAAAAGGCACAGGACTAGGGCTTATGGTGACATTTAATATTTTAGAAAATCACAACGGGACGATCCGTGTGGATAGTCAGCCTGAGAAGGGGACCGTGTTTCACATCATGTTTCCAGCAAAATAAAAACAACGGCAAGAGAGCCGTTGTTTATCCGTCTGTTGAGCGTATGGCCCGTTTTTCAAGTACAAATTGTTCTAGACGGTCAAGTCCTTCTTTTAGCGTTTCAAGTGAATATGCATAGGAAAGGCGCACATATCCTTCGCCGAGTGGAGAGAAAGCAGAACCAGGTACGACAGCAAGTCTTGTTCGTTCTAACAGCTCCATGCAAAAATCAAATGAACTCATTCCAAACGATTCAATGGATGGAAAAATATAAAAAGCGCCTGATGGCTTAATGACCGGAAGCCCCATAGAAATGAGCCGATCATATACATAATCGAGTCTTTTCTTATATTGCTCTCGCATAATGAGTGCATCATCCACACCATTTGTTACAGCTTCAAGTGCCGCCTTTTGTGAGACAGCCGAGGCACAAGACACGTTATATTGATGTACTTTTAATACATGTTTAGCAATAGGAGCTGAAGCAAATAAAAAGCCGATTCTCCATCCGGTCATGCTGTGAGATTTTGACAACCCATTGATCACAATCGTCTGTTCCTTTAAAAAAGAGGCAATGGAATGATGCGGCCGATCAAATGTCAGCTCACTATAAATTTCATCAGATAGAATAAAAATATCCTTTCCTTCAAGAAGCTGGGCAATTTCTTTCAGTTCTTCCTCTAACAGAGTGACACCAGTAGGATTTGAAGGATACGGCAGGACAACACACTTTGTCTTTTCCGTTAATGCTTCCTCAATCAGCTTGGCATTTAATTTAAAGCCAGCATTCGTTGTGTCGATATGCACGGGCACCGCGCCGCACATTCGAATGATCGGTTCATAGCCAGGGTAAACCGGGCCAGGCAGGATGACCTCATCGCCCTCAGTCAAAATGGTCCGAAACGCGGCATCAATTGCCTGACTCGCACCTGTAGTGACAATGATTTCTGACTCTGCATCATAATCAAGATGGACTTTCTTCTTGATATATTGCTGGATCGCTTGTCTTAGCTCTAAAAATCCAGCATTATGAGTATACGAGGTGAAATTCTCGTCAATCGCTGTTTTGGCAGCTGTTTTGACATGATGCGGCGTATAAAAATCGGGCTGACCTATGGTCAATGAAACGACATCCTCATATGAAGATACGAGATTTGAAAATGTTCGAATGCCTGAAATTTCAATATCCTTTACTCTTGGATTCAGCAAATGCTCCATTTCTCATCACCTTAAAAATTTATGTTTTTATCCTATTTTACCATTCACTGCATAAATGTCACCTGTGGAAAGGCTTCGGATATCGTTATATGTAGTCTATTCTCCTATCCATCACAGCATGAGTGATATATGTAGAAAGAGCAACATTTATTATAGCGTAACCTGCTCGGAAAATACAGCTCTGCTTAAGATGATTAGAATAAGGCAAAACGGTATAAACTGAAAGAACGCGAGAAACAAGTCATGGGAATTGCCTTCACAGACAAACGATCTCCTAAAGGAGGACGATAATAGATGGAACAATCAGCAAAGACATCGAAAATAGCCTTTCTATCCGTAATTAGTAATACGTTTGTTGTGGTCCTTAAAATCATTGTAGGACTGTTAACTGGATCTGTTGCGGTTTTATCAGAAGCCATTCATTCCTTTCTCGATTTAATGGCCTCTTTTATTGCATTTATCTCTGTTCGTATTTCAAGAAAGCCAGCAGACGCCAAACATCCTTATGGTCATGGGAAAGTTGAAAATATTTCTGGTACCATTGAGACCTTGTTGATCTTTGTGGCTGGAATTTGGATCATATATGAATGTGTTCATAAATTATTGCATCCAGAGCCTGTTAAACTGCCTGTACTTGGCATTGTGGTCATGCTGATTGGAGCGCTCATCAATTTTGTTGTGTCAAGAGTCGTGAACAAAGAGGCAGAGCGTGTGCATTCTGTTGCTATGAAATCGAATGCGCTGCATCTTTTAACAGATGTTTATACTTCGTTAGGGGTGGCATTTAGTTTATTACTGGTTGCATTAACAGACTGGTATTTCCTTGATCCAATCATCGGAATGGTTCTTGCCCTCTTTATTATGCGTGAAGCGTTTAAACTCATGAAAGAAGCCTTCCCGCCGCTTGTCGATGCACGATTAACACCAGAGGAAGAACAATCGATAGAGGATATTATTCAAACATTCAGCCAAGAATTTATTGAATATCATGACTTTCGAACAAGACGATCTGGTGCAGAAGAATATATTGATTTCCATTTGATTGTTCATGGGAAAACAACCATCGAAGATGTTCATCAATTATGTGATCGAATTGAAGAGAACATTCAGCAGAAGTTTCCACATGCGCAAATCTTTATTCATGTAGAACCTGAAACGGAAAGAAGCACGCAAACATAAAAAAGGCGATCAACCTACTCTCAGGTTGAATCGCCTTTTTTTATGTTTCATCTATGAAATGAAATCAATATCCATAAGCAGTATCGTAATCTTCATACCAAGAGATATAAGCGGCGTCTTCATCTGACAAACCATGCTTCATGTCTAAAAAATCAGCTTCGCAAATATCTTCAATCACAGTCATTTCGTTGTTCTTTAATAGTACGACAGTTCCCATCATGAACACCTTTCTTTAAAAAATCCTTGACTATTGTACCATGTGAAACGTGATTGTCAACAGAAGAATCGAAGCAAAACGAAAATATCACAAAATGTTAAAAAATCAGGAGGTAAAAGAACTAGAAATACCATGATTTTCACAAATTTTCAGTATTTATTCATATAAACGGAACTTGAAAAACTAATCTGAAATTCATGTAAAAGTGTAAGGCTTCATTGATCTTGCTATATTCATCAGATATAATAACGTATGATTATAAGAAATTTATAGAAAACATACATAATAAAGGAGAAATAGGATGGAAACAAACATTTCAGAAGCACCCATTCAAGAAAAAAAGCATCCCGAACTAGCAGGAGTGGGTTATCGTTTTCTTGCTCATCTTTTGGACGGGGTCATTATCAGTGTACCGTATTCAATCATCATGTTTATTTTGGCAACACTCTTTTTTGTCTTAAGCCCTGAGGCAGCAGCTATGATGTATGATGACAGCTATTACTACTCGACAACCGTGATGACGGATGAAGAATGGGCAGTCATTATGGGACTTATCGTTTTCTACGCAGCAGCGATCTTAATCGGTATTTTAGTGACTTGGCTTTATTATGCGTTGATGGAAACATCAAAGCTGCAAGGAACTCTTGGTAAGATGGCTCTTGGGATCAAAGTGACAAAAGTAACAGGCGAAAAAGTAACATTCGGACGCGCTACAGGCCGATTTTTTGCAAAAGGCTTCTTGTCTCCAATCTTATGTATTGGCTACATCATTGCCTTTTTCACAGAAAAAAAACAAGCACTTCACGATTTGATGGCAAGTACCATTGTAGTGAAGAAATAATGAAAAGAAGCACCTCTTTTGTTTTGTAAGGGGTGCTTTTTGTATAGATCGCTTGTATGGAAGAAGGAAACGTCACATAAAGTAGAATGATAGATAAAAATAAGGCAGGGAAGGGAGTCAAGTATATTGAGAAGAGAGAAAAAGACCGTTCAAAAAAAGGGGGCAGGCTTTGGACTGTTTTTAACAGCACCTGTGCTGGCCTGGGCGCTTTATGATTTTGCAAATACAATATTTTCATCCAATATGATCACCATTTTCTTCCCGTTCTACTTGCAGGAAACAATAGGGAACAGTGCGAGAATGGACCAGATCGCCAGTACATTTATTTCATATGCGAATGCACTCGCAAGCTTTTTTCTCGTGATTTTTACGCCTTTATACGGTGTACTGATTGATCGAACGGGAAAAAAGAAGCGTTATATTACGGTGTTTACCCTGATTTGTATTGCCTGTACGTTTTTGATGGGAATCTTTGCTGGGATTGATTTTTCAAGCGAATGGTTTGGTGTGCCTGTCTCCTTATTAGTAGTGGTTACCTTGTTTGTCATCGCTAAATTTTTCTATCACTCTAGTCTTGTTTTTTATGACACCATTTTGCCCGATCTTGGGACAAAGGATGAAATACCACTTATTTCTGGTTTCGGTATTGCCGTTGGCTACTTAGGTACACTTGTTGGCCTTTCTGTTTATTTACTTGTAGGAAATGACCAGTTTCATGAAGCTTTTATTCCGACAGCACTTTTATTCTTTCTCTTTTTTCTCCCCTTTCTCTTTTTTGTGAAAGATCCTCATCCGCTGCCACAGCAAGAGAAGAAGGCGTCTTTTTTTAGCGGATATAAAGAGATTATTCAAACGTTTAAAGAGATGAAGCAATACAAGCCGGCCTTTATTTTTATGATCGCCTTCTTTTTTATGAATGATGCCTTACAGACAGCGATTGCAATGATGGCTGTCTATGCCAAAATCATCATTGGCTTTACCGCTGGACAATTTATTTTGCTTTATCTTGTATCCACGATTTCAAGTATCATTGGCTCCTTTCTATTTGGATATATCACAAAGGCCATCGGGGCAAAGCGATCGATTACAGTCGTGTATGTCATTTTAATTGTGGCACTGATTTTAGCTGTCACAGCCTCGGCCGAATGGGTCTTCTGGGTAGCGGGCAGTTTATTTGGGATTTCACTTGGCGCAAGCTGGGGGGCATCGCGCATACTGATTATCGAGCTGACACCTAAGGAAAAACGAGGGCAATTCTTTGGCCTCTTTGCGTTTTCGGGGAAGGTGTCTTCCATTGTCGGTCCTATCATTTATGGCTCTGTCACACTGCTATTTGCAGAACACGGGAATCTCGCAAGTCGTCTTGCACTGGGGTCTTTACTTATCCTTGCAGCCATAGGACTTATCATTCATCAATTCGTGCGAGAGAAAGCGTAAAGAAACGTCAACTTTTTACCCATGCTGCCGATATAAAAAGTACAATCTTATATTGAAGAATAGAGGGATTTCCGTGGCTTTAAACAAACAAGAAATTTTACTTGACTCTGGTACAAATGAATTGGAAATTGTAAAGTTTGAAATTGGTTCAAATCAATTCGGCATTAATGTCATGAAAGTAAGAGAAATCATTCAGCCAGTTGAGGTGACAGTTGTACCGCACTCTCATCAAGATGTAGAAGGTATGATTAGTTTACGAGGCGAGATTTTACCAGTCATCAATCTATTTTCCTTTTTTAATGTCGAGTCAGATCAGTCAGAACAAGAGAAATATATTGTGACTGAATTCAACCAACGGAAGTTTGTGTTCCACACAGGAACGGTGTCACAAATTCACCGCGTCAGCTGGGAAGAGATTGAAAAGCCAACTGCACTCAATCAAGGAATGGACCGTCATTTAACAGGGATCATTAAGCTTGATGGAAAAATGATTTTCCTTCCAGATTACGAAAAAATCATTTATGATATTGAATCTGCTTCCGGAGTGGATACGTACCATATGTTTGACGGTGAAAAAGACGAGAGAAGAACAGGGAAGAAGCTTTATGTCGTTGAAGATTCTCCGCTTCTCATGCGTTTATTAACGAATGAATTAACCGAAGCAGGCTATAAAAACATTGTCACCTTCGAGGATGGCAAACAGGCATATGATCATGTCATGGATCTTGTTAGCAAAGGCATCAGTGTCACAGATGAAATTGATATGATTATTACAGATATCGAAATGCCAAAAATGGATGGTCATCGATTAACAAAACTGCTCAAGGACAATCCTTTGACACAGTCCATCCCGATTCTCATTTTCTCTTCTTTAATCACTGAAGACCTGCGGCATAAAGGAGAAACCATCGGTGCAGATGATCAAATTAGTAAACCAGAAATTCACCAGTTGATTGAAAAGGTAGACCAGTTTATTATCTAAAGAGAAAACCACTCGCTCTGAGTGGTTTTTTCTGTTTAAAAATAACTTTCTCCTAGTCGTTTGAAGACGGGCTTTGTATAATGTGATTTTTGTTTTGTGGCGGCGGGTTTTTCTTTTAAACCGACATACGTTTGAAGTATTTGTTTTGCTCGATTTAATGACATATTCGCTTTTGGGTTGCGATATGATTGATTTAAATTGCCTAAGTGTGGCAAAAATTCGAAGTCTTCTTTGGTTGGTGGCAGATGAAAATAATAATCTCCAATTTCAATCAGCACGTCGGACTGTTGTTGACTATATTTGGGATTATTAGAGAAATGTAGGCCCACTTTTCTTCCTTTACCTTCTTGCAATAGTTTTTGCAGCGCACGTTTTTTTAAAAGATAAAGAAACTTGGGATTTGGTGCGGTTTTAGCATGGCGGTTAACAGTATAAATGGCTTTTGCGATGTTTTCTGCTGTAGGTTCTATGTCTTTAGTATGAGCATAATCGTCCATTTTTTCTCTCCTTTGTCTTTCGTCTTCCTGTGCTTAGTATAAATTATACGTTTTTATTAGTAAATTGCAAATAGGGTTATTGTAAAAAGAAAACCTTTGGTATAAAGGAGTTAGGGGGGATTAAAAAATTTAATGTTTTAGAATCCCCCCAAATGATAAATTCATAGCCTTTACAAAAACTTCAACTGATTCTATTTATATTTCTTCGAAAGATAGCGATATATGTCATTCATCATTTGAGGGTATTTTATAGACGATCAGCAATTACTTTAACTGGTCTTCTTTTGCTTATCAGTATAGTCGCATGAGTGTCTCTTAAAACATGAACGCTCATTTTCTTTAGATTTTGATTCTCGGCAACTTACAGCATAATGATGTGAGTTAGGTGATCTAGTTTTTCATTTGTCCGACTAATGAATATGTAATCTTCTTCTTTTAAAGGATGACTTAAGGAAAGCTTTAACTCTTTACACCATTGCATTTACAAAGCCTTTCAAAAGCTGGATAAAAACGGCGATCCTATTGACATAGTGTCAGTTATTGAGCATGTGGGACGAGAAAATCTAAAGGGGATCGGCGGGAGAAAATACTTAACTGAATTGATGAATGCCTCAATCACTACAGCAAAACAAGCGTTCTATGAAAATTTAATGATTCAGTATTGGAAAAAGTGAGAAATTGCGAAAGTGGACGTCTTGCTAAAAGTATCTTCTAATAGCGACGATATGAGTCAAACTATAAAAGAGGGTATAAGCTCTCTCATGAGTTTAGAGGATGCGACAGGCACGGACGACGACGGGTCTATCAATAATGACCTAGTTGAAATCTATCAAGGGTTAGAAACGCCTAAAGGTGATGTAACTGGTATGCCTAGCGGCTTGACTGAATTGGACCGAATGACGTCGGGTTTTCAGCGGCAAGAATTTATAATCATCGCCGCTCGTCCATCCGTAGGAAAATCTGCCTTATGTTTGAATGTACGTCATTAGCACTCTTTCAAAAATTCATTGTCTATATGATATTTGCCTGGCGAGTCAAAGAAACAGGATATAGACGATTTACAAAAGCATATATCAGCATGTCACGTAAAGGCGGTAAGTCCGTTCTTGTTGCGGGGTCGCCTTTGCTCACACAAATCAAAAGCCAATTATTAAACCAACAAAAGCAGCACCATCCAAGCCTGCTAAAAAGTCGCTTGCCAACAGGCATTTTAAAAGTTACAAAGCCTCTTAAAAAGGAGGCAGGGGTAAAAGCCGTACAGGAAGCCCTGACTGCCGTATATTTCCTAATAAAGTCGTAAAAAATAACGATATAGACGGGGCTATTATGGACCGAAAACAGCGGATGCGGTCAAACGATTCCAGCTCATGCATGGTCTTGCTGCTGATGGCATTTATGGTCCAAAGACTAAAGCTGTTTTAGTAAGGCTATTAAAATAAACAACTATAGACATAAGACTACAGAAAATGAAAGCTATAAAATAAACAACCCCCTTCTCCATTATTGGATAGGGGGATCTTCTTCTATTTGTTGATTTTTTTGATCCAGCGCAGAGGATATAATGTCAAGACCGATGTATAAAAAGCTAACAAAAAATGATAAAATCAATACGCCATTTCCCCATATAGAAACTTCAATTATCTCCATATTTAGTACATATTTAATTGAAAAGTAAATAAGAGCCCACGAAGCAAAAAATTCTAAAATATAAGTTATCCATTTTGGGACCTTCAACAAAAAAATGATTCCTTTCCCTATAAATAAAACTATAAATGACCAAAAAATCACGACGATGCTAAATAACAACGAAAAGGTCACCAAAGAGAAAAATGAATCATAAGTGATGTATTCGCCGAAAAGAAAATTCACTCCCAGTGATACTAGGTAAAGCATGAAAGTTGGAATAGCAATAACGAAACTAAGGGAAAAACATATTAGTAAAATAAGCAAAACGGCAACAATAGCACCAGGGGGTTCATCTACAACGTTTTTTTTTCTTAAAAAAGTATAAAATATGATAGACACTAAAAGGAGCACTAAAAAAGTCAATGAAATCACATAAGAAAAAGACATGAATACCCTCCATAAAAAAGCGCTATTAGAAAACTAATAGCACTTATTGTTTATTTAAAGAAGATTAATGATGAATTTTGCCAAAGTTTTAGCAACATCTCTAGGCGCACCCATTTTAGTAAAAGCTTTTGTAAATTGTTTTTCAGTCCATTTTTCCCCCTTATCCATTACCTTTGCGATTTTAGCAGAATGCTTTCTGATCCAAGCAGCAGCCTTTGGATTAAAGGGTTTCAATGCTTTTGATAGTAACCACCCACCAGAACGTAAAGCACCTCGGAATGCTTTATATGTCCACGAAACAGCCCCTTGAGTAGAAACTTCCCCGTTTGCGGCTGTTTGAGTTGTTAAAGCATTTGACTGAATAGGGCTAGTGCTGTTATTTGTTGCGGCTTGTTGTAAAGAAGTTTTATAAACCTTCGTATGTACTGGTGTTGTTGACTTAGCTGGCTCTGCTGCAAACACAGCAGTCGCACCCAGACCAGAAGTTAATAGAGTTGAGCTTAGTAGTACAGGAATAATTTTTTTTCTGAAAGTCATGTTATTCGCCTCCGAAAAAATAAATAAAGAGACTGTTTATTATGTTAGAAAACCTTGTTGTTCAAGTCTCAATTATAAAATACATTTTGAGAAAAACCAGTGGAATATGTCTTAAACCCTTATAGGTCTTTTATATAAGAACATCACCTTTTCTACAAGATTTGTAAAAATCGTAACAAAAACCACATTTAGGGTGAATGATATTTTTGAACTGTATTTTTTTGTGTGTCTATTTAATTATAATTAATTCTTGTGGAAAATTGCGGTTTCTTTTCGGTGTGGAATTATTCGGAAAATGATAATATATGTCATTATAGGGGATAGTAAGGAAGGGGTAGGGTCTATGGAGAAAGTGCTTTCTTCTCATGTCGGCTTGAAAATCAATGAATGGTATTACCATATTCAAAGATTTAACGTGCCGGATGCCGAAGCATATAAAGAAGAAATTAAATCTTTGCTCGATAATATGGAGGAAAACCAGGACTTATTGTTATATTTCTCACTCATGGAATTCCGACATAAATTAATGTTAGATTATTTGAAACCATTGGAAAATGGAAAAGAGCGTGCCAACTTTAGAGAATTAGCAATGAAGATCAAAAAGGATCAAGAGAAGTTAACAGGACTACTTGAATATTATTTTAATTTTTTCTACGGCATGTACGAAATTGAAAATTATGAATACCTCAACGCCATTACCTTCTACAAACGAGCAGAAAAGAAATTATCCTTAGTAAGTGACGATATTGAACGTGCCGAGTTTAATTACAAGATGGCTGAAATCTATTACCACATGAAACAAAACCACATGTCTATGCACCATATCGCCCAAGCAATAGATTGTTACAAAGAAAAAGATACTTATACTGTTAGGCAGATACAGTGTTCTTTTGTTATTGGATTAAATTATATTGATATGGGTTGCCCCGAAAAAGCAACGCCTCATTTTGAATACGCACTTGAAAAATCTTCTGATAACTCAACAAAAAGATTAAAAGGATCGGCGCTTTATAATATAGGATTGAGTTATTTCCACAATGATGAACGATTAATGGCTATTAAATACTTCAATGAATCTATCCACTCATTTAAAGAACAAGGATATGAACATTTAAATAAAATTCTTGATCCGATGGTTATGTTGACAAAGTCATACTTTAAAACTGATCAAAATGATTTAGGATTATACGCCTTAAACGAGGGGATGGAATTAGCTGAAAAATTAAAAGACGACATATTTATAAGTACATTCACTATATTGAAAGCATTATATTTAGAAAACAATGTAAACCGGATAAAAGAAGCAATGGCATACTTGGAGTCAAAGTCCTTTTTTGCGAATCTTGAAGATTTATCGAAAGATGCAGCGATGCATTATAGTAAAGCAGGAGATATAGAGCGTGCAAACGAATCTTATAAGAAGGTTCTTTATTTCCAACACCAAATTAAAAGGGGAGACTGTCTTTATGAAATTTAAGTCAGTAGCAACCGTAATAATAATTGTCAGTGTGTTAGGTGCTTTTAGTTATGTTTCGTCAAACGATATCCATAATGAAGCCCAAAGAGGACATACTTCAAGTATTGGTTATTTTGCTTAAACAGAAAAAGCCCCTTTTCGGGGGCTTTTTTATTTGAATCGTCATTCTCTTTTCTCTTTATCCCATGTAGTTCATTTCTTGAGAGAAGATTTTTTACGGCTTTTCTTATAGATTGTTAGTCTTAAGGGAGGGAGAGCATGTCAACGGTCGTTTATTTGTTTGCTGTCCTTATCAGCTGAGTAAGTGCTGATAAATATACACAAAGTGAACTATCATACCTTGATAACTACCTATTTAAATAAATGGGTAGTTTCTCAATGTGTTTTATTTGTTCATCCATTGCACGTATAAAATCGACCATATGCAAGACAACAGGGTCGAACATATGGCTTAAAATCATGGACTATTTCGTATGACAAGAATAAGCGCAATAAAAACAACCGTTAAAATCTGTTTCGTTCGTCATTTTTTTGGCTTCTTCCATGGCGCTTTCACCATTCATGTGCAGACCAATCAACGTACGGCTTGCTGCATCACCTAAAAATGCGCAGTCTTCTGTATGTACAACGTATTGTCCATGATCATTTTTTGTATGAATAAAATAATAACTTTTTAGCATACCCCTCACCTCCAACCTGACTATCCTACTATAAAACTTCCAAAGATGTAAAGGTTTTTTGTTGGAAATGTTTTGATTTTACACATATTCCTTTTATTTCATAATGAGTTAAGAGATATGGAAATCTAAGTGAGAGTCAATGTGAAAATGAAGTTTGTCGAATAAAGGCATGCTAACGCCTTGATAGTTTGGGTGTTGGGGGATAGTGTATGTAGTACATGGTCTGCCCATTTGTCCTGTTCTGCGCTTGCTCATCTTTTTTTAAGCATTTTTGCCGGTGAAAGAATGACTCATTTCGATTAGCAGAAAAATAGCGCCCTTCACGTGAAGGACGCCGCAATCATGATAAAAGGATGTTCTCAAGAAGCAAATCCTTTATTGGTATATTTATTGAACTCCCTGGCCCTTTAATTCACGCTGCACGTCTAAGTCGGCAGCCTCTCTGCTGAACTTCGGCAATGTAATGAAGTAAAAAAGGAAGACGAGTAAAATAATGATGCCCATTCCGTAATAAATATAAGAAACATTTGTGATCAGCTTTGGAAATAGGACGGCAATTAAACCTAGCGTCATTGATTGTGCAAACATGGTGAGCGGATCAACCCATCCTGATACGCGGCCCATTAGGCGAGGATGGACAATTCTCGGCAGCCAGCCTCCTATGACAATGTTGACTGGACCAATGCATGTACCAATGACAAATGATGTGACATAAAATAACCATAGTGAATGGGTAGAACCAAGGACAAAAATAAGAATGCCGGCAACCAGAATTGGAATCGACATGAGGTATTGCATTTTTACCTTTTTAGCAAGAACAGAACCCAATAAGCTTCCAACAAGAAGCCCTGCACCGATTGCAATTGTAAAGAAGGATGTATGCAGCTCAAAGTGATCTGGTGAAAGCCCGTATTTCATCGTAAACATTGGAAGAACGGCAAATGCGCCATTGACTAGACCGAAAACAAAGAAGCCAAAAATTAAAGAAGCCAGTAATTTATTTTTTAAAATATAAAGAATACCTTCTTTAAAATCTTTCAGAGAAGTTTTAATGGTCATGCCTCTCCAGCCGGCTTGTCCATTTGGCTGACGTGCTTCCATTGGAATGTTGCATGATCGAATAAGAATACCTGAAATAATAAAACTGACCAAATCAATGGTAATAGCACCATGAAGTCCAATCGTCTTATACATAATGGCACCTATACCAACACCAAATACCATAAACAGACTAAATAGCATTTGATTTAAACCAGCTGCTTTTGCATATTGATCTTTATTTAAGATGGCCTGAACGAGAGAGGCTTCAGCTGGATAGAAGAACTTCGTAATGGCACTTCGTATAAACAAGATCAAGAAAATAAGCGGCAGTGAATTAAAATAAATGACGATAAATAAAACGATTGTCAGCCCAGCTCGTATCCAATCACAATTCTCTGCGACTTTTTTACGATCAAAACGGTCAGCGACCACACCGACCATAAAAAAGACAAAGACCGTAGGCAGTGAATACATGAGCTCTGCCAATGTGGCGTAGGCGGGCTGATGACTAAAATGGTCGAGCAAATAAAAGGCAAACGCCATATTGCCTACTGTTGTCCCCATTTGCGAGGCAAGTGCTGCAAAAAAGAGACGAACAAAATTTCTGTTTTTAAAAATATCCATAAATACGCTCCTTAACCTGAAGATCCCACTTTCTATCATATAAAATTTTAACCATTCATACAATTGATTTCTCCTACTGGCTAATGGTCACAGGTGTTCCATTTGGAACGAGTGAAGCAAGTTCGAGGACATTCTGATTATACATACGAATGCACCCTCTAGACACAGCTTTACCAATTGAAGACGGGTTATTCGTCCCGTGGATGCCGTAATGAACTTTCGAAAGGCTCAGCCAATAGACGCCAAAGGGACCTCCTGGGTTTGGTTGTCTGTTGACAATATAATAAGAGCCTGTCGGGGTCATATTCAAAATTCTTCCTGTTGCAATCGGGTACGAGCGTATGAGTTGTGATCCAGAAAACAGAACGAGACGCTTCGTTGAAATTGAAACGGATATGCGGTAAGGGATGGTACTTGGATCCGGCAGCCCGGGAATGATGATGATCTCATTTTGTTCTGGTTCACGAGATTCAAGTGACGGGTTTGCAGCCTTTAAGGCATCTGTTGTTGTTCGGAAATCAAGTGCTATAGAAGCAAGTGTTTCTCCACTTTTCACCGTGTATCGCAGCACGAAGGACACTCCTTTTGTTCAAATAAAAGAAGCCGTGATGCCCGTCATTCAATATACAATATGGACGGAATCAGGCCCAGTAAGGTTTCTCCTAACATTTGTCATGAGAACGATCTTTATTTATACATATGCTGATCAAGGCGATTTGGCTTCTGTTTACACTCGAGAGGTTAAGGTGAGAAAGGTGATCTCAGGTTTGGCTAAAAATCGCAGCGGCATTCTGGTTGTCCCAAGTCCACGGTTGACATAGATACGGTGCTGATAGCTGCCGTATAACCCTTCGACATATGTATGCCCATAAGGTGCTGTGAGAATCGGTCCATAGAAAGGAAGCTGTATTTGACCGCCATGCGTATGTCCTGAAAGCTGCAAGTTAATCGGTGTTGTTTTGAGCTCTAGTGCGGCATCAGGCTCATGTACAAGCAGTAAAGTAAATAGGTCAGAGGAAACTTCCCGTTTGATGAGGTCGTAATCAGGCACATTCATCATGAGGTCATCCAGTGTAGCGAGCTGAATGTGCGCGCCTTCTTTTTCTAAAAGAAACACTTCATTTTTACATAATGTAAATCCGCAAGCTTCCATCGTTTTCTCATATACATCAATGCCAAATGGCCCGTAGTCATGATTTCCGCATATCGCCATCTTTCCAAACGGAGCATCAAGCTTAGACAAATAGGCTCTGGCTTTTTCATGTTCTTCAATAGATGACTGAAAATCAACAAGGTCACCTGTGAACACAATGAGATCCGGAGATTCAGTATTGATCTTTTGGACGATGGACTCTAAATCTTCAGCGGGAAATGTATCACTTAAATGAACATCACTAAATTGCGCAATTTTAAACTGATCAAATGAAGCTGGAAGCTGAGCATCATGAATGGTCAGTGATACGGCATCGATCATGCGCGGCTCAATGTACCGCGCGTAACCATACCCAAAGGTCGTGGTCAAAAAACCGAGAATACTCACTCCAGCTGCTCCTTTTAAAAACTGTCTACGTGAAAGTTGCTTCATATAAGATAAGACTCCTTTAAAAATAAAATTAAGTATAGCATGATATTTGATCAAACTCCCATATGGTGCATGGAGGGGAAATCATGATATGATAGAAAAAACAATGAATGAATAGTCATTCAAATTCATCAAAGGGGGAGAACAAATGACGAAGCAAACAGTGATTGTCACAGGAGGATCAAGCGGAATGGGGAAGGCGATGGCCACTCATTTGGCACTTGGGGGCTGGAATGTTGTGATGACTGGAAGAACAGAAGAGACGCTTGAAGCAACCGCAAATGAAATCAAACAGAAAGGCGGCTCTGTCGCTTATTTCCAAATGGATGTGCGAAATCCAGATGATGCTGACCAAATGGTGAAATTTGCGGTAGATACATTTGGCGGTGTGGATGCGCTTATCAACAACGCAGCGGGGAACTTTTTGGTTCCGGCGGAAAAGCTGTCTCCAAACGGATGGAAAGCGGTCATTGATATTGTGCTAAATGGTACATTTTTTTGCAGCCACGCGGTGGGCAATTATTGGATTCGTCAAAAGAAAAGCGGGAGTATGATCAACATGGTCGCCACATATGCATGGGGTGCTGGTGTAGGTGTGGCGCATTCAGCAGCAGCAAAGGCGGGTGTTCTATCACTGACCCGCACGCTTGCGGTGGAATGGGGAAAACAATATCGAATTCGCGTGAATGCTATCGCACCAGGGCCAATCGAGAGAACAGGCGGTGCTGATAAACTGTGGGAATCTGAAGAGGCTGCACAAAGAACTTTAGATAGTGTGCCTCTCGGCAGACTTGGCACGCCAGAAGAAATTGCAGAGCTTGCGAGTTTCTTATTATCAGACCATGCATCTTATATTAATGGCGATTGTATCACGATGGATGGGGGACAGTGGCTTAACCGATCACCATTTTGAATGACCGTGTAAGACCTGCTTTTGATATGGTATAATCACACAAAGAGAGAAGCAGGTGATGAAAATGGTCGATCCATTGGATATTTTAACGAATATTGAAGATGTTTTCCCGCACTATCAAGCGATCTTCAGTGCGGAAGAACAAAAAGTGATAGGCTATGAGATTCTAGGAAGAATGAAGCTTGAGTCGGGAACGGTTAGTCTAGGCTCCTTCTTTACGGATTCATCTATTCCTGACGAATATAAACTTGAAGTAGATCAAAAAGTACTGCGTCAAGCGCTTGATCTCTTCACAGCGGCGGATGAAGATTTGCTCATTTTTATTAATCATGATGCCAATGTCCTCATGCTTGACCATGGCGAAAGTTTTTTAGAACTTTTAAAGGAATATGAAGCAAGAGGCATTCAGCTCAACCGGTTTGTCATTGAAATTACTGAACATACGTTTAGCGGCGACATTGAGCAGCTTTACCATACGTTAACGTATTATCGTACATATGGAATCAAAATCGCCGTATCTAATATAGGAAAAGAAAGCAGTAACCTTGACAGGATTGCCCTGCTTTCACCCGATCTATTAAAAATTGATTTACAGGCCTTAAAGGCTTCCTCTCCTTCCCCTTCCTATGAATATGTCTTATACAGCATTTCACTGCTTGCGAGAAAAATAGGAGCGGCTTTAATTTATGAGGACATTGAGGCAAATTTTCAGCTGCAGTATGCATGGAGAAACGGCGGGCGATATTTTCAAGGCTTCTATCTTCATGAGCCTGCGGCAGAACTAATTGACCGTAACAAACGAAAAGATCAGCTTAGAGAAGAGTTTCAACAATTTATTGCCCATGAGAAAAAGAAACTTCAAGCTGTCTATGAGCATTCTGAAACATTTTATAAGCGAATTCATCAAGCTGTCAGTACATTAAAAAAATCATGCAGTACAAATGATGAACTCATTCAAAAACTGGCACTCGAACTAACAGATTGCAGCTTTCGAATTTATATGTGTAATGAGGAAGGATTTCAAATCACTGGGAATGTATTTAAGAAAGATAAAGAATGGTTGTTTCAGCCGGAGTATATAGAGAAAAACTGGAGCTGGCGTCCTTATTTCCTAGCGAATATTCTTCAAATGAGAATTAGTGGAAAAGGATTTTTCAGCGATATTTACAGTGATTTAGAAACTGGAGAGCGAATCCGTACGTTTTCCTATCCGTTAGAAGAAGACGTATATTTGTTTATAGACCTCCCGTATGCTTATCTATATGAGCAAGATGGATTAATTTAAAAGCAGCCTTCATGGCTGTTTTTTAAAATAGAAAAAAGAAATAAAAAATGGTTGACAATGAAACTGATAATCATTATCATTTAGTTATAGAGAGAAGCTACTCTCTGTTCCCCAACCCCTCTATCAGATCAAGATCCAAAAAACTTGGCGCTACCCCCGCCAAGTTTTTTTTGCGTTTTAATCTTTCCCTTCATGCATAGGACATCCCAATTCATCCATACATCTTAAGTGATGATAGTTAGACAGTAGGAGGGAAAAGCCATGATCAAACGCGACAAGCGGCTGCTGATTAGTTTGCCAATGCCAGATCACCCAGATGCAAATGGTGCAGCTGCTGTGCAAGAATTACTGGGCGGGAAATTTGGTGAAATGTCCACATTAAATAATTACATGTTTCAGTCCTTTAACTTTAGGGGAAAACGAAAACTCAAACCGTTTTATGACCTCGTATCAAGTATTACAGCTGAAGAATTTGGTCATGTAGAGCTTGTGACAACCGCTGTCAATCTCATGATTACAGGAACCACTCATGGGGGAGATCCAGATACAACACCGATGAAAGCAGCTGTTGATAAACGAAATACACAGCATTTTATCCAAACCGCACAAACAGGCTATCCGTTTGATTCAATGGCAAAACCATGGACAGGAGAGAATGTGTTTTCAAGTGGTAACCTGATTCTTGATCTTCTTCATAATTTCTTCCTTGAGTGCGGAGCTCGTACACATAAAATGCGTGTATATGAAATGACGGATCACCCTACAGCAAGAGAGATGATCGGTTATTTACTTGTAAGGGGAGGCGTGCATGTGGTGGCGTATGCAAAAGCTCTTGAGGTAGCCACAGGAGTAGATGTAGGGAAAATGCTGCCGATTCCAAACCTCGACAATAAATACTTTGATTCTGCCAGAAAGTTTGAAGAGCAAAATGTTCATACAAAACTGTATACATTTAGTGATACGGATTACAAGGATATCAATCTGATTTGGAAAGGCAGCCACCCAATTGATGGAAAGCCGCTGACAGTTATTGAGGGCACCCCAAAAGGGGCACCTGTACCAGATTATAGAGATTTGCCGGAAGAGTTTGCGCCGGGTATTTCAAAAGAGGATTTTGACGAAATCGCCAAACGCCTGATGAGATCGGCAGGTATATAAAAAACAGGATGAATGAGATGAGAAAAAAAGACTCAAAATAAAAAAACAGATTCTTTTTCTTTTTTTGAATTCAAGAGGAAAAATATCATCTGAGAACACTTTATGGTATGATGCTTTGTAGGACTTGTGTATAATCAATACGGGGTTCATCTTGAGTTGTTTTTTTGAAAGGAGTCTTTTTTTAGAATGTCACAATTAATGGGTATTATTACAAGGCTGCAAAGTCTTCAAGAGACAGCAGAAGCTGCAAACGAGCCGGCACAGCGTTATTTTGAAGTGAACGGTGAGAAAATCTGTAGTGTTAAGTATTTCGAAAAGAATCAAACGTTTGAATTGACTGTTTTTCAACAAGGGGATAAGCCAAACACATTCCCATTTGACAACATTGATATGATTTCGATTGAGATTTTTGAGCTTTTACAATCCTAAGCTGAATCGTATGAAATGTTTTTTCTGAGGATTCCTTCGTTTATTTCGGAAGCATACACTTCATAGGTGATGGACAAATGGAAGATGATCATTCAGCGCATTGTTCGGATAAGAGACCATTAAAAAGGAGTTCCTTTCTGTGAGCGATTCTTTTTTCTTTCATCTATCTGAAGATCATTTAGCGTTTTCTGATGTCGTCATGAGAATGAAAGACTTTATTCGAAAAGATCCGAGATCTGTCTATGTGTTATCAATTGGTACGGACTCTCAGGTTCATCAGAATGTCACAACATTTATGACTGCAATTCATCTTCACCGGATTGGCAAAGGAGCGTGGGGCTGTCTCACACAACACGTGATGAACAGACCTGTGCAAAGTCTTAGAGAAAAAATTTCATTAGAAACAGCGTTTAGCCAAAAGGTATGCGCAGACATCCTGGAGGGACCTTTAACAGAACTGATGGATTTGCTTCTTCCGTTTGCTGAGGAAGGGGCAGACCTTCGTTTTGAAGCTCATCTAGATATTGGCAAAAAAGGAAGTACGAAAGAGCTGATTCAGGAAATGACCGGAATGATCACAGCTATGGGAATTGAAGCAAAAATAAAACCCGACTCATATGCAGCATTTTGCTACGCCAATCGATACACAAAATAAATTCCGTCATTTTTCTCCAAACCTTGTCGAAACATGCGGTTGACGATTCGATTCTAGTTCCTTATTCTAGCTGTATAGAGAGGAAGCAGACATTCAAACGCCTGCTAATCAATATAAAAGCATATATGAAACAGGGGGCCTGATGTTGAATGAGCGTCATCGAAAATCGTTTTAATGAAGAAGAGAAAAAGCTATTATTAAACGTATTACTGAATCAGGAATATGCTGTCGAATTACTAAGCAGTGAGATCAATGATATAGAATGTGGAACAAAAAATGTGGACGACAATACGTATAAGCAATTGATCACATTGTATGACAGAGTAAGGTTTGAGAATTAATATCGGTTAAACATTCTATTAGATACTCTACGCTGAGTATCTTTTTTATGCAGAAAAAAATCTTTCGACAAATTTCGTTTTAGTTTATGCTTAATATGAAAAGGGAATGGATGATTGATGATCGAGAGAAAAGGGGTCGAAGAAACATGATAGAGATAGAACCGACTCAATTGCTTGAGTCAACAGTAGCCGAACATATGATTGATGCAGATAAAGTGGCACATGTTCAAATTGGAAATAATCTTGAGCATGCCCTATTGGTCCTGACAAAAACAGGATATACAGCCATACCAGTATTAGATGCTTCTTATCATCTTCATGGGTTAATTGGAACAAATATGATCATGGATAAAATCTTTGGTTTAGAACGAATTGAATTCGAAAAACTCGACCAATTGAAGGTAGAAGAGGTCATGCTAACAGATATTCCAAGACTGAAAACGACTGATCCAGTGCTGAAAGGCGTTCACTCTGTGACGAATAATGGATTTGTTTGTGTAGAGAATGAGGAGCAAGTGTTTGAAGGGATTTTTACTCGACGTGTTGTATTAAAGCGCTTAAATGAGGTCATTCATTCCGCAAAAAAATGAGCTGCAGCCCAGCTTATTTTTTTTGCCTTCATAAGCTATTATTTATATAATGACCATATCGAATAAGAAAAACTTATCAAGAGAAGGAGGGTGCTCATGCAGCTTCAAGAGTTACATATGCTTGTTGTCCTAAGTGAAGAATTAAATATGAGAAAGGCATCAGAGCGGCTCTTTGTCTCACAGCCTGCATTATCTCAAAGGCTGCAAACGATCGAAAAGGAATGGGGAACCAAAATCTTTTTTCGTTCACAAAAAGGACTCACTGTGACTTCAGCAGGTGAACAGATTATTCAATTTGCTAAAGAAGTCACGACGGAGCAGGATCGAGTGAGGGAGAGAATTGATGAGCTTGAAGGGGAGATTCACGGTACGCTCAAGCTTGCCGTTGCATCCATTATTGGTCAGCACTGGCTGCCAAAGGTATTAAAGCGGTATGTCGAAAAATATCCAAATGCCAAAGTGTCCCTTGTGACCGGCTGGAGCAGTGAAATGCTCAAAAGCTTGTATGAAGACCATGTGCACATTGGGATTATTCGCGGAAACCCTGATTGGAAAGGTACAAAGGAATATTTGATGACAGATCATTTATATTTAGTCGATTCTGTGATCAAGGACGTCGATGAGTTAATCGAGACAGAACGGCCGTTTATTCAATTTAAAAGCGACAGCACCTATTATCAAGAAATCCAGCACTGGTGGCATCAAAAGTTTAAAGTCTCGCCAAAGCAGACGATTCTTGTGGACCAAATTGAGACATGTAAACAAATGGCTTATCATGGCATCGGCTACGCCATTTTGCCTTCTGTCACCTTGTATGACCATGAAAAAAGTGTTCATAAAACACCGCTCGTTGACGTAAATGGAGAACAAATCGGGCGTGACACATGGCTTTTGGGATATGAAGCATCTTTTCAGTTAAAGCAGGTCCAAGCATTTGTTGGTGTAGTAAAAGAAATGCTTGAAAGCGAGGCTGTGTAAGTACCTTCTGAAAGACGTCGATAATCAAACGTACTGGCCTGAATTGAATGTTGAATAGATTTGGCTGGTTATCATTCTACGAAAAGAAAGCAGATCACATGATGAGAAATAAACAAAGCAAGAAGATCGACATACCGAAGTGGGGAAAATATTTACGAGGGAGATGGTGTGAACGTTTTGCAAGCCATCTTTCATTAGAAGAACAAAAAGAGATTGGGATGGATGGTTTTCTATGGCACCTATGCAGCTGGGAAAAGGTTGAGTGCCTTGAAAAAGATGAAGCGATCAACGCATTTCTTCATCAAACAAAGCATAAATGTACCATTTTTTATCAATTTGTGGATGAAGCATATCTTTTTGAAAACGCTAGTGCACTCTCAATGAATGATGTACCGTATAAAAAGGATGATATGGATTACACCGATATGTATGTCATGGATTGGGATGAACACTGGACATTTGTGATGACGCACGAAACCGCTTGTGGTCCATATTTTATTCAGACACATAAAACGAGTGAATCATAAAGCAATGAAATCTTGATCATTTGAGAACCGCCTTCCAATTGGAATGAGCGGTTTTTTTGTGGATTATTGTGATGTGAAACAATGTCTTTTCATAAAAACATTTGACAATGAAAATCATTATCATTTAAAGTGTACATATAATAATTGAAAATGATTATCATTTAGATGAGGTGACCAATAGATGAAAGCACTAATTGCATTTGCGAGTATGTCTGGCAATACGGAAGATATAGCAGCGATCTTAAAACAAACGCTTGAAGGAAAAGGGATAGAAACAGAGATGATGGAATTTGACGATACGAGCGCAGAAGATCTTTCTTCATACGATTATGTATTGATCGGCTCTTACACATGGGGTGATGGTGATTTGCCTTATGAAGCTGAGGATTTTTATGAAGAGGTCTCAACTCTTGAACTTAGTGGCATCAAAGCGGCGGTATTTGGATCAGGTGATTACAGTTATCCGAAGTTTTGCGAGGCTGTCCATACATTCCATGACATGCTGAAATCAACAGGTGCATCCGTATTTCCTGAAACATTGAAAATGGAACTTGCGCCAGATACAGATGAGGATGTGGCGTGCTGCGAGGAGTTTGCAACGAGTTTCTTAACGTGGGCAGCTTTGTCTGAGAAAAGAGCTGAACATCATGTTTCATAAAGGTGCAACGGCCGTTGCTGCATCTAAAAGTGGCGGATACTTTGTAGCGGTCAAACGAGAAGGTATTTTTCACTACAGTGTTGAGAGCGGCTGGCAGCAACTGTTTAAGCTCAAGCATAAAATCCACGCCATTAGCTATATTGGTCCTTATTTGTTTGGTGTTGGTGAAAATGGAACAGTCATCCGATCAGGAGATGAGGGCAATACATGGGCGATATCATCATTTCCAACAAATGCAGTCGTTTGGTCTATTACAGGGCGCAAAGATGGTTTTGTGTTTGCACACGGAAAGCACAGCATTTATGTGTCAACTGATTTCGGGATTTCCTGGGAAATTATGAAGCCATTTGCTCATGTGAATCAGCCTCCAGTGATTCGTTCGTTATGTATAGCAGGTGATCACCTTTATATTGGAACGCAGATTCATGAGGTGCACGGAGGCATATGGGTGTATGACTTGCAGAGTGAACAGGTTTTTCTGCTAAACAGAGAAGAGCACCGAATGACAGCGTCTATGCTGTTTTGTCAGAAGCATCTTCTTGTCTGTGCATTAGGCTCTAAAAAAGGCAAAAAAGGATCTGTTCAAATTTTAGACTTACATACAAATGTTCTTCATGATATTCAATCACAAGCCTTTGCTAGAGAGGAATCATTTTTGGATGTGTCAGAGGATAATGGCATCATTTATGTGACTACCTCACAGGACGAACACGGATATTCTAAAGTGTATCAGCTCGATATAGAGCAAAAAGAGCTCAAATGGTTTGACACGATCAAAGGACACGGTTTTCGTGTCGCCAATCAAAAAGAAAATTTTTTCTGTGCAGGATTATATGAAAGTAAGTTTGTCAGGCCTTATGAGGAGCCTGCGCTGATTCATTAATAAGGAGGAAGAAAAAGTGACGGAAAAGGTTTTATTGGTGTATGCCACGATGTCAGGAAATACAGAAGCAATGGCTGATTTAATTGAAAAGGGATTAACGGAAGCAGGAGCTAGCGTGGACCGGCATGAAGCGATGGATATTGATGCTGAACTTCTTCAGGATTACTCGTACATTATGTTAGGTGCATATACATGGGGAGATGGTGATCTTCCAGATGATTTTATTGATTTATATGAAGAAATGGATGAGCTGGATTTGACGGGTAAAGCATTCGCAGTATTCGGTTCTGGAGATACATCATATGAACATTTCTGCGGAGCTGTTGACTTAATTGAAGAAAAGGTAAAGGAGTTAGGCGGTGAAATTGTCCTCCCATCCGTAAAAATTGAGCTGAATCCAGAAGGAGAGGAAGAAGAGGAACTGATTTCTTTTGGCAAACAATTTGTTCTTCTTCACCAGCAAGAAGCGGGATAATGGAGCCCGCTTGTTTTATTTGCCAATATGGAGACGATTCTTTCACTTGTCATTAAAACTCTCCTTTGATACAGTAATGAAGTATAAATTAAGAGGAGGACATACATACATGAAACAAATGGATGCGAATGAAATTATTTCATTTATTCAAAATAGTACAAAATCAACACCTGTTAAAGTCTATATCAAAGGGGACTTAGAAGGTATTGAATTTGGTGAACATGCAAAAACATTCATCACAGGTAGCACAGGTGTTGTCTTCGGTGAGTGGAGCGAAATTCAAGTAGCTCTAGAATCAAACAAAGACAAAATTGAAGATGTTGTTGTGGAAAATGACCGCCGCAACTCTGCGATTCCTATGTTAGATTTAAAAAATATTAAAGCACGTATTGAACCAGGTGCCATCATTCGTGATCAAGTTGAGATCGGTGATAATGCCGTCATCATGATGGGTGCATCTATTAACATCGGTTCAGTCATCGGAGAAGGTACGATGATTGATATGAACGTGGTTCTTGGCGGTCGTGCGACAGTAGGTAAGAACTGTCATATCGGTGCTGGATCTGTTCTTGCAGGTGTCATTGAGCCACCTTCTGCTAAACCAGTTGTCGTAGAAGATGACGTTGTCATCGGTGCGAACGCTGTTGTTTTAGAAGGTGTGACAATTGGAAAAGGTGCGGTTGTAGCAGCTGGTGCGATCGTTGTAAATGATGTGGAGCCTTACACAGTTGTAGCAGGAACACCTGCAAAGAAAATCAAAGACATTGATGAAAAAACAAAAGGTAAGACTGAAATCAAACAAGAACTGCGTCAGCTTTAATTTTTACCATTCGCAGCTGAAGACATAGACGTGGATGATGTATCCACGTCTTATTCGTATAGAGGAAAGGAAGCGAGTGCACTTGTTAAATCTTGAGCAATTAATATCCATTCGAAGAGATTTGCACCAAATTCCTGAGCTTGGTTTCCAAGAGTTCAAAACACAAGCTTATCTCATTGAGCATCTCAAATCGTATCCAAAAGATCGAATTGACATGGAAACATGGCGGACTGGACTCTTTGTGAAAGTGAAGGGGACAAACCCAGCGCGCGTATTTGCTTATCGCGCAGATATGGACGGCCTGTCTATTCCAGAGGAAACTGGCTATTCATTTCAATCTGTACATGAGGGGAAAATGCATGCGTGTGGACATGATTTTCATATGACCATTGCCCTTGGTATCATTGATTATTTTGTTCATCACCCAATCAAAGAAGATATACTCTTTCTTTTTCAACCGGCAGAAGAAGGACCTGGCGGAGCTGAACCGATGCTTGCAAGTGATGTCTTGAAAAAATGGACGCCAGACTTTATTACAGCGCTGCATATTGCACCTGAATATCCAGTCGGAACGATTGCAACAAAACCGGGTCTACTATTTGCCAATACGAGTGAACTAGTGATTGATTTAGAAGGAAAAGGCGGACATGCCGCTTATCCTCATTTAGCGAACGATATGGTTGTGGCAGCAAGTGCACTTGTAGGCCAGCTGCAATCTGTCATTTCACGTAATGTGGATCCTCTAGATAGTGCAGTGATTACAATCGGCACAATTTCAGGAGGAACCGCTCAAAACATCATTGCACAACACGCGAAACTGGATGGAACCATTCGCACGCTCTCACCAGAGTCGATGGAAAAGGTGAGAAAACGAATTGAAGCACTAGCAAAAGGAATTGAGATAGGCTACGAATGCAAAGCAACAGTCAGTTACCCTTCATCCTATTACGAAGTGGACAATTCAAAGGATATGACAGAAGAATTTATGTCATATGTCGCCGAAGAAGGACTTGCGAATGTGATTGAATGCAGAGAAGCCATGACAGGAGAAGATTTTGGCTACATGCTGAAAAAATACCCTGGATTCATGTTTTGGTTAGGGGTAGATTCACCTTATGGGCTGCATCATGCAAAGCTGACACCTGATGAAAAGGCTATTGAAACGGCTGTGAATGTCATGACGGCCTATTTCAAAAAGCAAGCGGGTGAATGAATAATCGAGCCACCTCCTGTACACCTTATGAACAGGAGGTGTTCTTGATTATGACAAGAATTGGTGTAGAACCATCTTTATCCGATGTGGAAGAACTTTTGAAGCAAAAAGGGTATGATGTCGTACGTATTCAAAATGAACAGCAAATGGATCAGTGTGACTGCTATGTGGTCACTGGACTAGATTCAAATGTTCTTGGCATTTCAGACACAACGACAAAGGCATCTGTCATTACAGCGTCAGGTATGACAGCTGATGAAATTTGTCAAGAAGTAAAACAGCGTGTTCAATAAAACACAAAAAGAACCGGGAGATTATGATCCTGGTTCTTTTTGCTCTTTTTCTAGATCGAGTACTTCTTTCATTTTTTTGCGCAAGATTCGTTCTACCCGCCATTGCTCCATTGTTTCAGTTTTCGCAATGATACGCAGCACGAGAGAAGAGGAACCGAATGCTTCCACTCCAACAACTTGAGGTCCTTCGATGATTTGAGGTGTTTCTTCCCGCACTTCATCACAGGCTGCTTGCAAGGTTGTGATCATCTGATCCACATTCTCATCTGGAGATAATTCGATATCAACGAGTGCCTGCATCGTTCCCCTTGAATGATTGCTTACATTGAGTATACTTCGATTTGGAATGAAATGAAGAGTACCATCAAAGCTTCTTAGCTGCGTTGTTCTAAGTCCGATTTGTTCTACGATCCCATCAAAGCCTGCAACCGTAATATACTCGCCGACATCAAATTGTTTTTCTAACAGAATAAAAAATCCAGTCACAATATCACTGACTAATCCCTGTGCGCCAAATCCAATCGCAAGTCCAATGACACCTGCGCCAGCTAGTAAAGCGGTTGGATTATAATGAAATAGGTCAAGGATCATGACAACTAGAATAAAAATCAATAAGTAGGCGAAGATATTTAACGTAAGACTTTGCAGTGTCTGAGCTCTTGATAAAGAGACGTCATGCTTGTTAGAGAATTTTTCGTAGGCGCGCTTAATCATCTTGTTTCCTACGGCTCTTACGACAAAATAAATCACAAAAATAGCGATTAATTTTAACAAAATCATACTGCTATTGAGGATGATGGAAATCCAATCTACTTGTTCAAATGCTTTCATGATTTTCAAAACCTTTCTATGTATGCGCTAAAAGAGAAGCTAATCATTTGTTCCCTTATGCAAGTCATGTTAAACTTTTATTAGTTGCAGCGATAGATTGTGACAGGGCGTTAATTAAATTTATTATTAATTAATATTGACTAAAAATCGCTTAAGTATTATAATTATGTTTGTGAAGTTATTAACTAAATGAGAATTCAACCTTTTGATTCTCATTTTATATACAGCTAAGAAGTCTGTATAAAGATATTATTTTATGGAGGGATTTACATATGGCAGAGCGTTTTGTAGGAAAACAAGCTCCACGTTTTGAAATGGAAGCAGTACTTGCTAACAAGGAATTTGGTAAAGTTAGTTTAGAGGAAAACATGAAGAATGACAAATGGACAGTTCTTTTCTTCTATCCAATGGATTTCACATTTGTTTGCCCAACTGAAATTACAGCAATGAGCGATCGTTATGATGAGTTCGAAGACTTAGATGCAGAAATCATTGGTGTATCTACTGATACAATTCATACGCATTTAGCTTGGATCAACACAGATCGTAAAGACAATGGTCTTGGTCAATTAAAATACCCGCTAGCTGCTGACACAAACCACACAGTATCTAGAGAATACGGTGTTTTAATTGAAGAAGAAGGAATCGCACTTCGCGGTCTATTCATTATTAACCCAGAAGGCGAACTTCAATACCAAACAGTATTCCACAACAATATCGGTCGTGATGTAGATGAGACATTACGTGTTCTTCAAGCATTACAAACTGGTGGACTTTGCCCAGCGAACTGGAAACCTGGTCAAAAAACACTTTAATTGATAGCTGAAGAAACAGAAGGGTCTAACTGATGTTAGACCTCAGATTGTTGACAAAGGGCTAAAATGATATTAATCTTTGCCATTTGTATCTTTTTATTTTTTTTACTTTAATTGATAGCTGAAGAAACAGAAGGGTCTAACTGATGTTAGACCTCAGATTGTTGACAAAGGGCTAAAATGATCTTAATTTTAGCCCTTTGTCTTCTTTTCAGCGTGACCTGAAAACCTTTGCAGTCTAGGAAGGACGAGTACCGGAGCGGAGCGAATTTGACATTCGTGAGCACCTGCACGCAGGACTGACAAAGAATGCGAGGGTTTGTCTACACGCTGGGGTCTAACTGATGTTAGACCTTTTTGTTTCGACACATACAATGGATGGAGGCGCTTCAAAATGAAATTACGTCAACCGATGCCAGAACTAACTGGTGCAAAAGAATGGTTAAATGGAGAAGTAACGAGAGAAGAATTGATTGGTGATAAACCAACATTGATCCACTTCTGGTCAGTTAGCTGTCATCTTTGTAAAGAGGCGATGCCGCAAGTGAATCAATTCCGTGATCAATACAAGGATCAACTAAACGTTGTCGCAGTTCATATGCCGCGTTCAGAGGATGATCTAGATCTAGATAAAATCAAAGAGGTCGCACAGGAGCATGAAATCACACAGCCTATCTTTGTGGACAGTGAACATAAACTAACAGAAGCATTTGAAAACGAATATGTACCAGCTTATTATGTATTTGATAAAACAGGTGCTTTACGTCACTTCCAAGCTGGCGGAAGCGGTATGAAAATGCTTGAAAAACGTGTCAACCGAGTTCTTTCTGAGTCTGAAAAGGCTGCAGAATAGGCTTTCCCTCCATGATTGGGGGTTTTTTCATGGGAAAAACAGGAGACATATGAGACTGGACGAATGTGATTGTATCTGTTCTTCCTAGGAAAAGAGAAAATGAGGGACGCCATTAAAAAATATTCCCTTAATAAAAAAGGTATATTGACCTATTTACATTTTTGTTTTGAAATGAAGATGTAAAAATTTTAACTTTTTACGATTCAGAACGTTTTTGCACAAAAGAAATTTCAGTTTGATAAATAACTATATAAATCAAGTAGTTTAAGTGTTTATTCAAATTTTTTACAATTTTTTAGTGTTTGTCAAAAGCCTACAGTGGCAATGAAATGGGTGCCGATTTTTCTTCTTTGGCAAAATTTTAGTTGAAAATACCTATCTGATAGCAAACTGTAAAACGATAAAAAAATAGTTGATAAAATTAGTTTTCTAATCTAATATTTACTATAGAATATTTTTTATATGATGAGGGGGAAGTCCATTGTTTAATGAGAGGGAAGCGTTACGTTTACGATTGGAACAATTAAACGAAGCAGAAGTAAAGGTCATCCGTGAATATCAAATTGAACGAGATGCGATTTATGCAAAATTAAGAGAATTAGACCGTCAAGGGACAGGTCTAGTAACAGATACAAAAAAAGAAGTGCGTACAGAGAGAAAACCGGATTCATTACCTGTATTAGCTGAGCTTGCTGCACAAGAAATGAGAAGCTACCAGCAGCCTTCGCAATCGCAATCAACTGTTACATCATCTTTAGGAACAGGTCAGCTAAATGGTGCACCTGTAGGTATTCCTGAAGGATCTACAAGACGAAGAAGAGGCACAGCTCGACCTGGTTCAAAGGCAGCTAAGCTTCGTGAAGCTGCGATCAAAACGTTAAAGCGACATAATGCGGCGATTAAAAGCTCAGAGCTTCAAAAAGAGATTGAAAAAGAGAGCGGTCTTGAAATTCCAAATATGACAACGTTTATGCAAAGCTTAATTAAAATGTACCCTGAAGTGAAGAAGCCTTATCGCGGACAGTATATTTTAGAAGGCGACATTCAAACAGAAGACGAATAAATAAAAAAGAAACTGCTGAGCGTAAACGCCAGCAGTTTTTTCTTTCTTATATCAAGAACGGATCACTTTTTTTGATCAACTGTATAGACATACTTTCGCTCCTTAGGCATGTTGTCACGCTGCTTTTTAAATCTGTCAATCTTCACTGTCATGACCTCGCCATTACGCTGCACTGCATCCACTTGTGCCTGGAGCGATTCTACTTGTTCGTTTAGTTTCTTCAAAATAGGTTCGATTTCTTCCGTTGTTTGCAGCGTGTGATCTTGTGAAAATGGCTGCGGATTTGTTTGAGCAGACTGGTCAATATCAGCAAAGTGGGAGGCGATCCATTCTTCGCTTTCTGCTAGCTGTTTTTGATAGCTTGTGAGCGTTTCATAAAAAATCGCTTCTTTTGCTTTTTCGATGTGCAGCACTTTTTCTTGTGTTTCATAAAAACGCTGCTGAAGATGTCTGACGCCTTCTTGTAATAAATGGAGCTCTGCTTTTTTATCGCCAAGAGTTTGCTGCAGCTTTTCAATCACAGCCGATAAAGTATTTCCTTTTTTCTCCTCTTTTGCAAGACGTTTATCTTGATCTAGTAACCGGTTGTTTAATTGCTGAGACATTTCCTTATATTTTACAACCTTCAAATGCAATCGGTGCTTTTCTTCTGTTTCCTTTCTTCGATGGTAGGTTTCCTTTTGCAGCATTTCATGGAGAAGGACAATTTTATGTAATAATTCGGATTTGCTACAGGAGAGATCTTGTATTTTAGAGGCTGCATCGTTTTGATCAATGGTCATTTCATCCAATTGTTGTTTTAATTGAGTGAAATCCTTTTTCATCTCATGATATTCTTGAGTTAACTTTTTATTTTTAGAATACGTATACGTGGACTGTAAATCAGAAATCATTTGTTGATATTTGGCAGTTTCAGCTTTTAAATATAAATTCTCTTGAGATAGATCATGGAAAAGGGGAGAAGCATGGCGCCGGTTCATAGGTAGACCCTCCTTATTCATGTTACCAATAAAGTATGCAAAATGAGTGCGATTAGAACAACCATATCAAAGGGGTGAGATGATGAGCGTAGTGAATGTGATACTAGCTGGAGGAGCTTCCAGACGTTTTGGAGAGCCAAAGGCAAGTTATTTGTATCAGGGGAAACCACTGTATGAGCATGTTAAAAAGCAGCTTTTAAATGAGCAAATCATCGTCATCAGTCATCCAAATCTTCTGCCTTTTTTCAAAGAAAGAGGTGAACAAGCTGTCTGGTTAGATGATGAACAGGTCCGTGGAAATGGGCCGCTTGCAGGAATATATACCGCTATGCAAAAACAAGAAGCGGAGTGGTATTTGGTGACGGCATGTGATATGCCTTTTATACGAAAAGAGACAGCGGAGGCATTATCGTCCTATTGCAATGAGCATGTAGATGCCGTTGTCCCGCTTGTACAGGGAAGGTTACAGCCTTTATTTGCGCTTTATCACCGCCGCTGTCTGCCGTTTATTCAGACATGTATCAAAGAGAATCAATTAGCCATCAAAGATTTGCTTAAAAAACTTAGCGTCTACGTTGTTACCGAGGACGAACTGAAAGCGGAAGCAAATGAATTTCATAATATCAATAAAAGAAGCGATTTAACTGAAAACGGTATGATATGATACATAAAAACGATGAGGAGAGAACAATATTGAACGAGCGATATTCAAGACAAATTTTGTTCCCTCCGGTAGGGGAAAAAGGCCAGCAGGCGCTTTGTGAAAGTCATGTCCTGATCGTTGGCGCCGGTGCACTTGGAACTGCTTCTGCTGAAGGACTTGTCCGGTCTGGAATTGGCACTTTGACGATTGTAGACCGTGATTATGTAGAATTCTCAAATTTACAGCGGCAGCAGCTGTACACAGAACATGATGCAAAGGCGCATGTGCCTAAAGCGGCTGCGGCCAAAAAACGTCTGCAAGAAATCAATCATGAAGTGATCATACACGCCCTTATTGAGGATGCAGGGGTGGAACTGTTAAGGCCGTTATTTCAGAGAGCAGATATCGTTATTGATGCGACAGATAATTTTGAGACAAGAATGGTGATGAATGATTTATCATTAGAAACGAATACCCCTTGGATTTACGGTGCCTGCGTGAGCAGTCAAGGGATGTATATGACCATTCTGCCGGATAGAACCCCTTGCTTATCATGTGTATTTACAGCAATGCCTGCCGGGGGATTAACGTGTGATACTGCAGGAATTATTTCCCCCGCTGTTCAAATGGTTTCGGCTTATCAGCAAACGGAGGCGCTGAAATATTTAACAGGGCATGAAGAGCAAATGGAGAAGAAGTTTGTCACATTTGATTTATGGCAATTATCTTCGTTTAAAATGGATTTATCTCGAACGAAGCAGGAGGATTGTCCATCTTGCGGTACAAACAGAACCTATCCATATTTGGATGAACAGCGTAAAAAAACGGCGGTTCTGTGCGGGCGTGACACAGTCCAAATCATATCAAAGGATTTAGAGAATCTTTCGTTTCAGCATGTGAAAGAGCGTCTGTCACCTATTTGTGAGGTGGAAGTGAACGATTTTTTAATCCATATACGCTATGAAACGTATCGTCTTGTCTTTTTTAAAGGAGGACGTGTATTAATTCATGGGACAAATGATGAAAAAGCAGCGAATTCATTACTAGCAAGACTGCTAGGCATATAGGAGTGAGATGTGATGGAAAGACGACAGCCAATTCCAGTAGAAGAGGCCATACAGAAAGTCTGCCAATTTCAAAAGCATGGACAAGTTGAATGGGTTCCTTTAAAGGACAGCCTTGGAAGAATGATTGCAGAGGATATTTTAGCAGACCATGATGTTCCTGCTTTTGACCGTTCTCCGTATGATGGCTTTGCACTTCGGGCAGAAGATACGAAAGAAGCATCAAAAGAGCACCCTGTTGAATTTGAGGTGATTGATCATATTGGGGCAGGGATTGTTTCGGAAAAAACGATCGGTCCTTTTCAAGCTATTCGCATCATGACAGGAGCAAAGATTCCAAATGGAGCGAATGTCGTCATCATGATTGAACTGACGAAGACCTTTGAAAAAGATGGGAAATCATTTATGTCACTTAAAAGACCTCTGCAAAAGGGGGACAATATTTCTCGTCAAGGAGAAGAGACGCTCAAAGGGAAAGTGATGGTTGAAAAAGGGACAAAAGTAACCCCAGGCGTCACGGCCATTTTGGCGACGTTCGGGTATGCGGTTGTGCCAGTCGTCAAAAAACCAGTGATTGGCATCATCTCAACAGGCACAGAGCTTCTGCAAGTAAGTGATACAATGGTGGATGGAAAAATTCGAAACAGTAATCTTAGTATGGTCTACGCTCAGGTGCTTGAAGCTGGAGGAGAGCCGCTTGATTTAGGCGGTGTATCCGATGATTTCGAGCTAAGCTATCAAGCAGTAAAATCAGCCTTAAGCAAAGTAGACATGCTGATCACAACAGGCGGTGTATCAGTAGGTGATTTTGACTTTTTACCTGCTATTTATGAAAAGCTAGGGGCAAAGGTGTTGTTTAATAAAGTGGCCATGAGACCAGGAAGTGTGACAACTGTTGCTGCGCTGCCAAATGGTCAATTGCTGTATGGGCTGTCAGGAAATCCTGCTGCTTGTTTTGTTGGCTTTGAACTATTTGTGAAACCTATGATCAATCAATGGTGCTTGAAAGTGAATCCATATCCTGTTTTTGCTGAGGCAACGCTGACACATGATTTCCCAAAAGCCAATCCCTTCACCCGATTTGTCAGGGCAGCACATCAATTCACTGGCAGTCAGTTGAGTGTAACGCCAACAGGTCTTGATAAATCAAGCGCGGTGACCTCTATTGCGGATGCTGACTGTTTCATCGTTCTGCCTGGAGGAACAAGAGGTTTTAGGGCGGGTGATCAGGTCAAAGTTTTGCTGTTTCAGCACGAAGGCGGTGCCCCATGCTGGACACCAAATTAAACATATTACAAGTGGTCGGCTATCAAAACAGCGGCAAAACCACGCTGATCGAAAAGATATGTCAGCTGGCTGATCAAGAGGGATTGAAGCTGGGCTGTTTCAAACATCACGGACATGGCGGGAAACCAGACCGTCAGTTCAAAGAAAAAGATACGGATCGATATGTTCGAGCGGGAGCGTTTGCCGCAGGTGTGGAGGGAGAAGGTGAATTTCACTTTTCAATGAAGCACATGACGTTAGAGCAGCTGCTCAACATGTGTAAACATCTCCCGTTAGATGCTGTCCTGATAGAAGGATACAAACAAGCGCCTTACCGTAAAATCGTTTGTGTAAAGAACGAACAGGAGCTCATCGACCTTTCAACACTTTCTCATATACAAGCAGCCATTTATGTTGATCAAGAGATACAATTAACCGAGAATTACCCGTTTCCTGTGTTTTCAGCATTTGACCAGTGCGGGATGACATTTGCTTTTCACTTATTGAAGGGAGGCAGACTCGCATGAATGATGAGCTTTTTAACATAACAAAAAAGCCGATTGATGTGAATGAATTGATTCAGCATGTGACAAGACGAAAAGCGGGCGCAATTACGACGTTTATCGGGACGGTACGCGAGTGGACAAATGGTAAAAAAACGCTGCGTTTAACCTATGAAGCATACATACCAATGGCCGAAAGCATGTTGAGGCAAATTGGACAAGAAATCAAGAAGCGCTGGCCTGATACTGAAGCGGCCATTGTTCATCGAATTGGAACACTTGACATATCTGACATTGCAGTCGCAATAGCTGTGTCATCTCCTCATAGAAAAGCTGCGTACGAAGCCAATGAATACGCTATTGAACGAATCAAGGAAATCGTTCCAATTTGGAAAAAAGAATACTGGGAAGATGGAGAGGCCTGGATAGGTGATCAGCTTGAAACCGTTTCTTATCCTGAAGGAAAACCTAGTGATCTTCAACTTAACGAGAAAGAAGGTAATCGGCATGATTAGCGTATTATTGTTCGCCGGCCTTGCTGAGAAGGCCGGTAAACAACAAATCATCATTCAAAAAGATCAAACAACGGTTGATGAGATTAAAATAGAATTACAGGAGGTATATGGTGTTGATACTGCACAGAACGTGATGGTTGCAGTCAACGAAATATATACGAGGGAAAATGCTGAGGTGCGTAGCGGGGACACTGTTGCACTCATTCCTCCTGTAAGTGGTGGATAATAGATATTAGAGGATTTGGTTATGGCCAGCGGCTGTAACCAATTTTTTATGTGTGAAAAGCTTGAAGAGTTACTTGGGTATGATCTTCGTAAATAAAACATCCCCGTCGTGCTTTTGAAATGTGAGGATCGAGCTGCTGAATCAGATCATACAATTCACTGATTCGTCTCACATTAAAATCTGTTCGGGCTTGAAGCTGTTCTTTTAATTCTTTTGTGCTTACGATGCTTCCCTTTTTCTCTTTAATAATATCTACACATCTTGCCGCGTAGTATATTTTGTCGTTAGAAGGTCTGCTCTCTTTCATATCTAGCAATTTGAGTTCGTGATAAATCTTTTCTCTCTCCTTTCGAAAGTATTGCCATGCTTCTTGTTCCTTTTCATACAGTAAAATCAATTGCATTTTCAATTTTTCTCTTAACATTCACTTGACTCCATTTCCACTATCATTTAACCTACCTCTATTTTACATTATATGAAAAAATAACATTCGATCAAGTAATATCCTTTTATTTTTATTTTTTTAATATGAAAGTATTGATACTAAAGACTCACTCGTTCTATAAAAGGCGCTAAACATAGCCCTATAAAGCCGGGACTCATCGGGATTACTAGGAGTATTTTAACAAAAAATTGCTGTGTCTACCTGGGACCATCCCAATGCAAAGGAAAAGGATATTTATTCCGAAAGGCATGTTATTTACTTGATAAAAGGTTTTTAGGTAAGTAAAAGCATGATTTTTTGATATGAATAAGGTCTGATCAAGGTGTCCTTTGGAGGATGTCGTTCATGAAAATAGAATAATAGATACCATCCTATCTCAATGGAAATAAAGAAAATCAATTGATCTATCACTTATTGGCAATCTTTTGCTAAAATAGAATTAGCAAGGGAATAAATGAATGTTTACATACTTACTTCATATGGAGAGGATGTCATCAGATGAAAGAAACATTAAACAAGCCTACGATCATAGGCGTGAGCACAAGGCCAGCAGAGCATTTAAAAAGAGTGTGGGAAAATCCAGTCGTGTGGTGGCCATTATGCTGCGTACTTGTATTGACAGTCATTGTCACTTATTTATCTGAACTCGTAAATGCTGGATTGTGGGCGGATTTAAGCCTGCCGCTACCTATTGTGTATGTGACGACACTTATTGGTCTTATTCTGGGGATTGTCATCAACGCTGCAATCTATAAGTTTATCGTTTTTTTAGCAAAAGGAGATGCGTCGTTTCGGCAGATGTTTTCAGGTGTGCTGTACATCACACCTATTACGATCATAGGAACGATGATTTCTCATTTGGCAGTCATCTTTTTCCATGTTCCAAAGGACATAACTGTCACGTCATTAAACGCACTCATTCACCTATCAGGTCCATGGCATGCCGTGTTAGCCAATATTGATCTGTTTGTCATTTGGAATCTCGTTTTAACAGGCTTTTTATTTATCAAAGTCGGCCGTATTTCGCCAAAAATATCTTGGATCATTGTGGGCGTTTTTTATGCACTATCTTTAATCTTTCAATATGTCGGAACGGCAATCAACATGTCTGTAAGCTGGGGGTAGAGTGTATTTATGAGAAAGAAAATCATCGTTGGATCCATTTTCATTATTGTGATTGGTTTATTTATTGGATTTAACATTGCAAAGAATCAGTCGAAGCCTGCTTCTTCGGCAGCAACATTTAAAACAGTTAAACTCACGCCAAAAGAAATCATCTCGACTGTGATGACACCTGGGACACTGTCATTCTCTGAGGAGCAGTTCATTTATGGCGAAGAGGAAAAAGGAAAACTGAAAGAGATTACTGTGAAAGAAGGAGAAAAGGTAAAGGCAGGGACTCCTCTTCTTACATATGAAAATAAGGAACTCGAGCTTGAAGAACAGCAGCAGGCTCTAGCGGCTGAATCAAGCTCACTCAAACTCAAACAATTGCAAAATAGACTCAACGAATTAAATGAACAGCAAGGAGGCGAGGCGGGCTCCAATTCGAAAAACGAGCGAGAGCAGCTTGAGTTGGAATTGAAAGCCGCTGAATTAGAGCAAAAACAAGCTGAGCTGAACCAAGAAAAAGTAAAGACACAAATAGAAGACTTAACGATACATAGCAAGATTGAAGGAACAGTGATATCTGTAGAACAAGAGGCTGGAGCAGGGAAGCTGGAAGAGAGACAGCCGATAATTCATATTGGTAATGAGAAAAAAATGATCGTGCGAGGTTTAATCTCTGAGTATGACGCTATTAAAGTCAAAAAGAAACAAACAGTAAAGGTAACGTCTGATGTCATTCGCGGAAAGAGCTGGCAAGGAGTCGTGAAAAAAGTAGGGGCTGTTCCTGCCCAGGCAACATCCGAAACAACGGCGGGCGATCAAACTGTGCAATATCCGGTCGAAATTGAAATAAAGGGAAAAAAACCTGATGCAAAACCAGGCTTTAAAATGATCATGGAAATTGAAACAGACAAGCGCCAAGCCCTAATGATTCCTGAAACAGCTGTGAAAAAAGAGAAAGATAGGTCATACGTTTATGTCGTTGAAAAGAATGTACTAAAGAAAGTAAAAGTGGCATTAGGGGAAACGTCAGGACATGATCTTGAAGTGACAAAAGGTTTAACGAAAGAGGATCAAATCATTGCAGAACCATCAGATGACATGTATGACGGAATGGAAGTGAATGCTGAATGATTCAGCTTTCAAACGTGACGAAAAGCTATGAGGTGGCACAAGAGTCATTTGATGTATTGAGTAAGATTGACCTTGTCATTGGAAAGGGAGAGTATATGTCGATCATGGGGCCGTCGGGCTCTGGGAAGTCGACGCTAATGAATATCATCGGATGTTTGGACCGCCCAACCTCAGGGCAGTACCATTTTCAAGGCAGAGAGCTGTCAGTAGCAAAGGATCAAGAGCTTGCAGTGATTCGAAATCAATCCATTGGATTTGTTTTTCAGCAATTTCACTTGCTGCCTAGATTAAATGCGAGGCGTAATGTAGAACTTCCGATGATCTACGCTGGAATCAGTCAAAAGGAAAGAAAAGAACGTGCGGAAATGGCACTTGAAAAGGTTGGCTTGGCTGATCGAATGAAACATATGCCAAGCGAGTTATCAGGAGGTCAAAAGCAAAGAGTGGCCATTGCACGGGCGATTGTCAATGAGCCTCAGCTCATTTTAGCTGATGAACCAACAGGCGCTCTTGACTCAAAAACAAGCTTCTCGATTATGGAACAGTTTACACAGCTGAATGAGGATGGGACAACGGTTGTGCTTGTCACTCATGAAGAAGAAATCGCTGCGTATACAAACCGGACGGTCGTTGTGAGAGATGGCCGCCTCGCTCACGATAGATTGACACAAGGGGACGCTATGAATGAAACTCTTTGAAAATATCAAAATAGCGCTGAATTCTGTCCTAGCACATAAATTACGTTCTGTTTTAACGATGCTTGGGATCATTATTGGTGTTGGATCGGTCATTGCCGTCGTTGCCATCGGTCAAGGCGGTGAGCAAATGTTGAAAGAATCGATTTCAGGTCCAAATAATACCATTGATATGACATATACGCCTTCTGATGAAGAATTAAATGCAAATCCAAATGCTTTATTCGAAGCCTCATTTACTGAAGAAGACATACAAAGTATCAAGACAATGAGCGGGGTAAAACAGGTGGCCTCCTCAACTGCACAAGGAATGCAATTGAGATTTCAGGATACGACGGTTGATGCGACAGTTACCGGTATTAATGAAGGTTATACGAATGTACATTCACTGGAGATAGCAGAAGGACAGGACTTACGTGATATTGATTTTCGAAGCGGCAGAAGGGCAGCCGTCATTTCAGAAGGTGTAAAAAAAGAACTATTTAACGGACAGAATGCCATTGGCGAAATGATTTGGATGAACGGACAGCCAGTTGAAGTGATCGGCGTAATAGCAAAGCAGAAAGGGATGTTTTCATTTGATATGAATGAAATCTATGTCCCATTTGCTTTGCTTACAACTGTATTTGGTTTAAATGAATACGACAAGTTGTCTATTCAAGTCGCACACGCTGATCAAATGAAAGAAGTAGGAAAGAATGCCGCTGCACGATTAAATGAAAATCACCATACAGAAGATGCTTACGAAATGATCAATATGGAAGAAATTGCAGCAGGCATCGGCCAAATTACAACTGTGATGACAACGATTATTGGCTCTATTGCTGGTATCTCATTACTTGTCGGCGGCATAGGTGTCATGAATATTATGCTTGTATCTGTGACAGAGAGGACAAGAGAAATTGGAATTCGGAAGGCTCTTGGGGCAACCCGGCCTCAAATACTCGTCCAGTTTTTAATCGAGTCTGTCGTTTTAACGCTGATCGGCGGTGTGATCGGGATTGCCCTCGGCTTAGGCGGTGCATCGCTTGTGTCATTTTTTGCAGGCTGGCCGTCTCTTGTCTCGTGGGAAGTGGTATGTGGCGGTGTCCTGTTTAGTATGCTCATTGGCATTATGTTTGGGCTGATTCCTGCCAATAAAGCAGCAAGACTTGATCCTATTGAATCCCTCAGGTATGAATGATGCTGAACGCGTCTTTCAAAGACGCCGCCAAGAAGATAAGTTGGATATAAATAGCGAGATATTTCGCCTTACATCCGCCGCCTGAAGCCTTTATGCAAATCGCATAAAGGCTTTTTTTAGATCTATTGAATGAAATGAAAAATGATAGAAATGCTAATATCATGACTTTCATCTCAATGTCACATATTTTTCAGTTTACAAATGGTACATATAAAGGTAAGATGACCATTGTGAAAGATTTTGATAGTTATTGAATGTATTTGATTGTTTTGTATTGATAATGTTGAAAAAAGCGATTACAATAAAGGTGCGCGCAAAATGAATACGTTTTCAAAAGGGGGTGTTTTCAATGTTAACACCAGAAAGACATCAACTCATTATCGACTATTTAGAAGAAAACGATGTCATCAAAATACAGGACTTAACGATTATGACGGATGCGTCTGAATCTACAATTAGAAGAGATTTATCAGCCCTCGAAGAAAAAGGCTTTCTCAAAAGAGTTCATGGAGGAGCAGCTAAAATATCTAGTATCCGTCTTGAACCAGATGTATTTGAGAAAGCTGCCAAAAACCTTCATGAAAAGTCATTGATTGCAGAGGCAGCAGCGTCTCTTTTGAAACAAGGCGATTGTATATACTTAGATGCTGGTACGACAACACAGCAAATGATTGAATGTATTGATCCAGATCAAGATATTGTTGTGGTGACAAACGGTGTCATGCACATTGAAGCACTCATGAGAAAAGGTATTCCTTTTTACCTGATAGGCGGATCAGTGAAACATCGAACAGGGGCCATGGTGGGAGCCGCAGCTTTGACAGCTATGGAAAATTACCGTTTTGACAAAAGCTTTGTTGGGACGAACGGCATTCATCCCGAGGCGGGGTTTACAACACCTGATCCAGAAGAAGCGCTCATTAAAAAAAGAGCCATGAAGCAGGCGAAAAAAACCTATATCTTATCAGATGCCTCAAAGTTTGGCGAAATATCGTTTTCAGCCTTTGCTAGTTTACAGGAAGCCACCATTATCACAAACGACGCAAAAGAGGATTCATTCGATAATTACCATGAAAAAACGGTTATAAAGGTAGTGAAAACATGATTTATACAGTTACTTTAAACCCATCAGTTGATTACATCGTACACGTGGAGGATTTCGCTGTCGGCGGTTTAAATCGTTCAACCTATGACAAAAAATATCCAGGTGGTAAAGGAATCAATGTCTCAAGGCTTCTAAAACGTCACGGTGTTGAATCAAAAGCACTCGGATTTATTGGCGGATTCACAGGCAAATATATTCAAGACTTTTTACAAAACGAACAATTACAAACAGCCTTTCACGAGGTGTCAGAAGATACACGCATTAATGTGAAACTAAAAACAGGTGAAGAAACAGAAATCAACGGGCTCGGTCCAAATATTACTGAAGCACAATTTGAGTCGTTTCTCTCCCAATTTACTTCATTGGCTGAAGGCGACGTTGTTGTATTAGCAGGCAGCATTCCTTCCTCACTGCCTCATAAAACATATGAGCGTATTGCTGGTGTATGTGCGCAGCAAGGAGTAAGAGTTGTACTTGATATTTCTGGGGAAGCCTTAAAAAAAGCAGCAGATATGAAACCGTTCTTAATGAAACCAAACCATCATGAGTTAGGTGACATGTTTGAAACGAGTATTTCATCTGCAGAAGAAGCCATTCCTTATGGGAAAAAGCTGTTAGAACAAGGTGCTGAACATGTCATTGTATCCATGGCAGGAGATGGCGCTCTCTTATTCAGTCAGGAAGGGATTTTTCAGTCCAATGTTCCAAAAGGCACGCTGATCAACTCAGTTGGTGCAGGGGATTCAGTCGTTGCAGGATTCTTAGCCGGCGTTGCTAAAGGTCTTTCAATTGAAGAATCATTTAAGCTTGGCGTCACATCAGGAAGCGCTACCGCTTTTTCTGAGGAGCTTGGTACAAAAGAGCTTGTCGATACACTATTGCCACAAGTAAAAGTCACACGCATTTAAAGGAGGAGTCATCATGAAAATTACAGAACTACTCACGAAGCAAACAATTAAGCTTCAATTAGACAGTCAGCAAAAAGAAGCCGTTATTGAAGAGCTGGTCAATGTATTAGATACAGCTGGTAAATTGCATGATAAAGAAGGCTACAAAGAAGCCGTTGTCAATCGTGAAAAACAGAGCTCTACAGGAATTGGTGAAGGAATTGCCATTCCTCACGCTAAAACAGCAAGTGTGAAAGAGCCTGCCATTGCATTTGGCCGTTCAACAGCTGGTGTAGATTATGAATCATTAGACGGACAGCCAAGTCATCTTGTCTTTATGATCGCAGCAACTGAAGGCGCAAACAATACACATTTAGAAGCACTTTCTCGTTTATCGACACTTCTTATGCGCGAAGAAATCCGAAAGCAGCTGCTTGAAGCGGCTACTGAAGATGACATCATTGATATCATCAATACGCATGACAAGGATGAAGAAGAAGAGGAAGTCAAAGAGGAGCCGGCTGCATCAGGAAAACCTGCTAAAATTTTAGCAGTGACAGCTTGCCCAACAGGTATTGCGCATACATTTATGGCAGCAGATGCGTTGAAAGAAAAAGCAAAAGAAATGGGCGTTGACATTAAAGTTGAGACAAACGGCTCTAGTGGAATTAAACATGCCCTTACAGCAAAAGAAATTGAAGAAGCACCAGCCATCATTGTGGCAGCTGATAAGCAAGTTGAAATGGAACGCTTTAAAGGCAAACATGTCATTGAAGTACCGGTGACAGCTGGAATTCGCCGTCCGCAAGAATTGATCGAAAAAGCCATTAATCAAGATGCGCCGATTTATAAAGGCTCAGGCGGCAGTTCTTCAAAAGACGAAAATGAATCATCGGTCAAAGGAAGAAGTGGATTTTATAAGCACTTAATGAGCGGTGTCAGCAACATGCTTCCGTTTGTTGTTGGGGGCGGTATCCTCGTTGCGATTTCATTCTTCTGGGGAATTAAGTCAGCAGATCCTAATGACCCTTCTTTCAATTCATTCGCCGCTGTATTAAAAGGGATTGGTGGAGATAATGCACTTGCCTTAATCGTTGCTGTATTAGCTGGATTTATCGCAATGAGTATTGCAGATCGTCCAGGTTTTGCACCAGGTATGGTTGGCGGATTCATGGCCTCTGCCGCAGGTGCAGGATTCTTAGGCGGACTGATTGCTGGTTTCCTTGCTGGTTACATCGTGGTGCTCCTGAAGAAGGTCTTCACATTCGTACCGCAGTCGCTCGATGGCATTAAACCAGTTCTGCTCTATCCATTGTTTGGTATTTTCTTTACAGGCATTATCATGCATTACATTGTCAACACACCTGTTAAAATGGTGATGGACGGATTAACACATTGGCTTGAAACATTAGGTACTGGAAACCTTGTATTAATGGGCATTATTTTAGCTGGTATGATGGCGATTGATATGGGTGGCCCAATTAACAAAGCGGCCTATACATTTGGTCTTGCCATGATTGCTGCTGGCAACTATGCACCGCACGCTGCTATTATGGCAGGCGGAATGGTGCCGCCGCTAGGTATTGCTCTTGCGACAACGATCTTTAGAAGCAAATTCTCAAAACGTGACCGCGAAGCAGGTATTACATGCTACTTCATGGGAGCTGCTTTCATCACTGAAGGGGCCATCCCGTTTGCAGCAGCCGATCCTCTGCGCGTGATTCCTTCAGCTGTGATTGGCGCAGCAGTTGCTGGCGGATTAACAGAATTCTTTAGAGTCACGCTTCCTGCACCGCACGGCGGACTATTCGTTTTCTGGGTGACAAATCATCCAATTCTTTATATCATCAGCATCTTAATCGGTGCGATTGTAACAGCGCTTTTACTTGGTATTTTGAAAAAACCAGTCAAACAAGAGGCGTAAAGAGAAGAGAAGCATCGTGAATAGCGGTGCTTCTTTTTGTTTAAACTTCAGCAAATTAGGAAAAAATATCTAATTAGATGGTTGTCTTGTGAATTTTTAATGGACATGTGATAAAGTAAAGTTATTCAATTCACGTTTCAAGTCTTTTAGCAGAAAGTCTTAGGAGGAAGCAGTATTTTGAACGAAGAAAACAAACAAAACGAAAATGACATTCAATCTGATGCGAAGCAAGCCAAACCAAAGAAGAAAAGTTCACTGTTTGAATGGATCAAAGCCATTTTGATTGCACTTGCACTCGTCCTCGTCATCCGTACGTTTATTTTTGAGCCGTATGTGGTGGAAGGAGAATCAATGGAACCAACCCTTCATGATGGGGAAAAATTATTTGTTAACAAAACCATCAACTATCTCGGTGGAGTCAAACGCGGGGACATTGTGATTATTAATGGAAAAGACGGTCAGAAAATTCATTATGTCAAACGATTGATTGGTCTTCCAGGTGACACAATCGAAATGAAGGATGATACGCTTTACATTAATGGTAAAAAAGTAGATGAGCCTTATTTAAAAGAGAACAAGGCGCACGCTAAAGAGTATGAAGTGCATTTAACAGGGGATTTTGGTCCAGTCAAAGTACCGAAAAACGATTACTTTGTGATGGGGGACAACAGACTTAATTCTATGGATAGTCGAAATGGACTCGGACTCATTGAAAAGGATCGTATTGTCGGGACATCGGAATTTGTTTTCTTCCCATTTGGCGACATTCGAAAAACACAATAAATACACCCTTCTCAAGACGTGAGAAAGGTGTTTTAAAGGACGACCCTTCATGAAGGGTCGTTTTTAATTTGGTGTGAGCATCGTGACAATGATGACAATGGCTAAAACAGAAGCGAATACAGATCCTGTAATCGCCAACACAGAACGGAATAATCCGATTTTCACATTGTCTTTTCCACGCTTTTGTAAAAAGCGTTTTGAAAAGATGTGGACCAGTGTGTAAATGAGGACAAGCCCAATATAAAGACCAAAATCCCTCGCGTTAAAGCCTGTTGCCGATAAATAAATGCCCATAAAGAAAATCAATAAACAATATTCCATGAGTGTGAGTAATCTCAAATCGCTCGAACTCCTTCAATCAAATCATTCTCACTTATTATACCATATTGGACAAAAAGCCTTTGTTCTTAGAGAGAGACGTTTCTATCAATCGTTATTCATGTTATACTTCATAATGATGAATGAGTGATGGAGGATTAATAAATGATTGCAGTGAATAATGTTAGTTTGCGATTTGCTGATCGTAAATTATTTGAAGAAGTAAATATTAAGTTCACGCCTGGCAACTGCTACGGACTAATTGGTGCCAACGGAGCTGGTAAATCAACGTTCCTAAAGATTCTTTCTGGAGAAATTGAGGCTCAAACGGGCGATGTTCATATGAGTCCTGGGGAACGTTTAGCGATTTTAAAACAGAATCACTTTGAATACGAAGAGTTTGAAGTGTTAAAGGTCGTCATGATGGGTCATAAACGTCTATATGATGTGATGCAGGAAAAAGATGCGATCTATATGAAGCCAGATTTCTCAGATGAAGATGGAATTCGTGCAGCAGAGCTTGAAGGTGAATTCGCTGAGTTAAATGGATGGGAAGCAGAAAGTGAAGCCGCGATCCTATTAAAAGGTCTTGGCATTCCAGAGAGCCTACAATCGAAGAAAATGTCTGAGCTTGGCGGTTCTGAAAAGGTTAAAGTATTACTAGCTCAAGCCTTATTCGGTAAACCTGACGTTCTTCTTCTTGATGAGCCAACGAACCACTTGGACTTACAAGCGATTCAGTGGCTGGAAGAGTTCCTCATTAACTTTGAAAATACTGTGATTGTCGTATCGCATGATCGTCACTTCTTAAACAAAGTATGTACTCATATTGCGGATCTTGACTTCGGAAAAATCCAAGTGTATGTCGGTAACTATGATTTTTGGTATGAGTCCAGCCAATTGGCACTAAAACTAAGCCAGGATGCAAATAAGAAAAAAGAAGAACAAATTAAGCAGCTTCAAGAATTCGTTGCTCGGTTCAGTGCGAACGCTTCTAAATCGAAGCAAGCGACGTCAAGAAAGAAATTGCTTGATAAGATCTCGTTAGATGACATTAAGCCGTCTTCACGTAAATATCCATATGTTCATTTTGCGCCAGAGCGTGAAATCGGGAATGATGTCCTTCAAGTAGAAGGCCTGTCAAAAACGATTGACGGTGTAAAGGTACTGGATAACGTCAGCTTTATCATGAATCGTGAGGATAAAATTGCGTTCTTAAGCCGTCATGAGCTGGCTGTCTCGACGTTATTTAAAATCCTTGCTGGTGAAATGGAACCAGACAGCGGGACATTTAAATGGGGTGTTACTACGTCTCAAGCCTTTTTCCCGAAAGACAACAGTGAATATTTTGAAGGAAGCGATTTAGATCTTGTGGATTGGCTTCGTCAATATTCTCCTAATGATCAAAGTGAAAGCTTCTTGCGCGGCTTCTTAGGCCGTATGCTGTTCTCTGGGGAAGAAGTGAAGAAAAAAGCAAGCGTCTTATCAGGAGGAGAAAAGGTTCGCTGTATGTTATCGAAAATGATGCTCTCTGGAGCGAATATTCTGCTGTTAGACGAGCCGACGAACCATTTAGACCTAGAGTCCATCACGGCGCTGAATAACGGTCTCATGAGCTTTAAAGGGGCTATGCTCTTCTCATCTCATGACCATCAGTTTGTTGAAACAGTTGCAAACCGTATTATCGAAGTGACGCCAAATGGCATCGTTGATAAACAAACAACATATGATGAATTCTTGGCAGATCAAGACATTCAAAAAAGACTTCAAGAGCTTTATGCATAAACATAAAGAAAAGACATCCACATGAGGATGTCTTTTTTCTTTAAAAAGCCCAATTTCCATTACAGATTACAGGTTCAACTTTATCCCCCGCAGTAATATTGTCAAAGTAGGTTGAAAACGTTGATATATAGAGGTTTTATGCTTTAAAAAAGAGTAATAAAATGGATACGATCTAGAAAAGAGCTTTTTTGTAACCAAATGTGATTATCAATGCGTGACCAGAAAAGTATAGTATAATTAACCTTAACAGTTAATAAAGTTTCCCTTAGAATCAGCCTTTCTTTAAATTATCAAGGGAGTTTGTTTTGTGAATGAAGTGGGTACTCTGAAGCTTGCTTGCTGATCTTAAATTAAAACGCTTCTCCTTCCTTTGAAGATTGTGGATAAGGAAAGGGGGAGATACTTTTGTTAAAAGAAGAAGTAAGCTATTACACAACGCTAGAAATCAATGACTAGTTACTTTGAGTGCCAATGTAGCTAAAATATGTAGAGGTAAGTGTTGACTGTAAAAGCTTTTACACTAGTTGAATATTAGTTGTTTTGTAAATTGCTTGTAGGCATTTGTATATGAAGAATGATTAAGCGATACACAACATAATAAGCTGTTACCAGTATGAAAGTATTTAAATAAGAGCTATTTAGGACGGCTATGGGAGCTACTCTTTTTTGTTGGAAGTGAATCATATTACCACAGTTTATATATCCTATTGCAGCTAAAAACAGGGGAATACACATTACACAACATGCTACTGAAGAGCTCCTGTAAAATTGGAGGTTAAAGAGTGTTTCAAACTCCCTCTAAAATTCTGATATTATTTTTATTAGACATATTGGTAGAAGAGAGGTGTTCATCGTGGAAGAAGAGAATGAAAAAGAAGATTTAAAGGTAGATAATTCACGGAATGAAATTCCAGTGAATAACTATAAATTAGTAACAGGTTCAATATCAGGATTAAATACGAATGCATTGTAACAAGCAAAAGCCTCAATATAAGGATTAAATAAGAATGAATTGAAATCAGCAACAGGTTCAATATAAGGATTAAATAAGAATGAATTGAAATCAGCAACACGTTCAATATCAGGATTAAATAAGAATGCATTGAAATTAGCAACAGGTGCACTGTCAGGGTTAAATACGAATGCCTTGAAATCAGCAACAGGTTAAATATCAGGATTAAATAAGAATGCATTGAAATCAGAAACAGGTTCAATATCAGGATTAAATACGAATGCATTGAAGTCAGCAACAGGTGCACTGTCAGGGTTTAATACGAGTGCATTGAAACCAGCAACAGGTTCAATATCAGGATTAAATACTAGTGCATTGAGGTCAGCAACAGGTGCACTGTCAGGGTTTAATACGAGTGCATTGAAACCAGCAACAGGTTCAATATCATGATTAAATACGAGTGCATTGAAACCATCAACAGGTTCAAGGTCAGGATTAAATACGAATGAATTGAAATCAGCAACACGTTCAATATCAGGATTAAATAGGAGTGCATTGAGGTCAGCAACAGGTGCACTTGCAGGATTAAATACGAATGCCTTGAAATCAGCAACAGGTTCAATATCAGGATTAAATACGAGTGCATTGAGGTCAGCAACAGGTGCACTGTCAGGATTAAATACGAATGCATTGAAATCAGCAACAGGTTCAAGATTAGGATTAAATACGAGTGCATTGAGGTCAGCAACAGGTGCACTGTCAGGATTAAATACGAATGCATTGAAATTAACAACAAGTGCATTCTCATCAGTTAGTTCAAATTGGGTTTTATCAGATTCGGTGGTTAATGAAATGTCTTTAGTAAACAATGAAACGGATGCCAAATACATATTTAGTAAAATACCCAAAGATGACTATCAAATACTTCAAAGTTTTGATGATGATAGTGAAAAATTGGAGTTTGTTCTCGAAAATAAAGAAAACACCGAATCTATACCTGTGAGAGGCATACCAAAAGTATTGGCAGTTACAGATATTGTAACAAGCCTTAGTACTAAGGATGTTTTTAATCTTTATAGACATTTAGTTGAATTCCCAATGCTCGGTTTGGAGCATCCAGTGGGACGAAGAATTTTCGATGAAATTAACATGAACTTAATTATAGTTGAGAACTTAAACTTATTCCGTGTAAGAAGTCGAGATATCAAAATAAGAAAGCTACCTTTTACCGATAAAGAGATGTTTAAAGCCCCACACGGAGTATCTGGACAAGGCAGATATAATTTTGGAGGTCACGGAGAATTATATACTTGTAATGTAAAAGAAGTGGCTCTAAACGAGATTGTATCAGATGATCCTAATTTAAGATACGACATAATTGAATGGAAATTAACGGAACCTGTAAAGTTATTAGATTTATCAGACTCTGGATCTCCTTTAGTGCAATACTGCAGTTTTGAAAAGTCGACTCAAAACGGTCAAGAGTACTTACTTCCTAACTTTTTAGCGCAATGTGCAAAGTATCATGGAGTATATGGAATTATTTATGAGAGTGTAGTTAATCCGGCTGCATTAAATTATGTCTTCTTTGATTATCAAGAAAGATGGTTTAATACTGTAGATATGGAATTTGACAAAACATACAATCAAAATAGTTTAGCCACTATGAAATGAAGTGGAGTTTTATTTATGAGCAAAAGCCACCAATAAGGATGGCTTTTTTATTCTCCTAATAAATTTACATAAACATCATTAAATAAATGAATTTGAACTGTTCATTTAATCCAAATTGAAATATTATGAAATTTTGCAGTGTTATCTGATGTAGGGTCCACTTTTACATAAGGATTAAGACTATAAGCAATAATTTGTTTATTATGTTTTTTATAATTATCTTTCATCTATTCTATTAACTTTCCAAATTCCTCATAGACTTTGACACTCACACTTTGAATATTCCGAAATCCTTCTACATCTGTATCCTTAACAGTAAGTTTTTCAAAAATAAAAGAATAATGGTTTACTATTTTTGTCTTTTCTTTTTATATGGACACTCCCTTAATCCAAATTACATTAGATAAATATAGCCACGTGCTTCCAAGTATGCAGAAACACGTGGCTGATGAACTTGATAATTTGTTCAAAGCTAAAGAAATGTGACAACTCAGGGTTTAAAGGCTTCAAAACGTCTCTATATCAAGTTACTGCTTAAAAAGCCCAATTTCCATTACGGAAAATCGGTTCACGTTTACCATCTTTTGTGATCCCATCAATATTCATTTCCTTTGAACCAATCATGAAATCGACGTGTGTAATACTGCTGTTCACACCCGCTGCGTCTAATTCCTCTCGTTTCATCTCTTTACCGCCTTCGATATTAAATGCATAACCGCTGCCGATGGCAAGGTGGTTGGATGCATTTTCATCGTAAAGTGTATTGTAATAGAGAATATTTGAGTTGGAAATCGGTGAATCATCAGGTACGAGGGCAACCTCACCTAAATAATGAGAGCCTTCATCTGTTTCAATCAAAGAAGTTAAAATGTCTTCGCCTTCTTTTGCTTTCACATCAATAATACGGCCATTTTCAAAGGTTAATGTAAAATCATCAATGATGTTTCCGGCATAGCTGAGCGGCTTTGTGCTTGAGACCGTCCCGTTTACGCCGTCTTTTTTAGGGACAGTAAATACTTCTTCTGTTGGCATATTGGCCATAAATGATACACCGCGTTCACTTACACTGCCGGCGCCTACCCAAATATGCTGTTCAGGAAGCTCGATCGTTAAATCTGTACCTGGCGCTTCATAGTGCAGCTTGTGGTAATGACGTTCATTTAAGACGGTTACTTTTTCATTTAGTGACTCATCATGCTTTTTCCATGCTTCAACTGGATCTGGCTGATCAGCACGGGCGACTTTAAAGATTTGTTCCCATAATAAAGAGACAGCCTCTTCATCTGTATGCTCAGGAAAAATCTTTTTCGCCCAATCTTTTGACGCAGCACCTACGACCGTCCAAGCGACTTTGTCAGATTGAACGTATTGACGATATGTATGAAGTGCTGAACCAGCAGCTTTTTGCTGTGCAGCAATTTTTTTCGAGTCAATGCCACGCAGAAGATCGGGGCTTTCTGACAAGATGGTAATAAAAGCACCACCGCGTTTTGCGATGGTTTCCATCATTTGTGCTTCCCATTCTGGGAATTGCTCAAAAACATCTTGTGGGGCATGTTCATATTTTAACCGGGTGAGAACACCATCACTCCAGCGGATATGTACGTTTTTCGCTCCGCGCTTATACGCATGTTTTGCCACAAGGCGGACAAGGTCCACAGATTCAGTAAACGCAGATACGACCACTTCTTGACCATTTTGAACATTCACACCGACTTCAACGATGGTCTTTGCATATTGATCTAGTTGTTTTTCGAATGAACTCATAAAAAACCCTCCTTTAGTCATGTTCATCATATCAGATTTAAGACCGAAAAGGAAAATGGGGAGCCGCTTTGAAGCAAAATAAAAAAGCCGCTTTCGTGCGGCTTTTTTAGCGGTTCAGTTGTTTCACAGGCTGTGCATTAGAAGGGGGCATATGTGAAAACGACAAGCTCATTCCTCCTAAAATAATACCGGTTAAAATGACTGTGACAACGACCCGTTTACTTAAATCAAGCAACATGTTCTTCCTCCTTCACGTTTATCCATTCCTCACAATATGATCGAAATGATGAAAAAAGAAGTAGGACAGGAAGATTATTTTAACGTTTTTTGCAATTTGTGAATGACTTCTAATGAACGGCCCGTTCCGATTGCGACAGATTCAAGTGGATTTGCTGCAATGTGAACTGGAACGACAATCTCTTGAGAGAGCCATTCTTGAATCCCGTTTAACAGTGCACCCCCGCCAGTTAGAATCACGCCGCGGTCTACGATATCACCACTGAGCTCTGGAGGGCTGTCCTCTAATGTGGCACGGATCGCCTCTAATATATGAAGAAGTGATTCACGCATAGCGCCTTGAATTTCATGAGATTCAAGTGTAATCGTTTTTGGGAGGCCTGTGACAAGGTCGCGTCCACGTACTTCTAATGATTCAGGCTCATGCTCAATGAGTCCATAACCGATTTCTATTTTCACTTGCTCAGCAGTCCGCTCACCGATCAGTAGATTATATTTCTTTCTCACAAATGTAATGATATCTTCATCCAGCTGATCGCCGCCAATTCGAATCGAATGACAAGAGACAACGCCGCCAAATGAAATGATCGCCACTTCTGTTGTTCCTCCGCCAATATCGACAACGACGTTTGCAACAGGCTCGTCTACCGGTAGATCAGCACCGATGGCAGCTGCGACAGGTTCTTCAATTAAATGCACATGCTTTGCCCCGCAATTCTTGACAGCATCGCTGATTGCGCGGCGCTCGACAGCGGTTGAACCAGAAGGTGTACATACAACAACGGTCGGTTTTCTAAAGGTAAACCCGATATTTTTTCCTGCTTTTTTCATAATTTGTTTGAGTAAATCTGTGGTCATATCATAATCAGCGATGACACCGTCTTTCATCGGACGGATCGCCATAATTTTCCCAGGTGTTTTCCCAATCATCTCTTTTGCTTCTGATCCGACTGCAAGAACAGTTTTTGTTTCTGTGTCTACTGCCACGACGGATGGTTCATTTAAAATGATTCCCTTGTTTTTACTATAAACCAATATGTTAGCTGTTCCCAAATCAATTCCAATTTCGGCATGTTGAAACATGTTTTCACCCAATCTCTATTTTTGCTGTTTTAAACAATTTTACATTTAAAAGTTCAAAGGATAGATGTCATTTGTGGGGGTTTGTGATCACCTTGAAATGAATCTGTAAAATTCAAGTCTCATTTTGACAATCACAATAAATTTTACCTTTGATTTTTCGGTTATGAAAAAAATTTTTAAAGAGGAGAAACCTTTTAAAAATCTCTTACGTCTACGATATATCAATTGGTGAAAAACAGATTGATCTTGAGCTAACGAAAGAAAGAGGGAACGAATTTGAAATCTATCGGAGTCGTAAGAAAAGTAGATGAACTAGGACGTATTGTGATGCCAATCGAATTGAGAAGAGCACTTGATATCGCTATTAAAGACAGTATGGAATTTTTTATAGATGGAGATAAAATCGTCTTGAAAAAATATCAGCCTCAAGGCGTTTGTCTCATGACGGGTGAGATTACTTCAGAGAACCATGAATATGGAAATGGTGCCATTACATTAAGCGCTGAAGGCGCAGAACTACTGCTAAAAGAGCTTCAAGAGGCCCTTCAACAGTAAATAAAAATAGCCTGCTCTCTTCCTTTGTGATGAGAACAGGCTATTTTTTTTCTGCAAAAAGTTCCTTAAAAATGCCCCATCTCCCTCAAAAAACAAGTGGAAAATGGTACAATTGACAAAGAATCTCAGGGCGGCAGGTGGAATCATTTGAACAAAACATACCAAGTACGGATCCTGTTATCTGTTCTTGCATTTCTATTAATCTTAAGCTGGGATTTCTTTTATTATCTCGGCGGCTATCAAATTAATTGGCCGCTCGATCTAGCCTTTACAATCGCTGTTTTAGCTGGTATTTGGGTCGTCTCAGGCTATGTAGACCGGTTAAATTTACTTGTGTCAGATTTAAACAAACGAGAAAAAGAAGCACACGAACTAACAGAGCGGCTGAATCGAATAACAGATAACTTGCAAGAAATCGTTTTTGAAACAAATGAAAAAGGTCAAATCATTTTTTTAAATCAAGCATGGAAACACATGATGGGGTACGACATAGAGGAATGTCTAGGTACGATGTATAATCAGTACTTTGATCAAGAGGAACATGTCGTCCAGCATTTGTTATCTGTGATAAAAGAGCATAAGGATGAGGGACGGGTTGAACTGCAGCTTGTTCATAAAGATGGAAGAAAAGTATGGGGAGATGTTCATTATAAGCTTTATTTTGATGAGCAGAACCAGTTTACTGGAGGCATTGGAACGGTTGCTGATATCACGAAACAAAAGCAGGCAAAGCTCGAGCTTGAAAGGTCCAATCAGCAATTGCAAATGCAGGCACAAAAGCTGGCAGTGGCAGGACAAATAGCCGCTGGGATTGCCCATGAAGTCAGAAATCCGCTAACCTCAGTAAACGGCTTTTTGCAGCTGATGAAAACACAATACCCTGAACGAACCGATTACTTTGATATCATCTTTTCTGAAATTAAACGGATTGACTTTGTTTTAAGTGAGCTGCTTGTATTAGCCAAGCCTCAATCGGTCCATTTTCAAGAAGTACAGCTTCATGATTTGCTAGAGCAGGTCATTACCCTACTAAACACAAATGCCGTTCTTTCGAATATTGACCTTAAACAGCCATTTAAAAAGAAGGATGCTGGAGCCATATTAGCAGACGCCAATCAAATGAAACAGCTGTTCATTAACTTAATCAAGAATGCAATAGAGGCGATGCCTGAAGGCGGCAGCATATACATATCAACAGAAAAAGTCATGAATGAGTGGAAAATCACGATTCAAGATGAAGGAAAAGGGATGTCTGAAGATGACATTCAGAAAATATACGATCCTTTCTTCTCTACGAAAAAAGAAGGAACTGGACTTGGTTTAACAATCTGTGCGACGATTTTAAAAGATCATCATGGAAGAATGGATGTAAAGAGTGAACTCAGAAAAGGGACAGCTTTTCATATTTATTTACCTGTGTATCAAAAAAGCAGGCAGCAGTAAGGCGAGAGGGATGTGATGATGATGAAGACGTTATTTGTATATGGGACACTTTTAAAGCACGAAAAGGACCACGAGACATTCATGAAAGAAAGCAGTCTATTCGCAACGTCTGCTTGGATCAAAGGGAGGCTGTACGATACAGGTGCAGGATACCCAGTGTGTGTTGTCTCTGAACATTATGCAGTATACGGAGAATTGTATGAGGTAAGCGATGAAACGTTGAATAAGATAGGTGAGCTAGAGGAAGGGTATGACAAGCAGGAAATAGATGTCATGACAGATCAGGGTCAGATACAAGCCATTGCATATACAGTAGGTGAGCAGAAGGCATCAGGACTAAAGGAGATTGAGAGCGGCTACTGGAAGGAATACAAGCTGTGGCAGCGCAAGCCGTCATCCTTTTATTATTTTGCCTACGGTTCCTGTATGGATGATGCAAGGTTTAAGCTTGCCAAAGTCGATCATTATTTCAAACAGATCATCGGCGGTGGTGCACTTGATCGTTTTACCACTAGATTTACACTCGTGCGGCCTGATGGATCAAGAGCCGATATGGTAGAAGACGGCGGAGAAACAGAGGGTGTTCTATACGAGGTGCCTTTTGATGCTATTCGTTATTTGTACAAGCGAGAAGGTGTTTATGAAGGCACGTATCGCCCAGCCTTTGTCGATGTCACGATAGGTGATCAAGTCTATCAGGACTGCTTAACCTTTCTCGTCTTAAAAAAGAATGAAGAAATTGCTCCTCCCGCTCATTATCGAAGTGAAATCGAAAAAGGAGCAGACCTTTACTTAAGTGAAGCGTTCCGTAAAAAAATTCGGTCGCATATGGATTCATTAATCAAACCGTAGTAAAATGCATGGTAAGTGATATAAAAGGAGTCTGAACATGAAAAAGGAATATGCAGTCATTGGTCTTGGGCGCTTTGGCGGAAGTATTTGCAAGGCGCTGAGCGAAGAAGGACTTGAAGTCATGGCCATGGATATGAATGAAGATCGTGTGAACGAATACGCTAAAATTGCGTCACATGCGGTGATTGGTGATTCGACGGATGAATCTGTCTTAAAAAATCTAGGCATTCGTAATTTCGATCATGTCATCGTGGCGATTGGAGAGAACATTCAAGCAAGTATTTTAACAACAATTATGCTGAAAGAGCTTGGCGTCAAAATGGTCACAGTGAAAGCTCAAAATGACTACCATGAAAAAGTACTTAACAAAATTGGGGCCGATCGCATTGTTCATCCAGAGCGAGACATGGGCAGACGGATTGCACATAAAATCATTTCCAACAACGTGCTCGATTATCTCGAGCTGTCAGATGAGTACAGTCTTATTGAAATCGTCGCAAACAGCAGACTAGCTGGGCATTCCCTTTTAGATCTCGACATTCGTGCAAGGTACGGGATTAATATTGTAGCAATTAAGCGCGGGAAAGAAGTCATTGTTTCACCGCTTGCAGATGAAATGATTCAAAAAGAAGATATCCTTATCGTCATTGGATCAGTAGCAGATATTGGACGCTTTGAAAAACGAGAAATGCAGAACGAATATTAAACACTCCGGCGGGGTGTTTTTTTATATGGATATGTACACCTCGGGCGGACAATGAAGAGGAGAAAGCTTTGCAGAAAAGCTGTTTTTCGTCTGACCACCAGCAAAAAGAACCGTCGTTATTTTTCATGCAATTATCACTATTCAGAAATAAAAATCAATCCTCTGATATGGCTGATTTTCTCTAAATGTCATTGACTGGGCACACAGATTCGTTTACGATAAGAAACATTATATTGTTTACTCGGAGGAGGCAGTGTCGTTGGATAAGGAGCTTTTCAGACATCAAATTGAGGTCGCTGCAAAGAGAAAAAAAGCAGCCCTCGTGATTAAACATGCGAAGGTCATGGACGTGTTTAACCAGGAATGGATAGACGCTGATGTCGCTGTAGAAAATGGAAAAATAGTAGGGATTGGAGAGTACGAGGGAGAGAGGGAACTGGATGCAGCAGGTCAAATGCTTGTTCCTGGTTTTATTGATGGCCACGTTCATATCGAGTCCTCCATGGTGACCCCTGCTGAATTCTCCAAAGCTGTTGTTCCTCACGGTGTGACAACTGTCGTAACAGACCCGCATGAAATTGCCAATGTGTCAGGTGTTGCAGGTATCCGTTTTATGCTCAAAGAAGCGAGAAAAGCTGCTTTAAATATATATTTCATGCTGCCATCCTGTGTACCAGCAGTCAGCTTTGAACGATCAGGTGCTACGCTAAAAGCGAAAGATTTAAAGCCTCTTTATGAGGAGAAAGAAGTGCTTGGTCTTGCCGAAGTCATGGATTATGTCGGAGTGGAGCAGGCGGAAGAAGATATGCTTCAAAAGCTGCTCGATGCTCAACATGAAGATAAATTGATTGATGGCCACCTAGCAGGCTTAACGGACCGATTAATTAACGTGTACCGGACAGCCAATGTGCAAACAGATCATGAGGTAACAACGGCTCAGGAAGCCCTTGAACGTGTAAAACGAGGCATGTATGTCATGCTGAGAGAAGGGTCTGTCGCCAAAAACGTGAAAAACGTCTTACCCGCTGTTAATGAAAAGAATGCGAGACGCTTTTTCTTTTGTACCGATGATAAACATCTAGATGATTTACTGGCGCAAGGAAGTATTGATGAACAAGTACGTATGTCCATCAAAGAAGGATTGGACCCCTTTTTAGCGTATCAAATGGGCAGTTTAAACGCAGCAGAATGTTTTGACCTCAAAACAAAGGGAGCGATTGCACCAGGCTTTGATGCTGATTTTATGCTTATTTCTGACTTGAATAAGGTGGATATCACAAGCGTCTTTATTGCTGGAGAATTGGTCTCCGAGCATGGAGAATATCAACCGCGTGTCGACAAGGTCACGCCAAATCTTTCATTAATGAAATCGGTACATGCAGTGGACGTTCAAGAGAAAGATCTAACGCTGCCTATCAGAGACCATCAAAAGATGAACGTCATTCGCATTATTCCAAATCAGCTTGAAACGAAATTAGAACAAGTATCTCCATCTAATCTCAATGGACAATTCACTAGTGATACAGATCGAGATGTATTAAAAATGGTGCTTGTCGAACGTCATCAAGGTCTTTCTGAAATTGGGGTAGGGATTGTCAGCGGCTTTGGCTTGAAAAATGGTGCGATTGCAACAACGGTGGCGCATGATTCGCATAACTTAATTGCCGTTGGTACAAATGATGCTGACATGATCAAAGCGATTGAGACGTTAAAAGAAGCAGGGGGCGGTTTGACCGTTGTGAAGGGCGGCCAGCCGCTTCATACGCTTCCATTGCCGATCTCGGGCTTATTATCAGATCAACCTGCGCATGCGGTGAATGAAAGTCTTCATGCACTCCATGAAGCGTTAAATGCAACAGGATTTTCTTTAGATTTTAATCCGTTTTTGACCCTGTCTTTCTTGGCACTTCCAGTCATTCCTGATGTGAAAATGACAACAAAAGGATTGTTCGATGTGAGAAGCTTTCAGCATCTACCGATTCAATCATAAAACAATGACTAAACCCGCATGTAGATGGTCTATATGCGGGTTTTTCATATATTTGAACATAAAAAAAGAGACACAGCCAGTTGGCATGTGTCTCTTTACTTGTTATTACACTTCCATAATGATCGGTAAGATCATTGGGCGGCGTCTTGTTTTTTCATATAGGAAAGGTGCAAGTGTGTCAGTAATTTCGTTTTTAATTTCTGACCATTGTGTCGTCTTGCGTTCCATTACTTTTTCAAGATGCTTTGAAATTAAATCTTGCGCGTCATTAATGAGGTCTCCAGATTCTCTCATGTAGACAAAACCTCTTGAGATCAAATCAGGACCAGCAGAAATTTTGAATTCTTTCATGTCCATGCTGACCACAACAATGACAAGACCTTCTTCTGAAAGAATGCGGCGGTCTCTTAACACGATGTTACCGATATCGCCAATCCCGCTACCGTCAATATACACGTTGCCTGATGGAATTTTTCCAGCGACACTTGCTTCGTCACCTTTCAGTGCAAGAACTTCACCGTTATCCATGATAAAGCAGTTTTCCTCAGGGATTCCGCAATCATTTGCCAATTTAATATGCGTTTTTTGCATGCGGTATTCACCGTGAATTGGCATGAAGAATTTTGGTTTAATTAAACGGAGCATCAGCTTCTGTTCTTCTTGTCCGCCGTGTCCGGATGTATGAATATTATTCAGTGAGCCATGAATAACCTCAGCCCCAGCACGATAAAGCTGGTTAATGGTACGGCTTACGCTAATATTGTTACCTGGGATCGGTGAAGATGAGAAGACAACAGTGTCTCCAGGATTAATGGAAATTTGGCGGTGTGTACCGTTCGCAATACGAGAAAGAGCTGCCATCGGTTCACCCTGACTTCCAGTACAAAGAATGGTCACTTTGTTTGCTGGAAGGCGGTTGATTTCATTGTGTTCAATGAACGTGTTTTTTGGACATTTGATATAGCCGAGCTCTTGTCCAATATCAATGGCAGACTCCATACTGCGCCCAAACACAGCGACTTTTCGGCCGTTGGCAACAGCGGACTCAATCACCTGTTGAAGTCTGTGAATGTTTGATGCAAATGTGGCAAAAATAATACGTCCATCTACTTTTCTAAAGATGTCATCAATGCTTTCTCCTACACGTCTTTCAGACATCGTAAATTCTGGAATTTCACTGTTTGTACTGTCAGATAGAAGGCAAAGGACGCCCTCTTTCCCGATCTCCGCCATTTTCGTTAAATTGGCAGGCTCGCCAACAGGAGTAAAGTCAAACTTGAAATCACCTGTATGTACGATGTTACCAGGAGGTGTCTTTACAACAATTCCATAAGAATCTGGAATACTATGCGTCGTTCTAAAGAAAGACACAGCTGTTTTTCTAAATTTAATTGTATCTTCTTCTTCAAAGATGTGAAGTTTTGTCTGTCTTAATAGACCATGTTCTTCCAATTTGTTACGAAGTAGGCCGATTGCGAGTTTGCCTCCGTAAACTGGAATATTCACTTGCTTGAGAAGGTAAGGGATACCGCCGATGTGGTCTTCATGTCCGTGAGTAATGAAAAGACCTTTGATTTTATCTTCGTTTTTAACTAAATACGTATAGTCAGGGATGACGTAATCAATTCCAAGAAGCTCATCTTCAGGGAACTTAATACCAGCATCAATTAAAATGATTTCATCTTGAAATTGAACGCCATACGTGTTTTTACCGATCTCGCCTAAACCGCCGAGCGCAAAAACTGCCGCCTGATCGTTTTTTACAAATTTCATTCCTCTCATAGCTCCAATACTTTAAAATTTTCACTTTCTCGTTCATAGTCTAAAAAAGCACCGTCTACAGGCTGAATGAATTCAATATTGTAGTTATGTTTTTTCAACTTATTGCGTACGTCTCTTTCAGAAACCGCTTCAACGTATAGTGAATCTGTGTGTTCTCTTACAGGTACCTCAGTCGTACTTGCCTGAAAAAATACCTTATATATCATCCAAATCTCTCCTTAAATACCGTATGTTACACTCGCTTATTCTATTATATTAAAAAAACGCGCATAAGAAAAGTCTCAGAGAAAAAAGGACCTTCAGCAAATGTGCGGAAGATCCCTTTAAGCAATCGATTTTTTACGAAGCATGTCCTTCCATTGTCTTCGAATTTTCTTACGCAGACGACGAAGCATCGTGGATCGCCTCCTTTCGGTATGAGTATAACTAGGCAGTATGTTCCGTTCTCTCTGTATACTTGTATTATATGATGTTTCCACTAAATGTTACATGGTTATATGTGGGAAATGGGCGTTTTAAGAGGAAGTGGTTTCGTTAGTGGAAATCTTTCTGTATGATGAAGGGGAGAATGTATACATAACAAGTGACAGGAGACGAGATATGAAGAAAAAAGTCATCTTTTTTGATATCGACGGTACTTTATATGACCATGATAAAAAAATACCTGAATCAACGAAGCGAGCTGTTCGTTTATTAAAAGAAAAAGGGCATCATCTATTCATTGCATCTGGACGCTCGCCTTTTCTGATTCAGCCTGTTTTAGAAGAATTAGGGCTTGACTCATTTATTGCGTATAACGGTCAATATGTCTTGCACAAGGGAGACGTCATTTACAGGAATCCGCTCAAACAGGAGCTCATGGAAAAAATTTATGAAACAGCGGATCACCATGATCACCCGCTTGTTTTCATGGGAGAAGAAACGATGAAGGCGTCTGTGCCGAACCATCCGTTTATCCATGAAGGGATTGGCACCTTGAAAACAGAGCATCCCGAGCATGATTTGTCTTTCTTTAAAGAACATGATATTTATCAGATGCTGTTATTTTGTAAAGCAGAAGAGGAAGATCAATACGAGGCGTTTCGTGAAGAAATTGACCTTGTCAGGTGGCATGAGGTGTCTACCGATGTGCTGCCAAAAGGTGGATCAAAGGCTGAAGGAATCAAACGAGTGATGGAAAGACTGTCTTACGATCAAAAGGACACCGTTGCCTTTGGAGACGGGCTGAACGATAGAGAAATGATTTCGTTTGTTGGAACTGGTGTTGCTATGGGGAATGCCGTAAATGAATTAAAGCAATTAGCTGATTTTGTCACCAAACCTGTAGATGAAGGCGGCATATTTCACGCCTTGACCGAATTAGGCCTTATTGAAGAATAAAAAAGAAGACCCGCTTGATGGATGGGTCTTCTTTTCATTTATGATCTGCCGATTGCAACAGCGTTGTCTGGCTCGGCGAATGGATGATCCTTTTGAATATGATCATAAAACATAATGCCGTTTAAATGATCAATTTCATGCTGAAAAACGATGGCCGGGAACCCTTTTAGGCGGATATCAATCTCTTCACCTTCAAGTGTTGTGCCTTTCACCCTGATTTTTTCATAACGCGGGACAAATCCAGGGATGGCCTCATCAACAGATAAGCAGCCTTCTCCAGTGGCTAAATAAGCTCTTTTGACTGAATGACTGACAATACGAGGGTTGAATAGGGCATAGCTGTAAAGCTCTCCATCTTCGTCCTCACAGTGAACAGCGATCATTCGTTTACTGATATTGATTTGTGGAGCTGCTAAGCCAACACCGGGTCTGAGTCCATATTTTTCAGCAATGTCTGCATCCTGACTATTCTTGACAAATTCGATCATGTCCGCTAATTGCTGTTTTTCTTCCTCTGTTGGCGGGAGTTCAACCGCTTCAGCTGTTTGTCTTAAGACGGGGTGCCCGTCTCGCACGATATCATCCATGGTAATCACAAAACTTCACTCCTATTTCCTTTGTATGTAAAGTATATAAAATGATACACAACATATGCAATGAAATAAAGAAGACCGGTCGCATGAGACCGGTCAGAGGCTTATTCAGCCATTAGCAGCAGCCACCGCCGCCTAAGAATGCTGCACCAACAATGATCAATAGAATGAATAGGACGACGATTAAAGCGAATGTACGTCCACCACCGTAACCGTACCCGCCACCATAACTTGGATAGCAACAGCCGCCACCGTATCCGTAACCGTACCCGCCGTATCCACCATACATACTTCCATGACTATAATTAGACATACTTTTGACCTCCTTTGGAAATACACTCGGCCTCTCATAAGTGAAGGCGAAGCGTGTAATATAAACTATGTATGAATGCACTATTTGTATAGTCATGAGCCTAGAGCATGAAAAAAATCTTCTCCCCCCCTCAAAAGGACAAGTTCTATCCTTGTCATAAACGCCCTGAAAAATTATAGTGGTATGTGGAGATATAAAGGGGGACCTTGTAATGAAACAGATGAAAAGCATAAAAGCAGGTGCTGCTTTAGCGGGGATATGTACCCTCTTGCTTACGGGGTGCGGAGGCCAAAATCCGTTTCATGAGATGCAAGACGCCATGACGAAAATGAGCGAAAAAGAGGCATCCTTTCAAAAAGAACAAGGCACACTGCAAAGCTATGAGGAAAAAGAACAGCAGTTATATGAAAAAATGATACAAACAACAAAGGACCATCCAAAAACAGTATCTAGTCTGTCTGATCAAGCATTGGCATCAGCTGCGAAGCGTGAAGAACATTTGAAAACAGAAAAAGAGAGCATGGAAAAGGCGAAAAAAGAATTTGAAGCGGTAAAGGAATCCGCGAGCCGGATAAAAGATGAAGAAGTAAAAGCCAAAGCAGATCAAACCGTCCAATCCATTCAAAAAAGGTATGCATCGTATGATCAGCTGTACCGTGAGTATCAAAAGGCGCTGAAACAAGACAAGCATTTGTACCAATCCTTAAAAAAGAAAGACTTAGGATATCAAGAGCTGAAATCCAAACTAAAATCAGTGAATCGTTCATACAGCAAAGTCAGAAAAGAAAGTAAGAAGTTCAATCAATATACAGATCAATTGAACGAACATAAACAGGCTTTATACAGAGCGGCATACCAAGGGTCAAAAAAGAGCTGAAAATGAAGTGCACCCCAAATATTAGACACAGTC
>NZ_AMSH01000013.1 GCF_000300535.1 Bacillus xiamenensis
TTTGTCTCACTTTATGGGGTCAGTCCCGTTTGATATGGTCCCCTCTAAGTAGACAGTGTGAAAAATCCAAGAACATATCTTGGCTGTATCACTATACTTGGAGGGGATTTTTTATGGCGAGAAAAGGACAACAATTTCAACACGATTCCAAAGAATGTAAGGTTTGAAGGGCAGTCATTCCCAAAGGGGAAACTGCCTGGATAATGCCTGTATTGAATCATTTTTCTCCCATCTCAAAACAGAGACACTTACTTTTCTTCGTCTCAAACGGAAGAAGAGCTTCATAAAAGCATAGAAGATTACATTCAATTCTATAATCACGATTGATTCAAGAAAAAATTAAACCAGTGTGCTCCGGTAGAATACCGTCACACACTGGCAGCTTAGGCTTTTTATATTTGTCTACTTGACAGGGGTAAGACCAGATTTAATGATTATTCAGCAAATGAGTCAATGCCTTCTATGATTTCGCAAAGAAGATATTCAAAGAAGTGGTCTTTGGCATAAATCGTATTTTTTTCATAGGGGGACCAATTAAGAACTGGGCACTCGCCATCTTTCATTTGGTTTGTGTCAAGCACCATCATATAAGGACCGTGATTGACTATAACCACATAGCCATTAGGAAGTCCTTGCTCTTGAAAAGTGCGAGTGGTTTCAATAACAGTTGATTCTTCAATTTCGCCCGGCGATCCACCTTCAATCCATATACCTAAAATACCGCCAGTTCCAAATTGTTTGATATACCATTTGTAACTCTCAGGGAGCTTTACATTTAATTCTCTTTCTATATAAGAGACTTCCTCATCAGTCAAACTGCCATAAATTACACTATCTTCATCTTGATATTTTTTAAAGTAATTTAGAATCATATCTTCAACCAACATTGTGTTTCCTCTTTCTATAATTTATTTAAAATCTCTTGGGCTCTAGATTTCCAATAATTCTTTTTGAAATTATTGTATTGTTTTTCTAAAATGGGGTTATTTCGAAAACTTTGGCCAGTCTTAATGATGCCATGGAGTTCCTTTTTAAATTTAGTATGTTTATTTTGAGAAAGTTCAATCATTGCCCCAGGTTCTTTTTGAATAGAGTGATGTAATTCAATCATACTTCCATCTTTATCATAAGGTGAGTAGCCACCTTTTGCAAGTTCAAGGTTTGTTTTTCCGCGTCCTTTTTTAGGCTAATAATTCCAGTCAATATTATTCATTCTATAGACTCTTCTATCAATTTTTTTCACTTTTTTAGCGACTGTTACAGTCCCTTTAACTTCATAAGCTGTATATCTATTTCCTGTTTTTTCTAACCAAGTTAAATTTTCTTTTTTTGATGTGAATTTTGGTTTTTTGGAACTTTGTAGCAATTTTCTCTGTGCAGAATTTACTACTTTACCTGTACGACCCATCGGCCCCATGATAATTGCAGCAGAATTAAGAGCTATGTCTGTATTAGTTAGGGAAGTTCCGTTTAGTGTTTTACCAGATAAGATCTCACTTAGGGCCAATATATCACCAGTTCCCGGAGCGACGTAGGCTACATTTGTGATAAAGTTTTCCATTAAACCACTATACATTTTACCTGCATTAGCTACCCCACTTGTAGAAGCGGATAAATGAATTTCAGAAGTGTAAATATTAGCTTTGACATTTTGGAGTTGAATTAATTTAGGGTTAATATCGAGTTTTGGATTCTTTAATCTATTGATATGTTTCTGCATTTGCTTAATATCTTTTTCAGCAGCTTTATTAGCAATATTCAATTGATTTGTAGCCGAATCGAGACCATTATGAATGCTTGTCATAGAACTTATAATTTGTTTGTTAGCTTGAGCTATAAGTCTGTTATTCGCTGTCATATCTTTATTCAATTGTTTAGTCATGCGATTTGCTGAATTTACACTTTTCATAACTTCTATATAATTTTGATCAGTTTCTTTCTTAATTTCAGCCATACGTTTTCCAAAGTTATCAATTAATCTATTATACCCTTCAACTGTTTTCACAGTACCTTTAATTAACTTAATAATATCTTTGTATATAGATAATAATTTTTTATAAGCAACTTCCCCTTCTTTTTTTATTTGTGCGATTTTTTTCTTTGAATTTTTTTCTTGTTCTTCATAAGCTTTTTTAAACCATTTTTTAAAAAGTGGGTTTTCAATTATTTCCATACTATCTTCAAGTTTCTTAATATCTTTAGAATCTACTTTATATAGTTTTGCTATCTTAATAACTAATTCTGTATCTGATGATGCGTTTGCTTTATTTTGATAAGGTTCAAATAAAGTAGAGAATGATAATACTAGTATTAGTAAAATAGGTACTAAAGTTCTTAACAAATTTTTATTTCTTTTCAAATAAAACACTCCTTAATAAGTTGTAGACTTATATTAATATAAAAAATGGTTAAAAACACCAAAAAATATAAATTTAAGGTTATTTTAAGAATGGCAGTTTCTTATACCATTTTTATAATGATAAATAAATTTATAAAAATTCATGAAATCAATTGGTTTTAATTAAAATTCAAGGGTTAAAATGTAAAATTAAGTTGCGTAAAGAGACAGTGGAGGCCTGACGACCGCATGAAGTTTTACTGACGAAGGATTTATTGGCTAAGAAGTGAAAAATGGATTATGAGAAAATAAAAAAATCACTATCTATTTATTGATAAGTTAGAAGTGTGATTAAAGGGCAACTGAGGCGAACAGCTGAAGAGAATTGTGGACTTGGATATTGAAAAATCGTTGTATCTTTAAAACGGGTACGACGATTCCAGCTAATGGTCGAGTGATGGGGAACGAGGGCATTGAGGTTTAAACCTAAAGACCATCTATACGCCATGTTATAGGAAATTTCTTTTTCAAGTTGTCTTTCAGAGCGGATACCATACAGGTATCCGATAAACATCATTTTGAACAAAATAAGTGGGTCAAGAGAAGGACGACCTTTATTCTCACTATAATACGGTTTTACTTTATCTGCGATAAATGAAAAATCAATGTACTGATCAATTTTACGAAGCAGGTGATCCTCTTCGACCAGTTGATCTAGCAATACAAATTCGGCTTCGTGCTGAGAAGAATTTCTAGTGTGGAACATGAGAAAAACACCTTCCTTTAGTATGCTTTTCTCTATTATAAAATGAGGGGATGGAAACTTTAAGGAAAAAATTAAAGCTGTCGAGATTTTCTCGACAGCCTGAGCTCATCTTTGGAGATGAGCTTTTTAAATGTCTTTATTCTTCATAAGAGTGAATACACTCTATGACGTCAAAGAAGATCTTCTCTTCGTCAGGTGAACAATTGATCTTGATCTACAACAATCACATATAAAAACGACCCTATTCTATTTTATCTTTTAGGTGTATTTTTAAAGGTATCAAATCGGAAATCGACGAATTTAGTAGTACGTTTAAAAGAATTAAATCATTGAAATGAAGGGAGAATGAAATGTTAACTATTCGTCGTATCTATCAAAAAAATTATCCTAAAGGAAAACAAGTATATTATCAATATACATCTGAAAAATACTATGAAATTCATATGGAAACCAGTCACAATGGTTGGAACATTTCCCTTACAGAAGAAGTATTTGAAGCTCCAGTTAAAAAAAATCTAAAAGAGGAGATTTTTGATCCATATAAAGAGGGTTCAGAGGTTTACGTGTCAGAGATGAACGGTGAAGAAACTGGAATTATAGTCATTCAATACATGAAATGGAATAATACATTACTCATTCATGATTTATATGTGGATAAACAATTTAAAAGAAAAGGTATTGGCAGCACTCTCATTAAAATGGCACAAAAACGAGCTCGTGAATTGAGAGTTAGAATGATTGTATTAGAAACCCAATCATCCAATTTTTCAGCTATCCAGTTTTATTTGAAAAATGGCTTTCAACTGATTGGATTAAATGTCAACTCTTATTCAAATGAAGATATAAAGAAAAAGGAAATTCGCATCGAAATGGGGTGCCTTATAGAAAATCACAAATAGCTTCTTTAGGGCACACCGCCCTCGATATGCATGTCCAGTTCCAAACTGTTTTATATATACCATTTATAACGATCAGGAAGCGTGTCATTTCATTCTTTTACTACATGGGAGACTTCTTCATCTCAAAGAACGTAAATGACACTGTCCTCATCTTAGACTATCCTCTACAATTCCTTCATTTTTCCATTCTACTATATTAAAAAAGAACAATGTGATTCCCCAAAATTTCAACTCCTTCAAAAAGTATGAAAAAAATATGACCAAAGCATGATAAGTTCATGAAATCGTATCAATCCGATTGAGATTTAAGAAGGAACATGTAAAATAAGGTTACATAAAGAAAAACAAAAGCAACAGCGGAGGCTGATGATGAAAATATTAATGATTGAAGATAACCAGAGTGTTTGTACAATGACAGATATGTTTTTTCAACGAGAAGGATTTCAAGTGGAATTCGTCCACGATGGACTAGAAGGATTGAATCGGTTTAAGCAAGAGGAGGATTGGGATCTGCTCATCCTAGATGTCATGCTCCCTTCTATGGATGGTCTTACCATTTGTCAAAAGGTGCGCAAGATCAGTGATGTTCCCATTATCATGCTGACAGCAAAGGAAACCGAATCTGATCAGGTACTTGGCTTTGATCTTGGAGCAGATGATTATGTGACGAAACCTTTTAGTCCTCTGACCTTAATGGCAAGAATCAAAGCGGTGAAAAGGCGCTTTGCTCATACATCCGTTCAAGAAGAAGCAAAAGAGGATGAACGACTGGTGACCGCACATTTTCAGTTGGATAAGAAAACGAGAGAAGTTTTTCTCGAAGGGAAGCGGATTGAGAATTTGACACCAAAAGAATACGATCTGCTGTGCTTTTTTATTCAGCATCCTCGGCAAGTGTTTTCACGGGAACAATTGCTGGAACAAATTTGGGGATATCAATTTTATGGAGATGAACGAACAGTTGACGTTCATATTAAACGGCTTCGCCAAAAAATTGGGGACGGGCCTAAGCCCTTTTTGTATACAGTATGGGGTGTAGGGTATAAGTTCGATGAAGATTAAATATTTTTACCAGCTGCTGATTAGTCACCTTGGGTTATTGCTCATTGCCATCATTATTATCAGCACCCTTTTGTCTCATTTTGTGAAGGATATTGCCTATCAAAACAGGGTAGATGAAATGAGCTCGTATGGGAATGAAATCTTGGAGAATTATAAACAGCTTCCTAAAACCGAGATGAACTTCCGTCTTCGTCCATTTGAAGATATTCTCTCGACAAGACAAATTCGCTTTTTCGTGTTTGATGAGAATGGGGATGTTTTGTCTCAGCAGCAAGGGATGCCGCCGCATGAAGCTTTGCTGACAAAAGATTTATGGGCCAAGCTTTCCAAAGGAGAGCAAATCATTGTAAAGCGGAGTGATTCACGCCGTCTTGATCAAGAAGCTTCCCTTGTGGCACTTCCTGTCATGGAGGACGGAAAGCTGAAGGGCGGGGTCGTTCTCATTGCCCCAATCCAAGGAGCGGAAGAACTGATTGCTCAGATGAATCGTTATCTGTATATCATCGTGTTTGTGGCACTGACGATTACCTTTATTCTCAGTCTGTTTCTGTCTAAATTTCACGTGAACCGGATCAAAAAATTGAGAGAGGCAACGGAGAAGATTGCGCAAGGCGATTACAACATCAACCTTGAAAACAAACACTTCGATGAAATCGGTACACTTAGTGAGGATTTCAATATGATGGCCAAACGCCTTCAACAATCAAGAGAGGAAATTGACCGGCTCGAAAAACGGAGACGACAATTTATCGCGGATGTGTCGCACGAATTAAAAACACCGCTGACCACCATTCGAGGATTGGTCGAATGGCTGAACACAGCGGATGGTGTGCCCGCAGAAGAGAAAGAGAAATGCTATGCATTAATTACAGACGAGACAAAACGAATGCTGCGCCTCGTCAATGAAAATATGGATTATGAGAAAATTAGATCGAATCAAATTACCCTTCAAAAATTTCACTATCCACTCATTGATACGTTTGAAGTGATCAAAGAGCAGCTCAACCGAATCGCAGAAGAGAAAAACAATCAGCTGATTGTAAACGTTGATCCTGAGCAAAAGGTATATGCAGATTATGACCGGCTCATTCAAATTTTAGTGAATATCACAAAGAACGCCATTCAATTTACAGAGGGCGGCCTTATTTTCTTAAGAGGGAAGCAAGGCGATGGGGAAACGATCATTGAAGTGGAAGACACGGGCATTGGCATTGCGCCAGAAGAAGTCAAACACATATGGGAACGTTTTTATAAAGCGGATATTTCGAGAACGAATACGCCTTATGGAGAATACGGACTTGGCCTGTCCATCGTGAAGCAGCTTGTGGACTTGCATGACGGACATATTGATTTAAAAAGTGAGAAACATAAGGGAACGACATTTATCATCCGTTTGCCGCTTCCACAGGAAAAGGGCTAATCTCGGGTTTAACCAGACAAACCCTCGTATTCGGTGCTGACGAATGTCAAATTCGCTCCGCTCCAGTGCTCGTTTCAAGGGTTTTCTATCACGCTGAAAAGAAGAAAAAGGGATAATCCGAGTTTAGAACTTTTTGGTGTATCATAATTTTTTTTGTTTTTGAATTCGCTCCGCTCCAGTGCTCGTTTCAAGGGTTTTCTATCACGCTGAAAAGAAGAAAAAGGGCTAATCCGAGTTTAGCCCTTTTTGGTGTATCATCATTCATTCTGTTTTTGAAAACGTCAAGCCGATGTGGGCAAGCGCCTGCGGTAAATCTTTGCGAATGGTGATGTCTTTAAATGAAATATTCGACTGAATCGCACTAAGCGCAAGGTCTTGCTTAATGCCGGTTAAAACAGCTGAAATGCCTAAAAGTCTTAACGTTTGTGCGTAGCTGACCAAATATTGAATGCTTTGTTCATTTAGCCGTTTTGTTCCCGATACATCAATGACCAAATGAGAGAGCGACAGCCTGTAGCTTTCCTGTAAAATGGTCTCTAAAATATGCTGAGCACGTGTTTCCTCGATATCTCCAAGAAGAGGAAGCACGGCGACACCGTCAACAACTGGAACAATCGGTACAGACAATTGCTGAATCTGCCGATTGGCTCGATCAAGTTCCAGGACATAACTCAATAGAGAGGCCATCGTTTCAAACATATGAACATGCTCCTCTGTAAACTGCTTCGGTCTTAAATCAAGTCCACAGATTGTTCCATAGTTCGTCCCATCTGTAAAATCAATCGGTACCCCAATAAATGAGCCGCTTTGGAGCCGATTGGTTACCTCTAAGTATTTAGAGCGCTTATCCAATCGAATATCAGGGATGACGAGTGTATCCTGATGATCGACCGCCAGCTTGCAAAATGTCTTCTCGTAAGGCAGTGTTTCTCCCTCTTCAAGAAGCTGCTCGTCATGATTCAGCACCTTCACCATTTGATTGGTGGTTTGATCATTTTTAGCAATAAACAGTGTATTCACATCAATGAATTGGCTCATCATGTTTAAAATACTTGTAGAAGCATCATGAAAATTGCGAAACTGTTTTAATAGTTGTTGACGAGGCATGGATTAGGACTCCTTGTAGCTCCGATCAAAGGCCGGAACAATAGTTGATTTGTTTCTATCATACAAAATCAAACGAGAAATAGATATACTTTAATGCGCAAATCAGTTCGAATCGCGCGAGAACAAAAAGACTGCCGATCCGGAGATCTGACAGTCTGCTAATTAAATGGAGACAGGCACAGTCGACATAGAGAAAAATTCCTCATACAAGGCTTGAACGGCTTCTTTTTCTTGAGCCGCTTTGACGCCAAACATCATGCTCACCTCTGAAGAGCCTTGATTGATCATTTCAATATTCACTTTCGCTTTTGACAGTGCTTGAGCCGCTCTTGCTGTTGTACCAACATTATGACGCATCGCTTCTCCTACGACCATAATCAGGGAGAGATTGCGTTCTAAAACGACTTCATCGGCTTCAAGCACGAGCTTCAAGCGGTCTAAAAGCTCTTGTTCAATATGCTGCTCCTCAAGCTGATCCTGTCTTAAGATAATGGTCATATCATCAATGCCTGAAGGAACGTGTTCATAAGTAAGTCCATATTCCTCTAACGTTTGCAGCACCTTACGTCCAAAACCGACTTCTCGGTTCATTAAATACTTGCTGATATAAATGCTGCAAAATCCCTTGTCTGAGGCGATTCCCACAACAGGGCCATTCGTATGATCCCGTTGATTCACAATTTTCGTGCCTTTTGCAGATGGGTTATTGGTGTTTTTAATCTGAACAGGAATGCCTGCCCGAAAGGCTGGAATGAGTGCTTCATCATGAAATACAGAAAAACCCGCATAGGACAGTTCACGCATTTCACGATACGTCAGCTCTGTAATTTCCTTTGGCTCATGAACGATCGTTGGATTGACAGCGTAGACGGCATCCACATCCGTAAAGTTTTCATACACATCTGCCTTCAGTCCGTTTGCCAAGATGGAACCAGTAATGTCTGATCCACTGCGGGAAAAAGTGACGATATCACCCGCTAGACTAAAACCGAAAAATCCAGGAAACACAATGATGCCAGAGCGTTCTCTTAATTTGTACAAATGATCATACGATTCTGGAAGGACTTGCGCTTGACCAGGTTCATCGCTTACAAATAGACCGGCTTCTTTCGGATTCACATAGTGTGCTTCGACACCTTGATGCTGAAAATACGCTGCAATCAGCTTTGCGTTATTATCTTCACCGCTTGCTTTAATCGCATCAAGATAACGTTCAGGATGAGCCGAATCAGCCTGTAATAAGGCGTCTACATCGCGGCGGATGGTATCAATAATATCATGACCTAACCCCAGCTCATCCGCAATCGACGCATACCGCTCGATGACGGCTTCCTGTAAATCATGTGCTTCACCCAAACGTAAATATTGTTCACCACAGCTAATTAATAGATCGGTGACCTTCGTATCCGTTGAATGCCGTTTTCCTGGTGCGGAAACAACGACTGCTTTTCGAGCTGGATCTGCTGTGACAATGTCAAATACCTTTTGCAGCTGCTTGCCAGAAGCAAGAGAACTGCCACCAAATTTAACGACCTTCAATGCATACATCTCCTATAGTAAAAATTTTCTCACAAATTGAATAGTTTCTATTATCAACTCTTTTCTTTAAATTATCAAGGTTTTTCTTCTCTGTAAAAACAAATGTATTTTTGGAGAGGACGATTTAAGTGTATATATGAAAAAAAAGCCGGCGATATGCCGAGCTCTTTGTCTTTATGAAGAAGAGGAGGAAGAAGATAGCTCCTGCTTCATCATTTTGTTTTCACGTTTTTCTTTTAAGAAGAACGAGAGGACAAGTCCAATGACCGCAATAGCACCAGACACGATAAATGATGTATTCATGCCATGCACGGCTGACTTCATTGGATCGGATAATGCTGCATTTGCAGCAGAGCTGCTCATAATGGAGACAAGCACAGCCGTCCCGATAGAGCCGCCCATTTGTCTCATCGTATTATTCATCGCTGTCCCGTGCGGAATCAGGTGCGGTGGTAAAGAGTTAATCCCGGCTGTTGTCAGCGGCATCATGATCATGCCAACCCCAATTAAGCGAAGCGTGTAGGCCACGGTAATGAGGGCAATTGATGAATCAAGGCTCAGCATCATAAATGGCAGGGAAGTGACAGCTAATATCGTAAACCCACCTAGAGCCAGCCCTTTACCGCCGACTTTATCAAAAATTCGTCCGATAATCGGTGATAGGAATCCCATAAAGAGAGCCCCTGGCAATAAGATCAGCCCTGTATCAAGGGCAGATAACCCTCTGACATTCTGCGTATAGAGCGGCAGAATCGTCTCTGTTCCAATCAGTAAAGCAAAGACAAGCATACCGAGGAAAGTCGTTAAGCTGAAGATCGCAAACTTAAAGACGCCAAACTCAAGCATCGGTCTTTTCAAATTCGACTGACGCAGGATAAAGAAGAACAAGCTCACAGCGCCGACAATGAGTGAAATCAGAACGGTCGCACTCGTCCAGCCATACGTTCCGACACTAGAAAATCCGTACAGCAGCCCGCCAAATCCGAAGGAAGACAGGATGACCGATAAGACATCGATACGAGTGTCTCTTTGCTGTGTGACATTTTTCATTAAGAAGAAAGCAAGAATGAGATCAAGGATACCGATTGGAAGAACAATATAGAATAAGAACTTCCAGCTAAAGGAATCGATAATCCAGCCGCCCAGTGTTGGTCCAAGCGCCGGTGCGAATGAAATCACAAGTCCGACCATACCCATGGCCTGCCCGCGTTTTTCTTTTGGGAAAATGGTTAAAAAGATCGTTTGCATGAGCGGCAATAAAATCCCTGCACCGGCTGCCTGCACAATACGTGCTGCAAGAAGCACCGGGAAGTTCGTGGCGAACGAAGCAAGGATTGTACCTGCTGTAAAAATGCTAAGCGCCGTTAAAACTAAAGAACGGCTTGAAAATTTCTCAATTAAGAAAGCCGTAATGGGGATGAGAATCCCGTTTGTCAGCATAAAGGCTGTTGTGAGCCATTGACCTTTGCTGACATCAATATTGAATTCCTGCATGATATGCGGGATCGCTGGAATGAGCAGTGTTTGGTTAAGTATGGCGACGAATGCCCCAACGAGGAAAATCCCAACAATCACAGGTCGATTATACGATGTTGTTGATTGGTTCATGTTATCCCTTCTTTATCTATAAAATAATGCTTTTCAGCTGTGACACGCTATGTGATAAAACGCTGTTTTTGCCTAAATAATCAAGCAATGAGCGGATTAAAAAGTTTCTCGGTTGGTCCTTTGACAGCTCTTGACTTAGCAGCTCAAACGCAGAGAGGAGATCGTCCTTTTCTTCTCCGTTTGATAGTGTATGAAGCTCTTGTTTCATCTTTGTTAAGTACGAGATGATAAGCTTTTCTTCATCATATTCTTCCTGTGTGGAAAGCAAATAAGAGTCCATCAGCTGATCTGTTAATACAGGCTCAATGGAGCAAGGCTTTATTGATACACGGTCCATTACACCGATGATCATTTCGGCGGCATTTTCTAATTGGATGTTCTTGTGCTCAATCGCCAACATCAAGATGAATTCTCTCATTAATCCGTTGAGGACAATCACAAGATCCCACACATAAGGCGCAACAGATTCACCATATGTGCTTAAAATGATGTCTCTGTGCCGCTGCATGATAATGGAGCGTGTCTCACGTAAATGCTTAATGACGATGGGCGAATGTTGTGAAAAAGCTTCAAAGGACAGCATATTCAAAAATTTATGATTCTCTTTAAACTCTTCAAGCTCAAGCTTAATCTTTTTTGTGAATTTTTCCTTTTTGGACAGCGTCGTTTCGGAATGAATGATCTGAGAAATCTCTCTCATTTTGCGCTGATTGTATTTAATCAGTTCCAATAGAAGAGCTTCCTTTGAATCAAACAGTTTATAAATAGACGCTTTTGATATTTTACAGGCATCAGCAATTGACTGCATGGAGACACTCATATAGCCTTTTTGAGAAAATAATTTCTTCGATACCCGCAAAATCTCTTCTTGCTTTTCGTTCATCTTCATAAGTCCTTTCCGAATCGGCAAAACCATATGGTCACAATGGAAACCGAGTGGTCACTTTTGCTATGATAACAAAACCAATGGCACATGACAAGAAAATGAACTTAAAAAAATACATGTCTCAATGACATGTATCCGATTGTTGACAAAGGGCTAAAATGAACTTTATTTTAGCCCTTTGTCTTCTTTGTCATAGGCGAGTAACGAGATTGTATGTTAGAACAAAATACGATACATTTATCGTATGAATAATCCAAATCATCCAACCCAAGAAAACATGAGACTCATTTCTGTACTGCAAGCATTGGCTGACCCTGTTCGGCTGGAAATTGTCCGCTGCTTAGCAGAAGCGGGTGAAAGGACTTGCGGTGCGTATAAAATGAACATTGCAAAATCCACGCTTTCCCATCACTTCAAAGTGCTAAGAGAGGCAGGCATCGTGAAAGTGAGAATTGACGGGAAGCACCGTTACTATTCTCTCAGAAAGGACAACATTGATACCGCTTTTCCAGGCCTCTTGTCATCCGTTTTAGCTGTAGGCCAAGAGCGGTGGTAAGAGAGTCTTGCATCAGCAAATGAAAAATCCCAAGGTAACAACGCCTTGGGGATTTTTGATCCGCCTCGTTCAAAACGAGTTATGCCAATGAATGATCTATAGACAAATGGACAATTTCATATGTGTGGACCTTCTTGTCTATATTCTCTGGTAATGAGTCCAAAAAAGAATATTTTACGAGCTTCCATTTATCAGGGTTATATACGATGACTTCTCCCTTAGTGTCGTTAAAATGAGAAAAGAGATGAGAGATATCTAGGGTTTCAAGGCAATCGGTAGGATGAATCGTCACATATTCTTCAAGAACGTATTTGCTACAATTAAAATCATGCGTGAAATGGACGGAATACGTGATACCAATATGGATTTGTTTCCAGCCAAAAGAACGTAAAATATGATCAAAAGACCCTTTAAACACAAAATCAGTCATGCCCTCAGCTTGTTTCCAAATATACAATGGGCAATAGCCATTGTGTAAACTCCTATGTTTGTCTTTTTCAGTGATCAAATAAGCCTTAAATAATAAATCCTTATATCCATCTGTTTTCCATCCATTGTCCATCACTCTTCTTCTAATGATATTCATATCATAATCTGCAGGCAGATCAATATGATATTGCATGGCATGCATCGAAACACTCCCTTTCAATAGCCATCATAAGCGACTTCAAATCTTCTGAATAATACATATTTGTGTTATTGTTATCACAAAAAGTGATAGGTGATCATGATGAATATAAATGATTTGATTATTTTTATAGAGGTGTATCAAAAAGAATCGATTAATCAAGCGGCTAAAGCTTTAGGGTATGCTCAATCCAATATATCTCAAAGAATCAAATCGCTTGAAACGTTATATGACTCAACATTTTTTATCAGGCATCATGATGGAATCAGTTCAACAGGACAGGGGGATTTATTTTATCAATACGCTCAAAAAGTCATAAAAGAAACGAAGGCCATTCAACAAAAATTGACTTCAAAGAAAAAGAACATTTTATGCTCTGAAATTCTATTTAACGTCTTATACGAGCAACATGTTCTAGAGGATATTCAATTCACTGATTTTATCATTGCCTCATCGAGTACGATCAACAAAAAGCTAACAGAGGATATTTATGATCAAATCATTTCTTTTAATCAAATTGAAAAAGTGGAATATCAATTAAAAGAGGTCAAGAGCATAGCATTGAACTTATATGGAAAATCAAAAGATATATACGATGATCATATTTCATTGGTCGTAAATCGTGATCAGCTTTGCCCATTAAGACATGAGGCCACGCGTATGCTAGGTGATCGTACTCTATTTGAGTTAGATTCGTTTGAAGGAATGATCAAAATCGTTGAACAGGGAGATGGTATTGCGTTACTGCCAACCAACTTAAAAAGCCTTCAAACGCTCGTGAAATTGCTGGAGAAAAATATTCACATTAACTATTACGTTTATGAAAGAATATGATCGTAACACTCCTTTATCGGTATACCCCATCAAAGGAGTGTCAGGATTCATCTACATAGGCTGTTTTATGTCCCATAAATCGACTCATACAGGCGTTTCACCGCAGGTTCAATATCCTCTGGCCGCATATGAGAGAAGCCGAGGACAAGCGGGACAAAGCCTTCTTGATGACCGGGTACATGCTCATCGAGAGTAAAACGGTCCATCCCGTACATTTGCAGCTTTCTTTCTTTGGCACGCTGTAAAATCTCATGCTGCGTTCGATCTGAGCGGAACTCTGCGATAAAATGTAGCCCTGCATTTTCCCCAATAATTTGTACGTTGTCACCAAAGACAGTGTCGAGCTCTCCGATGAGCTGCTTTCTTTTTTCTTCATATAATCCATTCATTCTCTTAATATGACGCTGATACGCTCCATCTTTTATAAAATGAAGAAGGGTGTATTGTGTAAAAAGGTTGGCCGTTTGAATGAAAAAGTGCTGCTCTTCCTTATAGCGTCTCAATAAATGCTGCGGCAGCACCATGTAGCTTAGCCGCAAACCGGGCAGCAATGATTTCGAAAAAGTCCCCATATAAATGACTTTGTCATATCGATCAAGACTTTGTAGCGCGGGTATGCTGTCTGTGCCATACTTAAATTCACTATCATAATCATCCTCAATGATATAACGGTCTTGCTGATCAGCCGCCCAGTTTAACAGCTGAATCCGCCTGGAAATCGGCATGATCACCCCTGTTGGGAACTGATGTGAAGGGGTAATGATTAAGACATTCGGCTGTTTTTGGTGAATATCGCTCATCCGCACACCTTTTTGATCAATGCCAATCGTTTCAATTCGGTGGTGATTGTTTTTGAGCATTTGATACAGTCTGCGGTAGCCGGGGTTTTCTAATCCATATATTTGATCGGCCGGAAGAATGCTTGATAACGAATGAATCAGTGATTGTGTACCTGCACTTAAAATGAGCTGTTCAGGATAGCATTTGACCCCTCGCGCAAGTCCAATCAGCCGGGCAATCGTTTCCCGCAGCTCATAAACGCCTTGTGGATGCGGAAGCTCACCAAACGCTTCATGGTGGAGATGAATCGCCTTTTGTTCACTTTTCAGCCAGCTTTTAAATGGAAAATTGGCTGTATCAACAGAAATATGTGAAAAAGAATACCAGTCGTCTCGCGCAATAGGTTCTTCCTTTAAATCCGCTGGAAGGGAAGAGGGTTTCAACTGACCTGATTCATGAAACGTTTCTAGTGATTCCACAAAAAAACCTTTCCGCTCAACCGAATATAAATATCCTTCGGCAAGCAGCTGCTGATATGCGCCATTCACCGAATTAACGCTGACTTTTAATGTATCGGCTAACTCTCGTTTAGAGGGTAATTGATCGTGAGGCTGAAGATTTCTATTTAAAATTTCATCTTTAATTTTTGTATAGATTTGATGATAAATATATCCGTTTTCTCCTGTTTGATCTAGTTGAATTGTCAGCATGTCGTCATTTCATCCTCTCTGGTACCATCAAAAAAATGATATTGGTACTTTCTATCATACCAAAAAATATTCAGAATAATAAAAAAGACATAAAGGGGATGGATGACAATGAGTCAAACGACAACAAATCGCTTTTCAACAGAGGAATGGCAGGGAAAAAGAGATCAATACGTCGCAAGGGGCGTAAGTAACGGCAACCGTCATCTTGCAGCAAAAGGGAAAGGCGCCGAGCTTTTCGATATCGACGGCAATCGTTTTATTGATTTTGCAGGCGCTATCGGTACGTTAAATGTAGGACACTCACATCCAAAGGTTGTGGAAGCCGTCAAGGCACAGGCAGACAGCCTGATTCACCCAGGATTTAACGTCATGATGTACGAATCCTATATCGAATTGGCAGAAAAACTATGCCACCTCACACCAGGCGACCACGACAAAAAAGCCATTTTCTTAAATTCAGGTGCAGAAGCGGTTGAAAACGCGGTGAAAATTGCCCGTAAATATACGAAAAGACAGGCTGTTGTCTCGTTTACAAGAGGCTTCCACGGCAGAACGAATATGACGATGAGCATGACAAGCAAGGTCAAGCCTTATAAATTTGGTTTCGGACCATTTGCATCAGAGGTGTATCAAGCACCGTATCCTTATTACTATCAAAAACCTGAAGGGTTAAGTGATGCAGCCTATGACGACTTCATCATTGATCAATTCAATCAATTCTTTATCGCAACGGTTGCACCAGAAACAGTCGCTTGTGTGGTGATGGAGCCAGTCCAAGGGGAGGGCGGATTCATTGTACCATCGAAGCGTTTTGTACAGCACGTCGCTTCATTCTGTCAGCAGCACGGGATCGTATTTGTCGCAGATGAGATTCAAACAGGATTTGCGAGAACAGGAAAATACTTTGCAATTGAGCACTTTGATGTTGTGCCAGACTTAATCACTGTGTCAAAATCACTTGCAGCCGGCTTACCACTGAGCGGTGTCGTTGGCAGAAAAGAATTGCTTGATGCAGCGGACCCAGGGGAGCTAGGGGGAACGTATGCTGGAAGTCCGTTAGGCTGTGTGGCAGCATTAGCCGTTCTTGATATTATTGAAACAGAACAATTGAATCAACGATCTGAACACATTGGACAAGTCATTGAGGACAAAGCGAATGAGTGGAGAACAAAGTACTCATTCATTGGGGAAGTCCGCCGGTTAGGGGCAATGGCAGCGATTGAAATGGTGGAAGATCAAACAACGCGTACACCAGATAAGAAAAGAGCCGCCGCGATTGCAGCCTATGCAAACAAGCACGGACTACTCTTATTAACGGCAGGGATTAATGGGAATATTATTCGCTTTTTAACGCCGCTTGTCATCACAGATGAACTGCTGCATGAAGGACTAGGGATTATCGAGGACGCCTTCAACGCACGCTAAACAACAAAGGGGGATGGTTGTATGCAAAAACAAGAAATGGCCAAAACGATGTCTCAGTCAGACGTACTGTTTTTGTCCATTGGTGCAATGCTTGGCTGGGGCTGGGTTGTACTTTCGGGAGATTGGATTTTAACAGCTGGATTTTTAGGAAGCGTGATCGCTTTTGTCATAGGGGGCATTCTCGTCATTTTTATTGGACTCACGTATGCCGAGCTATCGTCTGCAATTCCAGAGACAGGCGGAGGGCTCGTCTTTGTCCAGCGGGCATTTGGGATGAAATCTGCTTTTGTCTCCGCATGGGGTGTATTGTTCGGTTATGTGTCCGTGATTACGTTTGAAGCTGTCGCACTTCCGACAGTCATTGACTATGTCATTCCAACACAGCATGTTGGCTTTCTATGGAATATAGGGGGATGGGACGTCTATTTCACTTGGGTATTGATTGGATCTCTCGGTGCGTTATTTTTAACAGCACTGAACTATATTGGCGCAAAGCCAGCTACCATTTTTCAGTCGGTGTTCACAGTGGCGATTATCCTAACAGGGTTTCTCCTTTTAGGCGGCGCGACATTCAATGGAGATTTTGCAAACCTTGAGCCGATGTTTCAAGGCGGGGTTGGCGGTCTTATGGCCGTTTTAGTGATGATTCCCTTTTTATTCGTTGGATTTGATGTCATTCCGCAAGTGGCGGCAGAGATCAATGCACCGAAGAAAATCATCGGGAGAATCTTAATTATCTCCATCGTGAGTGCGGTTGTTTTTTATCTGCTCATTGTCTTTGGTGTAGCTGCTGGGATGTCCAAAGGTCAGCTTGAAGCTTCTTCATTGGCGACAGCAGATGCCATGGTACAGCTTCTCGGTCATCAGGCGTTTGGGACAGTGCTTGTGATTGGCGGGGTAGCAGGGATTGTGACAAGCTGGAATGCTTTTATCATTGGTGCAAGCCGTATTTTATACGCAATGGCGGAAAGAGGCATGATTTCCAAATGGTTTGCGTATATTCACCCAAAGTATAAAACACCGACAAATGCCATTTTATTTTTAGGGGCATTGGCCTTTTTTGCTCCGCTACTAGGCCGTCCTGCCCTTGTCTGGATTGTGAATGCAGGCGGCGTGGGCATTATTGTCGGGTACTTAATTGTGTCCATCGCCTTTATGAAACTCCGCAAAAAAGAACCTGAACTAGAGCGTCCATACCGCATTAAATATTGGCGGACGACTGGCGTCTTAGCCATTGGACTGAGTTTTCTTTTTCTTTCATTTTATTTTCCGGGGATGCCGGCTTCCTTATCATGGCCAGCTGAATGGATTTTGCTTTTAGGTTGGGCACTCATTGGGTATATACTATATGTAATGAATCCAAGAACGAAGGAGAAGGTAGCGCATGACAAACGAACTCAAAGTGTATAATCCTGCAACAGGAGAAGAAATTGCCTCAGTTGCTCAGCATACAAAAGAACAGATCGAAGACGCGATCTCTCGCTCACACAAAGCATTCAAAACATGGGCAAAAACGTCAGCCCATGAACGTGCAAACATCATTCGCAAGTGGTTTGATTTGATGATCGAACATAAAGAAAGGCTTGCCAAAATCATCACAGAAGAAAACGGGAAGCCGTATCAAGAAGCATTAGGAGAAATCGTCTATGCAGCTGGATATATAGAATGGTATGCAGAGGAAGCAAAGCGTATCTACGGCAGAACCATCCCATCTCATACGACAAACAAACGTCTTTTCGTTACAAAGCAGCCGGTTGGTCCTGTCGCTGCGATTACACCGTGGAATTTCCCTGCGGCCATGATTACGAGAAAGGCAGCTCCAGCGCTTGCGGCAGGCTGTACGTTTATTGTGAAACCTGCTGAAGACACGCCGCTTACGGCCATTGAGCTTGTGAAATTAGGCCATGAAGCTGGAATTCCAGAGGATGCTCTTCAATGGGTCGTCGGAGATGGAAAAGAAGTGGGTGAAATCTTTACAGATAGTCCATTGATTCGCAAGATCACCTTTACAGGCTCAACACCAGTCGGAAAGCATCTTATTAAAAACAGTGCCAGCACAGTCAAACACGTATCGATGGAGCTTGGCGGTCATGCCCCGCTCATCGTGGACAAGGATGCGAATCTTGAATTGGCTGTGAAACAGGCAGTTGCATCTAAGTTTCGTAATGCAGGACAGACCTGTGTCTGTGCCAACCGTTTAATCGTACACGAAGAAATTCATGAAGCATTTGCGCAAGGCTTCAGCAAAGAAGTAGAAAAGCTGAAAGTCGGAAATGGCTTTGAAGAAGGTACATCAATCGGTCCAATTATCAATAAGCGCGGCTTTGATAAAATTGTCAACCAAATTCAAGATGCGGTGGATAAAGGGGCGAAAGTCCTTGTTGGCGGCGATACGCATTTTGACGATGAGAAGTCGTATTATTTTGTTCAGCCGACGGTTCTCACGCATGTCGATCCTTCCATGAACATTATGCATGAAGAGACGTTTGGTCCAGTGGCGCCGATAACGACGTTTCAAACATTAGATGAGGCGATTCAATTAGCCAACGATACACCTTTTGGACTGGCGGCTTATTTCTTTACAGAGAATTACCGGAATGGGCTCTATATCTCAGAGAATCTTGATTACGGGATTATTGGCTGGAATGATGGGGGGCCATCGGCTGTTCAAGCACCGTTCGGCGGTATGAAAGAGAGCGGAATTGGCCGGGAAGGCGGCATCGAAGGAATCGAGCCATATTTAGAAACAAAATACGTATCCATTGGTTTAGACGAATAAAACGTGAAAAAGACTGACCGAGAAAACCTCGGCAGTCTTTTTTTATGTCAAACAGCAGGGGGGAAAAGTTGATCCACTGTTTCTTTTGTTTCCTTGAGAATTTCATGGATGTCATCTGCAGATGCTTGTTCCATGCTGCTGAATAAGAGCCGTTCCACTGGCTCAATTCCGATAAAATTGAAGACCTCTGTATCTGTCGTCATATGATGGGATGGGGCAGCGATCATATTTGAATCAAGAAAGGTCCTTGGGGCATCGTGCGTATTGATAATGACAGCTTTTTTGTCCTGAAGAAGATTGTCAATGGCTCCATGTTCATTGATTTGATAAGCGAAGCTCTCTGAAAAAACGCGTTCCACATAGCCCTTTAGCATAGCCGGAAAGCCCGTCCACCATATCGGGAAAATAAACGTCAGGACATCCGCCTGCTGAATCAGCTTCTGCTCTGTTTGAATGGCGATTGGCACATCACCGCTTTTCATGGCAGCCTTTTCTGCTAGTGTCAGCTCTGGCGGAAAACCAATGGCATACACATCACGAACTGTCACATCATGACCATTGTTTAAAAGAGTGCTCACGACAAGATCTAATAAAGTTTGATTTAAACTTTGCTGCGGATGTGCAAATATGATTAGATGGTTCATCTCATAGCCTCCTAAGTGGTCATCTGTCTCATTATGGCATGCACCTGAATCCTATTCAATCCTATATTGGAAATAATAGGTTGGGAAAATAAAAAGCGACGGCTTCAAAAAGCAATCGCTCATGTAAAACGTTTATTTTTTTCTAAAAGCAAGTCCAAGTGCAATAAGGGCAACGACTAGAGCGGCAATGGACAGACCAAGAACAAGTGGTGAGGAAGAAGTAGAGGCAGTCTCGGATGCCTGTTCTTCTTTTGGTTTTTCTTGACCATGTGCATCTGTTACGGTATTAGATGCGACAATGTTTGTGATGGAGTGAGGTTTATCAGCATCTTTATCGCCAGTCCATTCCACAACCGTTCCATCCTTATAATATTGATACGCATCCCATTTGGCTTCGCCTGCTTTTTCAGGGTTTTTTGCCACAAACACGAATTGCTGGAACTGCCCCGCAAGCACACCATCGCCTGTTGCTTCCCAAGTGACTCTTGTGACCTTGCCATCTTTCTCTTCAGTCGTTGTTTTCCAGCCGGGTACTGGCTCGTACTGTTGGAATTCTACGCCTTTAGGCATTGTGATGACAACCTTTGTTGTCGGACTGTCGCTTTCAGAAGGCACTTTTAACGTATAAGTTTCCCAAGCGTTTGTCGCAGATGTATCAGGTTTGACGGTCACGTGTGCACTCACAGGAATCGCCAGTAAAAATGAAGCAAGAAGCATTGGTAATAAAGCTTTCACATATTTTTTCATTTAAGATGAACTCCTTTTTTAGTTTCTTCTAATAAATGTGGTATTGATGTTCTCAAAAGAACCAGTTAACGCATGTATGTCTATTTTCCAAGTGCCCTTTTCATTTAATAAAAGATTTTCAGCAGAGAAATGGCCATTCTTTAATCGTTTCAGCTGAAATTCATTCGGCGTTTCATCACCGAATAGGGCCACTTTATGAATCTTGGCTGTCACTGATTGAATGTCTGTGATCGTTTGTCCATCCTTCTTCGTAAATGCCACCTCAAATGTGTTTTTTCCAGGGGCATTCGGGGTAATGCTCAAGGACACAATGTCACGATGCTCGACCTGATTGGCTCCAAAGAATGGCTCTGGCGCAGGCGGAGGAGGACTTGGAATATTCGTGAATACGGCTGTTAATAACAAAATAGCGACCCCAATCATCCATTCTGCTCGTAAAGATATGTTTCGTTTCTGCTTCTTTTCCCATCTCAGCATTAGGTAATGGACAAGTCCAAGAAGGCCCATGATGATAAATAAACCAAGCTTGATTAAGAAAGTACGTCCATACGCTGATTGGAAGAGAGCATCAAACGATTGCAAAATAAAGATCGCATTCACGAACCCTGAAAACACAATGAGTCCAACTGAGAGCAGTGCCCACGGATGAAAGGCTGTCAGGGTGCTACGTATGAGCGGCTGGTCTTCATTTGGCAGCTTCTTCATCAAAAGAAGGACAATCGCTGTTAAACCGCCGACCCAAATGGATGCAGAAACGAGATGGATGAAATCAAGTGACGTTGTCAGTATTTTATTATCTGTTGCGGCTGGATGACCGATTTGCGCTTTCAGCCAAAGGAGCACAGTGAAAATGAGCAGTGGAAACAGCCAGACCCGGAAGGAAGTGAAGTTTCCTTTTTTCATCGCCACCATCGTCCAGATCGTCAGAAGAACAAATGACGCCATGAGCATCATCCACAGACTTCCACCAGAAGTCGACGCAATGGTTTCTTTTAAAAGCGATGGTTGAAATGCCCCTAAAAAGGACACGTCTGCTGCTGATCTTGTTTGAATTGGCAGCTGGAACAAAAGTGCTCCGCCCATCATGATCAGTGAAATGGTCAGAAGCCGCTTCATTCGTTTGGCTAATATGTCTGTCATCGCCGCTTTAAACCAAAGGAGTCCAAACAAAATGGTCCCGAGGAATAAGCTGAACGATGTATACAGAAAGGCTTTGTCGATGGTCGAAGCCAAATCAATTGATTCATTCGCTTGCGCCTGATCCAATTGATCGAATCCGCCATCTGCTTTTCCAATACTAAACGGGATCATGCCAGAAACAGAGTGCCCATCGGCTGATACCGCATTCCACTGAATGGTGTAAATCCCTTTTGGTAAATTCTTTTTTAAAGCCGCTTCCATGATCTTTTGATCTTTGATGACCGTATCTCCTTGATCCACACGATCCCCTTTTGCATTTAACACCTTAATGGCATGAAATCCGCTTTCGATTCCTTCACTGAAGGTGATAGAGACGGAAGGAGGCTGCTGATCAAGCTCTTCATTCGCCGCAGGATTCGAGCTCACCACATATGCATGAGCCGATGCCTCCTTTGGTATGAAAAAAGAGAGCATGACGATCAGTACCAGAAGCCACTTACTATATGTCAACAATGTGAATAACCGCCTTTCTACCTATGAAAATATCTCATGTATCAGAAAGAAAGCGGCAGTAAACTGTGAGTCACAGAAAAAACCGCTCTTTCTAGTGTACCGCCTACTCTAAAAGGTAAACGAAACAAATAGCAAGATGGTTCACTTTTTCTGTGTCCTGTCTGCGCAGACGTTTCTTGAATGAATAGGTTTGATCAATATAAGCCTATTCGATTTAAGAAGAGGAAACAAGAAGAGACCATTTGAAATTTGTGAAATTCCAATGAATTTTGTGCCAAAACAACGGCAGATTCCCCTTTTCACTCATGATCATTTATGATCTTCCAATGATTTCACATCATTTTTCAATTTTGTCACACACTATGTGACAAAGTGACATTTAGTTTCAATTGAAGGGAAAGTGAAAGCGTTTTACGATAGGTATAAGGGCTTCACTGACACTTGTTCTTATATCTTTTGACCTATAAAGCCCTGAACTAAGGGAAAGAAGAAAGGGGTTTCACAGATGCAGGAAAAAAGCGGATTCCGCGTAAAAGTACAGCGCTTTGGAAGCTATTTAAGCGGCATGATTATGCCGAATATTGGTGCATTTATTGCTTGGGGACTGATTACAGCTCTGTTCATTCCGAGTGGTTATCTTCCAAATGAACAGTTAGCGACACTCGTTGGACCAATGATTAACTACTTACTGCCGCTATTAATCGGTTACACAGGCGGTAAACTCGTCTATGACCATCGAGGCGGGGTACTTGGTGCAACCGCTACGATTGGGGTCATTGTTGGTTCGGATATTCCAATGTTTTTAGGTGCCATGATCATGGGACCACTTGGCGGTTATCTCATTAAGAAAATCGACCAGCTGTTCAAAGACCGAATCAAATCAGGCTTTGAAATGCTTATCAATAACTTTACGGCTGGTATCCTTGGTGCCATTCTTGTTGCCATTGCATTCTACGCAATTGGCCCAGTGGTATTAGGCCTTAACAAAGCCCTTGCCGCAGGTGTAGATATCATTGTCAATGCACATTTACTTCCGCTGGCAAGTATCTTCATTGAACCAGCGAAAGTATTGTTCTTAAACAATGCGATTAACCAAGGTATTTTAGGTCCTTTAGGGGTGGAGCAAGCAGCGAAGACGGGTCAATCTATCCTGTTCTTGCTTGAAACAAACCCTGGACCGGGTTTAGGTGTTCTTCTTGCGTATATGTTCTTTGGACGAGGGAATGCGAAGCAGTCTGCACCAGGTGCGATTATCATTCAATTCTTAGGGGGAATTCATGAAATTTACTTCCCGTACATCCTAATGAAGCCAAAACTCATTTTGGCTGTCATTGCAGGTGGGGCAAGTGGTGTTCTGACTTTCACATTATTAAATGCAGGTTTAAAGGCTGTCCCATCACCAGGCAGTATTATTGCGCTTATGATTATGTCACCAAAAGGCGGTCATCTTGCCGTTTTAGCAGGTGTTGTGGTGGCAGCCATCGTATCCTTCCTTGTCGCTTCTGTCATTTTGAAAACATCAAAAGCAGTTGACGAAGACTTAACAGCAGCAACCGAAAAGATGCAAGACATGAAAGGAAAGAAAAGTGCAGCAGCAGCAGCTCTCACAGCGCAAAAGGAAGGTGCGGAAGCGAACGAGCAAGCAGCATCTCCGCATGATATCCATCCAGATGACGTGAACAAAATCATCTTTGCCTGTGATGCAGGAATGGGCTCAAGTGCGATGGGCGCTTCCATTTTAAAGAACAAAGTAAAAAAGGCAGAGCTTGATATTGATGTGACAAACACATCCATCAGCAACATCCCAGATGATGCCGATGTGGTCTTTACCCATAAAGATTTAACAGACAGAGCCAAGGCAAAACTGCCGGGAGCTGTGCATATCTCAGTTGATAATTTCTTAAACAGCCCAAAATATGATGAGCTGATTGAGAAATTGAAAAAATAACATGACGAAACGGGTTGAGTCCAATTTTTCCTAATTGAACTCCCCGTTTTGGTTGTTTTCCTGATTTTTTATTCTAAAAAAGGTGTGTGATCATTCATGAAACAAGTTCTTTCAAAAGACAATATTTTTCTAAACGAACAAGCAGGCTCTAAAGAGGAAGCCATTAAAAAAGCAGGAGAAGTCCTAGTGGCAAACGGCTATGTCACGAGCGATTATGTGGACAAAATGTTTGAAAGAGAAAAGATCTCTTCTACATTTATGGGCAACGGGATTGCGATTCCTCATGGCACAGAAGAGGCCAAAGCGGCTGTCCTGCATTCAGGGATTTCCATCATCCAAATTCCAGATGGCGTTGAATATGGAGAAGGAAATGTAGCGAAAGTCGTATTTGGCATCGCTGGGAAAAACAATGAGCATCTCGATATTCTTTCTCAAATTGCGATTGTCTGTTCAGAAGAAGAAAATGTAGAACGCATCATTCATGCAAAGGATCAGGATGAACTGATCGCCATCTTTAACGAGGTGAACTAACATGAAGGCACTTCATTTTGGAGCAGGGAATATCGGCAGAGGATTTATTGGGTCTTTGTTAAAAGCATCAGGCTTTGAGCTTGTGTTTACGGATGTAAATGAAGCGGTCATCAACGAGTTGAATGAAAGAGGAGAATACACGGTTGAACTCGCAGCACCAGGGCAGAAACAAGAAGTGGTAGGTCCTGTGTCAGCAATCCATTCCTCGCAAAACCCAGCGGCATTAACAGAGGCTGTTGCCACAGCCAATTTGATTACGACAGCCGTTGGACCAGCTGTATTGAAGATCATTGCTTCATCTATTGCTGAAGGGCTAAAACAAAAAAAGCCTGACCATCTCATCAACATTGTGGCCTGTGAGAACATGATTGGGGGCAGCTCTCATTTAAAAGAAGCTGTTTTTTCCTATTTGACATCAGATGAACAAGAAGCGATATCGCAAACAGTGGGTTTTCCAAACGCTGCTGTTGATCGAATTGTTCCGATTCAGCATCATGAGGACATTCTCAAAGTGTCAGTTGAGCCATTTTTCGAGTGGGTCATTGATGAGACTGGTTTTGTGGGAGAAGTTCCTAAAATTGACGGAGCAACCTTTGTACAAGATTTGACGCCATATATTGAGCGGAAGCTCTTCACTGTCAACACAGGACATGCCCTAGCTGCATACGTCGGTTATCAGCAGGGCGTTCAGACGATCAAAGAAGCTGTCGACACACCAGAGATTCGCCAAGTTGTCGAAGGGGCCCTTCATGAAACGGGCAGCTATTTAATTGACACATATGGCTTTCAACAGGAAGAGCATGATGCGTATATTCAAAAAATCATCAAACGATTTGAGAATGCTTTTATTTCCGACGAAGTGACTCGTGTCGCACGCTCTCCGCTTAGAAAGCTAGGTGCAGATGACCGCTTGATCGGTCCAGCGAAAAAAATCAAACAGCCTGTCTACTTAATCAAAGGCATTGCCGCAGCTTTGGCATACGATTTTGCAGAAGACGAAGAAGCTGTTCGTCTGCAGGCATTAAGGAAAGAAAAAGGCGTTGAAGGTGTGCTCCAAGAAGTATGTGGACTACAGCCTAAAGACGAACTTTATCAATCTATTCTCAAGGAAACAGTTCTATAATTAGAAAATCCCTTTCCATCATGTGAAAGGGATTTTTTATGACTTTTTCAATACTTTTCCCCGTTTGACGATATATGAAAGTAAGGGGGAATAGAACATGGGAAAGAAAGTGTTTTCTTCGAGAGGTGTCTTTTTTCAATTAACGTCGGCCATTATCGTCATCACCATTTTAACAGGCGGACTTGTTGGCACAACAGGGTATTTATTAGCGAAGAATGTATTAATTGATTCGGGAAAAGCAGATTTAAAACATATCGTCAGTGGAGCGATGGCCACACTTGAACAATTGAATGATCGTGTGGAGAAAAAAGAATTGACGCTTGAACATGCGCAGGAGAGCATGGCAAAGGCTTCTCAGTTGTGGCGAGTGAAGTGCGGAATTTAGCTGAGCAGACCAAACAGTCAGCAGTCCAAATACAGCAGATGATTCAGGGCATTAAAGAGGAAACGACGGCAACAGCCGGCATCATGTCGAGCACAATGGAGCGTTTTGCCGAGTTAGATGAGGCTGTTCACGCAACAGAACAAGAATTTAATACCATCTCTACATCGATTTCACAAACCATCGTTGAAACGAATGCAATGACAAAAGAGCTGAATGCATTGCTGGAGCAAAACGATCTGATCACAAAAGCGATGCACGGTGCCGTCAATATTTCTCAAGAAAATGCAGCCGCTATTGAAGAAATGACAGCATCTACAGACGAACAAGTCACAGCGATCTCCAATGTGGCGAAGGCAGCAGAAAGACTCAATGAGTTGAGTATGCGATTAAATCAGGATATTGCGCGTTATCGGCTTTAATGGAGCACAAAAAAAACGAACCTTCGATTGGGGGTTCGTTTTTTAGCTATGTGAGCAAGAATTTATACGGTCTTTGCACGTTTCGCCTGTCGTTTTTGTTGTGTTTGAAATGCACGCCAAGCTTTCCAAGCATTTGCACATAGCAGCCCTGTGAGTAAGTAGGATAAGCTGTTAAATAAATAGAAGTCCACACACGATACAACCGCACAGAGAATGCCAAAGATGATTTGATCTCGATTCTTTGCTGGGGATGTGGGTGGATCAGTCAGCATGAAGAATGCAAGAAACAAGACAGCGTTCAGATAGGGCGTAATAAAGGCAGATGAAGCATCCGCTAAGCCGATAAATCCAAATATAAGGTGAATGAGACCGTATGTTGCTAAAAAGGCGAAAACTTGCGGGAATTTTTGTACGCGGTTTGTGACCAAATAGCCGCCGGCTACCACAAGTAATATGGTCCACCAAGGGAGTAGAGACATGCCGCCCCACCAGCTTTGATTCGAAGAAAATAAAATGACCGAGAGCCATAGACCGAATGCGGCTGGATTCAAAATCGGTTTCTTTTGATAAGTGATGAAATGCTTAGATAAAATGGCTGCTGCGGCTGTGAAAACCGATATAGCAAATGAAGTGGCTGGACTGAGGACAAGCCCAATGATCAGCCCTGTCAGCAGAGCGCCATCAGGGAATGTTTGCTTTTTATTTTTCCAAATCAATCTTGAAATCAAAGTATCGAGAAGCATAGCTGTTCCAATGGTTGTGGCAACGGTGGTGATGCCGCTTAGAAATCCTGTATGAAGACTTCCAATCAACAGGGAAAACAGAAGCGTAACAATGGCATAGCGTTTCGGTGTTCGAATGTAAGCCTTTAGTGGACGAGATGGAGGTGATGCCGACTGTTTGATGATCTTTTGATCTGTGACAGGTGGTGCTTTTGCTATTTGTGATGGGTTTAATTCCATGATTGAACCTCCTTCATCTCCGGTGTTGTGGTGATATCGACATGTTTATTTATCATGACGGCAGGCAACTCATTTTCAGTTAAAAAAGCATAACCTTCTTTCTCGCCTAATATAAAGGCGGCTGTTGAAAGACTATCAGCAAGCATCCCAAGTGGTGCAATGACCGTACAGCTTAATAAACTTTTTTCAGACAGCTTGGTTTGAGGGTGAATTAAATGGTGCGTATGAGGGTCATCACGGCTGATTCGTTCATAGCTTCCTGATGTACAAATCGCACAATTTGTTGTTTGAATGACCATCATATTGGTCTGCTTCTGAATGGGATGACGAATGCCAATAGACCATTCCTCTTGGTATTCATTAAAACCAGATACCAATACATCCCCCCCAGCATTCATCATAAAGCCTTCCCATGCTTCAAGCTCTTTTGCTGCCAGGTCACACGCAAATCCTTTTGCAATGGAACCGAAGTCGAGAATGAGCGGCTTTTCCAAGTAGATTGTTCGATTCTCTTCGTTTAACTTGATGTCACGATAATGAACGGAGGCATCTGGCACGTGTGACGTATAGGTTTGTCCTGTCATGTACATGCGATTGAATCCTTTTTCCTCCATTACTTTTCCAATGGTGGGATCATACCTGCCATTTGTTAACTCAGCTAACTCTAGCGCATAGGCTGTCAAATCAAAGAGCATTTCACTGACAAATACCTCTTGGCGGGGCTGATTTGACAAATTCATCACTTCAGAATCGGATCTGAAACGACTAAATTTACGCTCGATTTCATAAAAAAGTGAAAAGGCACGGTCCATATCTGCTAAAACGGCTTGTCTATCTTTTTCATACGCAACCACCTGAATATCGATGACAGTTCCCATCGCTAGCATGGACTTTTGAATAGTCGTCAGTTTTTGTTGTTTTAACTGTTTCATGATGAAGTCTCCTCTCTAAGCCTTGGCCTGCTCTAATGCCTGAGCTACTGCTGTTTCAAAATCCTGTGTACTTAATGTTGCACCACTTACTGTATCTACATCAGCGCTTTGTCTGATGACCACTTGATTAGGTAATGATGAAATGGAGCTTTGCCCATATCTTGTGTTATCACTAGTAATTTCTACAGCAGTGATGGCTCCTTGCTTGATCGTAACGGATACGCTAATAGATCCAATTTCATTTGATCCAGTTCCTGAATAAGTCCCGTCTTGGAGCTCAGATTCTGAGCTGGTATCTTCTGTTTGAGTTGTAAGAGTAGCTGATGTGCTAGATGTATTGTTTGAAGAAGCGTCTTCTTGTGTATCTTCTTGTGTATTTGATTGTGTTGTCTGAACGGCTTGGGCGTGATGGGTAGCTGCATAACCAGTGATGTATAAGCTGCTGATGGCTGCGGTGCAGAGACTAATCATTTTCTTATTCATTTTTGCCATGATGTTTTCTACCTCCTATTATTGTCTACTTTATAGAAGAAGTTTGAACAAACCATGAACAAGAAAAGAACTTTTTAGATAATGTGCACCTGGATGTAAAATCGAAAGAAAGCGGTCACAAATTACAGAAAAGACTGTCGAGATTCTCTCAACAGCCTTGAAAGGTGAAGCCTATGATGGTTATAGATAAAATGGTGTTGTATTTATGAAATAGTTCTCAATTGCTTTGTCACCCATCCAGCGAGAAACGCACAGACTGTGTAGATGATGACCCAAATGAAAAAGGATTCATTTCCACCAATATAAGTGAACATCAGGGTCACACTCGCTAACAGTACAATCAAAGTAGGAATCCAAACGTTTTTCAAAAGCAACGTGCCGAAAGTACCAATCAGCCCAGAGATAATGGGAAAGCCGAATACAATGAATAATACAAAAACAGCCATATGGATATCTCCTTTTCATGACATTCATGATTTACATCAAAACATATAAGACCGCCGCAGCCATATGCGGAAGGGCAAAGATGATAAAAAGAAAAGCCGTATCAAGACGCCGCATGCGGTGCTCTTTTGTTTCAGTGTGATAGGCTGCTCGCGTTTCTTCCCCATTTGTCCATGCCCCCATTAAGAAACCAGATACAACGATTCCAATAATAGAGATTCCTCCACTGACCCACCCAATCCATTCGTGGTGCTGTAGAAGGAAGGACATACTGCAAATGACAATCATTGAGCCAACACCAGCATAAAAAGCTTTTTTTCTCATTACGCTTCACTCCTTCGATCGAGTATTAGGAGATCGCATCACATATTTCAATGAAATGTCCATCAGGGTCAGACACATAAGCGACCGTTTGCCCCCATGGTTTCTTTGCCGGTTCTTTCACGACAGGTACCCCTTTTTCTTTCATGAATGCAATCGTTTGATCCACGTCATCCACAACAAAGCCAATCTCAAACGTTTGAGACGAGCTATTCGCATCTGGAACGGGCAACCCAAGGGCATCTTTCACATCTTGGCGTGAATTAATGGATAAGGTCACTTCTCCTGTATCGAATTCAACATAGGATTCAACTCTTAATTTAATAGGGAAACCAAGTACATGATGGTAGAAATGAATACTTGCTTCAACATCATGTACATATAGAATGGTATATTTCATTTTCATGTGAAAAGCTCCTTTCTTCATATACGTGTCAAAACCGGAAAGGTTTCCCACTAATTTTACCACATAGGAAATAAGGTTTGTTTTATTCCAAAAAAATCAATATTTTTAGCTCAATCGTCTTGAAAAACAAAATGTGGTGTCATATGATAAAAATGTAAAATTAGAAAAAATAGGGGGAAATCTGTATGTTGAAAAAAATCATGGTGGCTGTCTTGTCTTTAGGTCTTTTACTTAGCTTTACACAAGTCGACACGCACACAGCGGATGCAAAGACAGTCAAGTACAAAAACTGCAAAGCGCTCAACAAGGTTTATAAAGGCGGAGTGGCGATCAGCAAAAATACGAAAAACAAAGGTGGAAAAACAAGGTACAAGCCTTATGCATCAAAAGCGCTTTACCTAAAGAATAAACACCTTGACCGCGATAAAGACGGCATTGCGTGTGAACGCTAAGAAGATATGAAAAGACCTGTGACAGGGTCTTTTTTCTATGGGATCAAACTCGTTCCTTTGTGCCATCTTCGTCTTTATATTAAAATAAAGGTAGATTCAAAAAATGATACAAAGTGGGGTACTCAATTTGTCAACACAAGCTGATAAGAAAGACATCCGATTGATTGCCATTGATATGGATGGCACGCTGTTAAACAGTGAGCACGTCATTCCTGAGGAAAATAAACAAGCCATTAAAGAAGCAGAAGCAAAAGGGGTTCATGTGGTGATTAGCACAGGGCGTACGCTGATGACATGCCGAGAGCTGGTCGAGCCGCTTCAGCTTTCTTCCTATCTTGTGACAGCCAACGGAAGTGAAATTTGGGATTCGAATTTCCAGCTGATCGAACGAGAACTGCTGCATCCCGATCACGTTCAAATGATGTGGGATTTAAAAAACAGGTACGAAACCGATTACTGGGCTTCCACTGTGGATAAGGTGTGGAGAGGTGAATTTCCAGAACGCATTCATGACCACGAATGGTTGAAATTCGGCTTTGATATTCATGACGATGACGTTCGTGAGGAAGTACTCAATACATTGAAAACAAATGAGCATCTAGAGATTACAAATTCAAGTCCAACCAATATCGAAGTCAATGCGGCAGGTATTAACAAAGCTGCGGCTCTTGCGAAAGTAGCAGAACGAATTGGCTGTACAATGGATAACGTCATGTCACTTGGCGACAGCCTAAATGATATGGCCATGATTCAAGAAGCCGGATTAGGCATTGCGATGGGGAATGCACAAGAAGTCGTGAAAGAAGCCGCTGATTGGATTACCGCTCCTCATACCGAGCACGGTGTAGCAAAAGCTATACAACATTGGGTGCTGTCTAAATAGAGGAGAAGGATGAAATGGATGCATTTCATCAAACATCTTCATAACCATTAGAAAAAAGCGAGAGGACATTCCCTCTCGCCTTTTTGTTTTCTCCTAGTTCTATGGTTATGTTTTCTGACAATTTAATGTGAAGTGTGTCCAAAGCTGATATAATCAATATAAATTCGAATATTCGGACTTTTGATTCCGTTTTTCGGAACGATAAGGAGGGTTCCTATGTATCAAGTGGATATCAATTGTGATTTGGGAGAAAGCTTTGGTCCATACACAATCGGTTCAGATGAACAAATTCTTGAATATGTCACCTCAGCCAACATTGCTTGCGGTTTTCATGCGGGAGATCCAACGGTCATGAGAAAGACGGTCAGAATGGCGCTGGATAAAGGGGTTCAAATCGGTGCGCATCCAGGCTTGCAGGATTTAGCCGGCTTTGGCAGACGTCCAATGGCCATCTCGCCAGACGAAGCCTATGATCTCGTCATCTATCAAATTGGTGCGCTATCAGCCTTTCTAAAAGCAGAAGGCGGCACGATGCAGCACGTCAAACCACACGGTGCCCTCTACAACATGGCGGCTGAAAATACTGAATTATCTGAATATATTGCGAAGGCTGTATATGATGTAAATCCGAATCTTGTGTTATTTGCGCTGTCAGGCAGTGAACTTGCGTCAGCAGGGGAAAGAATCGGCCTTCAAGTGGCACATGAAGTTTTTTCTGATCGAACATATCAACCAGATGGAACACTGACATCGCGCCGAAAGCCTCATGCACTGATTGAAGAAGATGACATGGCGGTGCAGCAGGTTATTCGTATGGTCATAGAAGGAAAGGTTCGTACAGTTCAAGGGGAAGATATTCAGCTCAAAGCAGATACGGTTTGCATTCACGGAGACGGCAGTCATGCACTTCAATTTGCAAAAACCATTACAGCGAAGCTAAAAGAAGCCAACATTCAACTTAAAGCCTTTCAATAATTCGTCAACAAAGGGGGAAACAACATGAAAAGAGAAAAAGTCAAAAACATACAGTCATCAAAGGGGAACCGTTCTATGCTGATGGGCGCAGCCTTTTTAATGGCTACGTCCGCCATCGGACCGGGATTTTTAACACAAACAACGGTTTTCACACAGCAGCTTGCAGCCAGCTTTGGATTTGTCATTTTGATCTCCATTGTGTTAGACATTTTTGCACAAACGAATGTATGGCGTATCATTGCCGTCTCGGAAAAACGAGGACAGGACATTGCGAATATGGTGCTGCCCGGCCTCGGTTATGTGCTAGCCTTTTTGATCGTCATCGGCGGGCTTGCCTTTAATATTGGAAATATCGCCGGTGCTGGGCTAGGTTTTCAGGTGATTTTCGGTGTCGATCCACGGATTGGCGCAGGGGTCAGTGCTGTTATTGCCATTCTTATTTTTGTCATCAAAGAAGCTGGAAAAGCGATGGATCGTTTTACGCAGATCGCCGGGTTTGTCATGATTGGTCTCATGCTGTATGTGGCGATTTCAACAGCGCCGCCTGTTGGAGAAGCAGCAGTGAGAACGTTCGTCCCAGAGAAAATTGATATTTTATCCATTGTGACACTTGTAGGGGGAACGGTTGGCGGCTATATCGTCTTTGCTGGCGGTCATCGCCTGCTGGATGCTGGCATCAAGGGGAAGGAATCCTTGCCGCAAGTGACGAAAAGCTCCATATTCGGTGTCCTCATCACGTCGGTTATGCGTGTAGCACTCTTTTTGGCCACATTAGGAGTGGTCGCAAAAGGCTTGCAAATTGATCCATCGAACCCGCCTGCTTCTGTTTTTCAATTAGCATCTGGGAATATCGGGTATAAAATGTTCGGGGTTATTATGTGGGCTGCCGCCATTACCTCGGTCATTGGCGCAGCATACACATCTGTCTCCTTCTTTAAAACCTTTTCACCAAAAATTGAGCAAAATCAACGCGGCATTATCATCGGATTTATTGCGCTATCGACCCTTTGTTTTATTACGATTGGACGACCTGTCAATATCTTGATTTTGGTTGGGGCGATCAATGCATTGATCTTGCCGCTTGCACTAGGAACATTGCTGATTGCAGCCTATAAAAAAGAGATTGTCGGTGATTATCGTCATCCATTCTTTTTGACAGCAGCTGGTGCATTTGTGGTCATCATCATGGCGATTATGGGCGGATATACCATCATGAATGAAATTCCGAAACTATGGAGCTGATCACATGAAAGCATATCAAACCTATAAGCCGTCACAAATAAGGGAATTGATTCGTAAGCAGAAGATCACAGAACCAACGGCTGGCTTTGCTGAGGGATTTGCGCAAGCCAACTTAATGATCGTCAAAAAAGAGCTGGCCTTCGATTTTCTTTTATTTTGTCAGCGGAATCCGGCTTCGTGCCCTTTGCTTGATGTGCTCGACCCAGGTGATCCAGTGCCAAGGCGTTCAGCACCTGATGCGGATATTCGAACGGATTTCCCTAAATATCGTGTTTACAAAAAAGGGGTTCTTCAAGAAGAGGTAACAGATATTTCTTCCTATTGGGAGGATGATATGGTGGGCTTTCTCATCGGATGCAGCTTTACGTTTGAGCATGCACTGATGCTGAATGACATTCCTGTCCGCCATATTGAAGACGGTCATAATGTACCAATGTATCAAACGAACATTCCATGTGAAAGGGCAGGTGTATTCCATGGTCCGATGGTTGTCAGTATGAGGCCGATCCCAGCGCATCAAGTCACAAGAAGTGTTCAGGTGACGTCTAGATTCCCATCGGTACATGGCGGTCCTATCCATATAGGTGATCCAGCTGTGATTGGCATTGAACATGTAGATCAACCAGACTTTGGAGAACCATCTGTGATCAAAGAAGGAGAAGTCCCGGTGTTTTGGGCATGCGGTGTGACGCCGCAAGCCATTGTCATGCACACAAATCCAGACATTGCGATCACCCATGCACCCGGTCATATGTTTATCACAGATGTAAGAGATCAAAAGCTCGGTGTCCTGTAGAAAGAGAGGTGTCATAAAAGTGGCATTTTCAACGATAAAAGATTCGATCACTTTTCACCCGCTAGGAGATGCAGCGATTGTCATCCAAGCAGGGGCCGACATACGTGAAGACATACATGAGCGTGTGAAGCAGCTGTTCTCATGTATTGAACAGCATCCATTCGACGGATATGTTGAAGCTGTTCAGGCCTTTACAAACGTGACCGTATTTTATGAGCCGTATACGGTGTATCAATCTGCTCAGCTTCAACAACGTGATATGTCTCCGTATGAATGGGTCCAAGCCTATATTGAAAAACTGCTTGAAGACAAATGGCAGGAAGGGATTCAGTCAAATCGCCGCACCGTCGATATTCCTGTATGCTATGGAGGAGAGCTGGGTCCTGATTTAGAAGAGGTTGCCTGTATCAACGATTTAACGCCTGAAGAAGTCGTGCGAATTCACACAGCCGGGACGTATCTTGTCTATATGATTGGATTTGCCCCGGGGTTTCCGTTTTTAGGCGGGCTTTCTGAAAAAATTGCAGCCCCGCGCAGAGAAACACCAAGAATGTCGATTCCAAAAGGGTCTGTGGGCATTGCGGGGAAGCAGACAGGCGTTTACCCAATTTCCACACCAGGAGGCTGGCAGCTCATTGGACAAACCCCGCTGCCATTGTTTCGGCCAGATGATGAGAGTCCAAGTCTATTGAAGGCAGGGGATGAGGTTAGATTTGTCCAAATGTCTGAAAAGGAATTTTTCAGCATGAAGGAGGCAGAACGTTGAGTATTCATGTCGTCAAGCCAGGAATGTTCACCACCATTCAAGATAAAGGGAGAAAAGGCTACCAGAAGTATGGCGTGTTAACGAGCGGCGGCATGGACCCGCTCTCACTGCGAATCGCCAACATCCTCACTGGGAATCAAGAAAACGAAGCCGTACTGGAAATAACTTTGATGGGACCGGGTCCTGTGTTTACAAGTCAGAAGGATCAGCTGGTTACAGTGACTGGTGCTGACGTGGAGATTGATATTGATGGGGAACAAGCCCCTCTATGGAAACCGCTCTTCATTCGGGCAGGAAGTACGATCACCTTTGGACCTTGTAAGAGGGGATGCCGTTCCTACCTCGCCGCAGCAGGTGGATTTGACGTGGAGCCAGTCATGCAGAGCAAAAGCACCTATGTGAGAGCGAGGATAGGCGGGCTAGAAGGTCGTCCGCTAGAAAAAGGCGACGTTTTGCCTGTTGGAGAGCCATCACCTCTAGCCAGTAGCCTATTTCAAATGCTAAAAAGCAAAGTGACACGCGGGGCATACAGCGCGCCAGATTGGACAGTCAACCATGCTCATTTTTTGCCGCTGCGGAAATCCCCAGTGATTCGGGTGCTTGCCGGCAGACATCTATGTGATTTTCAGAAAGAATCGCAGCAGGCTTTTTTTGAGCGGCCTTATCAGGTCACGCCCCAATCAGACCGCATGGGATGCAGATTGAAGGGGGAACCCATTCGCTTAAAACAAAAGCTGGAATTAATTTCAGAAGCTGTTGCCTTCGGCTCTATTCAAATCCCTCCTGACGGCCAGCCGATTATTTTGCTGGCAGATCGACAAACAACAGGCGGATATCCGCGTATTGGTGAGGTGGCAACAGTCGATTTGCCGCTCATTGCACAGGCGATGCCTGGGGCGAATCTGACTTTTCAACAAATCGACCGTCAGGAAGCAGAGCAGGCCTTATTTAGTCAAGAGGCAGACATTAAAGAACTAACCACACGATTAAAGCTGGAAACATTTTCATTTTAGAAAAGGTGGGGAACATGCAAAACACAAATAAAACCGTTGTGAAATCAATGGAGATTTTGCGGCTTTTTATCACACACGAACAATTAACGTTAAATGACATGATTGAGCTGTCCAAGATGCCGAAAACATCTGTACACCGCATGGCAAGCTCATTAGCCGATATGGGGCTATTAGAAAAGCAGGCTTCAGGTGTTTACCGATTGGGATTGATGTTTCTTGAATACGGCCAGCTTGTAGCCGATCGCCTTGATATTCGGAAAATTGCAAGGCCCTTTATGGAAAGCTTGCGTGATGAGGTAGGGGAAGCCGTACAGCTCATTATTCGTGAAGGAGATGAAGCCATTTACGTTGAAAAAATCGAAGGAACGCAGCCTGTTCGGCTTTATACCGCAGTCGGCAGGCGATCTCCATTATATGCGGGAGCCTGTGCAAGAAGCATCCTTTCCTTTTTACCAGAGAAAGAGAGACTGGCTTATATTGACTCCATTGAGCTTGGCAAAATCGGAATTGGGACCATTACGGATAAAGATGTCCTGCGAAGTATGCTAGAGGAATCGAATAAGCGAGGCTATACGTTAAGCTATTCAGAACTTGAAAACTATACAGCAGCTATCGGAGCGCCGATTTTCAATCATCACGGGGAAGTGGCAGCAGGGATTAGCATTGCAGGATTTGAAGCGGGTTATCAAAAGGAACGGCTTCCTTACTTAATTGAGCAGGTCAAAAAAGCCGCCAGCGGCATTTCGAAAGAATTAGGTTTTTCAACTGAACAATAAAAATCCAATGACCGTTAAGATCATTGGATTTTTTTATATGATGGATTAGAATGTTTTTCCTAAAGCTTTTGCACGTTCGATTGCATCTGCTTTAATTTGCTCTGCTTTATCAGGCTCAGCATTGTGACCTTCAACAATAAGACCTTCGAAAGAAGGAATTCCGAAGAAGCTTGCAATTGTACCAAGGTAACGGTGACCTGCTTCAAGCTCAGCAGCAGGACCTTCAGAGTAGTATCCGCCACGTGCTTGGATGTGTAGTGCTTTTTTGTCTGTTAGTAATCCAACAGGACCTTGCTCAGTGTATTTGAATGTTTTACCAGCTACAGCAACAGAGTCGATGTATGCTTTCAAAACTGGTGGGAATGAGAAGTTCCAAAGTGGTGAAACAAATACATATTTGTCAGCAGAAACGAATTGATCGCTTAATTCGTTTAGGCGAGCAACTTTCGCTTGCTCTTCAGCTGAAAGTGTATCGAAGCCAGCACCAGATTGAAGCTTGCCCCATCCAGAGAATACATCTGCATCAATGTGAGGGATATGTTCTTTGTACAAATCAATATGTACAACCTCGTCACTTGGATTTGCTTCCTTATAAGATTCGATAAATGCTTTAGCAGTCGCCATACTGTAAGAAACTGTTTCATCATGCGGATGTGCAGTGATGTATAAAACTTTTGCCATGATTCATTCAATCCTTTCTGTTTCGGGTATTTTTTAGCGTATCCCAAGAATACGCTGAATATGTGGCATCTTTATTCATATTGGAATGCTATGAAAAAGATGTAACAAGCACAGTTACATAAAAACTGATATTTTCATTGTAATCACAATATAGTTTGAAGTCAAGGTATAAAGTCTTGAAATCAAGATAAAAAGTTTGTAAATTTTTCTGAAAGGCGTTGGAACACCCGTTTAAGCAAAAAAGCCTACTCCCATTGAACAAAAAATGGGTCAATATCGCAAGTAAAGTGTTTGTAAATGCACTCATCCTATGCCTTTGAAAAAAAGATGGATACCCATAAGCCATCTGCTACAAGCATCTGTTCTGATTTTTCGTATATATAAGAGAAGGCATGAGAGAGTGAGGGATAAGAGTGGGACGATCCTATGTTGCGATTGGAGATTCCTTAACGGTTGGGGTGGGGGCTCGTTTATTTGGCGGAGGTTTTGCTGAGCGGTATGCGGTGATGCTTGAAAAAAAGCTGCATACGCCGGTTAAGCTGTCCGTTTTTGCGAAATCAGGGTTAACAACGGAAGACATCCTGCAGCTTTTCAAGCAGTCTGATGTAAGACGTGCTATTGCAAAAGCTGACATCATCACGATTACAGGCTGCGGGAATGATCTTGTTCAAGCTGTTTTGCAGTATGAAGAAGGTGGAGATGAAAAGACACTGCTGCAAGCGTCTATGCATTGCCAGACGAATTTTAGCAAGATGATTCAAGAAATCGCTCAGATCAAAAAAGGGCAGCATCAGTCATACTGCGTGTATCTCATGAATTTATATAATCCTTTTCCTGACATTCCGATAGCGGAGCGGTGGCTTCAGCAATACAATCAACACCTTCGGTTGCTCGCATCAAGTCCGCATGTAGAAGTAGTAGATGTTTACCGCGCGTTTGAAGGCCATGAAAGAGATTACTTATCGTTGGATCAATTTCATCCGAACCATAAAGGGTATCAAGCCATGGCAGAAGCCTTGATTCAACAATCCGCTAAACAGCTGTGATCCATAGGATTGCAGTTTTTTTCATCCTTTAAAATAAATGCCTGTTTCGATATGATAAGAGAAACGAAGATAAAAGAGGTGGATGCATGCAGGAGATGAGCGCGTATTTTCATGAAATGAAAGGAACAGCTTATGAGGTAGGAAAGCAGCAGGCTGTCTGGCTTCAGGAGCATCCTTATCTCAAGAAACAATACCTTCAAACCGAACCTGTGGCAAAAGAGGCTGTGAATGAAACGAAGCAGCTGCTGCGCCCATATCTTCCTCAGTTAGAGGAAGAGCTCGCTGGATTTTGTGAGGAACTGCAAATCAATGAAAGTCATTTGACCTTTTTCTTTTCATCACATCTTCAGCCTGGATGTTCGCATTGTGTGAGGCAGGGAAACAAGACGGACAATCAACAAACAGTGATGCTGCGCAACTATGATTTTTCCCCGCTGTTTGATGATATGCGCCTTGTGTCTACACATGTGAAAGGTTTGGCGGTTCATACAGGATCATCATTAATCTTATTTGGCAGATCTGATGGAATGAATGAGCATGGTCTGTCTGTGACCTTTTCTGCATGCGGACCGCCTATTGGCAATGAACCAGGTTTAAAGCCACCAGCCGTTGCTGGCTTGCAAGTATATCACGTGATTCGAGCTGTTCTGGATTCCTGTGAAACGGTTGAGGAAGCCGCCAGCTTGATACAGGAAATGCCTGTCGCCTCAAATGTTCACCTCATGCTCGCCGATCGGCAAGGAGACGCGGCTGTGATCGAAATGATTGATGGGCAAAAGATGGTGAGAAAACCGGAGCATGGATATATTGCAGCAACGAATCATCCGGTAGCTGATCAAACGGCAAAAGGGTTAACCAAACATCACTCTGTTGTCAGATACAATCTGTTGATTCAGGCTTTGGAAGAAAAGCGATCAAGCGAGTCTCTTGCTAAATTGTTCCAAACGGAATATCCCGCTGGTCTGACTGTGCACAATTATGAAGAGCTGTTTGGGACGATGCGAACCGTCCTGTTCCGTCCGGAAGAAGGCACAATCGATTATTGCTTTGGCTCTTCCGTATACAATCCGACTTATTCTTTAAAAGCCGGGGGTTCACTGCCTTTTCAAGAACAAAAGGTTCAATTTCATCAAAAGGAGTATGGACCGTCATTTTGGAAAAACGTATGATGTGGAGAAGGTCTTTCATTTTGTCACAGACCGTTTGCCAAATTTAGAACAACTTCAGATTGCATCGTTTAGTGAAAGCGTTTTATATTAAATTGTGACAATAGACCTAGTAAGCAGAAGGAGGCATTTCATGTACATAACGGCACGAGAACAAAAAGTCATCAAATATATGATTCAGCAAAATCGTTATGTCACCATTCGTGAGATCGCCGATTCTGTTCAGGTGAGTACAAGAACCATTCATAGAGAACTTAAATCCATTAAACCGATTTTAAAAAGTTACAACCTATCACTTGATAAACAACCGGGGAAGGGCCTAAAGGCAGTCGGTGAACAGGAAGACAAGCAGCGGCTTCTGGCTCACATTTCAAATGAAGATCAAATTGAATATAGTTCTGATGAACGGAAGCTCTTAATCCTGTGTGCACTGCTTGAAGCAAAGGAACCGGTGAAATTATATACACTTGCAGCCGACTTGCAGGTCACAAATGCGACCATCAGCTACGATTTAGATGAACTGACGGACTGGATTGCTCCTTATGGTTTACTGCTCATTCGAAAGCGCGGGTACGGCATTGAATTAAAAGGACCGGAGGAAGCAAAACGAAAAATTGTCGGCAATCTCATTGTCGACCGGCTCGACATTCAATTATTTTTAGAAACGATTGAAATGAATATTAAACATCGAACGAAAGCGACTGAAAAAGTGTTTGGAGTGGTCAGCAGGGGACAGCTGCTCAAGGTAGAGAGGCTACTCTTTCATTTGAAAAACCGACTGTCGCTCTCATTGTCTGATAGTGCTTATATTGCGCTCGTCGTTCACTTAACCTATGCCATCGAACGCATTCAAATCGGTGAAACCATTCGGATGGAAGAGGAAGAATTGCTTGAATTAAAGCGGACGAAGGAATTTGAATCCTCACTGCGAATCGCAAGAGCACTAGAACGCATGTTTAATGTCGAGATTCCTGAAGCAGAGGTCGGATATATGACCATCCATCTGCGTAGTGCAAACCGAAGCTTTAAGGCAGAATATCGCATTGATGAGATTGAACTGGATATTGCGCTGAGAACGAAAAAACTCATCGATTTTATTTCTCATAAAACAGGCTACCATTTAAATGAAAATGATTCATTGTATGAGGGACTCGTGTCTCATCTTGAACCTGCCATGAACCGATTAAAGGAGAAGATGCGGATTTATAATCCGCTCAAACAACAAATTAAAAAAGACTACTTTTTGCTGTTCATGGCGATTGAAGAAGGGGTTGAGCGCTTCTTTCCCGAGATTGAATTTCCAGAAGATGAAATTGCCTTTATCGTGCTTCACTTTGGCTCGGTTCTTGAAATTAAAAAAGAAGAAACGAAGATTCATGCATTGGTCGTTTGCTCAAGCGGAATCGGTTCGTCCAAAATGCTCGCATCACGATTGAAAAAAGAATTGCCAGAGATCGCTAAATTCGATCTATCTTCCTTGATGGAACTAAAGGAAATCGACGCGGCGAGCTATGACATGATTGTATCAACGGTTCCGATCCCATATGAGCATATTGATTACATTATGGTCAGTCCGCTCTTAAACGAGGATGACGCCATGCGTGTCAAGTCTCATATTAAACGCAAGATTCCGTATATCATTGAGAAAAAAAGAGCGCAGGAATCTGTGAAAGAATCGGTGGAGGAACCAGTGGATATGATGGGGCTGGCAGAGCAGATAACGAATTATATGTCTGTCATTCGCAGCATCTTGTCCCATTTTACAATTGAAAAAAAGAACACGATGAATCAGCATGAGGAAACCATCCGAGAGCTGATGCGTCAGCTTGAAAGCCAAGGATATGTAGACCGTGCGGACGACGTGGCGGCCGGCTTACTTGAACGTGAACAGCAAGGAGGTCTAGGCATTCCGGGGACCGAGTTCGCTCTTTTTCACTTAAAGCATGAGTTCATCAAGAAGCCGATCTTTCATATCTATGATCTTGATGAGGCATACGAGATCAAAAGCATGGATGGCAAAGAGCAGCTCATGTCAAGAATGCTCATGATGCTCGTGCCGCTAGAGCTTGGCAAAGAAGGGTCTGAAATGTTTAGTCTGATCAGTTCATCCATCATCGAAAGCGAAGAAAGCACAGCGCTTTATGGACACGGAACAAAGGAAGACATTGAGCAGAAATTAAATCAGCTGTTCTACCAATTTGTCAAAGAGGCAAAATGGTAGGAAAAAGGCCGAGAGCTTATTCGCTTCTCGGCTTTTTTGCTGTGACACAGACAGCGAGGGTAGGACGAATTTCCTCGTACTCAATAGAAAATTGGCCAAATCCAGCAAACTGCAAGTGATGCAGAATCTCTTCACCCATTTCTGTTGTCCGGCTGGCGCCCGCTCCCTTTTCTCTTGGCTGCATCACAATCACGATTTTTCCGCCAGGTTTCAAGGTGTGATAAAGATTGAGTAATCCAGTCTTTGGGTCATCCCAAATCGTGTAATTGTTGACAGAAAGCACTTTGTCGTACTGCTCTGCTGGCAAACGTGAGTTTTCAATTTTCCCGACATACAGCCGGACCTGTTCGTCTTTTAATCGTTTCTTAATGCGGGTCTTCGCCTGCTCCTGCATGGTGGAAGAGGCATCCAGTCCATCAATGTGAAGATCATCATAATGCCTTAGCATATGTTTGATACTGTAACCCGGGCCATAGCCAATTTCTAACAGGTGTTCCCCATCAGCAAGCTCTAAGTGACGGATCGCCCACTGATTCAATGCTTTATTTTCATTTGCCATAATGAAGCCTGCAATGCTTCCAAGCCAGCCTTTTGGTCTGCTAAAGGTTTTTGAGAGAGTTGACAGCATATGAAAACGCTCCTTTTTGATGATCATGTAACCGAATTTTCCCATTTCGAAACATGACAACCTGTTTTTCAAAAACGCATCTGTACGGCATCGTGATGTTTGAAGAACAAGTGAAGTGGTAATGAAAGGATACATCCGCAAATCAAGGAGGAGCTTACACATGGATTTACGTGAATACTTAACAAACGGCATTCCGCGCCAAACACAGGATCAGCAGCCAGGCAGTGAAAGAGAAATGAATCCTGCGCCGATCTTTGAGGATGAGTCGTATCAAGGGTCTGGCAAGCTAAAAGGAAAAGTCGCACTGATTACAGGTGGAGACAGCGGAATTGGACGTGCCGTTTCTGTCGCATATGCCAAAGAAGGAGCACATGTCGCCATTGTGTACTTAAATGAACATGAGGATGCAGAGGACACGAAAAAGCGCATCGAGCAGGAAGGTGTCAAATGCTTAACGATTGCAGGAGATGTCGGGGACGAAGCCTTTTGCGAGGAAGCGGTAGAGAAAACGGTTGAAGCGTTTGGTCAATTAGATATTTTAGTGAATAATGCGGCTGAACAGCATCCGCAAGAACGGATTCAAAATATTTCTAGTGAACAGCTTCACCAAACGTTTAGAACAAACTTCTATTCTTATTTCTATTTGACGAAAAAGGCGCTCGATTACTTAAAACCGGGAAGTTCGATCATTAATACAACATCTATCAACCCTTATCGAGGCAACGCAGTGCTGATTGATTATACAGCGACGAAAGGGGCCATCAACGGCTTTACTCGTTCTATGGCACAGTCGCTTGTGAAAGATGGGATTCGGGTGAACGGCGTGGCACCTGGTCCAATTTGGACACCGCTCATTCCATCTACATTTGATGAAGACAGTGTGGAAAGCTTTGGGGCCGAAACCCCAATGGGAAGACCTGGTCAGCCTGTAGAGCATGTCGGCTGCTATGTGCTGCTTGCTTCTGATGAATCGTCTTATATGACAGGACAGACCCTTCACGTCAATGGTGGTTCCTTTATGAATACATGATCAATAGCACCGCCGCCCAGCTTTTGTTGGGCGGTGTTTTTAGTATTTCCTGCGATTTTTCTGCACAGATGTGACAGACCAGATGATAATCCCCACAACAGCTGCCGCAATGACAAGTGAAACCAAATGAAACATCGTTTCATGATGCATGCTCAACTTCCCCTTTCATTGATCCTGTTTTCTTTATCATCAGCTAGAAGATCTCTTTTTATGAAAAACACATTTCTTTGTTTAATGAATGGATTGTCGTGGAAACCTAACAGTACGGATGATATTTGAAGGAGTGAAGATATATGTCACAAGAAGAGTTAAAGCAAAAGGTACTGAACTTATTAGATGAGCAAAAGGTCGGAACGCTGGCGACGGTTGAACAGGATCAGCCGCATACACTTTTTTCATGACGGGCTGACGCTATATACACCAACGAGCAAAGAAACACATAAAGCAGATGAGATTAAAAAAAACCCGAATGTTCATATTCTCATTGGATATACAGGCGAAGGATTTGGTGATACGTATGCTGAAATTGCAGGCACCGCTACATTAACAGATGACCGAGAATTGATTGACCGCCTTTGGTCAGAGGAAATGGAGAAATGGTTTAAAGGAAAAGATGATCCAAACTTAGTGATTCTGAAAATTGACCCAACCTCCATCCGTTATATGAATGAGGGAAGTCGTACACCAGCAGAATTATCACTTTAACACTTGCGTAAGCAGGGGGAATGTGTTATAGTTTGATATTAAGTGTTGAAATAAGCAAATAAATAAAGAAAGTAAACTTTCTTTTTTCTATGACATAATGAGAAGCAATAGAGCTTCTACTTGATAAGAACGAGACGCTGTCAAAGCGAACAAACTTATTCTTTTCCTTCTGCTCCCGCCCCCCTATATAAGCGGAAGAATGGAAAAAAGACGTTTTGATTTACAATTCACACTGGCACGGCTTCGGAGCCGTAAGGACGAATGAGAGGTAGGGCTTTCGTTGTCTTGTTATCCAGAACTTCCATGGCGTTTACTTTCAAACGTAGGTTCACTCGGAACACATATGACACACTGATATGATCGAATCTTAATTCATACACTCCGTGACGGAGATTAAACATTGATTATTTATTTGCATGAAAAGAGTAAGGAACAGGCTGCCATCTATTTGGCAGCCTTTTTAAGTTTTAAACAATAAAATACCTAAACCGATCATACCGAAAAAAGGCAGGGACAAGGCGGACACAATCCGCATAGCGTCCCCTTCAAAAGGATTCGACATTAAAAATAGAATGATAAACACACAGATAACAGCAGTGAATAGAGCATATTTCATGATCACTCACTGCTTCCTTTCTTCTGATACCGCCAAATCCGCCGAATGAAAAAGAACATCACCGCAAACAAAATAGAAAAGATGAACATGTCCAGCAGTGTCACACCTCTATCTGGATGCACAACCCCAAACCAAACAAATTGCAAAATAAAAGAGACCGCAAAATAAAAGATGGATTCTTTCATGTTTTTCTCCTTTTTACTTGTTTTTTTGACCTTTTAACCACATCATCCAAATGAAGAAAGAACCAATCATACATGAGACCAAGGTGACGGGCGGCAATGTGTGCCAACGAGTCAGCCCCTTTACAAAAAACAGATAAAAAAAGAAAATGGTAATGGATACGAGCAGCCATTGTTTGAACCATCGTGGAACACGGAGCCAAGCAGCTAAAATGAAAGACGAAAGCTTATCCAATCAGAGAACTCCTTTTTTTGAATCTGATTGGATTTTATCGCAAACCATCAAATCTGTAAAATATGGATTTTGCGGTATGTAAAGGGTATTCTTCCAGCGTTTGAAACATTCTCGCTGAACTGACGTATAAGATAAGGGAACTTCATGAAAGGAAGCGGTCACGTGAAAAGAATACCAGTAATTTTCTTGAGATATATGGTCTTCTTTCTTCCAGCCATCATTCTCAGTGTCATGGTGTGGAATCATTATCAAGAGGATTTGGCGGATGGGAAAATCAAAGAGAATGACGTCAAACGAATCTTCACATTTGATGAAGGAAAACGAGTGGTGAGTGCTGTATCAAAAGACCAGCAGCTTCATTACGCAATGTATGACACTCGTTCAGCAAAAAGAATCAAGGAATGGACCATATCAAGCGACCCATTTAACGAAATATGGCCATCCATTCAAGGAAACAACCTCTTACTTGCCTTCAAAAATAAAGATGAGCAGCTGATGATCGAGAAGCTGTCACCAAATGGCGAGAGAAAAGAGCTCGTTCAAAAGAGAGTACAGGTGCCATCATTTTTAAGTTCAAATACATATCAATGGAATGGAAGGCTCGTATTTACAGGAGAAACGGAAGGGGCAGAAGCGGTTATCGGTGAGCTGAAAAATGGTCAGTTTTACTTACACAAGCTCAATCAGCTAAAGCTGCCAGCAAGACCTGTTTCCGTTGATGCAGTCATGAATTCCTTTAAAGGGCAAACCCCTATTCCTATATTTGAAGTCACCTTGAAAAATGACAAGAAGGCGTATGTCAGCGGGATTTCTAATCAAAAACATCAGCTTGGGGTCTATGTATCCAAAGGGGATGAACCGTTTAGTCTCATTGATGATACAGTGGAACAGCAGCTGAAAAAAACGATTGGCTCATCCGAGGACTTTGTTGTCGCCGTAGAATCGGCATATCCAAAAAGAGCAAGGAAAGTAACAGCAGATGGAGGGATTGGAGAAGTCGTTCCAACACCAAAACCGATTTATCAAACGTACGTGTACCAGCTCAATGAGGAAGAAGTTCTCATTGCGGGCTCTACAGCAAAGGACGAGGCAAAAGGCAAACTGACGGGGTATATGTATAACCATCGTACGAATAAGGTGACGTCTGCCAGCAAGCTTTTGCAGTCGTTTTCATATGAATCTTTACAAAGAGAAGAGCTTTCTTTCAATAAAAATGTGAAGAGCGATTGGCTCTATTATTCATTTGACAAGCAATTAACGGGTGCATTTGAGACGAAAAGCAAAGAGCTAAAGGAATTTCCTTTGCAAAAGGTCATCTCAATTGAAAACGCCAGTCCAGCCCACCAAACGTCTGTTGATACCTTTACGCAATATGTAATGAAGGGCGGACCGCTCATTCTTAACTGGGCGATATGGATCTTGATCCCGCTATTATTATTTGTGCTAGCGATCTTCCTGCCGCCAATTTTGAGACGGGTGAGAAAGAACAAGATTAAGGACAGTGTCACATTAGAAGCCAATATTGTGTCTGTTAAAGAAACGGGCACTTACATCAATGAACAGCCTGTTGTCAGCATGCGGCTTCAATTTGAATATGAAGGACAGCGCATAGAAAAGACGGTTAAAACGGTTGTATCCTACACCCAGATACCGCAGCCAGACCAGCGTATTGTCGTTCACTATGATCCGAAGAAGAAAAGGGCAATGCTCTTAAAAGAAGTTGACTTCTCGCAGCCAATTCAGCCAAAGTTCATCAAAGGCGCTGTTTTAAGAAAAATAGAATCTTATGGAACCGTAGGACGAGGCACCGTCTTATCACTCACATTTGAATTGGATCAGAAAACGTATATCATTCCAATGATTCAAGCCGCTGGTTTTGAATTTACAACAGGAGAAAAAGCCGATCTCGTCGACATCAACGGCCAGCTCAAAATGGCAGCCTATGGTCATGAAGTGCGGAATCGATCGGGTAAAGATGTGACGTTAACAGGAACGATCCAGCGTGTGAAGCAATATCCAATTGCCATCCATGAACAAAAGCCTATTCAGCTTGATGTGATGGTTTCAAACGGAGATGAGTCCATCACAAAAACGGTCAGCCAGTTCATCCCTGATCATATGCAGATCACATCAGGAACTCAAATAACGATCCAAACAAAGAAAGAAGAGTTAGAGAGAGAAATGGATCTCTTGCAAGAGAAACAAGGAAGTGCAAAAGTAACCAATGTCTCCTTTGCTGGCGTGATCGGCAACCTGCCGTTAGCAATCATTCAAGTGGAGAGAAATGGCGTGCTGTACGAGGTGAAGCAGCCAATTGATCCAATCACCAGCGTATTACCTGGAGATGAACTATGGGTGGCGTATGACGACATGACACGTCAAGCAGCCATTGTGAAATATGCATCAATATAAAAAAGCGTTCCTTTATCAGGACGCTTCAGCGTGAAGACTAAGGGCTAAAACGAATATCGTTTTAGCCCTTTTTGATTAAGCTTTTGTATCAAATTGACGAAGCACCTTATCGTAAGCGAAGTTACCGAAAGGAATAAAAGCCGCAAAAAAGCCAGCAATAGACCATTTCAAATGCCAGCGAACTTTAAAAGTCACATATGCCAAAACAAGCATATAGATCACAAACAATGCGCCATGAAGAGAGCCTACAATCGTGACTGCCATCGGAATATCCGCAAAATATTTTAGAGGCATGGCAATTAAAAGAAGGGTTAAAAGAGACATACCCTCAATAAAACCCGCCTGTCTCAGACGGCTAATACTTGTATGCATATACAAATCCTCCTGTATAAAAGCTAGTTTCTCATCTTCTAATATAAACGAAAGACCGCCTGGACATGCTGAAATCTACGAAAAATTCAAAATATGTTCAATGAATGCTTAAAAAATGGGAGAGTTGCTGTTGTGATGGATTTTAAAGAATAATTGATATCAATGAAACGAGCTATGGCATAAATACTATATTTTTGTTCTTTTTTCTTCACCTTCTATATTCTGAACATTAAAAAATAAAAATGGAATATTATTGTTTATATGATAAAATTTACATAAATTCAGAAAGGAGGTTGTTTGTTTGGAATGGCAAAGATGCCCTAGATGTAATAGTAATCGTGTGGGAAAGAGAGTAAGAAGTGCAGGTTGTGTTTCGGTAGTTCTCATGTTAGGTATTTCTTTTTATATCTCTTATCTGATAACAAGAATAGTGTTTATCCCTTTTATAAAAGAGACACTTGGAATTGTTTTGTTTGTCATCATATTTATTTACTTGTCTGGGTTCAGAGAAAGAATAGTTAGTTACTTGTACTGCAAAGATTGTGAGCTAAGCTTTAAGCCTCGAAAAACTTCAGCCCCCAAAACGCCTTTTTGAATACAGAGGTGTTTTTTGTATGGTTGGAAAACATATTATGGATTGAAAATTTGGAGGGTCGGTGCTTAAGTGGCACTACAAGCTCTTATTTCGTGTGACTTTCTGAATGCGTTTCAGTATAGAGATGTTTCTATTTCAAGTGTTGTCTTTACACTAGTGTTTCAGCTCCATTTCTCATTTATGTTCAGCCATTAGAACCGCATCTCCACGTCTGCTATAATAAAAGGATGGATAGAAGAAAGAGATGTGAAATCTAGTGTCAAAAACAGTTGTATTAGCAGAGAAACCTTCAGTAGGACGTGACCTTGCACGTGTACTGAAGTGTCATAAAAAAGGAAATGGTTTCTTAGAAGGAGATCAATACATTGTCACGTGGGCGCTTGGTCATTTGGTTACACTTGCTGATCCAGAAGGCTATGGAAAGGAATTTCAATCTTGGCGTCTAGAGGATTTACCAATTATTCCAGAGCCGCTCAAGCTTGTCGTGATGAAAAAGACAGGTAAACAGTTCCAAGCGGTCAAAGCGCAGCTTGCGAGAAAAGATGTCAAAGACATTGTCATCGCAACAGATGCTGGACGTGAAGGGGAGCTTGTCGCAAGGTGGATTCTTGAAAAAGCGCATGTGAAAAAGCCACTGAAACGACTATGGATCTCATCTGTCACAGACAAAGCCATCCAAGAAGGATTCAAACGATTAAAAGACGGCAGAGAATATGACAACCTGTATCGCTCTGCGGTGGCTCGTGCAGAGGCAGACTGGATTGTAGGGATCAACGCAACAAGAGCGCTGACAACCAAGTTTAATGCACAGTTATCCTGCGGACGTGTGCAAACACCAACGATTGCCATGATCGCAAGGCGAGAGGAAGACATTCAGCAGTTCCAGCCGAAGCCGTTTTATGGAATGACTGCACAAGTAGATGGACTTACCTTGACGTGGCAGGATGCCAAAACAAAGCAAAACCGCACATTCCAAGAGAATGTCATAAAAGAGCGTTTGGCAGGCTGTAAAGGAAAACCAGCAGTGATCGATGCATTGAAAAAAACAGCGAAAAAAGCTTTTGCTCCAGGGCTGTACGACCTGACTGAATTGCAGCGTGATGCGCATAAACGCTACGGTTTTTCAGCGAAAGAAACACTGTCTACGCTTCAGCGTCTGTATGAGCAGCATAAGCTTGTGACATATCCGCGTACAGATTCAAGATTTATTTCAGCGGATATCGTTCCTACATTAAAAGATCGACTAAAAGGGATGAATGTCAGACCGTATGCACAGCATGTGAACCGTATTTTACAATCAGGTGTGAAAGCGCACAAAGGCTTCGTCAACGATGCAAAAGTATCAGATCACCATGCGATCATTCCAACCGAGGAAGAGCTGTATCCTGGTGCATTAAGTGATAAAGAGCGTAAATTATATGATCTTATTGCCAAACGATTCCTTGCTGTACTTATGAATCCTTTTGAATACGAGGAAACAACGGTGATTGCCAAGATAGGCGATGAAACATTCACGGCAAAAGGAAAAACCGTGCAATCAGCCGGCTGGAAAGCTGTTTATGATGAATCCTATGAAGACGAGGAATCAGCCGAAGCAGATCAGCATCTGCCGGCACTGTCAGAAGGTCAATCTTTTGAAGTCAGAACGCTGAAAGAAACAAAAGGAGAAACGAAACCTCCTGCTCGTTTTAATGAAGCAACCCTGTTATCTGCGATGGAGAACCCGGCTGCCTTTATGCAGAATCAGGAAAAGGACTTAGTGAAAACCCTTGGTGAAACGGGCGGATTGGGTACAGTGGCAACAAGAGCCGATATCATTGAGAAACTGTTTAATAGCTTCTTAATCGAGAAAAAAGGCAAAGACATCTTCATGACATCGAAAGGGAAGCAGTTGCTCTCTTTAGTACCTGAAGACTTAAAGTCACCTGCATTAACAGCGGAATGGGAACAAAAGCTTTCTAAAATTGCGAAAGGCCAATTGAAAGCTTCTCAATTCATGAGTGAAATGAAGTCATATGCAAAACAAGCCGTATCTGAAATCAAACAGACGAACCAAACCTTTAAGCATGACAATATGACAGGCACTCATTGTCCTGATTGCGGAAAACTTATGTTGAAAGTGAACGGGAAAAACGGCACCATGCTTGTTTGTCAGGATAGAGAATGCGGACACCGCAAAAATGTGGCGAAGAAAACAAATGCACGCTGCCCGAACTGTCATAAAAAGCTCGAGCTGCGAGGAGAAGGCGATGGCAAAATCTTTGCTTGTGTGTGCGGCCATAGAGAAAAACTGTCTGTTTTCGAAAAACGCAAATCACAATCCAATCAAAAACGAGCCAGTAAGCACGATGTGTCTAAATATATGAAGAAGCAAAAGAAAGTGGAAGAACCAATCAATAACGCACTAGCAGAACAATTGAAGAAATTAAAATTAGATCAATAGTTGTGTAAAACCCCATGCGAAACCGCGTGGGGTTTTGAGTGTTTAGCATAAAATTTTTCTGCAAATAGGAATATGTATGCAAAAAGACTCGTAATTTGCTATAAAATATGTATTTAAATTAAAACAAAAACGCTCTATAATAAATCATTAGATGCTTAGAGAATGGGGAGTTGAAAGGGGGCAAGAATGGATATATCCATACATCGTAAGGCTATCATTATATTCATTGTCATTCTACTAGGTGGATGTACCTGGAAGCTGCAGCGAGAGCCAGCTCATCCAGAATCTGCACAACCAGTATTGCCAGGGGAATATTTTATCACGCACCATTTAATGACAAATCAAGGCATGATTCGCACCTCTTTTTCAAAGCAGCACATCTATTTATCTGAATCACTTGGACTTTGGATGGATTATCTTGTTCGAAAAAAAGACCAACCCTCTTTTGATCAGCAGCTAGACGTCCTGCACACTCAATTCTTACTGGATCATGATCTCCTTAGCTGGAAAATCGAATCCAATCAAACAAGTAAAGTCAATGCTTTAGTCGATGACTTACGTGTAGTGGCAGCACTTCAAAAGGCAGATCAATTGTGGCAGAATTCAGCGTATCAAACCACAGCAAAAGACATCGCACAAGCGTTAAAAGACAAAAACATGTTCAAAGGCATATTGACCGATTATTATGATGCATCGGCAAAGCAAACTTCACACACAATCACACTCTCATATATTGACCCAAAAGCCATCAAAGAATTGGTATCCCTCCAAATATTCACGAACCAAATGCTGAACAGCCAATTGGCCATTCTTCAAAACGCACCGAGACAAAAAGGATTCTTTCCGACATCCTATGACATAGAGAAAAAAGCCTACTCATTTAATCAAGAAATCAACTTGATAGACCAACTTTATACGGCGTTCTATGCCGAATACGCACAGGTTGATACCTCTGCGATCATGAAATGGTTGAAAACGAATTTCCAAGAAGAAGGAAAACTGTACGGACGATATGAGCTGAGCACATTGCAGCCAGCTGTGACGTATGAATCGCCTTCAGTCTATGCACTGGTCATCTTATATGCGCTCAAACAGAACGAGCAAGATTTTGCAAAAGATGTCTATCACCGAATGAAAGGATTACAAATTCAAGATCCTCTCAAGCCTTATTACGGAGGATACATGAACGAAGAAGACACACACTCATTTGATAATTTATTGCCTCTAATTGCAGAAAGGGAGCTTCTAAATGAATCGGTTATTCAGTGACACCTATCGCACGTATTATACTCTGCTCCTCACGTTTGCAGGACTCATCTTATTTATGGGCTACTTAAATGTACATGATGCGGAGAGCTTCATGATCATCGCACTGACATTCGTCGTGTTAGGAAGCGGCATTTTATTTGGTATTTTACCAGCATTGGTTTTTACCTTGCTTATTTTGTTCTTTATAGGAAGCGGGATGTTCTTTACAGAGCTTGGTCACACGAACCCACTCTTTTCTAATCAAACATTGCAAGATGTCGTGATATGGGGTGTGGCACTCCTCTTTTTCGCCATGTCGGCAGGAACCTTACATGAGCGTATCAAAACGATGCGGCACACCATCGGACAATAAAAACAGGCCATCAAACAATTTGTGGCGATTGATTCGACAACAGGATTTGACAATGCCGAGCGGATGAGGCTGGAATTATCCGAGGAAATGAAACGGGCAGAACGATACAAACAGCCATTTGTCTTTGTCCTTCTTCATATGCACTACGCAGCGGAATTCAAATCCTTATATGGAGAAAAAGAAATGCAACATCTTTTTCAACAATTAAGTATGAAGATCCGCGAGAGTGTGAGAGAAACAGATAAGAAATTTCGATTAACCGAAGAACGAATAGGCCTGCTGCTCACCCACACACCTGAAGAAAACGTCTCTGTCGTCCTTGAAAAGCTAAAAGATAAACTGCAAACGCATGTCTTACTAAATGGGCGTGAAGTGACCTTAACATTTCATGTCTGTCATTTAACAAGCAGCTCGGACTATCGTACACCAGAGCAATTTTTAGAAGAACTAGAAAACGAGATGATGATGAATGAACTTTAAATGTTTGATGAAAGGCTGTTTGTTAATCGCTCTTTTTTCTTTGCTTTCGGTCAAAGACATTGCCTCAGCCGATGCTCTTAAGAAACAACCTAGCACCCTCATCATCTATTCAACACAATCAGGTGAGGCAACGCCAGCTGTTCAGATGCTTGATGTACTTGTGGGGCATTTTTCCGAACGAACGATGGTCATACCCGATGAACAATTGTCGCAAAAGAAGATGAATGAATTTCAACACGTCATCTATATGGGGGAAGTCAAGAGAACCCTGCCAAAACAAACCATTCGTATCATGAACGAATCAAAACATCTCATGGCAATTGGATACAATGCGGAACAGCTACGCCCATTCTCCAAGCTTACTTTTCACAAACAAGATCATACCAGTCAAATCAAAGGTGTTGATGATCAGACATATCGTCACTTTGACAGAGGAATCACAGCTCTGACGGTTCAAGGAGCAGCTCTGCAAAGTGAATTTTATTTGAAGAAAAATCAAGCAGATTTGCCATTTGTGATTCAAACAAAAGAAGGTGCGGCATATATCGGCATCTTAGATATCCTTCAGCATAACAAGCTTCTTGCAGAGGTGCTTGAAAGTCTCCTTCAGGCTTCTGATCAAATGACGACGAAGTACTTACAGCTGGGGAGCATCAGTCCAGTCACTGATGAGAAAAAGCTGCTGGAACTTGGACAATACGTGTCCGAACGGCATATTCCTTTTCTCATCTCGGTGACTCCTGTATGGATTGATCCGGCTACAGGTGATGAAGTGACACTGAATGATCGCCCTCAGCTTGTGCAGGTGTTAAAACAATTGCAAAGCAGTGGAGCCAGCGTGATTCTTCATGGGTTTAGCCGTACGTATCGAACAGAGGAATCCGGTCAGGGCTTTGAGTTTTGGGATGCAAAGTACGATCAGCCTATTACTTCAAATGTGCCGCAGAAAGCCGAGAAGAAGCTGAGTAAAAGCCATTTTCCGAATGAGAAAGACTACAAGACTTATATCAAATCCAATCAGCAACAAGACATCATTTATACAACCGAGAAACTCACAAAGGGGATTGAGCTTCTAACGCAGCAAGGACTATATCCGCTTGCATTTGAAGTGCCGAATGATGCCATATCGCAACAAGGCTATGAAGTGATTTCCCGGCATGTGTCAAGTCTATTTGGACAGGTGCAGCTTTCCGACCATACATGGAAAACAAAAGGTGCACCGCCATTTTTGACGACACCATCCATGCTCCATGGCATGACCTTATATCCTGAACAGCTTGTAGAGACAGCAACTGACCAAGAAGATTCAAGCGTACTGACTGAGCAGACGATTCAATCCATGCAGCATCTCCAATCCGCCGCCATTGGGTTGTCCTATGAGGTGGAGGCGGGGATAGATGGACTGCAGGATTTGGTCACACAGATGGATGCAATCCCTTCTAGTCAATGGCTGGATTTAAAGAAAACAAAACAGACGGTTCAAACCGCCCATGTACAGATCAACACATCAGGGAATGGACATATTCAAGTAGAGCAATCCAATATAGCTGAAACAAAAACAGTCAAACGAAGCGGCATGGAAAATATGCTGCGAATACTCACAATGGTGGTGCTGCTCTTTATTGTGGCATTTGCTTTTTACACATTGTATTTAAGGCTGACAATGAAAAAACGTATTTTTAAGGAGAGAAAATCAGGTGGCTGATATCTTATTTTATTTATCATTAATACTGATTTGGGTCATGCTCCTATACCATATGTTCCTAATGCAGGGAGGCTTTCAGCATTATCTCACTTACGAAAAAGTGCTACCTGCATGGATAAAACAAGGGAAAGAGCTGCCGGTCGTCAGCATTCTCATTCCAGCTCATAATGAAGAGGTGGTCATTCGGCAAACGCTAAAAGCTATGGTCCAGCTATCCTATCCAAAACATCTCCTTGAAATCATTGTGATTAATGACAATTCCTCTGATCGCACAGGAGAGATTGTGCAAACATTCAGTGAGCAATATGAGCATATCCATATGATTGAAACAAAGCCGCCATTTGCTGGAAAGGGGAAATCTACTGCCCTAAATGAAGGATTGAAGGCTTCGACTGGAGAGGTGATTTGCGTATACGATGCAGATAACATGCCAGAAAAAAAAGCCGTCTATCATTTAGTTCTTGGATTATTGAATGATCCAAAAGCGGCCGCGATTGTCGGGAAATTCAGGGTGATCAATGCAGCCAAAAACCTTCTCACCAAATTCATTAATATAGAGACCATCTGCTTCCAGTGGATGGCGCAAGGCGGAAGGTGGAAGTGGTTTGGCATTACGACAATACCAGGCACAAACTTCGCGATCCGCCGGCACATCTTAGAAGAGCTTGGCGGCTGGGATGTGCATGCTCTGGCTGAGGACACCGAATTAACGATCCGTGTATATAACCTTGGATATGTCATTCGATTCTTCCCTGCTGCGATCACGTGGGAACAAGAGCCAGAGACATGGAAGGTCTGGTGGCGGCAGCGAACACGCTGGGCTAGAGGCAATCAATATGTAGTGCTTAAATTTTTAAAGCAATGGATGAAGCTTAAACGAAAACGAATGATTTTCGATTTGTTTTACTTTTTCTTTACGTATTTCTTGTTTTTCTTTGGCGTATTGCTCTCCAATGGCATATTTATCGTAAATATATTTGTCGATCTTCACCTATCTATTGGGACTGTGGCACTAATTCTATGGGGATTGGCCTTCTTCCTCTTTCTAACAGAAGTAATGATGACATTGAGTATTGAGAAAACAGAGCTGACCAAACAAAACATTCTCATTGTGGTTCTCATGTACTTCACCTATTCTCAAGTATGGATTGCGCTTGTCGTGTACTCCTTATATGCAGAAGCAAAGAGCCGATTATTGAAACAAGAAGTGAAATGGTACAAAACCGAGCGTTACAATCAACAACAAAAGAAAAGCGGGTGACAAATTGAAATCGGTAAAATGGATGATTTTTATATGGGCATTATCCCTTGCGATTCAGCCTTTTTTCATGGCAGGTCAAGCGGTAGCGCAATCAAATCGAGTACAAGTGCAAGATGATTGGATTCGCTCCTCAACAGAAAATAAAACAGAAACGCAGCACCTATCAGAAGATGTAGTGACCCTATACGGACAAGAAGACCACACTGAATTTTCCTATCAAATAGATAAGGAAAAAGTCGAATCAAGCACATTGACGTTAAATATAGAGGCCTCACCATTACTCATCTCACCATCCTCATTGATTGTCATGGTTGATGGAGAGATTGAAAAAACGATCCCTGTATCAGGGAAAATCCAAAAGAAGTCGATTCAAATCAAATTGAACAACGCACAATTGAAAAAAGGATCTCATCGAATTCAGCTCGCTTTTTATGGTGTCTTAAAAGAAGGTCTTTGTATCAACCAAGAGACACCTGCCAATTGGCTAAAAGTATATCCTGAAAGTGAGCTTATATTCAAAGGAATTCAAACGAAAGACCTCACATTAGACAGCTTCCCATTCCCTTTCATTCAAACAGGTGATCAGCAAGAACAAACTGATATTGTGCTTCCTAATTCACCGGATGCAGCCGAATTAGAAGCAGCCATCAAACTATACCGTACGTTGAAAAACAAAAATAGCCAAAGAGACATCAAACTCATCCAGGAAAAGGACATCAAGCAAGTGGCTCACCCAACGATTGCTGTAGGAGCAAAAGGAAGCTGGGATGGACGGATGAAATCAATTGAACAAGCTGCGGGAATAAAAACAGAAAGCAATCATCTCACGTTAGCGGTGAGAACCCTGACAGCAAAGAAGAAAGAACAGCCTATCTTATTTATAACAGCTGAAAAGCCTGCGACAATTGCTGAAAAAATCAATGTTCTAACTCAGCCAGAATTGACAGGTCAACTCACTGGCACAGACTTGCTTCTTCAAAAGGTGACAGCTAAAACGTCTAAGCCATCTCACCATATTCGTTTAAAAGATTTTGGTGGAAATGATCTCACCGTTGGAACCAAAAAGCCAGCATCTGATCATTACTATTATCCGAAGGCATTGATTGCCAACCAAAAATCAGGCGCAAAGCTCAATCTATCATTTAAAAAATCTGTTGCGTCAAGCAAAGCAGAGCGGTTAACTGTTATGATCAATGACGAACCACATGATGTACCATTAACAAAACTAGGAAACAAAGATGCGGATGGATTCTATCATGTCTCTATTCCAGTTGATTCACAGGTGCTCCAAAAAAACGAATATATTGATTTGCAATTTGTCACAAGTGGTTTTAAAAACATGGAATCATGCAGACACACAGATGAAGAAGGCTGGATATTCATTGACAAGAGCAGTTCTCTTCAAATTCCAGAAGGAACATCTAGTGATACGCCGGATTTAGCCGCATGGCCGCTTCCTTTCACTTCAAAAGCACAGCAGGGAAAAACATTGATCATCATACCAGATCAAATCAAGCGTGAAACAATCAATCAAATGGCCATGCTCACGGAATCATTTAGTCAGCCAGAAGCTGCTCAATATCACCTGATCAAAGCATCCAATGTCACAAATAAACAACTGGAAAATCACTCTCTTATTTTCTTCGGAGGCATTCAAACGTTCACCCTTTTAAAAGAAAAAGCAGACGATCTGATCGTTCCAACAAATAAGGATCAATATGATGTATCCACCTTTGGCATGATCAACGAAACAACTGCCCGAATTGTATGGACACAGCCATCGGTTTGGAATAAAGAACAAACCATGACAGTCTTTTCAGGAATGAATGCAGCTGAAGCTGATGTGTCAAATGAAGTGATCCATTTCCTTCAAACAAATACGGAAACCGCAACAGTTGCAATAGAGAGTAAAAACAAAGACATGTTCTCTAATCATCAAACGGTCAGCAGCACATCGAGCGATCTGAAAACTGGTGAAAAACAAAGTAGCAGCGAGTCTTGGATCTACTTTGCATGTATAGCTGCACTCATCCTATTTGTGCTTGTGATGATGGTCTATTTTGTACGAAAAAACCGTAAAAAGACTGAGTTTTAAACGATCAAAAGACCTTGAAAAAATCTCTTTACTTTGGTGTCAAACGGGAGTATGATCTCTTTTATAAAAGACCAATCGCTGAATCATTTCGATGAGCGGGGGAACCAATTGTGGTATAACACACCACGTGGGGTGAATCCTTTTAAGGTAGGGCAAAGTCTCATGCGCCCGAATCCGTCAGCTAACCTCGTAAGCGTTAAAGAGAGCAAAGACCAACCTGTGATCTAAAGAATAGGCACAGGGGCATTCTATTGCCTCTGTGTCTTTTTGGCGATCCATCTTTTGTAATGAAATCGTTTGACACTAAAGGAGCGGGCAACACATGTACAGTTTGTTGAAGCGTATTTTAATTGGTAAACCATTAAAATCACAGGCAGCAGGAGAACAAAAACTATCAAAAATCAAAGCTTTGGCATTATTGTCATCAGACGCATTGTCGTCAGTTGCATACGGTACAGAACAAATTTTGATTGTTCTATCAGTTGTCAGTGCGGCAGCGTTTTGGTACTCTCTCCCGATTGCAGGTTGTGTATTAATTCTTTTAATGGCGTTAATTTTATCTTACCGCCAGATTATTTATGCTTATCCAGAAGGCGGCGGGGCATATGTCGTCTCAAGCAGAAACTTAGGTGAAAAACCAGGGCTGGTCGCTGGTGGATCATTGCTGGTAGATTATATTTTAACAGTAGCAGTGAGCATTTCAGCGGGTACCGATGCCATCACATCGGCTTTTCCAGCACTATATCCATATCATGTCATGATTTCAATCGTATTGGTCTTATTGATTATGGTGCTAAACCTTCGTGGATTGACGGAATCGGCATCTATATTGGCTTATCCTGTTTATCTATTTGTATTTTCACTGCTCATTTTAATTGGAGTCGGCGGCTTTAAACTATTAACAGGGCAAGTACCGCCAGCACCTGAGCATACAGCATTTGGTACACACGTACCTGGCATTACGTTATTTCTTTTATTAAAAGCATTTTCATCTGGCTGTTCTGCTTTGACTGGAGTTGAAGCTATTTCAAATACGATTCCGTCCTTTAAAAAACCAGCTGCACAAAATGCAGCAAGAACTTTATTGATGATGGGGGGATTACTGGCCGTTCTATTTGTCGGTGTGACATTGCTTGCGTTTGGTTTTGGCATCTCACCAAAACCAGAAGAAACGGTTGTGTCACAAATTGCATCAGACACATTTGGACGGACATTCTTTTATTATGTCATTCAGGCTGTTACAGCGTTAATTTTGATATTAGCGGCAAATACAGGATTTTCAGCCTTTCCATTATTGGCTGTCAACTTAGCAAAAGATAAATACATGCCGCGCATGTTTACCGTAAGAGGAGATCGGCTTGGTTATTCCAATGGCATTATCTTTTTAGGTGTAGCCTCCATGTTGCTCATTTGGTTATTTGATGGGAAAACGGAACACCTAATCCCGCTATATGCTGTCGGTGTGTTTATTCCATTTACTTTGTCTCAGACAGGTATGTGTGTAAAGTGGATTCGAGAAAAACCACAGGGCTGGAAAACGAAAATGCCAATCAATATAGTGGGAGCACTGATTTCGTTTACAGTTCTCATGATTCTCATTTTGACCAAGTTCCATCTTGTATGGCCTGTATTTGTTTTCATGCCAATCGTTCTATTTATTTTTCATTCTATTAAGAAACATTATGTGTCTGTTGGAGAACAATTACGTCTATTGAATGAAACCGAGCCTGTCGACATCAAAGGAAATGTGGTCATCGTCCCAATAGCAGGTGTCACACGTGTCGTTGAACAATCTATTCAATATGCAAAATCCTTATCAGAGCAAGTCATCGCAGTTCACGTATCCTTTGATAAAGAGAGAGACAAAAAGATTGAAGAAGATTGGGAAAAACTGAATAGTGATGTGCGTCTTGTGATTTTGCATTCGTCTTATCGAAGTCTCATTCACCCGCTTGATAAATTTCTTGAAACGATTGAGGCGAAAGCAAATGCGCATCAATATAGAGTGATGGTGCTCGTGCCTCAATTTATCCCGAAAAAAAGATGGCATGCCATTTTGCACAATCAATCTGCTTTTTTATTAAGATTCCGTTTATTATGGAAGCGGGATATTGTGGTCGCCACCCTTCCTTATCATTTTAAAAAGTAACAAGAGCAAGTTGAAACGTTTGATCAACACATGGCAGTGGTATGGAGAAAGAAAAAAGGAGTTTTCTCACATGCCGCAAAGAACCGCAGGAAAAGAAGTAACAGCGCTGCTAGAAGAGTGGGGCGTGAAACATATTTATGGAATGCCCGGCGACAGCATAAACGAATTGATCGAAGAACTTAGGCATGAATCAAGCCGAATTCAATTTATCCAAACAAGACATGAAGAAGTGGCAGCACTTTCAGCAGCGGCTGATGCAAAACTAACTGGTAAACTCGGTGTTTGTTTATCAATTGCTGGTCCAGGTGCTGTCCACTTATTAAATGGACTATACGATGCAAAAGCAGACGGTGCACCTGTTTTAGCGATTGCAGGGCAGGTTGCATCAACCGAAGTAGGCAGAGATGCTTTTCAAGAAATCAAATTAGAGCGGATGTTTGATGATGTCGCTGTCTTTAATCAGCAGGTACAAACAGCAGAAGCTTTGCCTGACTTATTGAATCAAGCCATCAAAGCAGCTTATACCCATAAAGGTGTAGCCGTTCTCACTGTATCAGATGATTTGTTTTCTCAAAAAATTAAGCGTAAACCTATTTATACATCTCCTCTTTATGTAGAGGGAGAAGTTCTGCCGAAGAAAGATCAATTGCTAAAGGCTGCTCAGCTCATTAACAATGCGAAGAAGCCAGTCATCTTAGCAGGGAAAGGATTACGAAAAGCAAAAGAAGAGCTTCTTTCATTTGCAGAAAAGGCAGCTGCACCAATCGTCATTACACTTCCTGCAAAAGGTGTTGTTCCAGACAGGCATCCATACTTTTTAGGGAATCTAGGTCAGATTGGTACGAAGCCGGCATATGAAGCGATGGAAGAATGTGATTTATTAATCATGCTAGGAACCTCCTTTCCATATAGGGATTACTTACCGGAAGACACACCTGCCATTCAATTGGATATCAAACCGGATCAAATCGGTAAAAGATATCCGGTAGAAGTGGGAATCGTAAGTGACAGTAAGAACGGTCTGCACGAACTAACCTCCTATATTGAATATAAAGAACAGCGAGGTTTCCTTGAAGCTTGTACAGAGCATATGATGAAGTGGCGAGAAGAAATGGATAAAGAAAAATCCGTTGCCACATCACCACTTAAACCGCAGCAAGTGATCGCTAGACTAGAAGAAGCAGTCGAAGACGATGCCATTTTTTCAGTTGATGTCGGTAATGTGACTGTATGGATGGCGCGTCATTTTGAAATGAAAAAACAGGATTTCATTATCTCCAGCTGGCTGGCCACAATGGGCTGTGGTTTACCTGGGGCGATATCCGCTAAATTAAATGAACCGAACCGCCAAGCCATTGCTGTCTGTGGGGACGGGGGCTTCACAATGGTCATGCAAGACTTTGTGACAGCTGTAAAATATAAACTGCCGATCGTTGTCGTCATCTTAAACAACAACAACCTTGGAATGATTGAATATGAACAACAGGTAAAAGGAAACATCAATTACGGTATAGAGCTAGAAGATATCGATTTTGCAAAATTTGCAGAAGCATGCGGCGGCCAAGGAATCTCAGTATCATCACATGAAGAACTAGCACCAGCCTTTGATCAAGCGCTTCAAGCAGATAAACCTGTGATCATTGATGTTGCAGTGACCAATGAGCCGCCATTACCTGGGAAAATTACGTACACACAAGCAGCAGGATTTAGTAAATACTTGTTGAAAAAATTCTTTGAAAAAGGTGAGATGGATATTCCTCCACTTAAGAAAAGTCTAAAACGCTTTTTCTAAACCAAATGTAGTCGGTCCTCTAAAAAGGGGGACTGACTTTTTTATATTGAACAGAGAAAATCATTTCAATTGTCACTTGTTTTCTTCCATATGAAAATATCCGAAAGATATTTTTGTAACTTAAAGCCTATTTTTCCAATTCGTCGAGAAAGGTAAAATAGACTTTATGATCAATAATGGAG
>NZ_AMSH01000014.1 GCF_000300535.1 Bacillus xiamenensis
GGACTGACAAAGAATGCGAGGGTTTGTCTACACGCTGAGCATCCTCCAATGATGGAGGATGCTTTCTTTCATCTGTTTAAGCAGGCAGACTTGCCATGACACTGTTATAAAGCTTAATAAATAAGTACAGAATACCGATCAAAAATGTGGCCCAAAACAGCAGAATAAACATCATAAATCCAATTAAATTCAGCATGGATAGCGATTGATAAATGCGTACCACAACCCAGATAAAATAAATAAGACTTGCTAAAACAAAGAGTCCCACCAGCAAAATGAGCTGCTGCGTCAATAGAAATGCAAGTAAGCTGGCAAACAAATAAACAACCGATGCGATTCTAATTTTCTTTAAGTTTTCCCCTTCAGGGTCCTTTGCAAAAAAGAGCAGCGCCAACTCTAACACTGTATCCGCAATGAGTTTTAAAGCAGATAAAACCATAAAATAAACAAGTGCAAATGCGGCAAATAAAGCAAGACGGATGCCCTGTTCTGAAAAGAATTCCAGCATTCCTTTTAAGACCCCTGCTTGCGTCAAGAAATCAGTCGTGATGCCTACTGTGAAAATCGAAAAAGCAGAGCTGAATAGTAAAATCGAAATTAGCGGAAAATATCCAGTCAAATATGTATTTTTCATAAATAAATCCTTTCTCATAAGCTCCTATTTATTATGGCTCACTTAAAACGGATTGACAAGATGCTTTCCAAGTAAACTGGAATTAACATCAAATTTGTGATTTTTGCACGTACATTCCTTCACAAACTTACATTTTCCCGTTAAAGTATTACTATTACGAAAAAATTGCGCGTTAGGGGTATACTCGTGAAAAAAACTTTAAGACTGCAAACACGGCTGACGATCTTTGTCTGTATTGTTGTCCTCATCTCCCTCTGTATCACATTCTTTACGATATGGTCGGAAACAGCCAAAAATATCCACCAGCAGGAGCGTGACATTGCCCTCTCCACCGCCAAGATGGTCGCAGAGGCGCCGATCACAGCGAAATCACTAGAAGACGATCATTCATATTCAGCACTGCGTAAATATACAACCAATGTTCAGCGTATCACCAAAACCGAATTCGTTGTCGTTATGGATATGAACGGTATCCGCAAAACACATCCGAATCCGCAAAAGATTGGGAAGCGCTTTGCTGGTGGTGATGAAAAGCCAGCATTACATGGGAAAGAACATATTAGTACGGCATCTGGAACACTTGGCAGGTCCATGCGTGCTTTTGTTCCTGTTTATAACAAAGACGGCAAACAGCTCGGGGCTGTGGCAGTAGGGATTACGTTAAAGGAAATTGATTTGATTATTCATCAAAACTTGATCCCGCTCTACTTCGTCACATCACTTAGCCTTCTATCTGGCATTATCGGTGCACTCATTGTTGCACGAAAAGTGAAGAAGATTATGTTTGGACTTGAGCCAGACGAAATTGCGACATTATTAAAAGAACGAAGCGCCATGCTAGAATCAACAAAAGAAGGAATTCTTGCCGTCGATCAGCATGGTAAAATCAAGCTGGCCAATGCAGAAGCCAAACGGCTCTTTCATAATATGGGCATTATGGTTGATCCTAGAGAACAGGATGTTCAGGCTCTTCTTCCTTCAAGCGGCTTAAAACAAGTGATTGAAACACGTAAACCGCTGCTTGATCGTGATGTCAGAATGAACGGACTGGAGCTCGTCTTTAACGAGGTACCAATCACGGTAAAAGGAGAAATTGTTGGGGCAATTGCAACCTTCCGTGACAAAACAGAAGTCAAACACCTAGCTGAGCAGCTGAGCGGGGTGAAAATGTACGCCAATGCCCTTCGTGCCCAGTCCCATGAATTCATGAACAAGCTGCATGTCATTTTAGGATTGGTACAGCTGAAGAATTATGATGACCTTGGCACCTATATCAAAGATATTGCGATTTATCAACAGACAGAAACAAATGAAATCATCAACCATGTGAAAAACTCGGTCTTAGCAGGCTTTTTACTAGGGAAACAAAGCTACATTCGCGAACAAGGTGCTACTTTAGAAGTCATTTGCAGCACCCAGGTCCCTAACTCAGAGGACCCATCTGTGACGCACGATCTTATTACCGTCATTGGGAACTTGTTAAACAACGCACTCGATGCCGTTTCTCATACAAAGAACAAAAACATCTCGATCTCATTCAGATATGTCCAGGAGCAGCTTCATATTGAAATCACAGATACAGGCGTTGGTCTGACAAAGGAAGAACAGGAAATGATGTTTGAGCAAGGCTTCTCAACAAAAGGAGAAGACAGAGGATTCGGCCTCTACTTTGTTGACCAAAGTATCAAAAAATTGAACGGACATTTGATTGTTACGAGTGAAAAAGGAGAAGGAACGACTTTTAGTCTCCGCATTCCGTATAAACAAAAGGAGGATTCACATGATTAATGTGTTGATCGTAGAAGATGATCCAATGGTTGGGGAGCTGAATAAACGCTACCTGACCCAAATAGATGGTTTTGAATTAAAGGGGATTGCCACCTCGTTTCAGCAGGCACTAGAATGTTTGAAGACAGACATCATTCACCTTGTCCTTCTTGATATTTATATGCCTGGACAAAATGGGCTCGCCCTATTATCAGAAATTCGTCAGCAAAATCATTCCGTTGATGTCATCGTCATATCTGCTGCCAATGAAGTCGATGTGGTGCAGCAAACCATGCGTAACGGCGCTGTTGATTATTTAATCAAACCTTTTGAATTCGAACGGTTCCAGTCAGCACTGGCAGAGTATAAACGAAAACATGCCCTGTATCAAACGATGAACAGCATCTCGCAAAATGATTTAGATGCGAAGATCTTTCATAAAAAAGCAGAAGCCGAAAAGGTTCTTCTGCCAAAAGGCCTGACCAAGAGCACACTCAAACTCATCTGGACAAGCATTCAATCATTCGGCCAGCAGGCTTTCACGACCGAAGACCTAGCCAACCATACAGAAATCTCCCAGGTTTCTATTAGAAAATATTTGAAATTCCTTGAGGATATCGAGGTGGTTGATGTGGAGATGGCATACGGGACAATTGGCCGCCCTGTTTTCCAATATAAATTGAATACGAGCAATATGAATTTGATTCAACAATATCTATAATTTGACACATCTGACCTTGACCAAAGGCCAGATGTTTTTTTATGGCATAAGATGTAACAAACCCCTTGATATCAGTGCTTTCACTGTAGTAGAGCACATCACAAAAGCGGCATTATATCATATTTCAGCAGATAAAAAGACATTGAATTAAGCCTTTTAACATTTTTTTAAAAATAAAACAAATTTCTATTTATTTATTCGATCGGAAATGATAAATTATGATTGATTAGTTCAACGAGATATAAGTCTGATGTCTTACATCTTCTCTTCTGTCTCTATCAATTTTAAGAGAAAACAGGATAAATTACCCTTTCCAAAAGGATAAGAGAAGACAAGAGTCGGTCTTTTTTCGCGAGACTTTTCTGAAACTTTTAAATTTTATAGGGGGTTATGTTTTGAAGAAGCGCAAAATTGGACTAGCATTGTCCTTAGTCGTAGCAACAGGAACCATCCTTGGAGCATGCGGCAACTCTGGCTCAAACAGCGGTGAAAGCAAAAAAGATAAAGATCAATTCACTGTTGCAATGGTAACTGATGTCGGTGGTGTCGATGACAAATCGTTTAACCAATCAGCTTGGGAAGGTCTACAAGCATTTGGGAAAGATAACAATTTAACAAAAGGCAAAAACGGCTTTGATTACTTACAATCTAAATCAGACGCTGACTATACAACAAACTTAAACACACTTGCTCGTGAAAAATTCGACTTGATTTACGGCATTGGTTTCTTAATGCAAGATGCGATTACTGAAATTGCAGATCAACGCAAGAAAAACCACTTTGCTATCGTTGATGCAGTCGTGAAAAAAGACAACGTAGCAAGTATTACATTTAACGAAAACGAAGGATCATTCCTTGTAGGTGTTGCAGCGGCTCTTACGACAAAATCGAACAAAATCGGTTTTGTTGGCGGTGTTGACTCTGAATTAATCAGAAAATTCGAAGTTGGTTTCCGTGCAGGCGTTGAAGCAGCTAACCCGAAAGCAAAAGTTGAAGTGAAATATGCTGGTGCATTCGATAAAGCAGACATCGGTAAAGCAACAGCTGAAAGTATGTACAAATCTGGCGTAGATATCATTTATCACGCAGCAGGCGGCACTGGAACAGGTGTCTTCACTGAAGCGAAAAACCTGAAAAAAGCTGATCCTGACCGTAAAGTATGGGTTATCGGTGTTGATAAAGATCAGTATGACGAAGGAAAAGTACCTGGAACAGATCAAAGTGTCACCCTTACTTCTATGATTAAGAAAGTTGACACTGCGGTTCAAGACTTAACAACAAAAGCAAAAGAAGGCAATTTCCCTGGCGGTGAAGTGATCACATACGGTCTGAAAGAAGGCGGCGTTGACATCTCTCCATCTCAGGACAACCTTGACAAAGATGTATTGAAGAAAGTTGAAGAATGGAAACAAAAAATCATCAAGGGAGAAGTCAAAATCCCTGCAACACGTGATGAACTAAAAGATTTTAAAGCTTAATTTGAGCATCGGGATAAGCACGTCTTATCCCCTTGCCTCTCCTTTACCTCCTCTTTATTCGTAAAAGGTGGTAAAAGAAAAGCTGCAGCCTTGTTTTGCAGCTTTTCTTTTGCTAGTTTTTATCTTCATCAGCACCCTAAAAAAGGAGCGGTTAAACCTGTGGATTATGTCATTGAAATGTTGAATATACGCAAAGAATTCCCTGGTATTGTAGCAAACGATAACATCACGCTGCAGCTAAAGAAGGGCGAAATTCATGCGCTGCTTGGTGAAAACGGCGCTGGAAAATCAACGCTCATGAACGTGCTTTTCGGCCTTTATCAGCCTGAAAAAGGTGAAATCAAGGTACACGGAAAACCTGTTACGATCTCAAGCCCAAATGATGCCAGTGATTTAGGCATCGGAATGGTTCATCAGCACTTTATGCTAGTCGATACATTCACTGTTGCTGAAAACATCATTTTAGGAAAAGAGCCAAAGAAGCTTGGAAAGATTGACAAAGAACAAGCCATTCAGCAAGTTCAGGAGCTTTCTGACCGCTATGGGCTGAAAATAGACCCTTCCGCAAAAGTATCTGACATCTCGGTCGGTATGCAGCAGCGAGCAGAAATCTTAAAAACACTTTACCGCGGCGCTGACATCTTAATCTTCGATGAACCAACAGCCGTCTTAACACCTCAAGAAATAAAAGAACTCATACAGATTATGAAAAACTTAATTCATGAAGGCAAATCCATTATTTTAATTACCCACAAGTTGAAAGAAATTATGGATTCCTGTCATCGCGTCACCATTATCCGAAAAGGACAAGGCATTCGTACACTTGATGTGGAAAGCACAAACAAAGACGAGCTTGCCAGCTTAATGGTCGGCCGGGAAGTCTCATTTAAGACAGACAAAAAAGCAGCCTCCCCTGCTGAAGAAGTACTGCAAATTCAAGACCTCACTGTCAAAGACGCCCGAGGAATTGAAGCAGTTAAACAGCTGAACCTATCCGTGAGGGCTGGCGAGATTGTCGGAATTGCTGGTGTCGACGGAAATGGTCAATCTGAATTGATTGAAGCCATTACAGGTCTGAAAAAAACGGAATCTGGCACGATCTTGCTAAACGGGAAACCCATTCAAAATCTCCCGCCACGCAAGGTGACCGAATCTGGAATTGGACATATTCCACAGGATCGTCATAAGCATGGACTTGTGCTTGATTTTTCAATTGGAGAAAATATTTCCTTACAAACGTATTATCAGCGCCCTTATTCAAAGTTTGGTTTGCTGAATATGAAAAACATTTATCAAAAAGCAAAACGAATCATGACTGAATATGACGTGCGGACACCTAGTGAATATACAGAAGCACGTGCGCTATCAGGCGGTAACCAGCAAAAAGCCATTATTGGCCGTGAAGTTGACCGCAATCCGGATTTATTAATTGCCGCTCAGCCGACACGCGGTCTCGATGTTGGGGCAATTGAATTTGTTCATAAGCGTCTCATTGAACAAAGAGATGCGGGCAAAGCCGTTCTGCTCATCTCCTTTGAGCTTGATGAAATTATCAATGTCAGTGATAAGATCGCTGTCATTTTTGAAGGCAGCATTATTGCCATTGTTGATCCAAAAGATACAACAGAGCAAGAACTTGGTCTATTGATGGCTGGAAGTACGCAACAGGAAGTGGGGAAAGAAGCAAATGTCTAATCGCTTAACAAATCTGCTGATTCCGCTTATAGCCATTGTACTTGGTCTTTTCGTTGGGGCCATTATCATGCTGGCAAGCGGTTATAGTGTCATCGAAGGCTATAGCGCCCTTTGGAATGGCGTCTTCGGTGAAACATATTATATGGGAGAAACCATCAGACAAGTCACACCTTATATTTTATCGGGACTTGCTGTTGCCTTTGCATTTCGGACAGGTCTCTTTAATATCGGAGTAGAAGGTCAATTGCTCATTGGCTGGATTGCATCTGTATGGATCGGAACAACCGTCCATGCACCTATGTATATCCATCTTCCTCTTGCACTGATCACAGCCGCTGCTGCTGGTGCATTATGGGGCTTTATTCCTGGATTTTTAAAAGCTCGTTTTTATGTTCATGAAGTGATTGTCACCATTATGATGAACTATATTGCCCTTCATGTGACAAACTATTTGATCTCAAATGTCTTAACAAGCAATAAAGATAAAACGGAAAAAATTGATGCAACAGCTTCGCTTCGCTCTGGATTTTTTGAGCAGATCACCGATTTCTCTAGAATGCATAATGGAATTTTTATTGCCATTATTGCGGCCGTTGTGATGTGGGTCATTATTCAGAAAACCTCTAAAGGGTTTGAATTGCGAGCTGTTGGTATGAACCAGCACGCCTCCCATTATGCCGGGATGAACGTTCGCCGCAATATCATTTACGCAATGCTGATTTCTGGTGCCTTTGCAGGTCTTGCAGGCGCTATGGAGGGGCTTGGAACCTTTGAATATGCCTCTATTAAAGGCTCGTTCACTGGCGTCGGCTTTGATGGAATCGCCGTTGCCTTATTAGGCGGAAACACGGCCATTGGTGTCGTTCTTGCTGCCTTATTGCTTGGTGGATTGAAGGTCGGTGCTTTAAATATGCCGCTTGAATCTGGCGTACCGACTGAGGTCGTTGATATTGTCATTGCGATCATTATTCTTTTCGTCGCCTCAAGCTATGTTATCCGTCTTGTGATTCAACAAATGAAGAAAAAGGGGGGAAAATAAGTGGGATTTCTGCAAATTCTTGAAATCATCGTCCCAGCTACACTTGTTTATGCTGCACCACTTATTTTAACCGCTCTTGGAGGCGTCTTTTCAGAAAGATCAGGTGTAGTCAATATCGGTCTTGAAGGGTTGATGGTCGTCGGAGCATTTTCTAGTATTATCTTTAACTTATTTTTTGCTGATACGTTTGGTGCCTTGACCCCGTGGCTTGGTCTTCTTGTCGGAATGGCCATTGGCGGGTTGTTCTCACTCATTCACGCTGTTGCCACCATTACGTTTCGAGCAGATCAAACGGTCAGTGGTGTAGCGATTAACATGCTTGCCCTCGGCGCTACACTGTTTGTTGTGAAGCTGATTTATGGTAAAGCACAGACAGATAAAATTACAGAGCCTTTCTATAAAGGAGATATTCCCCTTTTAAGTGATATTCCAATCATTGGTGATATTTTCTTTAAAGATGTGTATTATACGTCGATACTCGCATTAGCTCTTGCAGTTGTCGCTTGGTTTGTCTTATTTAAAATGCCATTTGGCTTGCGCCTTCGTGCAGTTGGGGAGCACCCAATGGCTGCTGATACAATGGGAATCAACGTGTACCGGATGCGCTATATCGGCGTCTTCATTAGTGGACTGTTTGGCGGTCTTGGCGGAGCTGTATATGCGTCAACCATCGCTCTTGATTTCTCTCACGCCACCATTACTGGTCAAGGCTTCATTGCTTTAGCTGCGCTTGTATTCGGTAAATGGCATCCATTTGGCGCAATGGGCGCTGCATTATTCTTTGGATTTGCACAAAGTTTAAGCATCATCGGCTCTCTCTTGCCGCTGTTTCAAGATATACCGAATGTGTATATGCTCATTGCACCATATGTGCTTACAATTTTGGCCCTCACTGGGTTCATCGGACGTGCAGATGCACCAAAAGCACTTGGTACGCCTTATTTAAAAGGAAAACGATAAATACAATGTATGTTCAATCCCCTGAAGGACAAACTATCCTCAGGGGATTTTTGTATGATAAAAACGAAAAATCCCTCCATTTATTTTACTTTTATTACACTTAATTTAGTTTAATAAATAGAAGAGTGACATTGAATCTTCTACAATTGAGTCAAATAGCATTTGGGGGTGTTTATGTGGCTAATGCACAACAATTGAAATCGATTACAAATGATTCTGACAATAATAAAAGCGTTTTCCAAAAGATTCTGTCTTGGAAAATTGGTGTTATTGATCTTCCTGTGTATTTAGTACTTGCAGCGATTATTTTAACTGCCGCTTATTTCAATAAAATTCCAGCAAATATGCTTGGTGGTTTCGCTGTTATTATGATTTTGGGGATTTTCCTTGGGGATATAGGACAACGTATTCCAATCTTAAAAGATATTGGTGGACCGGCGATTCTTTCTTTATTCGTACCATCGTTCCTGGTCTTTTTTCATGTTCTGAATCCGAATTCGTTGGAAGCGGTTACGTCTCTGATGAAAACGTCGAACTTCCTTTACTTCTATATTTCTGCTCTTGTAGTAGGTAGTATTCTTGGGATGCAAAGAACTGTTTTAGTACAAGGCCTTATTCGTATGTTTGTTCCTCTTGTTGCAGGTACAATTACAGCTGTAGCTGCCGGAATTCTTGTTGGTCTTTTAGTTGGTTACACACCGCATCATTCTTTCTTCTATATTATTGTACCGATTATTGCCGGTGGTGTTGGTGAAGGGATATTGCCATTATCTATTGCTTATTCACAAATTCTTGGTGTATCAGCAGAGTCATTAATTTCTCAATTAATTCCTGCTGCTGTCATTGGGAACGTGATTGCCATCATCTGTGCTGGTGCAATGAAAAAGCTTGGTGAAAAACGTCCTGAACTAAACGGAAATGGACGACTTGTTAAATCGAAAGAAGCAAACGACATTTTCGAACAGCCTGAAATGGATACGAAAGTTGATTTCGGTTTAATGGGTGCAGGTGTACTCGTTGCTTGTACAACCTTCATCTTTGGTGGTTTGTTAGAAAGCTTTATTCATATTCCTGGGCCAATCTTAATGATTGTTCTTGCAGCATTAATCAAATACTTAAACGTGATGCCTCAGCATCTGCAAAATGGTTCACAGCAGTTCTACAAGTTTGTATCGAAAAGCTTTACTTGGCCGCTTATGGTTGGTTTAGGGATTCTCTACATTCCACTTGATGATGTAGCAACTGTTATCTCAATTCCTTTCATTTGTGTATGTATCGCAGTTGTTCTAGGAATGGTTGGTTCTGGTTACTTTGTTGGTAAATTAATGAACATGTATCCAGTAGAATCTGCGATTGTGACTGGCTGCCACAGTGGACTCGGCGGTACTGGTGACGTTGCGATTCTTTCAGCTTCTGGAAGAATGGGTCTTATGCCGTTCGCTCAAGTATCTACACGTCTTGGCGGCGCAGCAACTGTTATTTGCGCAACGATCTTACTCAGAATGTTTACTTAATCCATACAACCACTAAAAAGCATGAGCCCTCATAAAGGGGCCATGCTTTTTTTATATTTCTTTTCTCCTATAAGACCTTATTCATCAGCTAATACAATTCGTAAATATTCACGGGGCTGAAAAGGATATTGTTTGGTCTCTTGGTAGGTCATATGAATGAGGTGCTCAGAAAATAGCGGCCATTCACTCCCAGCCTGCCACCTTTTTTGATCATTTCGTTCTATGAAGAATGCTCCTCCTAAAATCGTGCAGAATATACTTAAGCTGATGCCCGCTTTTAGTTTCATGTAATCAGCTCCTTTAAGAAAAGCATGTACGAAATACAAAACAATATACAATGAGTTTTATTTTTGATAAAATTATTTTATGGTCAAAAGAACTTAAAATGAATTCAATTTGCCGTAAATCAGTTCAAACCAATGCGCTATAGCTGTGTTTACGCTATAATTTTAATTACCAGTTCTTTAGAACGTGAATTTACATTGATCAAAGGAGGTTTATTTTCTTGCAGCTTATTCACTTCGCCATCCTATCGCCTTTTTTGCTTGCGTTTGTTGTGCCTTTTCTTTTTAAATATGTAAAGCGTATACATACGGGATGGTTTGTTCTTATCCTGCCAATTCTATTATTTATCTATTTTGTCCAGATGATCACGATGACATCAAATGAACGAACGTTGTTCTCACAGGCCGAATGGATTCCTTCCCTTGGAATGAATTTCACTGTATATGTAGACGGCCTTAGTTTGTTATTTACGTTATTGATTACAGGAATTGGCGCACTTGTCGTCTTATACAGTATTTTCTACTTATCAAAGGAAAAAGAACAACTTGGCTCTTTTTATACGTATTTATTGATGTTTATGACCGCTATGCTTGGTGTGGTTCTTTCAGACAACATGGTCGTTCTTTACTTGTTTTGGGAGCTAACGAGCATCTCTTCCTTTCTCTTAATTGGGTATTGGTATCAGCGGGACCGCTCTCGTTACGGAGCAACCAAATCACTGCTTATTACTGTTTTTGGCGGATTAGCTATGCTCGGCGGCTTCATTCTCATTTATCTCATCACTGATTCATTCAGTATTCGAGAAGCAGTCAATCAGCTTCAGCTCCTGATGGCATCGCCTTATTTTATTCCTGCCATGATCCTGATCTTATTAGGTGCCTTTACGAAATCAGCACAATTCCCATTTTACATTTGGCTGCCTGATGCGATGGAAGCACCAACCCCTGTGAGCAGTTATTTGCATTCTGCCACTATGGTGAAAGCCGGCATTTATCTCGTTGCCCGCTTTAGCCCAATCTTTGCTATATCAGAAGTTTGGTTTTGGACGATTTCAATCGTTGGACTTGTCACATTATTCTGGGGATCATTCCATGCTGTCCGGCAAAACGATTTAAAAGCCATTTTGGCCTTTTCTACCGTTAGTCAGCTCGGCATGATCATGCTCATGCTTGGAGTAGGTGCAGCTGCGATTCATGAAAACAATCCTGCCTTTTTTGGCGCAGCCGTACTTGCTGCTATTTTTCATCTCATTAACCATGCTACCTTTAAAGGCAGTCTCTTTATGGCAGCTGGAATAGTTGATCACGAAACAGGTACACGTGATATTCGTAAATTAGGCGGATTAATGACCATCATGCCTATTACCTTTACGATTATGTTAATTGGTACATTCTCGATGGCCGGACTTCCGCCATTTAATGGTTTCTTAAGTAAAGAACTATTTTTCACAAGTATGATCCGTATCTCTGACATCAGCTTTACCGATGTTTCCACATGGGGTGCTATCTTCCCTGCCATCGCTTGGCTTGCTAGTGTGTTTACGTTCATTTACAGTATGATGCTCCTCTTTAAAACATTCAGAGGTCGTCTAAAGGTCGATCAATTGGAGAAAAAACCGCATGAAGCACCGATTGGTATGCTTATTCCGCCAATGATTCTCGCTGCACTTGTGGTCACTTTCTTCTTTTTCCCTAATATCCTTGCCTATTCTGTCATTGAACCTGCTATTCAAGCAATTATTCCTGAAGCCATTGATACAGGAAGTCGTTTTGCTGTGAAAATTGAAGCTTGGCATGGATTCCAGCCAGAGCTTTATATGACAATAGGTGTTATTGCGCTCGGCACAATCGGTTATTTGACGATGTCAAAGTGGCGTCCGATATACAATATCTTTAAGGAAAAATGGTCATTGAACGCTTTATATGATCGTTCGCTGATAGGAATAGAAAAAGGCTCATATCGCCTGACAAGCGGTTACATGACAGGTTTCCTACGTGACTACCTTGTCTATGTGTTTGGTTTCATGGTGATTCTGCTTGGAAGCGTCATGTTTTACCAGCAAGCCTTCTCATTTCAACCGGATCAAGCTGCACCGATCGGTACGTACGAAGCCATCCTTTCACTTGTGATGGTGGCGGCAACTGTCACTACGGTATTCGCTCGTTCACGCTTAACAGCTATTATTGCTCTAGGTGTCATGGGATACACCCTGTCATTATTCTTCGTGATTTTCAGAGCACCTGATCTTGCGCTGACACAGCTCATTATTGAAACGATTTCTGTTGCACTGTTTTTACTTTGCTTCTATCATTTGCCGAAGCTGAGTCTGAAACAAAAAACACGAAGATTTAAATTAACAAATTTGATCATCTCATTAGGTGTTGGAGTCGTTGTCACCTGTCTTGCTTTCGCTTCAACAAGCCAGCAGTCTCTTGACACAATTTCAACGTACTTCATTGAAAACAGCTACAAACTGGCTGGCGGAGACAATATTGTCAATGTCATTCTTGTCGATTTCAGGGGCTTTGATACACTCTTTGAGATTACAGTGCTGGCCATTGCGGCACTCGGTATTTATGGATTATTGAAGGTAAAAGCACAAGGAAAACGGAAGAGAGGCGTACGGCGATGAGAAAGATTGATACGAATGATATGCTCTTACAAGTCACAACAAAAATCACAGCATTCATCATCTTGCTTTTCTCACTTCACCTCTTTCTTGCAGGACATAACAATCCTGGCGGAGGATTCATTGGCGGTTTGATGAGTGCTGGTGCTGTCGTCCTTCTGCTTTTAGCCTATGATCTTAAAACAGTCAGACGCATTTTACCATTTGACTTTATTTATGTGGCTGGTGCCGGTTTGCTCGTTGCCATCCTAACAGGTATGGGATCTTTTCTGTTCGGAGCACCTTTTCTATCCCATGCATTTGATTATTTCCAACTGCCGTTTCTAGGGAAAACAGAGCTGGCGACAGCTGTACTGTTTGATATCGGTGTGTATTTGGTTGTTGTTGGTGTTACCATGACCATTATTCAAACGATTGGAGAGAAGGAATAATGGAATTTCTAATGTCTATTATCGTCGGAATTATCTTTATGGCGGCGACCTATTTAATGCTTTCAAAAAGCCTTCTGCGGGTCATCGTCGGTACGGCCGTTTTAAGTCACGGCGTCCATTTGCTTTTATTAACAATGGGCGGCTTGAAAAAGGGAGCACCTCCTATTTTGAAAGAGGGGCTCACATCCTATGTAGATCCATTGCCACAAGCATTAATTTTAACAGCCATTGTCATTGCTTTTGGTGTAACATCCTTTTTGCTCGTGATGGCCTTCCGTGCCTTCCAAGAGCTGAGAACAGATGACATGGATCAAATGAGAGGAAATGATCAGCATGAATAATCTCGTGATCCTGCCTATATTAATTCCATTACTAGCCGCTACATTATTAATCTTTATGAATAAAAACATCATGCTGTCGAGAGGCTTTAGTGTCTTTGCATCACTTTCAGCTGTGATGTGTAATATCTATTTGGTGCAAACGATTTTCACAAACGGCATACAAACCCTTTATTTGGGCGGCTGGAAAGCGCCATTTGGCATTGCCCTTGTGGCAGATCAGTTTGCCGCACTTCTCGTGCTGACCGCTTCGCTCGTGGGTCTTGTCACAGTTCTTTTTTCCTTTCAAACGATTGGGAAAGAAAGAGAGCGGCTGTTCTATTATTCTGGCGTACAGTTCTTGTTAGCTGGCGTCAGTGGTGCCTTTTTAACAGGGGATATTTTCAACCTATTTGTCTTCTTTGAATTACTGCTGATGGCGTCTTATATGCTCATTGTGCTGGGGGGATCAAAGCCTCAGCTCCGTGAATCACTGAAATACATCGTGTTTAATATCATTTCATCGGCATTATTTATTGTTGGTGTCGCTTGTTTATATGCAGTCACAGGCACACTGAATATGGCTGATTTAAGTGTAAAAATAGCTGAATCAGGGCAAACGGGGTTAATCACCGTTATTTCTATTCTGTTCCTGATTGTATTTGGCTTAAAAGCTGGGGTCTTCCCGCTTTATTTCTGGCTGCCAGGATCCTATCATGCACCGCCAGCAGCGATTTCGGCTTTGTTTGGCGCACTGCTGACAAAGGTCGGTTTATATGCAATTGCCAGAGTCTTTACGCTCATTTTTATACATGATACAGGTTTTACACATACAATCATGGCTTGGCTTGCCGCACTAACGGTTATATTCGGTGTCATTGGGTCTATCGCCTATGCTGATGTGCAAAAAATCGTAATTTATAACATTGTCACAGCTGTTGGCGTCATTTTGTTTGGAATTGCAGCCAATACACCGGCATCACTCCAAGGTGCCATTTATTATCTCATTCACGATATGGTGATCAAAGGCGCTTTATTTATGCTGGCAGGGGCACTGTTTGTGTATGCTGGTACCAATCACTTAAAAAAAATGGGCGGACTGATTCAATCCCAGCCTCTGCTCGGCTGGATGTTCTTCCTATCAGCTTTATCTCTTGCAGGTATCCCGCCGCTTAGTGGATTTGTTGGCAAGCTAAAAATTGTGGAAGGTGGATTCTCTGCTGGATACATGACGTTTTCTATTCTTGTTTTACTGTCCAGTCTTCTTGTCCTTTATTCTATTATGAGGATTTTCATGCTCGCATTTTGGGGCAAGGAACAGGATATGCCAAGAAGAAAGCCATCCATTAGAGGAATGGTGTACCCTGGAGTACTGCTTGTAGTCTTATCGCTTGCGATTGGATTAGGGACAGAATTCATTGCACCTTATATCAATCAAGCTGCAGAAATGCTTTCAACACCAGAAAAATATATTCAAGCTGTGCTGAAGGAGTAGATGAACATGGCCTTTCAAATATTATTAAATGCTCTCCTCGCCTTTACATGGATGTTTATGAATGATACATACAGAGCTGCTGACTTTGTATCAGGATTTGCATTAGGGATGATCGCCATTTTTATGCTGCGGCGCTTCTTCCCGCAACGTTTTTATGGCTATGCCCTTTATGCGATTTTCAAGCTTGTGATCATTTTTGTCCGGGAGCTGCTTCTTGCCAATTTGAGTGTACTAAAGACGGTGTTATCTCCAAAGCTGCAGATCAAGCCTGGTATCTTCGCCTTTCGTACAGACTTAAAAACAGATTGGGAAATCACCATACTAGCCAATATGATTACATTAACACCCGGTACACTGGTCATTGATATTTCGGATGATCGGTCGATTTTATACATTCATGCCATGGATATTGAAGATGCTGAAAAAGCCATTCACGATATTCGGGTTTCATTTGAAAAAGCGATTCAGGAGGTGAGCGGTAAGTAATGGACCTTCTATTGCAAATTTCACTTGGCATTCTTGCGTTGTCTACTTTGCTTTTTGTTATACGGGTTATCAAAGGACCTTCTATTCCTGATCGCGTTAGTGCGCTTGATGCGATAGGTATCAATTTAATTGGAATGACAGCCATCGTGTCCATTTTACTGAGAACCACTACGTTCTTTGAAATTATTTTACTGCTCGGTATCCTTGCCTTTATCGGCACTGTCGCTTTTTCCAAATTCCTTGAGAAAGGGGAAGTGATTGAAAATGATCGTCATCGCTAAAGCCATCGTCATTTTCTTTATCCTGCTTGGGGCAATCCTTTGTCTGATCGCAGCCATTGGTGTCCTTCGCCTGCCTGATGTTTACACACGTATGCATGCTGCATCAAAAGCTTCGACACTTGGCGTTGTCCTCATTTTAGTTGGTGTGTTCTTTCACGAGTGGTTTCTGACAGGGGTCATCTCCGCAAAAATTTTGCTTGGGATTGTTTTTATCTTCCTTACTGCACCAGTTGGCGCTCATTTAATCGGAAGAGCTGCTTACAATACTGGTGTGAAAATGGATAAACGAAGTGTCCAAGATGATTATGGCGGTTTCCGTAACTTTGTCATTAAGCGAAAAGAAGACTCTTATTTATAAATGAAGAACCAGACATTCAGGTCCTGTTCACTTCATGTTCATGATTAGATGTTCCTAAAAGAATATAAAAAAAGCTTCCGCATCGGGAGCTTTTTTATATGCGATCAATGACAGCAAGTGTACATCTTGACGTACAGATATGACGGTCTCGATCATCTTTTATATCGACTTGGAATACCATTGTACGCCGTCCTACATGTACAGGAACAGCTGTAGCTGTCACCACTCCATCACGTACAGATTTTAAATGATTGGCATTGATCTCAATACCTGAGCAAACCTGCTGAGTTACATCTAAATGAGCAGCAGCCCCCATGCTCGCCACTGTTTCTGCTAGAGCAGCTGACGCGCCTCCGTGCAGTAATCCAAATGGCTGTTTTGTTCGGTGATCGACTGGCATTGTCGCCACGCAGCGTGACTGATTGCATTCCACAATTTCAATACCCAGTGCCTCAAGCAGTGTATTTGATCCACTTACATCCATCAAGGCCCTCTCCCTTCACACGTTTACAGCACACTTTCAGATTTTGCAATTAACACCGCTTCTGTTCGAGATCCTACATTCAGCTTATTAAAGATGGATGTCAAACTGTATTCAATCGAGCGTTTGCTCAAATGAAGCACATCGGCGATCTCTTGGTTTGTGTAGCCTTTTTCCACTTCTCTTAAGATTAAACATTCACGCTCTGTTAACAGCTCATGATCCGTCTGCTGCGCCTGTTCTGGCTTCTCTTGCTGCTGTGAAATTAATTTCTTTAAATAGGATAGCTGAATGACCACTTCTCCTTGCAATGTGCGGTGTATGTATTCAATAATTTTGTCTTTTGTCTCTGTTTTACTTATTGCACCATGCAATCCAGCTCGAATGGCCTCTTCGAAATAATCATCTACTTCATATCCTGTATAAATAATAATTTTCACTTGTTGATTCGTTTCTAGAATTTTTTTCGCAATGTCCATTCCATTGATATCCCCGAGATTTAAATCCATCAAGATCACATCATAGATGGAGAAGTCATGCGTCTTTAAAAAGGCGGCTTCTGCATCAGGACTTAAACAATCGACTGATAGCTGCTGATCTGATTCTAATATGCTTTTTGTCCCTTCCATGACAGCCGGATGATCATCAATGACCAATATCTTCTTCATGTCTTCCTCCCTTTAAATCACTCACTTCCATTTTATATAAAAGACTTGGCAGATGCCAAGTCTTATTCCTTAAGAAATCGTTACAATTCCATTTCAATTTTCACCTTGAGCCCTTTTTCAGGTGCTGTGTGAATTTGAAGCTTCCCATTTAACGCTTTGACTCGCTCCCTTATACCTGAGAGTCCCATGCTCATCGTGTGCTGATCAAGCTGGCTTGCATCAAATCCGACTCCATCGTCCTCATAATGGAGAACAACTTGATCTTTAATACAAATGAGCATCACTAAGACTTGGCTGGCCTTAGAATGCTTCAACGCATTGGATAACAGCTCCTGCACAATCCGGTAAATATTCAGCTGTGAGTCAATATCAATGTCCAGTTCTTTATCAAAGCGGGTCGTATTCAGCCTAATATGAAATGGTGCTTCCTCTTGGATTTGAGAAACCAGCTTCGAAATCGCCTTCACTAACCCTAAATCATAAAGGAGTTGTGGCCGAAGTTCATGGCATGTTTCTCTTGTGGTTTGAATCACCTTAGACATTTGTTCATTCCATGAGATAAGCGAATTTTCAATAGACGTTGTGCATTGTTCATTATGAAAATTGGTTAAAAACATTTCAGACTGTCTTTTCAGCGAAATCAAATCCTGCAGCACAGAATCATGGAGATCCCTCGCTAAATCTGAGCGCTGCTTCTCTTCCATCGCAAACATGATCTTTTTCAGCCAAGCAGGATTGGATTCACGCTGTTTCAAATCTTCAAGATGCTCCATCAATTCTTCAATCTTGACGACATTTTCTAAACTGACACTTGTGTAAAATGCCAATGTTTTCAGCCATGAAATTTCATCGCGGGTCAGCTTCGGTGTCTTTAAATTGGATAAACAGCAAATCACAAACGAGTGACCGCCCCGCTCGCCAATTTTCATCATGAATCCTTTATCCAGTCCGATGATTTTACCAACTTCACCTAAAATATCTTGAAATTGATCCACATAATCTTTCCATAGCTGGCTTTCTTCTATTGATTCATCAATTTCATCAATTTCAACAATTTCTCCATCAGCCTTCACCTCTAGCACAAAGGCTTTATTCACAACGAGCACTTCTAAAATGGTGTATTTCAAATGATACAGTACTTGATGAAGTGATGACGCCTCACGAATAAGCTGTGTAAATTTAAATACACTATCCTGATAATTATGCTTCTCTGAAAAACGTTTCAAACGAAAACGGAAATCTAAAATTTCTTTAAAATAGAAAACAGCCAACATGAGTGTATATGTGATGAATGTGAGCTTCAGTGTGTACTTTAAATCTTCTGGTTTTTGCAGAATATAAAACGTGACAACAACTAAAATGGTCGGTGTAATGGCAATAAATCCATAGTATTTAAGTCTACTAATCAAGAAATCCATATTGTAAAGTTTGTTCGTCATGAATTGATACACGAGTGAAAAAGGAATGAGCAATACAAAAGAAGTTAAGAAAAAGGGATCTACAACATAAATACGAAACAAAACATATGGAATTGCAAATAAAAATATAAACGGACAAAATGCTATGATATTAATCATGACAAAAAACTTTAAAACAGACCCCTGCTCTGTCTCTTTATATTTCTGCATTCCATTAATAATGACTTTGAATGACATGATAATAGAAGCAAAAAAGAATAAAAGATTTAAACTCGGCATGTATCTGGCTATCACCGAATCAATCGGAACAAACAGCTCTATTACTAGATTAGTTATAGGAAGACTATATAAAATATAAATTGTTTTTCGAGTCGTTATATGCAGGTCAAACTCTTTAAAATATTGATAAATGAAATGAATATAAAAGATAAATACACTTGATAAACAAAATGTGATGACATAATGGCTAAATCTATCACCAATACCTGAAGTACCTGCACTAAGATATCCGATACAAATCGTTAATAAAAATAAAACTAAAAGAAATGCTGATTTTCGTTGGACCTCTTTGTTAATACGAATGATAAAGAAGATACAAAATAAACATATTGAATACAGGATGAGAGGAATTATATAGACAAATAAACTTTCTTGACCAATCAATGTCTTATTTTTTAGGGTGATCATTTGGTTGCCTCTTTGAATATCAATTCTTTGCACATTCCTAAGCTCACCATTGATCAAATGATCTTTATTGTTAGCAGGTTCTCCATTGATTTTAAGTATAATATCTCCTTCTTCTAATCCTGATGTGTAGGCTAAAGAAAGATATTCGACTTTGACAACTTCTGCTTGACCATTCTTGTTCTCCGCAACACGTGCTCCATTAAAAATATCAAATACATAAATATATGAAACATAAATCACAAATAAAAAAGACAGAAAAACCAAAAAAGCAGATAGTTTCGTATAAGTTATCTTCATGTATAAAACATCCTTAACTGGAGAACTTTTAGATCATTTTTAAATGAATAGTATCATTTATAGTACCATATATAATCTGCAGACATTTGCCCTTTTTTTATGCCTTGAATGATTGCTTTCATCGTTTCCTCATCTGTGTGAATTAAACTTGCATTCCCTAAGTCCAATTCATTCACAACATTAGGATTTTCCACTAAATATGCAATAACATTTTGAATGTTCAATCATTGCCCTCCTTTGTCATATATGCATATAATTGTTCCTTTTTCGTTTTAGGCAAATCAAGTTGTGCAATTCCTTGCTTCATTTTTAACATCATAATCTCTCTCATCGATACCATGTACTGAGTCAAACCAGCTTCAAGTAACTTTTGCTTCAGTTGAAACGGCTTTTGCTCTGACTCATCCAGCCGGTTAGAAAAGAAGGAAAGAAGCTCTAGACTGACATCGTTAAAATGTCTTTGTAAATAACTAAATGCCAGCGTTTGTTTTTTTTGAAAATCTCCGTTTGTTTTTGAAAATAACGCAAAAAAATCGTTACTGATTTGTTCAGCAACACCATAATAAATCGAATAAGATTCTACAGTGGCATTCATTTTTCTTGTCGCTAAATAAACACCCAGTACGCTAGAAAGAGCTGTTAAAGATCCAGATTTTTTCCTTAAAACCTCTACACACTCTTCTTCTGTTCCATACAAATGACTCAAATCCTCATGCTGCCCTTCCATAGACATTTTGATGAAGTGGAACAGTTTCTCTATTAGTTGAGAATTATTTTCACAAATTGATGTGATGAATTGGATACTCACCGTATACAAATACGTAGAAGCATTGATGGCCACTCCTTGGTTTATGTTCATCCAAGGATACGAATCATTATCCTGATCTTCAACATCATCTAATATATCGGCAGATAAGATGAGAAGTTCAATCCCTGCTGCCAATTCTGTAATCGCTTGCTTGTCTTGTCCGCCAAATGCCTCATAATGCTGGTAAGCCAATTGACCAAAATGACATTCTTTCTTTATATCTGTAAATTCAAGAAGCAGCTTTTGTAAATCATTCTGCCTGACTGCATGTTGAATCAAATCAGACATTTTCTGCTTGATTTTTTTATTCTCTAGATAGTTTAGCATACTCGGTCTTGATCCTCACCCTCTCGCCTCTTATTTTACTAAAAAGAAATAAACAAATGTCCACTGACATCACTATTTAACAATTATATAATAATATATCCTTTTTTTGTATGTATTTGGATAAAAAAAAAGACTTGATGGCCATCAAGTCTTTAAGAAATTTTCACATATTCATATTTGTCGTATTGATCAATGCTTTTGTTAATGTTATGAAGAGAAGCCGTTGTTTCTCTAATTTCGTTTTCGAGTTTCCATAATAGTTGTTTCAGTTCTTCGATTTCATACTTTTCCATCGATTCCACTCTCCTTTTTTGGAAGATCAATGTATTTGTGTATGGTGATTGGGTCATAAGTATTTGATCTGTTACTAACAGTGTAAATGCTATTGAGTATTTTTTCACCGAAAAGTATGCACAAAATGTGTGCGTGATACCGCAAAATTCAATAGGTCTTTCTTCATCATTTTCAGACTTTTCAAATGATACTTTTATCTCAATTTCAAAGGAACTGCGTCATTTTTCCGACAAGAACAGGCACGATTCGGCACGATTCTCACACAACAGAACATACGATCCCTTCTGTTCTCACGGTTTTTCATGTCATAGGTCAGACGACAGGCTCTACTGTAGACACCGCAATTTTTTGGCGACATTCACCGAAATTGACCGCAAAAGTACCTATTTTTATGATGAATGTGCAAAGGTAGAAAGATCATTTTGATTCTTTATTCTGATTTTCTTCATACATTTAGAACAGATATCCGTCCAAATTCACTTCAATGAGAGAAGAGGTGACCATGTGTTTTACTATGTTCCTTATCCCCCTTTGCAGGTTCCCGCAATGAGGAGCGCATACCCACGAACGCCTATGACCTTCCCCCCGGTGGATGCCCACGCGTTTCAAAGAGCTGCAAAAGAATCAACCCGGCTCGTTGCTGATGCATCACTCATTACACAGCAAATTTCCGGATCGCTTTCGTTTGGACAGCGAATCATGGAGGCTGGTGAGCGCGCTGACACCGCAAGTGTGATTCGAATGCTAAGACAAATCGGGGTAAAAAGCAATATCGATATCCGCTTTAGTCCAGAAGGCATTCGCATCTACTTATCCCTAACTTCAAGCAGGCTTTTTCTGCTTTTACAGTGGGGATGACAAAGAAAAGCCGCTCACGTCAGAGCGGCTTTTGTTAAGATTCAAACATTTTATGACACCATTCAATGGCTTCTATATAACAGCCGTAGGCTTCTTGCTTCGGAAGACGTCCTTCTAACATCTCATCATCCCATTCATTTCGTTCAATACGTTTGGCGACGTCTAAAACAAAGGAATAGTCATTTTCATAACCAAGCAGCGCCTCACCCACTTCATCAGAAAGCGGCAGCTCCTTCACAAGTTCAGTAATGTCTGCCCTAACAAGCGTATCAATGAGTGAAAACATGCCTGTCAGCATATAAGAAGCGGGATGCTCTCGTTCGGTTCGATGGGCAATGAGTTCACACGTTTTGGCCCGAATGAACGACATTTTGATGATTTCTTTTTGACTTGAGTTGGCTTGCACATTGAGTTCTTTAAATGAAAGAATAAAGATCCATCGCCGAATCTCGTTAAATCCAAGCAGGATAATTGCCTGCCGAATACTCTTGATTTGATAAAGGCGTCTCATGCCGCCCGAATTCAGCATTTTTAATAATTGATATGAAAGCGAAAGATCACTCTCTATAAAATGCGTCACGGTCTGGATATTCGGTTGTTCCTTGCTCAGCTCATTCAATAGCTGATGGTATGCATGAAAGCTAGTCGACAAGGCTCGTCCCGAAATGACGTGCGGTTCACTAAAGAAATATCCTTGAAACAAATGGAAGCCAGCTTCTAACGCTTCTTCATATTCTTTTCGCGTTTCTACCTTTTCAGCAAGGAAACGAAGTCGATACTTTTTATATGTATGTAAAATGGCTCTTCGTTCTTCACATGTTGTTTTTAGAAAGTCAATTTTTAAAATATCAATGCAATCGAGGAGTTCGTCAAGTAATTTGTCATGAAAATGGGTTCCGTTCAGAAAGAAATCATCGAGTGCAATCGTGTAACCCCATTTTTTTAATTGCTTACATCTCATGATAAGTGCCGGGGTAATCGGCACATTTTCTAATATCTCAATCACAAGCTGATGTGGATCAAAATAAGTGAGCAGATCAGACGAAAGCAAGCTTTCCGTAAAATTAATGTAGCATCGTTTTCCTTCTGTCAGTGTTTCGATGCCAATGTTTAAAAAACTATTAATAATGAGGTCCGTTGTCGCTTGATCACCATCTTCAGCATGATATGTATTGGTTTCACTATCTCTATAAAGAAGCTCATATGATACGACTTGTTCTTTTCTATTAAAAATAGGCTGTCTCGCAACAAACACCCTCAACTGCTCCAGTCCTCCTTTATGCAATGACAAACAAGATGTGCTTTCAGTATACCAAATGATTGCCCCTATGGTTCATTTTGAATCGGTCAAAACAAAAAAAGAGACCACCTGACTGGATGATCTCCTTTTCCGCTGGCATCAGCTTTCATAAAGCTCTTTTTTGATTTTGTTTTTCACATCATGGATAAATTGCATCTTATTATCCCAGCATTTTTGACTCAAATCGACTGGATATTCTTCTGGTTTGCTGATTCGTTTGTATTCCTCCCAGAAGAGTCCGAGACTATCCTGAACATACGCTTGAATCGTTTGAATATCAGGATTATTATATACAAGCTTTCCTTGTTCGAAAATGGGGACGTGAAGGTCCTTCGCCACAAAGTTTGTCACAAATTTGCTGATAAATGTATGGACTGGATGGAACATTTTTAGTTTCTCTGCACTTTGTACATCTTCGTCTTCAAGGGCAATGTAGTCTCCCTCAGAGTGATGATTCAATTGATTAATAATGCGATACACTCGTTTACGGCCTGGTGTTGTGACTTTCTCTGGGTTGGATGAGATTTTGATGGTGTCATTCATTTTGCCGTTTTCTTCAATTGATACGAGCTTATATACGGCACCGAGGGCTGGCTGATCAAATGCAGTAATCAGTTTCGTTCCAACACCCCACACATCAATTTTTGCGCCTTGTGCTTTTAAGTTCATAATGGTATGTTCATCAAGATCGCTTGATGCAATGACTTTTGCGTCATGGAATCCTGCTTCATCCAGCATCGCTCTAGCCTTTTTAGACAAGTATGCAAGATCTCCGCTATCCAGTCTGATCCCAATAAAGTTGATTTTGTCTCCGAATTCCTTCGCTACCTTAATCGCATTTGGAATGCCTGATCTGACAGTATCATATGTATCCACTAAAAAGACACAGTCTGTATGTGTTTCAGCATATTTTCTAAATGCTGTATATTCGTCGCGATATGCTTGTACTAGCGCATGGGCATGTGTTCCAGATACAGGGATATTGAAGCGTTTCCCTGCACGGACATTACTTGTTGCTTGGAATCCGCCGATCAGTGCCGCTCTTGCTCCCCACATGGCAGCATCCATTTCATGCGCACGTCTTGTTCCGAATTCTAATGCTGTCTCATCTTCAATGATGCCTTTAATCCGAGCCGCTTTTGTTGCGATCAGCGTCTGGAAGTTCACAATATTAAGCAGTGCCGTTTCGATTAACTGCGCTTCAACAAGCGTTGCCTCGATGCGCATAATTGGTTCATTCGCAAAGACAATTTCCCCTTCTCGCATTGAATGAAGTGTACCTGTAAAGGTCAACCCGCTTAAGTATTCAATGAAATCGCTTTTATAACCGAGTTCATCTTTTAAATAAGCAAGATCGCTTTCGGTGAAGGAGAAGTCCGATAAATATTCAATCGCTTTTTCTAAACCAGCAAATACAGCAAAGCCATTGTCAAATGGAAGCTTTCTAAAGAAGAGTTCAAACACTGCCTTCTTCTCATGAATGCCGTCTCTCCAATATGTTTCTGCCATGTTAATTTGATAAAGATCTGTATGTAGTGATAAACTGTCGTCAGTAAACCGATGCTCCAACTTCCATTCTCCTTCCCTTACTTAACCACTTTCGCTCCGAGCGTATGCTCAAAGTGAGAAAGTGCCCACTTGTGCCCCGCTTCATTAAAACTTGCCACCGCATTCTCATGAATCACAAGTTCAAAGCCTTTATTGTACGCATCAACAGCTGTATGAAGTACACAAATATCGGTACACACTCCGGCTAAATGAAGTTCAGTGATGCCACGCTCGCGCAGTTTCATTTCTAATTGAGTGCCAGCAAAAGCAGAGTATCTTGTTTTTTCCATATAATAGACATGCTTTACATGTTTTGACGTGTGAAATAGTGAACTTAGTTTTCCGTAAAGTTCAATTCCTTCTGTTCCGCGAATATTATGGGGCGGAAATAACTTAGTCTCAGGATGATAAGGGTCTTGTTCTTCATGATGATCGACGGCAAAGACAACAAAGTGTCCTTCATCAATAAATGTAGAAGTGATCTCTGTGATCTTTGATTCAATTGCCTGTCCAGGCTTTCCGCACGTCAGCTTGCCATCGTCTGCAACAAAATCAACTGTATAATCAATACAAATCAGTGCTTTGCCCATCCGCATCTCTCCCATATACTCTTTTGAATCATTATAGCCTATTCATTTCACTAGGGAAACCTATTCAACAGATTCACGAGAAAAAGCTTTTTGAAACAGCTCATCTTCTATATAGATGCGCTCTTGATTGATCGCGTGCGGCATCTCTATGACAAGACCGAAAGGAGAATGTGACTCGTGATGGTTGACCACTTTAAAAGAACAACCAGCAGCATTTGCCATTTTGACATATGGAGAATAAGAAGCATAAGACAATTCACCATTTAAAAGAACAGTGGCTTCGCGGTTTGCCTTCAATACTTGCTCGACCTCTTGATACGGTTTATTTCTTGATACTTGCCCCTTTGTCAGAGCGAGAAGAGCGCGTTCCCTTAATGACCCGAGAAACATTCTTCGTTCATCGGGTTTTGTTTCAGCATGTCCAAATATTCCTTGCTGCAAATAAAAGTCTACGGATTCTTCTTTCATTGCGGTTTTCACTCCTGACTTCAACATTTACATTTCTGTGACCCAGTGCACAATTTTTTGTGCGATTTCTCGTGCTTCGTTTATTTCTACCCTTTGGTTTAAGGATTGTTCAAGTGTTTGCTCAAGCTGCGCTTTTTCGTCCTCATACGCAATGGACATACTCCATTCAATATCAGGTACAGCGACAAGTGTTTTATATTCTTTTTTATTTTCATGTAAATATACATTGTAGGTCTTTGGTTGTCCGCTTGTGATATGTGCTTTTCTTATTTTCATTTGACTCTTTTTACACCTCTTTTTCTTCTTCCTTTCATATCCATTGTACCATAAAAAAAGACAGCTTCTGAAAAGGAATCCCTTTCAAAGCTGGCTATGCGTTAAAGCTTTTTGGCTGGCTGATCAGGTTTGAATCCCAAACAAATGTGACATTTGGACTGTTGAAGAACTGGACAAAGTCTCCTGCATTATAGGTGCCTGAACCGCCGGCAGAGTGATCAACACTTTTGGGCGAAATGGCAAACACATCACCGAAATGTGCAGAACCATTTCCAATAACACGGTCAATATGAATAGGCCCAACAATTGCTGGCATCTTCCCACCACCTTTACTACCCTCATCATATGCCTAGCGGAACAATACGTGTCTATCCAACATAGAAAGACAGCTGATCTGTCTTATGATCAGCTGTCTTTCTATGCATTAAATGATTGAGGCTGGCCAAACAGTGTAAAGTCCCAAAGCATGGTGGCATTCGGATCACTTGTCAGGGACATATAATCACCTGAATTAAAAGCTCCCGCTCCGCCGGTCGAGTGATCTACAGCCAAAGGGGCAATGGCTAGAACATCACCAAAAGTAGCCGAACCGTTCCCGCCTAAAGCTTCAATATGAATGGGTCCAACAATTGCTGGCATCTTCCTTCTCCTCCCTATCTGCTTATGTGAGTCATCTTATGCACATAGGGGAAAGTTGTGCATCTGTCCTAGACGTTTAAATGCTGCTCTTTTCGAGAACGCTGACGCAGCTGAACCAATCTGACAATATTCAGTGTAATGGCTTTAAGTAGAGCATAAACAGGGACAGCAAAGATCATGCCAAGTATTCCACCAAAGCTGCCTGCACCAATTAATAGCAGGATAATCGTCAATGGATGTGTGTTCAGACGTTTCCCAATCACCAATGGAGAAATCACGTTTCCATCAATTTGCTGAACGACAAGTATCACAATCACTGTTACAACCGCTTTTCCCGGGGAATCCAGAAAGGCAATGAGCACAGCTGGTGCCGCGCCAAGATATGGCCCAAGATACGGAATCACGTTTGTGACCGCAATGATGATGCCGAGAATAAGCGCATACTTTACACCAATCAATAAGTATCCGATAAAACAAGCAACTCCGACAAATAAACATACAACAATCTGCCCCTGTATGTAAGCTGCAAGCGTGTCGTTTAATTCTTTGAAGATTTTCAGTCCTTCCTTGCGGTAAGGCACTGGCAAGAATTGAACGAGCTTGTCCGGAAACTTATGTCCGTCTTTTAGCATATAAAACAAAATGAACGGAACTGTAATCACGGCAAGGGCAATATTTGCAATCACGCCAAACACCGCAGACATACTTGAAGCAATATTTTCCGGTAAATCTTTTAATGTCGAAACGATCGTCTGTTCAAACTTTGAAACTGACACATAATCTTGGTTCATCATCCAAGTAAATGTTTTGGAGTGCGAAAAGTCATTAATAAATTTCTGCAAATCCGTCACATAACCAGGGAAGCTTTTAACAAGTCCACCCACCTGGGTGACAATGACAGGGCCGGCAGCATTGACAATGAATGTGATGAGCCCGATGAACAGGAGATAAATGATCAGAATGGCGAGCGTCCTAGGAATCTTCTTCGATAAGAACCGAACAATTGGATTGAAAATGAAAAAGAGAATGCCTGCCAGTAAGATAGGGACAAACAAGGTTGATGCAAATAAAATGATCGGCTGAAATAAAAACGAAACCTTTGTTGATACATACACAATAAGTAAAACCAGTAGTATTTGGAATGTCCAAAAATGAACTTTAGATTTTAACAAAGATGCTCCTCCTGTTACGTATTGATCTTATTAAAAAACTACTATTCAACCCACCTTCTGTCAACTGCTTCTTGTTTTAGAACCACATTTTTTGAAAAAAAAAGAACAATTGGTATATCATGCACTTTTTCTAGATATACATTCTATAAGCATGAAAAAAGCAGACACCTATGCGTCTGCTTGTTACACTCTTTCACTGTGATCAGGCATCACCGACACGATTTGCTGGATCCGCACATAAAAAACTGATTTTGCCCCCGCCTCAATTACAATATGATCCGGCATGACTTCCTTCAACTTTCCACGTACTGTATCTTTCACTGTTTGAACAATCAATCTCATACCGACTACTTTCTGCAATGTTTGATAAACATATGGATCAACTAATGAAACGAGCTGTGGACTTCCTTGTTGTGCCATCCTACCTGCCCCTTTACTTGTGTATTTACCCACAGCGTATGCAATGACCCATGTGAGTGTCACTCGGCAAACCCACAACATTAATACCATATTTTTACAAATTATATTCTTTTACATTTTTTAGAAGTATAATAGACTGGTGCTGCCAACATCTTAAATCATTTGAAGAGGTGAATGATCTTGAAAAAATTAATCTGTATCGTTGCTGTCATGCTCTTACTATCCTCTGCAAGTTATGCGCACGCAGGCACAATTGGAGATGCACCTGGTACACCAGGGAAGTGGTTTAAAGGAGAAGAGCCGGCTCAAACAGACACGTCAAAACCCCCGCTTGTTTTTGTTCATGGCATCAACAGCTCTTCCTCCACATGGTCTGATAAAAATGATATGGCAAAACAAGCTGTTCTGAATGGATACGAAAGCGCATTCATAGATTTGTATCCAGATCAGGACATGAAAACGAATGGCAAACTATTAGCAGAAAAACTAAAAGAAATCTATGATTTTTTTGGTAGAAAGCTTATTGTGATCGGTCATAGTAAAGGCGGAGTGGATACGCAGGCCGCACTTGTGTATTACAATGCCCATCCATATGTAGATAAGGTCATCACACTCGGCTCCCCTCATTATGGAACGCCGCTTGCGGATTTAGCCTATAGCAAGGGCGGGAGCTGGCTTGCGCAAATCCTTGGACAAAAAAGCGAGGCGCTCTATTCTCTGCAAACCGGTCTTATGGCGGCTTTTCGAAGTGAAACCGACCGGCTGGAGACGTTCCCCAATAAATATGTGACCTATTCTGGTTCAGAATGGGGAACTTTTGGAGGCGTGCTTTATTTAGGCGGCATGTATTTAAAGAGCTTTGGTGCAAACGATGGCGCTGTTACGGTCAGCAGCACAAGGCTCTCGTATGCAAACAATATTCTAACAGGAAAATGGGATCACTTTTCGATCAAAAACGGCACAAGCATGTTCCCCGTATTCGAGCATCAGCTGCTGGCAAGTACCACAAGTGATGATCTTGAAGAGGAAGTGAATCAAGAGCCTGTCTCTGATGAGCTGAATACAGACATTTATGTAAAAGGCGGGGAAAGCGAAAAGGAGAAAACAGAAGCGTTCTATGTAGAGGAAGGAACGAATGGCTTATCGATCCAGTGGTTAAATGAACAGAAAGAATCAAGTCTTGAAATTGTCGCCCCAAATGGAGATGTCTTAACGAACCTTACGACATCAGATGCATCATTTCCATATGAAGGCGCATATTCACACCATGTACAAATCAATAAACCCGTTCCTGGAAAATGGACGATTCGATCGAATTCAGGGAAAAAGGCACCTTATTTGCTGCTTGTGTCCTTTGACTCACCGTTAAATGAAGAGATCAAAATAGCTGCAGCGAAATCAGGAGATGCATCGACACATTCGAGCAGCCTGATTAAACGGATCAGTAAGACAGTAGAGACCGTTTATGTTCAGGATGCACAAGAGGATCATCCACTGAAAACGAGCTCTTCATCAGCCGTTCAATTGAAAAAACAAGGTGCTTATTCCGTCACGGTTCATTACACAGGTCTCACTGCGTCAGGGAATTCTGCGTTTAACCGTACTGTTATTCGCACATTGTATGTCGATCAGCATGGAACGATTCATGGAGACATTCCATATTAAACAGATCGTTTCATGGGCTGAAGCGCCTGCTGCACCTTCTCATCCAATTCAGCAATTTTTTGTAGTGCGAGTGATTCATCTATTTGTCTGTAATGATGGTGTCCGCCAGGCTCTTCATCCATTTCATCTGCTTTTTTCACTATTTGCTGGAGTGTGTCCTTATGCAGGTCGCCCTCTGGCAAATAGGAATCCGTATGAAGCAGAATGGCCAGCGCAATATCTTTGGCTGCTTTTGGTTCCTCACCGAGCCGTATCAGCAGTTTATGTGCCCGCTCTGCGCCTTTAATGGCATGAATATCATTCCGTCTATATGTCTCGTAATCCCATTCTCCGCCCGCTGTATACCATTCATAGTGGCCGATGTCATGCAAGAGTGCTGCTTTCACAGCAAGATCTGGGTTAATTCCAGCCTTCATCGCCAATTTGAATGCGTGATAAGCACAAGCTATCGCATGGGCTTTCCCTGAACGATTTAAATATTTTTGAGCGACTGGATGGGTATAAACATCCATTAACGTAACCTTTCTCATGGAAACCCCTCCTTATCTATATTTTTAGCATCCTAACATATTCCGAAAAGAAACTCAAATGTTCTGTCATATTTCCTATGAGCTTCAAGATTAGCTTATGCGATACAAGCTGTCTTTGCTTGTACAATACGAAAAAAGCAGTCGTTATGACTGCTTTTTTCCATACTCACGCGCATCGTATACACAACCGCCAGCAGGCTCATCCGCTAGAAGGTCGAGCAAAATACCGGCGACTTCATCTGGGCTCTTTAGCGTACCTGTTTCATATAATTGCTGAAACCGTTCAATTTGTTCGAAGTCCTGCTTGGAGGCTTTCCGAATCTCTCCTTGCATATCCGTATCAATCGTCCCAGGTGAAAAGGAAAATGTGGTGATAGGATGCGCTTCGTCTTGCTGTTCCTCATGTAAAGTTCTCATAAACATATCAAGCCCTGCTTTTGAGCTGCAATAGGCGCTCCAGCCTTTGTACGGATTTTTAGCCGCTCCAGAGGAAAGATGAACGATTGTTTTCTTCCCTTTAAAGGATTGTGTCTCTCTAACAAACATATGACTCAGTAAGACAGGCATCATAAGATTCAGCGTATAATGCCGATGAAGCGTATCCTGTCCTCCTTGCCCTACCCGTTTTATAGGGGTCACCATTCCTGCATTATTGACAAACAAGATGTCATCAGCTTTTTCAAGTGTTTGTGATGACAATATATCCTGAAGCCACTTGGCAGCCGCTTCCTCATCTGTGAGGTCGACCTGTGTATGTGTGAGGTGCGGATGGGATATCGGAGCCGCACTTCTTGCAGATGTGAACACGTGGTCCCCTCGTGAAAGAAGCCTTTTCACAAGTGCTAGTCCAAATCCTTTTGATCCTCCTGTAACGATTGAAATTCGAATGGTCATCTCCTCCCTTAATACTCCTATTTTACGTAGTGATTCGGCATGACATCAAGCAATCTGCATAAAGAAAAGCCTGCCCCTTTTAAAGAGGCAGGCTATTTCTTTTCCGTCTTCACATTCACCTTTGGAATGAGGATGACCATCACTATGATGCCGCATGCTATCAAGATCCCAAAAATGGTCGGAAGAAGCGCCGATCTCTGCTTTTCATGATCATCGGCAATAGGTGCTGATACAGCCGAATCACTAAAAGAGATGTTGATCTCTTTCATCATACGAGCTGGCGTTTTAGGCGGATTTTCTTTCAGATCACTGAACAGCTGCGGCGAAAGCTGGCCGCCAGAGGTTTTAGGCGGTTCAGCAAAATGAATGTCCGTTTTGATTTTTGATGTTGTTTTGCTTTGTTCGTATTTCGTTTGATCTCTCAATATACTTGAGTTAATATTGAGATCCTTTTCTTGATATTCATTCGGCTTGACATTCGTATCCGTATCTTCACCTGTAGCAGCAAAAGCAGCAGGGATGAGGAGAAAAAGGGATATGACACCAAGTGCCATCCCTTTGACGTATAGATTAAGCCTCATGAGTCACATCACGTTCCTCTGTTTGATCTTTCCATAGCCTTTTCACAAGTGGTATGACCATTAGCAAGACAGTTAAAATCAACAGCCCTGTGATGCCTATACCGAAGTTATCTCCATTTCCATATTGGATGGACAAATACACGTCGGTCACGGGATTTGTAAAGTAGAAATTCGGCATGACCAAATCAATTAACGGTGCGACAAAGAAGAAAATAAGCGCCGTTGCTGCCATCCATCCGGCAATGGAACCGAAAAGGAAGGCCGTGCGAATAAAGGCAGAGCACGCCACTAGCAGCAGAATCGTGAAGATCGACCATTGAATGGCTTGATCATCTGCAAGTTTGTAAATGTTGAGTCCAAACAGGCTGATCATGAGCCCGACTAAAAGATTCAAAATGCCAAACAGAGCACCTTTCACCAGCATTGGAGCCGCGGCATAATACGAGCTAAAAAAGCCAATCAACAAACTGCTAATCATCACAATGACCAAAATCACCACTGGCGGTACAGTCTGCGCTTTTTCTTCAGGGACGTCTCCGCTAATCTTCAGCGGGTTCGCTAAGTGGTTATACACATAGTTGCTGTCGCCTTGGTCGCTTAAAGTATTACCTAAAATACCATTTAAATCTTGCTGAACAAGTTTCGTAGAATGGACATTCTTGCTCCAGTTTTCGTTCAGTGTGTCCGCTTTTTCTTGAACCGTTGTGACACTCTCTTCAATGTTATTCGTATAATCTGCCACCCCTTTTTGGCGGTCGGTTAACGAGCTCATATTTTCAGAAAGACGAAGCACTTCCTGACCAATTGAATCCTGAGCACTCACAACAATCGAACTGCCTGCAAGGTCTGCCGTATACACCGCATCTCCTTGATCAGCCATTTGCTCAGCTACATGGTCCGCACTTTTAGAAATTGCATTTAATTCCTGTTCCATGCTTGCCTGCTGAGTCGAAATGTATGCCGCATAGCCGTCCGAAAATTTTTGCATCTCATCAATAAAAGTTGACACATCATCGTTTGACGTGAGCATTTGATTTTTGAGTGTATCCCAGTTTTCCGTTTCTTCTTTTTTGATGGAAAGGATGGACTGGATTTCATCTCCTTTTGTGTCTAGTAGAGATGAGTTGTTTGTTGATTGATATAGATTCCCAAGCATCATCTCTAGTTGAGAGAGTTGATTGGAGTATTCCATTAACTTTTTGGCGCTTGTTGTATTTGTTTTAAACTCTTGATCAAATATTTTAGTTTTAAAAGTGTTTCCAATCGGCGAGTTTACTCGTTTCAGCTCTTTCACTTTGTTTAAAATAGAGGATTCCTGATTTTTGATTTCGTTCGGAATGACACTATATCCATCTATGAGCTTTTCAAGTTTACCAATTTTATCAGAAAGATTCTTAAGCTCCTGACTCATCTGACTTACTTTGTCTTTCAGTTGGTCATTATGAGCAGCCGCTTTTTCTTGAATCTTCTTTTTCACTTCTTCTAAACGATTAGACAGTGCTTTTAAATCCTCTTTCGATTGATTCGTGCTGCCGGTATCTGACTGAGCAGGGTTTCCATCGTTGCCAGAAGCCGGCGTCTCCTGATCTGCTAATTGATCGGCGAGATCATTTATTTCTGTTGAAATTTGCGAGAGTTCATTTGTTTCTTCGTCTAAGTTAATCCCCATCTCTCCTGGGTTTTCATTATCTTGATCTGATTGCCCGTCATCCTGATCATCATCTGGCGGCTGAGGTGCGTCGATTAGCTCTTGCCTTTTTGCCTCTAGCTTATTCTGCAAGGCGATGATCTTACTTTTATAGACATCTAAGTATTGACCTTCATAATCCTTCAACAGTTCTTCCTGAGACGTCTTCACAAGGTCCTTTAATCCCGTCGATTGCTTAGGAATTGCGTCTTCCCTCGACTTCTGAACAGATTGAATTGCACTGTCAGTTGTTTTCAGCTGACTTTGCACCCCGTTGATATCTGTTTTTAGTCCGCCCATTTGATCGCTAAAGCTGCGGGCATTTTGATTTTGAATCTCCGCAAGCTGTTTGAGTCCTTGCTGGATTTGTTTTTTGCTTGTAGATTGCGCTTTGATCAGGAGATCCTTTTGTTTCTCCTGATACTGCTTATATTGGTCCACTACTTTCACAAAATCCTTTAGCTGACTCTTCGCTTCTTCTGTTGTACTTAAGCCGTCTTTATACTGTTTTTGTGAATCGGCCATCGCCTTTTTTAAGTCTTCTATTTGTTTCTTCTGCTGCTGGACGGCATCAGATAGTTTGTTTGAATTGGGCTTATAGAAGTTATACATCGTGTTTTGGAATTCGACTTCTTTGCCGACAATATTCTCAAATTCTTCTCTGACATTGCCGATTTCCTGTGATACAAAACTCCAGTATAAGGTCGACATCTGTTCGTTCATTTTCTTTTGAGCATTTTCCAGCTCTCTTTGCACTTTTTCTTTATTCACTGCATTGAGCTGATCTTGAATCGAAAATTGAATGGATGCCTTTTCAGGATGTTCTTTATCATAGCTCAGCACATTTTTAGAGAAGTCAGACGGAATATAGAGGACAGCATCGTACTTTCTATTTTTCAGTCCATTTTCCGCCGCACTGCGATTGACGACCGTCCATGTGTAATCTGGACGCTCTGATAATGCTGCCACCACATCCTGTCCGAAACGAGCAGTGTTTTCACTTTCGCTCGCTCCCATATCCTCATTGACCACTGCAATATTACGCGTAGCATTCTTCTTTTGTTTTGCCGGATCATCTCCAATGAGATGGAAAAATAAAACCGGCAAAACGAGAATCAGTATCATGGTGGACACGATTTTGATGGAGCTTTTTTGCTGCTCTGTCATTGAACACTCTTCCTTTCTACCGCACATAAAGGAACCTGGATTTTCTTCTCTTTTCCGTTTTCAACCAAATAGCCGAAGCCTGGCTGAATCTCTGGTTCTTGTCTTGCATACGGAAGCGGTATGATGTTTTGCTCTGATTTTTTCATGAGTAACATGGCATGACGAACTTGTTTGATTTCGTTTGTGAGTGCATCATAGCCCTTACTGAATTCGGTATGATTTCCTGATGCGATCAGGCTAAAGCCTAGGTGTGCATAAGACTTCATGAAATCAGCCAATTGATCTTGAAGGCGCGGATCGATTGTTTGCTGAAAACGTGTGATGCCGTCGATCACCAGCACAACTTGAGCAAATGACAGCTGATCAGTTTCTCCCCGGCGCACAGCTTCGACATACATCTCTTCTCGAACCTTGAATAAACGGTCCATTTCCTCTGCCCATTTGGAGATATCATCCTTGGTCTCAAGATAATCAATGTTCTCTTCTTTTGCATAGTAAGAAAGTCCACGATCAATTGAGTCAAAGACGGCAAGCTTTTCAGGCTTTGCCGCTAACAGCTGATCAAGCAGCAGTTTTGTTACATTTGTTTTCCCACGCTGCGTTTGCCCAATAATGAGGCAGTGTTTATTCTTTTTCAAATCAAAGTATACTGGTGCCACAGATTCCTCATCTAATCCTACTGGAATGTCATAAGGCTGTTTTTGATCATCTAAACGACTCTCAAGCTCCCAAACGGTCAGCTTATCAGGCAGCATTGGCACAGGCTTTGGTTTTTCAGCGTCTTGGAAGCGGTCATGAAGAAGCTGGATCTCTTGCTTCAGATGTTCAAACAATTCGAGATCGTTCTCTCCTTCAACTGGCAGGAACATTTGCGCAAAGTAAAGCTCTTCCTTGTTGATAATGACTCTACCTGGAATCGGCTCTAAGCTGAATTTCGGTCTGCCAATAATGGAATATGCCTCTCCTTGATCCATTAAGTAATGAACAATCTTTGTTTTCAAGTTGTTCATGAGCGATTGGCGCACTGCGTTTACACGAGTTGCTGTGATCAAGAAGTAAATGCCTAATGACTGTCCATCCCGGCTCAGCTGGATAAATTCAGATTCGAGTTCATGCATTTCGTCTTTGACAATGTCAAAGTTGTCAATCACGATAAAGATGAACGGAAGCTTTTTCTCATTCAAAGCGTTGTACATTTTGATATGACTCATTTCCTGCTGTCTGAATAAACGCTTGCGATATTCAACCTCTTCACGCAGACGCTTCATCGACTTTTGAATCTTTCTCATTTGATCCATTAAGAAATAATCCGCTGTGTGCGGCAGTTTGGCGAGCGGAAGCAACGTACCGTTACCGAAGTCATAAATATACGCATGCCATTCTTCAGGGGAATATCTCTCAGCAAAGCTCATGAGCAGTGTTGTGGCCGCAAGTGATTTGCCGTAGCCGGATGACCCGAAGATGCCAATATTCCCATCCTCCATCATTTGATACGAAAGTGGATGCTGGCTTTGCTGATCTGGCTCATCGACAAGTGCGAAATGGAAGACATGCTCTTCACTCGACGCATAACGCGTTTTCGGAATACGCTCTTCAAGCGGTGGAAGCCATGGACTTGGGAGTTTCTCAATTCCAAGCTCCTGCTGCATTCTTTCAATTTCATCCACAACAGCGGAAATTTCCGTCACTGTCTCTTTTTTCACTGCTGGCTCTGTGCTGACCCCTGATAACGGAATCAGTCCAGTGTCGGTCACAATCGCAATGTCATCTTCTGACCCGTAGCCATCCTCCATATACGGTGCACCGCTCCAAGCCGATTGGAATAATTCATAGATCTCATTGTTTCCAACTTGTAAATATCCCCGACCTGTGACGGTAATCGACGCCGCATCACTATTTTTCAAAATTTCCTTACTGTCTGACGCATCTTGTACCTTTAATGCCACCTTAAAGCGGGAGTTACTCCAAATTTGATCATCAATGACCCCGCCAGGCTTCTGTGTGGCCAAAATGAGATGGACACCGAGGCTTCGCCCGATACGTGCGGCACTGACAAGCTCTCTAATAAAGTCAGGCTCTTCACTTTTTAGTTCAGCAAACTCATCAGAGATTAAGAACAAATGAGGCATCGCCTGTTCAGCCTTTTTCTCTTTATAGAGCTTCGTATAATCATTGATGTGATTCACATGATACTGATCAAACAATCGCTGACGTTTTTTCAGTTCACTTTTAATAGAGGCAAGCGCTCTTTCACTAAAGTTCTTGCTGCCTTCAATGTTTGTGATGGTACCAAGTAAATGCGGAATATTTCGGAACGGCTGCGCCATTCCGCCTCCTTTGTAATCAATGAGCAGGAAAGCAACCTCATGTGGGTGAAAGTGTACAGCCAAAGATAAAATATACGTCTGTAAAAATTCACTTTTCCCTGATCCGGTTGTCCCAGCTAACAGACCGTGCGGACCATGTGCTTTTTCATGCAGGTTCAAATCGACAATATCGTTTTTTCCTTTATAACCGATTGGCACAGATAATGATTTTGCTGTTTCAGATGTCAGCCACTTTTCACGAATGCCAATGTCCTCTACCTGTTTGGCATGAAATAAATCAAGGAATGAGACTGTTTCTGGAATCGAGTTGGTCATTCCGACTTGATGATCTAATGTTCTTAGTGTTCTGGCAAACAGCTCATTATCCTCACGCTGATGTGTATCAAGCTGAAATGGAATCCGGACAGCCTTCTTATGCTGGATGAGGATATCTCCTTCTTCTTCGTTAATGTAACGGACAAGCGTTGAGATATTTTCAGCTAAGCTTTCCTTTGTTTCTGCCGCAAAGATAATCGAGATGCCTAAATCTGTTCGGCTGCCTTCTAAGTATTCTAAAATGACATGTTCCGCAATAAGTTCATGGTTTGTCACGATGAACACAAAGTGAGGCGTAAAGATTTTCTTCTCTTTCTCTTCCTCTAAATCACGCTCACGTAAAATTTCATAAATAGAAGATAAAAGCTGATCGCGTGTTTGTTCGTTGTAAATAAATCCTTTACCGTATGTATGAGGCAGTTGGAAGTGCGGCAGCCATTTCATCCATTCCCAATGCTCATACTCCTGTTCATTAAAGATAAAAACAAACCTCAAATCATGATAACTGTGCGAGAAAGCCAGCTGGCCAACAAGCTGATGAAGCTCATTTTTGACAATTGCCGGTTTTCCTATTAATCCGGTTGGGCCGTCCGCAAGACCGAATGTAATCGGTACATCCTTTACCTCTCGATAGACATTTTGCATGTGCTGCGTTTGCTCCATTAAGTCATCAATGTCACGATTGGCCATATCGCCGCCGCTTGTCGATAATTCATAGCTTGAGGGAACTGCACCTGTCCCAAGACGCAGCTGTAAAAAATCATCACTGACAAGGGTCTTTTCCCAAATCCGCCCACTGATTTCTGACGTCAAGTACTTCATTTGTTCGAATGATGGATAATGATACGTGAGAATAAATTGTTGACGGTCATATAACTCCTGCAGTTCTTTTCGCTTATTTTCTAAGTAAAGCGAGTAAACCCGCTGTCGTTTCTCTTCCCGTCTTTTACGCTGTGACTTCTCTTTAAAGTATTGAACAGACGATGTAATTAACGTCATAATAAACATCGCCATCGACACGACAATAAAGATTCCACGCGGCTGTATAAGGGCAACGATCCCCATGACAAGCAGCATGACAAGCGGCGGGAGGACCACAAGCCAAAGCCCTCTGCCGTTATGTTCAGTTTCCTGTGAAGGAAAGCTAAATGAAACCCGGTCATCTGGCAGATCGTAAATCAAACGCGGTGTTCGTCTGTATAAAGGGTATCTTTGTTTCGTTTCGGTACTCGGTGGTCTTGTTTTTTCTAAACGTGTTTGAAATGGTTCGAATGCTGTCACTTGCAATAAATCATCATCTTGAAATCTAACCGTCAAAAAGTTCCAGAACAGCTCGTCTCCGGCATGAACCTTCTCTGGACCGTGAATTTGTTTCCCATTCACATAAATCGTCTCATCCTCGGGCATGACATACCAAGTTCCTTCAACTTGTTCTAAAGTGAACTGTTTGGCATCTTGAAACATCGCATGAGCTTGTTCTTTCCACACATCAATCTCATCTTTCTCCTCACGTGAAAAAGACACCTCAACTCTATTTCCTAGGTAATAAATGTGCTGATCATGATGTGCCTCCATTAACACGAGAGTGAGTGTTCCAATCTGACACGGCTCATTTGGACGTAATGTTCCTTTCTTCGTTTCTCCTTGGTATATTGAAAAACCGTCATTTGATTCTTCTGGAGATAAACGAATCGTCCCTTCATCAAATGAAAGGGAAGGGATCGTTACGGTATGCTCTATTTCAGGTCCAATCACGGCTTCACGATTGAACTGCTCATCTAAACGGACGGTTTGATAATTCTCCTCATAAAAAACCCAAAGAAGACTCAAACGCTCCACCTCCTCATCGGACAGCACCAACTGTCAGTTGTATCGAAAGAATTATTTTTTCTCATCTTTTTTCGTCTGAGAGGTTTTCTTATTTGAATCAGATTCTTTCTCTTTTTTCTCCTGATCGGCTTTTGACTGCTCTTGTTCAGCTGAATCATCTGTTTGGCTCGCTTCTGAGGAGTCATTGGTGCTTGTCTCCGTTGTTTCTTCTTCATATTTCGCCATTTCTTTAATGATTGGATCTAGCTGTTTTTGTTTTTCTTCAGCAGAAAGGCTGTCATCGTTTTGAATGTCATTACGGTAGGCGACAAGTGCTGTGAATATGTATCGGTCGTCCCCGAGTACCCTTGCTATATCAAGAGCTTCCTTGCTATTGCCTTGTCCAATGTGAATCCAGAAAAGGAAGTATTGCGGATCTGTCTGCAATGTATATGTTTCCGTGATTTCTTTTTTGTGCTGATCGAGTAATAGATTGCCTTGGTTCGTCTGCACATACGAAATGGCCAGTTCATATTGAAGAGAGACTGGCATTTGATCGGCTGGGTATTTTTCGAGCGTATCCACCACTTGGCTGTACTGTTTGTTGAGATAATATTTGTTCGCTTCGACATATGCTTCTTGTTTCGGCATGGCGAAAAAGAACGTGTAAATGGTATACACCAAGGCAGGAACCAACAGGACCAGAAGACCAAGTCCAATATATCGTTCGAGCTTCCATTTCTTTTTTGGAATGGTTACCAGCGTCTTTTCTTTTGCTTCGATCGCTTTGATTTTTTGTTGAATCAAGGCGGACACTTCTTCAAGAGACTTTGTATCACTGATTTCCTTTGCCAGCTCGGATAATTTCAACGTATCATGATAAGCCAAATATTCTTGAAACTGATATTGATGGTCCACCACTCGAAGAATGACGGCTTTGACCTCTTTTAAGAGGCGATGCTCATCGGTTTCATATGGCGGGATGCTTTCTTTGACCCCGTAATGCAAAAATGCTGGCGCTAACCCTTGATGAAAAACAATGTTTTCAGGAGAAACAATAGGATGCAGCCGCTTCACATCGTGTTTGCACACTGCATCGACAAGCTGGTATGAAAAAATCCATTTGCTTTTTTCATCCTTTGCATGGATGAAACGAAATTCCTGATAGGCAGGAGGCGGTTGAATCGAAATGATGACCTCACCTTCGGTTAATTGAATGTCTTTTTTAAACGAAGGATTGATGTCTTTAATTGGCGCCGCTTCTAAACCGTCTAAGAGTTTAATTGTCTCTCTTTGAAAAATGAAGGTGTAAGTGCCTTCCTCTTTTTTCATGACTGCTTCTAATTGTTCTTCTAAATAGGAACTCTTTTTATCTGCCATTTACAAAAGTCCTTTCATAGTATTTCCAGCCTGTCTCCTGTGGTGATCCCACAGTCTGACAGCTTATATTCGCCTGAAAACACAGCTTTCTTATTAACTACACGCACCCATCCGCCTTCTCGCTTTGGCAGTGAGATTTGTTTGGCCTGCCAGGCGATATGAATGACTTGCTTAATATGTAAATAATTTGATAGTCTCAAATCAAACACACTGCCATCATAATTTTTTAAGTCGATGGTAATATCGATATACACAAATTTCCACCTCACAAAATAGAAAGAGCGCCGGCATCAACTGACAGACTCGGCGCTTTTTCTGCTTTTCACACTTAGAAAGGAAATCACTTTGATTAGCCGCGGATTTGGCTTGCGATGTCTTGGTCAGTGCTTTCAAGTGTATTTGCAGTTTGATCAAGCTGATTGCTGACATCTGTTAATAGATCAGACATTTTGATGAATGAAGGCTTTAGCTGTTCGTATTGATCAGCGAATGCTTCACTAGAAGCACCTTCCCACATTCCTTTAAGATCAGAGATCATTCTATTTAGACGATCAACTTGGTTTAACACTTCTTGACTTTCAACACCATATTGCTTAGCGGTCGCTCTTAGTTCTTCTGGGGTTACGCGAATAATTCCTGACATATTCCTCATTACCTCCCGTGCATAGCCGCCATATAATGGGCTAATCCACTTATTTTTTGACGTTATTATTATAAAAACAGAAATGATACACAGTCAAACAAATCTGTTTTTATTTTACAAAATGAGTCTATAGAATTACTGTTTTTTCGCTCTTTATCTAGTATTTAACATTTTCTTGGTCATATATCCTTAATAAACGTTGGGCAGATTCGATGAATCTTTTCGTCTATTGATTTTTTACTACGTTATTATTGTACTATTCTTTTTCATCCCCACTGACGTCCAGTGTACTCTCTTCTAGAGCTTTCTGTTTTTTAAGTTTATGGCATTTTTTTTATTGATTTACGCACCTGTTTTTCTTCATAATGTAAGTACGTGAAATATTCGAAAAAAGCAGGGGTTTTTATGACAAAAAAGACAGATCCGTTTAAGTATAGCCTTGATCGTTTAGAGGATGTGGCAGACCAAATTAGTGATGTGCTCAATTGCCCTATTACTATAGAAGATACTCATCATCGATTACTAGCCTATAGCACACACAATGATTTCACTGATCCCGCCAGAACTTCAACCATTATCTCCCGCCGTGTACCGGAAAAAGTCATTAATCGGCTTTGGAAGGACGGCATTATTCCTACACTCCTGAAAACAGATGAACCGCTTCGTGTCCCTCAAATTGCAGAGGTGGGTTTATCTAGCAGGGTCGCCATTTCGATATGGAAGGACCAAGAAGTGCTCGGATTTATTTGGGCAATTGAATCCGAGCAGCCTTTCTCAGATGAGGACATGGACCTACTCAAAATGGCAGCACATGCCGTGAAAAACAAATTACTTAATTTACAAATTCGAAAAACGAAAACAGAGGAACGCAATCAGGAGCTTTTTTGGAAGATGCTCACAGGTCATATTCATGAAAAGGATGAGATACTTGATCTCTTTTTGAGGCTCGGCATAAGATGTCCGGATACGTATGCCATTATCATCTTTCGCCTACGTGACGAGCTCACAGAGGAAACGGAAAAGAAACTCTCCTATCTGCTTGAAACAACGCAGCAAGTGCAGGTGCTCTTAACGACTGTTGATTTTCACGAATTCATTATTCTTGTCTCACCAAAAACGGAACACCCGCTTCAGGATATCAAACAATTCACAAACAGCATGCTACAACAGCTGTCTGATCGGTATCACATCCATCACGTTCAAGCGGCCATTGGTGGAATTTACGACCATATCACGCATATACAGCCATCCTATAAAGAAGCACTTGCTGTATTAAAAACAAAAGAACGCTTTCCTGTTGAAACGGAGCGTTTAAACAGTTTTTCTGAACTTGGGATTTATCAATATTTAGATGTACTTGCTGAAAAGCGAAAGGGCTCGTCTTATTCCAGTTACTCTTTATCAAAGCTGGAGGATTACGACATAAGGCACCATTCCAACCTAGTTGAGACCCTGGAACGGTTTATTGATTGTGACAGCAACGCCAATATCGCCGCAAAGCAATTAAATATTCATATCAACACACTGAATTACAGGCTGAAGCGGATTACAGACATTGCAGAAATTGATTTAAAAAACATGAATGAGAAAATGACCATTTATCTTGATATGAAGCTAAAAAACGTCCATTTGTGAAATTTCACAAAGAGGCGTTTTTTAATTTTTTCATTCAACCGAAGAATTTTCTAAACTTTCAGGATACACTAGACATACAATATCAATAGATAAGCATAGGAGGAATAAACATGATCATCGGCATTCCGAAAGAGATTAAGAACAATGAAAACCGAGTGGCATTAACACCAGGAGCAGCTTCTCAATTGCTTTCTGCTGGACACCAGATTTTGATTGAAACAAAAGCTGGTTCTGGAAGCGGATTCACTGATGACGATTATGTATCTGTTGGTGCAAAGATCCTTGATCAAGCGAAAGATGTGTGGGCATCTTCTGATATGATTATGAAGGTAAAAGAACCATTACCAGAAGAATATCCGTATTTTAGAGAAGGCCTTATCTTATTTACGTACCTGCATCTTGCGGCAGAGCCCTCCTTGGCTGAAGCATTAAAACAAAAAGGCGTGACAGCCATTGCTTATGAAACGGTAACAGATGGAAAATCACTTCCTCTATTAATGCCAATGTCTGAAGTGGCGGGCAGAATGGCCGCTCAGATTGGTGCCCAATTTTTAGAAAAGCCAAAAGGCGGGAAAGGCATTTTGCTCGCAGGCGTGCCAGGGGTATCAAGAGGTAAAGTCACCATTATAGGTGGCGGTGTTGTTGGAACAAATGCAGCGAAAATGGCCATCGGACTTGGTGCAGATGTAACACTCATTGATTTAAACGCGGAGCGATTACGTCAGCTGGACGATCAGTTTGGTCATCAAATGAAAACGTTGATGTCTAATCCTGTCAACATTGCAGATTCAGTGCGGGAGGCAGACCTTCTCATTTGTGCGGTTCTCATTCCAGGTGCCAAAGCACCGACCCTTGTAACAGAAGAAATGGTGAAACAAATGAAGCCTGGTTCTGTTATTGTCGATGTAGCCATTGACCAAGGCGGGATTGTAGAAACAGTCGATCATATCACAACACATGATCAGCCTACTTATGAAAAACACGGTATTTTACATTATGCTGTCGCCAATATGCCAGGCGCAGTTCCGAGAACATCGACTGTTGCTTTAACAAATGTCACCGTTCCTTATGCACTGCAAATTGCAAATAAAGGTGCTATAAAAGCCATTAAAGAAAACAATGCGATCGCAGCAGGCGTCAATGTGATGAACGGACATATCACCTATGAAGCCGTCGCTCGTGATCTCGGCTATGAATATGTGCCTGTCAGTAAAGTCCTTGATACATCTTCTATGACTGAAGCTTAATATCCTAGCCCGCCCTTTTCAGGAGCGGGCTTTATTGTTAACCTGAAATAAAAACAAGTTGACAAAAGACCTTCTTCCCCTTAATCTATTTGTACAGATAAGACAGGGGGAAACATCATGCAAAAGAAGACAAGAACGGCTGACTTTGTGCTAGTCGGAATGTTTGCTGCACTGATGGCTATAGGAGCCAATATTACATCAATCGTACCGTTTTTACAGGTCGGCGGTATCCCGCTCACCATGCAGCCGTTTTTTTGTGTGCTTGCTGGTCTTTTGCTAGGCAGACGTCTTGGTGCATTAGCCATGATTGTCTATGCCTTAGTTGGAATGGCTGGCGCACCTGTATTCGCACAATTCTCTGCGGGCCTTGGTGTCATTTTAGGTAAAAGCGGCGGCTTTGTGTTATCGTACATTCCTGCTGCCTGGCTTGCCGGATTCATTCTTGAAAAGAGACAACACCCTGGCTTTGGCCGCTTTTTGCTTGCAGCCATTGCTGGCACGACTGTGATGTATGTGGTCGGAACAACCTATATGTACATCGCGTTAAATGTTTGGTTACATGCACCAATCTCTTATCAAACAACGTGGTTCTTCATGATCTGGTTTATGGTCAAAGACTACGCTTTGACGATTGTCCTTGCCATGCTGGCACCTAAAATTTATCGTTCTGTTTCAAAAGCCACATCCTTTCGAAAAGAACAAACAGTCTCTTAAAGATCAAAAAAGGTTCCTTCAATAGAGGAACCTTTTCATATTATAGGATAATTGCCGCAAGCCAGCCGAACACAACAAGCGGGATATTATAGTAGATAAATGTTGGGACACATGTACCCCAAATGTGGTGATGCTGTCCATCCATATTCAGCCCAGATGTCGGTCCAAGGGTACTGTCACTTGCAGGTGACCCTGCATCTCCTACAGCCGCAGCTGAACCAATAATTGCAATGGTTGCCATTGGGCTAAACCCTAAGTGTAAACAAAGCGGAACAAAGATGGTCGTAATAATCGGAATCGTTGCAAATGATGACCCGATGCCCATTGTGACTAACAGGCCAACTAGCAGCATTAAAATGGCTGCTAAGCTTTGGTTGTTTCCGATAAATTGAGAAGATGCCTTGACGAGAGATTCAATATCTCCCGTTTTCGTTAACACGTTGGCAAATCCAGCTGCGACAAGCATGACAAAGCCGATAAATGCCATCATGTTCATTCCAGATGTAATCAGCTCGTCTGCTTCATCACGTTTCATCATACCGGTTACAAACAAGACAAGCAATCCTGCAAGTGCACCGAAAATCATTCCTTCTACTCCCAGGCTTTGAGAGAGATATAGCTGGACAATTAATGAAACAAGGATAGCAAGTACAGCATAGAGCAGACTTTTCTTCGTATACGCTGATTTTTCTACATCCGTAATGTCACGATCTTCATATACTTTTGGCTTACGATACACCAAAAGTGAAACGATCAATCCGAGAACCATGCCACCTACAGGAATCAGCATCGCATATGGAATATCTGCTAAGTTCACTGTCAAACCAGCTTCCTTCATATTGTCACGAAGCATCCCGTGGAAAATCTGACCAAAACCGACCGGAAGTAATATATATGGTGCAGTGAGTCCGAAGGTAATAACACACGCCAGCAGTCTGCGGTCGATTTGAAGCTCATTAAACACCTTTAATAATGGCGGGATTAAGACCGGAATAAAAGCAATATGAACAGGAACGACGTTTTGAGAAAAACAAGATACGATCAAAATGACCAGAATAATGAGCACTTTTGATAATGTTTTTCTTCTTGAATCGCCTTCTTTTCCTAGAAGCTTTACTGCTCCTTCGACCATGGCATCAGGAAGACCCGTTTTCGTCAGCGCCGCTGCAAATGCCCCTAAAAGAGCGTAACTAATTGCCACTGTCGCATTTCCGCCAAGTCCGTCAGTAAAGGCTTCAACTGTTCCTCCTAGACCTAATCCACCTGCAAGTCCACCCGCTAAAGCGCCAAGTGCCAGCGCAATCACGACATTGACTCGAAGCAAGCTCAATACCAACATTAAAACAACCGCTAAAACAACTGCATTCATGGTGAAACCCCCGAAATCCTTTAGTTTACTAATGTAGTAGATAATTAAAGTACCAACGTATGTTACCATACAAAATTTACTTCGTCAAATGGCGTATGTCCTATATAAAAAGCTCTGCCGTCTGGCAGAGCTTCAGTCTTTATTTCTTTGCTTCAAATCGTTCTACAAATGTCGCTATTGATCTCACCATCACGCCTGTTGCTCCTGTTGGCCCAAAGCATGAAGGTTTTTCTGTCGTGGCTGTTCCTGCAATATCTAAGTGAACCCAAGGGGTGTCTTCAGCGAATTCCCCAATGAATGCACCTGCCATGATCGCATGACCATCACGGCCTGGTGAGTTATTGAGGTCAGCCATTTTGCTGTTTCGCACTCGCTTTTTATCTTTTTCAGTGATTGGCAGCTGCCAAATCATTTCACCACATTCTTCTGATGCTTCTTTAAACTGTCCATACAGTTCATCATTATTGGTCATCACGCCTGTTATCTCATTCCCAAGTGCTACAATGACACCGCCTGTTAATGTCGCCACGTCCACAAGTACAGAGGCACCATGCTGTTTCGCATATGTCACACCATCTGCTAAAACAAGACGTCCTTCTGCATCCGTGTTGAGCACTTCGATTGTTTTACCGCTCAATGACACAATCACATCATCTGGCTTCATGGCGTCTGCTGAAATCATATTATCTGTTGACGCAATAACAGCAATCACATTTTGCTCTGGACGAAGTTCACCGATAATTTCCATTGCGCCTAAAACAGAAGCTGATCCGCCCATATCTGTTTTCATGCCGACCATACTTGCTCTTGGCTTTAATGAATATCCGCCTGTATCATACGTAATGCCTTTCCCAACAAGCCCAATGACGTCTGTCCATTCTTCCTTGCCTTGATATTTCAATACAATCAGCTTTGGTGGTTCCGTTGAGCCTCTATTGACGGCTAAAATACCACCCATCCCGAGCTCTTCCATTTGTTCTTTATCTAAAATTTCAATCTCGAATTCATATTTATAAGCAAGCTCTGCCGCATAGGAAGCAAGGTCAGAGGACGTGAGCATGTTCGGCGGCATATTCACAAGGGTACGAGCCGAATTGACGGATTGTCCGTAGACTTCGCCTACTTTCAGACTAGCCTGAATTTCAGCCGTATCATGATCTGTCGTAGCATAGACAAACTCGATAAAGCGATCGGGTTCATTCGTTTTATGTTTAAAATCTTGTAATTCATATGTAGCTAAGAGACAGCTTTCAGAAAGGGCATGGGCTGCATCTTGAACAGGCAGATCCTTTCCTATGAACGTATCAAGCAAGACCGAAACCGCTTGCTTTTTATCTTGATGAAGCTTTTTAAATAAATGTGCAAAGACTTCTTTTGCCTCTTCAAACGTGTAATCTGATTCCTTCCCAAGACCGACAAAATAAATGCGTTTAATGCCTGTTTCAGGGGATGGGAAAAATTTCGAAAGCTGATTTCGTTTGGAAGAAATATCGCCTTCTTTTAATAATTCAGTGATTCTTCCTCCATGTAATTCATCCATTTCTTTTGCTTTTCCTGATAATTGGCTCTTTTGAAAAAGTCCGATGGCCAGTGTATCTTTATGTTGCAACTCATTTGTTGAGAAAAACATTATCACACGCTCCTTCAATGAACTCCATATTTCACATTGGAACTTCCATTATATCAAAATTTGCGTACCTATACGATCATTGCCAGCCTGTCTTCTCTTCATGAACATTTATATTTTGACTCACGGAAGGGCATGATGAAAACGTGACGGCCTTCGATAGCCGCCTGTTCATGTTCTCCTCGTTCTCCACTTCTACTTTCTTTAATGTTATAATAAACATGGACTTGGCAACAGTTCTTACTGCCATCATTTTTTATCTTACTAGGGTTAACACTTCATTTTTTCACACGATTTTTCTTAAAGAGAGGATGTTTCTTGTTCATGAGCGTACTGACGAATTTTCCGCTGCTTGCCAGTCTTGCAGCCATCTTTTTTGCACAATTTGTAAAAGTACCTATTCAATTTATCATTTCTAGACGCCTAGATTGGTCGCTCATCACAAGCACAGGCGGAATGCCAAGTTCACACTCCGCAGCAGTAACAGCACTCTCAACAGCAGTTGCTTTAGAGCACGGGCTAGGAACATCTATTTTTGCCATTTCCGCCATCTTTGCCATTATTACAATGTTTGATGCGACAGGTGTTCGCAGACAGGCAGGAGAACAGGCAACTGTCCTAAACAAACTGGTCACGGATTTTAACCGGTTTGTTGCCGAGGCAAAGAACTTCCCAAATGCGGAAGAAAAAGAGAAGCAAAAGAAATTGAAAGAGCTTCTTGGGCATAAGCCGATTGAGGTTTTCTTCGGTGGCTTAACTGGAATCTTGCTCACACTCATCTTAGACTATTACTTCATGTAGAAGCGAAAAAGCTTTGGACCTTTTGAGATCCAAAGCTTTTTTATTCTTTATTGGCTTGAAACTGCTGCCGGAACACTTGCATCGATTCTGCTTCATTCAGCTGATTTAAGTCTTTTTCCGTTAGCCTTCCTTCTCCCTTTTTAATCACATACACGTCCAGCACTTTTTTACCCCATTCTCTATACACATCATCAACCGTTTCATAATATAAATCCAGTTTATGACCTTTAATCGCTTTACCGGTATCTGCGACCACTCCATAGCCATAGTTTGGGATAAACAGGACAGTTCCAATCGGAAAGACAGATGGGTCCGCTGCCACGGTTGAATATAAATCACGTTTTACTTTGACGCCTGAATATGTAATGCCATATGCATGGTGTTCCTTCGTCTTACCTGTTGATTCTACACCCGCTGTATAGCCTGTGGCGACAACCTTTTGCTTCGGATAATCATTCCAATTAAATGCTTCTTCGAGAGACACCGCTCGCAAGTCGTCACTTTTAACCGCCATCGTTTGCCTTTTTGGATGTTGAAAAAAAGAAGATACTTGCTTGCCCGCATTGGTCTTTTTCACCCATGCTGCTAAGTCGCTTGCTTCTACGCCAGATATGCCCGTAAAGCTCGTCATCAAAGCAAGCATAAATAGGGCTGTCATGAACAATCGTTTCATCCATGTTTTCATTTCTATTTGTCACTCCTCTACCCATCTATTTGTTTCCTAACAAAATGGAATCTATGCAAAGGAGAAACAAAAAAACCCACTTGCGTGTAAACAAGTGAGTTAAAACATTTGATAGCCTCTTTTTCGAAGTGCCTTGATGACAAAGCCTGAGGCAATGGCACCAATTAAACCGCTTAATAAAATGATGATATCTGCCGCAGCGAGTGAGACAATGCGGTCTCCTATCCCTGAAAAAGCGATACCTGGTTCTCTTATATAAGCGATCATCTTTTGATTATTGATAATGAAAAGGCATACAATTGGATATAAAATCGCCATAATCCATGACATTCTCAGTAGCATATTCAGCAAAAATCCAATGCCGAAGAATAACACGAAAAATAAAATAACTGAAATGATAACGACTGGTAAACTGATCACTTCATCTCCACCCCCAAATATCCCATCATTAGTTTAACTTGGAAAGAGAGATGAAGTCAATCAATGGAAAAAGCAGTGAGATTAATGCTGCTTTCCTGTCCCCTTACATTCCTCACATGTTTCTGATCCACCGAGCAATAACTGAAAATATCCTTTACCTGAACAATATTGACAGGTTGCTTTTTTTTCTTTTGCTTGTGCATTCATATTGCCCACTCCTTAATCTAAATTTTCTGATAATTCATCATAACATATTTTCTGTCCAGTACCAAGTGAGAAAATATTCCGTATAACATAAAAAACGTGTATCACGAAGATACACGTTTTCGTCTATTGGTGTTTAGAAGAACTTGAACTTTCCTTTTTTCAGAACAAGTCCAGGTCCGCCAACCATGAATAAAGAACGGTTGTCGATGATTTTCTTCATTGCAGAAGCTTTTGTTCCTTGAAGTTTTTTACCAAACGCAACACCTACAGCGTCGTGTTCACCAAGAGAAGCAACTGTTCCTTTGATGTCTGGCTTAAAGCTTTCAAGCGTACCGCCTTTTATTAGTGCTGCAAGGTTTTTCGCTACTGTCTCACCTTGCTGCATTGCAATTTGTGCAGTTGGTGGGTATGGACGGTTAATTTCTTCATTGATGATTAATGAACAGTCACCAATGATGAACACATCCTCATTTTCTGGTACACGAAGATCTGGAGATACTTTTACGCGGCCGCGCATGTTTTCAAAACCAGCTTCTTCAACGATTGGGTTACCACGTACACCTGCAGCCCAAACAACTGTTGCTGCTTTGATTTCTTCTGTATCATCGTCTTTTCCAACAATGATGCCTTCAGGCGTACATTCTTTGATTGCTGTACCGATTTTGAACTCAACACCTTTACCTTGAAGGTAGTTCATTGCATAATCAATTAATTCCGGATCAAACCCTGGAAGAGCTGTTGGTGCAGCTTCTACACAGATAATACGCACTTCTTTTTGATCAATATCATACTCTTTGCAAAGCTCAGGCACACGGTTACCAAGCTCACCAAGGAACTCAATACCTGTAAAGCCCGCACCGCCAACAACGATGGTTAGACGCTCTGGACGCTTTTCAGCTTCATTATTGTACGTCGCAAATTGAAGCTCAATGTGCTCACGAAGCTGCCGAGCAGAGTTGATGTTAGAGATTGAGAATGCATGTTCTTTCAGTCCTGCAATACCAAATGTTTCAGGAACAGCACCAAGCGCTACAACAAGATAGTCATAAGAAAGTTCCCCATCTGATGTCACAACTTTCTTTGCTTCCTTATCAATGCTCTCAACTGTCGCTTGAACAAAATTGACACGGGAACTGTTAATCACATCTTTGATTTGATAACGACAACGGTCATGATGAAGTGTACCTGCACTTGCTTCATGTAGCCATGTTGTTTCGTAATGATAATTATGCTTGTTCACAAGAGTAATGTCCGCATCATTTGTGCCAAGCTGCTTTGTTAATCTTGTTACAGTCATTAATCCGCCATAACCTGCACCTAATACAACGATTTTCGGTTTATTCACTGGAATCACATCCACCTTTTTTAAATTTGCTGTAAAACGGATGAAGAATTACATATCGTTATTCTCAACCGCTTTGCGGCATTTTATGAAATTTAAACAAAAAAATAAGTATGTGAAAATCTGAACTTTCACCTACAAAAAACGAAAGCATTTGACCGTATCCGACAAAAATTCATAAAAAATTAATAATTAGTTCCCTAAACAATAATAGCGAGTTCTGCTCCTTTTTTCAAGGCTTTAAACTGAAAATCCTTATGATAAACGGTCTTTCTCACTTTTTTCTCTTTTTCATAGCACCGACATCAAAAAACGACAAGTTTTTCAAAACAAGTCAAACGACGATATGTGGTATGATATGATATAGTGATAACAATTTTCATTTGGGAGGATTAAGGAATGCAAGAAGATTCTAAGGTATATGACATTACCGTTATCGGGGGCGGCCCAGTTGGATTGTTTACTGCGTTTTACGGAGGCATGAGACAGGCAAGTGTGAAAATCATTGAAAGCCTTCCTCAGCTTGGCGGTCAACTATCTGCTCTTTACCCTGAAAAATACATTTATGATGTGGCTGGTTTCCCAAAAATCCGCGCACAAGAATTAGTTGATAATTTAAAGGAACAAATGGATAAATTTGATCAAACCATTTGCTTAGAGCAAGCAGTGGAAACGGTTGAAAAACAAGCAGACGGTATCTTCAAACTCGTCACAAATCAAGAGGTTCATTATTCTAAAACGATCATCATTACAGCTGGTAACGGTGCATTCCAACCGAGAAAGCTTGAACTTGACGCAGCAGAATCATTTGAAGGAAGCAACCTGCATTACTTCATCAATGATTTGAACCAATTTGCTGGCAGACGTGTCGCTGTTCTTGGCGGCGGAGACTCTGCGGTGGACTGGGCACTGATGCTTGAGCCAATCGCAAAAGAAGTATCCATCATTCACCGCCGTGACAAATTCCGTGCACATGAGCACAGTGTAGAAAACTTGCACAACTCGAAAGTCAATGTGCTGACACCATTTGTCCCAACTGAGCTCATCGGTGAAGACCGCATTGAACAAATTGTGCTTGAAGAAGTCAAAGGTGATAAAAAACAAGTGCTTGATGTGGACGATGTGATCGTTAACTTTGGTTTTGTTTCCTCCCTTGGACCAATCAAACAATGGGGTCTTGAAATCGAAAAGAACTCTATCGTGGTCAAATCCACAATGGAAACAAACATCGAAGGCTTCTATGCGGCAGGAGACATTTGTACGTATGAAGGAAAAGTCAAATTGATCGCAAGCGGATTTGGTGAAGCACCAACTGCTGTGAACAACGCAAAAGCGTACATGGACCCGAAAGCCCGTGTACAGCCACTTCATTCCACAAGCTTATTTGAAAACAAATAAGAACGGATCAAAAAAAGGAGTTCCATCTGCGGAACTCCTTTTTTGTTTATTTAAAAATCCCAATATAAGCATTCGCCATTCCAAGTACCATTGCAGCAAGCAACACCACAACAATCCCCGCCACAACCAAAATCACCCGATCCTTCACACGTTCCTTTTTCGGAAGCGGCTTGTCTATCCCACAAGATGGACACGTTTTTGAACGATACGGAATCAGTTCATGACAGTTCCTGCAATTGATTTGTTCACTCAAACCTCAGCAACCTCTTTTCTGATGACAGTTTATGTTTGGTTCTCATGATACTCTTTTCGAGTGGAAATAGCCAGATGTGAGGACAAGCTGTAACAAAATTGAGCGATTTATCAATTGTTTAAGAAGGAATTTAATCAATGAAGGTTTGATCTGTTCAACCGATATAGAAAGTAGAAGATCATAATGAAGGATAGGTGGAAAGATGATAAAGCGTTTCATGATTAGTTTGAGCTTGTTACTGATGATTGGCGGCTCAATTGAACTGTTTGCAAAAGGCTTTAACAAACGTGATGCTGAATTCGCTGCAGGATTGAATATTGATTATGATCAATTAGAACCTTTTTTAAAACATGTGTCCACTTCGATTTTGGATTCTGGTTTGGGTGATCAAGAAATGAAACAGATACATACTGTAGTGAAAAACATGCAAAAAGACAATCAAACGAAGGAAATTGGTACGTTTGAAGTGGTATATCGCGGAGAACCAGCAAAGATTCGAGTTGAGGCGGAAGTCCATGTGGAAGATGTCAATAAAGAGGTCGAGATTTATTTATCTAGTACAAATGAATTGGTTTATATCCTCGATAAAGAGCTTCTAAAAATAGAAGAAGAAATATGAGAAGAAGACGCTGGATGAGCGTCTCTTTTTTATTTTTTCCATCTTCAACATCACATGCTATCATATTGCAAAAACGAATTTCTATTCATTGATCCCTTTCTATTGACCCTCACGTAACGTCATACTTTATCGTGAATATCACAAGGAGATGTGTTGAATATGAAAGTAAAAGAAGTCGCTGAATTGTTTGATATTAGTATTCGTACGCTTCATCATTACGATCAAATTGGTTTGTTGACCCCAAAAGAAGTCACGGATGCTGGTTACCGGCTCTATTCAGAAGAAAACCTTGAAACACTACAGCAAATATTATTTTTCAGAGAACTGGGATTTAACTTAAAGGAAATAAAAAAAATCATAAACAATCCGTCATTTGATAAACATGAAGCATTTATCTTACAACGAAAAATGTTGATGGAGAAACGAAATAAGCTTGATAAAATGATTGAAAATATTGATAAGACATTAAAACATATAACGGGAGAAATTCACCTGACAAATAAAGAGAGGTTTGAGGGAATGAACATGAAATTCAATGAATATGAAGAAGAAGCTCGCTATCGCTGGGGGAATGATTCCATTGATAACGTGAACTTCAAATTAAGTCGATTGTCCACAGAGGAACAACATGATTTATCTGGGAGATGGGATAGGATTTTTCATAACCTAGCGTCCCTGCGCAATCGCACTCCTCAATCCAAAGAGGTACAAGCCGCCATCAAAGAATGGTATGACTTTTTAAATGATAACTTCAGTCAATACTCCCTGAAGTCATTTTATGGATTAGGTCAACTCTATATTCAAGATGAACGTTTCACAAAAAATATAGATCAATATGGCGAGGGCTTGGCTTCATTCATGAGTGAAGCGATGAAAGTCTTTGCTGTTCAACAGAAAAGAGGTCACATCAATGAACATTATGATTGAGGATACAATCGACCAATACGAAAAGTTGTTTTCGTTGAAAGAAAATAAAGAACATTTTTTTCGATACAACATGATGAAACCTTTTGAAAAGATGTGGAATATGATAAATGTTCCGTTAAAAGCTAAACAGCCCAATGGCTATGATGTCATCTTAGCAACCAATATGCTTGGCTACCTTGATGTATCAGATTCACAAACTGGGAGAAAGGCATTACAAAAACTACAAGAAATCCAAGCTCTCCAAACGGCAAATACCGCCTTGAATCAATGTAGGAATTTTATTAAAAAACATAACCTCCATATAAATGCTGATGAATTGAGATTGGGTCTATATATAGCTGATCCGAAAAAACTTGAACAACAAAAAGGGTATTGTGGCTTTGGAGGAATTCCAGGATTTATCCAAGTATCAATTTATCCAAACTCTTATAACATCCCACGTATCCCTGCTCTCATAGCACATGAATTCCATCATAATATTCGCTTTTCATATTTTGAATGGGATTACGGAAACGTGACAGTTGGAGATTATTTAATTATAGAAGGATTAGCTGAATCATTTGCAAAAGAACTTTATGGTGAACGCATGTTAGGACCTTGGGTCACTTCATTTGATAAACAGGACTTAGAATATTCAAAAGAAGTGATGAAAGACGCTTTATACACCAAAGGGTTTGCCGAGGTCAGTAGTTATATGTTTGGTGATACCATAGCAAAAGAACAAGGCTATAAGCCTGTCGGATTATCCCCTTTTGCAGGATATGCAGTAGGCTATCAAGCTGTACAATCTTTCATGAAATTGAATAATCTAGGGATTGCAGAAGCGACATTATTGAACACAGATGACATCATTAGAAATTGTGGACTCTTTTCTAAATAACTGTTTAATGATGAGAAGGAATTACAATGCGGATGCGGCTCTTCTTTCCGAATATCGAGAAATACAGGTACGCCGGAAGATTGTTAAAAGAGAACACCTAATTATTATAAAACCAGTTAAGCTCCGCGAATTTGATTCGTGGAGCTTTTTGTTGTTCAAAAAAGACGCCAAATATATTTGGCGTCTTAACAGATTTTTTCATAATCATAAATTTTACGTATTCCTTGTTTTAAAGCTATTAATAAACGTCTCCCCATCCTGTTCTGTCTTAACTATTAGTTTGGCACTTTCACTAATGCGCTGCGCAAGTGCTTTTTGGGCTTTTCCTTTAAAGCTATATAAAAGAGCTGAATATACTTCATTTAGTTCTGTCTGTAGTGTACTCATTTCCATTTTTGTTTTAAGATTCTTTTGCACAACTTGTAGTTTAGAGTTTGTTGTTTGTGTCATATCAACCTTTAACATTTGAAGTTGCATTTTCTTACGAATTGGGTCATCTTTATGCTCTAACAGGTCATTTAATGTTTGCATGATTTGTACCTCCTATAATCTTAACCATTTAGCCAGCATTTGATCTTTTTTCTCGAAATCATTTGCAATTTTATCTAAGAACCCGCCTATTTCTTCAAGATCTGAGATTGCTAATTTTATTGAATCTATGAATGATTGTTCGGCATATATATCGTAAAAAATAGGACCCTTATCAAAAGATTGGTACAGATCTTCTATTGTATTAGAAACATCTTGAGCGTTAAGTTGATCATATAATCCACTCCCGACTTGACCCAAAAATTCAGTCTGAAGTTCAGACACTTTTTCATCGTGTTCTTGATAGGCGTTTTGGGCTTCTTTTTTTATTTTTCTCAGTTCTTGAATCATTGTTTCAATCTTTTCTGCCAGTTTTTTTGCGCTTTTAGGGTTTACTTTTATTTCCTCTCCTCCACCAATTACACCAGCGGGCAACATGGCGTCCAGATTTTTATCATATACTAGTTTTTTGCCATCTATATTTTTAACTTGACCATTATCATCGAAAATAAAATTAGCTTCATTTAGTCCATGTGTATCTGGATTTTGTAAAATAACAGTACTTATAAAATAGGCAAGATTTTTCTCAATTTGGTCTCCTAATGAACCATTCAACCTTTGATTTCGATTGAATCTCGACAAGGAAGGCTCTTTTGTGTATATTGTAGTCCCATTATGACGTTCATACTCATTCCAATAACCAGCACCGACCATATCATCAGGATTGATGATAGACCTTACGTATGGATCGTACAATCCATCGTTTATTTCTTTTTGTTTTTCACTTGTGTGTAGTTTAACGATTGAAGGGCTGTTAAATGCGACAGCATAAATATCATTATTTACCGCACTGTACTCAGCTTCTGCACCACCTAAAGAATGACCAGTTGTCGAAACAATGGTCGATGTTCCATTATATTTCCTTTTAATCTCCTTCACGAGCTGATCTGCTTGATCGATTTGAGATGTTTTAGTAATCAGTTTATAATTTCCTGAAGTGAGTATTGCATCTTGTGAAGGAGTTCCATTATACTTTCCTAGTGTTTTAGATGTATCTTTTGTATCTTTTTTAACGATGTAGTGAGACTCCTTTTTTGGATCACTTCCCAGAACAATGTTACTACCATCAGCTTTTACACCATCGGTGATTGGGTCTTTTCCAAGATCTGTTCCAGCAAAAGATACGACAACATTTTCTGGATTCTTCGACTTAATCCACTTACCATTTTCCGACTTTTTCGCTTGTGATAATACAACTGCATCCAAACCAGTATCTACGTCAGTCTTTATTTTCTCAACGTACCAATAAGTTGAATTTGTTTTGGAAGAATTAATTCGAAAATATTCGTTATTCTGTAATTTTCGCTTAAGATAATTATAATTATAGGCTCTTTGACTCAATCTAAAATATGTTTCATCTGTAAGGCTAGAAGTACTAATTTGTTTACTCAATATTTGCAGCACCTTTCATGTCATGTAAATATAGAAGGGAAAGGGATGATCTTTTGAAAAAAAACCTTATTATTCTATTATTGTTAATTATAACTTTTGGAGGACTGATTATGAAGCATCAATATGATGTCAATAAAGAAGAAAATGAAATTTTTGAAAAAGCAAAAAGTAAAATGACGGAATACCTTAAAAGTGAATACAAAGGTATTCAGGAAATTTCTTATTACGATGACTATTTTATTGATCCAACTGGAGGAGTGACTGTGGAGGGTTATCTTAATGGCGATAAAACAAAAAAATTTGATGGTCTATATGATCCTGTTAATGATAAAATAGGAAGCTCTTCTGTTGATGCAGAAGAAAAGTTCTAAAATGATTCACACGAAGCACTAATTCTCAATTGAGTGTATGTTGGGTAAATTAAACTCAAACTTCTTATTACATAACTCGCAAGAATAATATTACCTAATATATTTAGAATGGCAAAGTTGTAGTAATGAAAAATAGACATCTATTTAAAACAACAAAAAACCTCCACGAATAGCTCATTTATTCGTGGAGGTTCATCATATTAGACGCTCTTTCTTAACACTCCTCCGGCGTACCGGTATTCGTCGCCGTTCTAAAAGAAGAACCACACCCACATGATGCAATGGCGTTCGGATTGTCAATCGTGAAACCGCCGCCCATTAGTGATTGTTTGAAATCAATGATGGTGCCGTTCATGATATCAAGGCTTTCGGAGTCGACAAGGACCTTGATGCCGTGCTGTTCGAACTGCGTGTCTTTCTCTGAAACTTCATGGTCAAAGCCCATGCCGTATGAAAGTCCGCTGCAGCCGCCGCCTTTTACGCCCACTCGAAGGAACGCATTTTCTTCTTCATGTTCTTTCATCATATCTTTAATCTGCAATGCAGCAGCTTCTGTAATCGTTACTGGTGTACTCATGATCATCCCTCCTTTTGACTGGATGTTTCTTTTCAATTATAAACGTGATGATGCCTTTTCTCAAATAAATGGTTTAGAGATAAAATGTGCCGTCACAAATCGTTTCAGCAGGCCCTGTCATCAGCACATGGTCATTGTCTTTCCAGCGAATGATCAGGTCTCCGCCTGCTAGATGAACCGTCATGTCCGTCTCTTTTTTCGCATGTCCATTCACAATCGTTGATACAGCCGCAGCGCACGCTCCCGTTCCGCAGGCTTGCGTAATCCCTGAACCTCTTTCCCACACGCGAAAATGCAGTTCCGTTTCACTGACGCGTTCAACAAATTCTACATTGACGCCTTCTGGAAACATGTCATGCTTTTCAATGATGGGTCCAAGTGATTCAAGCGGCGCCTGTTCAATGTCTTCTAAATAGAAGACGATATGGGGATTCCCCATTGAAACAGCTGTTCCATTTAAGGTCGTCGTGCCAAAATCAAGCGGTTCATTAATCGTTGTACTGGCCGGTTCACCAAGCATCGGCATCGCTTCTTTTTCAAAACGAGGTTTACCCATATCTACTGTCACTAACTGAACGTGACCATCCTGCACATGAACAGTGGCTTCAACGAGTCCTGACAATGTCTCAATTTGGAACGTCGTGTCTGTCACCATCTGATGCTCATACACATATTTCGCCACGCAGCGAAGCCCGTTGCCACAGTTTTTCCCCTCTGATCCATCATTGTTGAAAATACGCATCTTCACAGGTGCAACCTCTGATGGGCAAATGAGGATCATTCCGTCAGAACCGATTCCTGTATAAACAGAAGAAACGCGGGTCGCTATCTCTGACAGTTGCTCCTCTGGAAGCTGTTCCTTCATCTGATTGACGTATATATAATTATTTCCTAGTCCGTGCATTTTCGTGAATTGAAATGATGTCATGAGCGTCCTCCAAAAATGTTGTTTCTTTATAGTATAAAAGGAGTCGATTCAGGAGACAATCTTATCATCCCCCGTTTTTCATACATAGAAGCTCTTTGCTGCCATGGCAAAGGGCTTTTATTATGCATATGCCTCTTTTTCTCTCGTGTGATGCTTCATTTTGATGATATTTTATTAGCATAACATATTGAATGCGCTTTCTACATTTTCTCCTGAAAAATGGAAACTGAATATATGAAAAAAAATGCACCTCATGACCTATGTGGTGCATTTAAAACATGTCGTTTTCCTCTATAAAAGCATAAATACGCTCGACTAGCTGCTCTGCATTTTCTCCTGAAACAAATTCTCCATTCACAAGCGCAAATGGGGAGTCCATGCATTTGCCGCAGTAGCTTAAACAGCCGTATTCCATGACATCTAGGTTTGGGTCTTTTTCAAGCTTCTCTTTTGCTTCTTGAGACCCTTGTGCAAGATTACTTACACAAAATTCGATCAGTGGAAACACTGTGCTTCACCTCACATTTGCCTTACCATCCTACCGAAATTCCTTCTATTAGTCAAAACATGAGCATCAAATAAATCGTTACGCCTATTCCTCGTAAAATGTTTTACTATTTAGGACTAACTAATGAATATGTAGGTTATTTTGAAACAATTATTGTGGTTTCACAGTAAATTCGATATAATTTTATTTGGTATTTTAACTTAAAGTTTTTTAGTATAAGTGTTTTTCAATGTCTAGGGGGAAAAGGAGAATCGTCATGAAAAATTTAGTCTTGATCGGCGGAGGTTACGGGAATATGCGGGTTCTCCACCGCTTATTGCCAAATCAATTACCTGATGATGTCACTATCACATTAATTGATCGAAATCCTTACCACTGTTTAAAAACAGAATATTATGCACTTGCTGCTGGAACGATCTCTGATCATCACATTCGAGTATCTTTTCCAGAGCATCCGAAGCTGGATATTCAATACGGGGAAGTAGAAAAAATTGATCTTGAAAACAAACAGATCTTATTCAGCGACCGAGAACCTATTTCATATGATGATACGGTGATTGGACTCGGCTGTGAGGACAAGTATCATAATGTCCCAGGTGCGAAAGAGCATACATACAGCATTCAAACCATTGATCAGTCAAGGCTTGCGTATAACAAATTAAACAATTTAAGTGCTGGCGCAACGGTTGGTATTGTCGGTGCTGGACTAAGCGGGGTAGAGCTAGCCAGTGAACTGCGAGAAAGCCGATCTGATTTAAACATTATTCTTTTTGACCGAGGAGAGCTGATTCTATCAAGCTTCCCAAAAAGATTAAGTTTATATGTACAAAAATGGTTTGAAGAAAATGATGTGAAGATCATTAACTGTGCCAATATTACGAAGGTTGAAGAAGGGGTTGTTTACAACCATGACGATGCGATTGAAGCAGATGCCATTGTGTGGACAGCAGGAATTCAGCCAAGTAAAGTGGTTCGAGATATGGATGTTGAAAAAGACGCACAAGGCCGTGTCGTCTTAACTCCTCATCACAATCTCCCTGGAGATGAGCATGTATATGTCGTAGGTGACTGCGCAAGCTTGCCGCACGCCCCAAGTGCACAGCTAGCCGAGGCACAGGCAGAACAAATTGTTCAATCCCTGCAAAAACGCTGGAAAAACGAGCCGCTTCCTGAGGCTTACCCGCAGTTTAAGCTAAAAGGGGTACTCGGCTCTTTAGGAAAAAAAGCTGGCTTTGGCTTAGTAGCAGATCGTCCGCTTGTTGGCCGTGTTCCACGACTCTTAAAATCCGGGCTTCTTTGGATGTACAAACATCATAATGGCTAAACTTTTGTGAATTTTTTCTCAAAGCTCCTTCCAAGCGAAGGAGCTTTTTCTATGAAACGGCATATGCCGGTCGATGGGTTCTTTTGATCGGAGCAAGAGCAAGAATACAGTCTTTACGAAAAGTTCTCATGGTCTTCTTCGATAAACAATACGCTTGTATGAGCTGGTCCGTTTGACGGTGTACAATGATTTTTCGTTTCGTGCATTCTCCGTTTTTTTTCATATAAATCATATCAATTGGTATTTGCTGATGAAGAGATTGGTTCAGTAAATAATTCATGATGCTCACGCTCCTTTCATTTTATTATAAACGAACAAGCGTTCTTTTTTCAACACAAAAAGGAACGTTTGTTCTATTTATTTTCTCAAAAAAAGAACAGCTTATTCACTGCTCTCTTTGTACCCGTATTTCTCCATTTCTTGATAAATGTCTTTTAATTTCGGATTGCCTTCTCCAACAATTTGATCCTCCACTAGGACAAGCGGATAAAAGAATTCATCATCAAGAATTCGTTCAGACCATTCTTTTTGGCGTTCATTTTCTGGCGGGTGCTCAATATCAATATATGTGATGCGAAACGGCTGATTCGGATATTTTCGTTTTAATGCTGCATCTAACCACTCAAATGTCTCTTTTGACGAAGGCATATTTACGCAGCTAGCGCACAGTACATCTCTTCCATATACATAAAGATCAACGGTTTGTTTCATTTGACAAGCCCCCTATTCTTTCTTTATTTTAGCTGATTTTTCTGTATGAAAAAAGTCAAAATCACTTTTTGTTTCAAGATGAGATTGTGCTATAATGAGAAGGAAACTTTGAAACCAATCAATAGATTTTTATCGTCCAGATGAATATAATGGTGATATGTTGTGAAAGGAGCGATTATATCTAATGACTGAAGTCGAAATGAAAGACCAAGTACAGGAAGTACTGGACAAACTTCGTCCATTTCTATTACGTGATGGTGGAGACTGTGAGCTTGTAGACATTGAAGATGGCATTGTGAAATTACGTCTTCTTGGTGCATGCGGCAGCTGCCCAAGTTCAACCATTACATTAAAAGCCGGTATTGAGCGCGCATTATTAGAAGAAGTACCTGGCGTTGTAGAAGTTGAACAGGTTTTCTAATTTATATATGACATGAAAACGACCCGATTTGGGTCGTTTCAGATTGTTGACAAAGGGCTAAAATGATATTTATTTTAGAAATTTGTTTTATTTTATGAG
>NZ_AMSH01000015.1 GCF_000300535.1 Bacillus xiamenensis
TAAAATTTTAAACCATTTTGAACAATCTTAAAAGAACTGCTCTTTGCAGTTCTTTTTTGATGCTTATTTTTCTTGTTCCTCTTGAAAGATATCCGCAATGATTTCATAAGAACGCATTCTTTCTTGATGGTCATACATATCAGAATTAATCATCACTTCATCTGCTTGCGTCGCTTCAATAAAGGCTTCCAATTCTTTTTTCACCTTTTGTTTATCCCCAATGATCGTTGAGCTTAATTGTTCGTCAACCATCGCCTTCTCATATGGACTCCACAGCCCATCCATACTTTCAACAGGGGCCTTTAGTTTTCCTGGTGTATTGCGAATGAGACTCAAAAACCGCTGATAATGAGAGGTCGCCAAATATTCAGCCCGCTCTGTTTGATCAGCCGCAATGACTGTCACACCAACCATGGCATAAGGCTCTTTTAACACATCAGAAGGTTGGAATGATTGTCTGTACAACTCTAAAGCAGGAATGGTATTTTTAGGTGAGAAATGTGCCGCAAAGGCAAAAGGCAGTCCAAGTTCTCCTGCAAGCCTTGCGCTAAATCCGCTTGAACCAAGAAGCCAAATCGGAATATCTAATCCCTCTCCAGGAACGGCTCTTACATGTTTTTTGACCTGACCTGCCGGTTTGAAATATTGCCGAAGCTCTTCAAGCTGCTCCGGGAAATCTTCTCCATGATGAAGATTTCGTCTGAGAGCTCTTGCCGTTAATTGATCCGTCCCTGGTGCCCGGCCAAGACCTAAATCAATTCTCCCCGGATACAATGTCTCCAGTGTTCCAAATTGCTCTGCAATGACAAGTGAAGAGTGATTTGGAAGCATAATCCCGCCAGAACCCACGCGGATTGTTTTGGTGCCACCAGCAATATATCCAATCAAGACAGACGTTGCTGAGCTCGCAACCCCTTCCATGTTATGGTGTTCTGCCAGCCAATATCTATGATAGCCCCACTTCTCTGCCTTTTTTGCTAAATCCATACTATGCTCAAAAGATTCTTTAATGGTGCCGCCTTCTGTCACAGAGGATAAATTTAAAACGGAATATGCTTTGCCCTGTAAACTTGATTGACTCATAAATGATGTCCCCATTTCTGTCATAAATCATACTAGTTTTATCCTTTCAACACCATAACATAAAACCATTTAACTTTTAAATGATTTGATTCGATGATTGTCGAAATGATAATTTTTCTAGGTCTCACTTCCAATTGGAGCAATGACACATAGAATCAAATATCCATTTTAAGAGCCGAGACATGTGTACAATCCGTTCGTTTTTTGCTATGGCAAATAGGTCATACATCCGTTAGGGCCTTTGTTTCTCAAAGTGATTTCATTGTCAGATGAGACTAAGCACAGTCCATATTCGGTCAAACGATTTTTCAACTCGTTTGCAATGGAACAAAAGCTTTCCCGCGTCAGCTTTACATATCAGGTCCGTCATCAAAGAAGTCACCGGTATGCGTTCACTTCTTTGATTCAAAAACATAGCAGACCAGACCTCCTAAAAAGTAATAGGTCTGCGTCAGTACATGCCAAATGATATCTTCACCTTATGATTGAACAAGCGCAACAATCTGTTTTTTCTTCCATACCAATCGATAATAGCCGTATTGAAGTAATAAGTTTACAAAAAAAGCTGCAGGATAGCCTATCCAAATTCCTTTGATCCCAAGTGATGTATAGTGTGACAGCACATAAGCAACTGGTACTTCAACAAGCCAAATGGAACAAATACTAAAGATGGTCGGCCATAGAACGGTTCCGCTTGCTCTCATTGTGGCTGCAACGATTTGCGCCGTTCCAAAAATGAGATAGCTCCATAGCGTAATAACGACCAGACTATAGGCGATGTCAATTGTGGCAGGCTCTGTTAAAAAGATGGATAAAATTTGCGGTGCAAATATATAAACGAACAAGATGATCAATCCGCCTATGGCAAAGTTTAATCCCAGCCCAATTTTAATGACATCTTTTAAACGATTCATATTTCCTGCGCCAATGAATTGTGCTGCGAAGATAGAAACTGCAATTCCTAGGCTCACTGCCGGCATCTGTACGTAACTGACGACTTGATTGACAACGCCGTAGGCTGCGGTCGCCTGTGATCCATAATCGTTGACAAAAGAAATGACAGCAATTTCGGATAAAGAAATGAGAATCATATTAATACTTGAAGGGATACTTAACTTTAATAGCGTTTTTAATAAATCCCCTTTCATCAATAAATGCTTTCTAACCGACGCATCAACGCGCAGCGGGTGCTTTGTTTTATAAAGATAGATATGCAGAATGATAAACGTAACAATTGTAGAAATGACAGAGGAATACGCAGCGCCATACAAACCAAAAGCCGGAAGCCCGAGCCAGCCGAATAATAAAATCGGCAGCAGTAAAATATTTGTTCCCGTACTAATCATTAAGAAATAAAAAGGCGTTTTTGAATCTCCTGTTCCTCGTAAAAAGGTCGTATAAACAAAGTAAAGAAATAAGATTGGCATTGAGATGAATAGAATTCTGGCATATGCAGTACTTTCCTCGATAATATTGGCAGGGGTTCCCATCAAATGTAAGATATCTGCTGCAAAAAAACCGCCAATGATAGCTAAAATAAGCCCCGTTAGAAAAGTGAATGAAATCGTTGTTCCTATTATTTCCTTTAATCTCTGTTCATTTTTTGCTCCATACGCTTGTCCAATCAGGATCGAGCTCCCTGATCCAATCCCAATGGAAAAAGAAACGAGTAAAAAGAAAAGCGGAAAGAATGCAGAAATCGCAGCTATTGCATCCTCTCCAATCCATCTGCCGACAAGTACAATGGACACAAGCTGCCCGATTGATTGTAAAATATTGCTCAATAAAAGTGGAATCAAAAAGATGGACATGGTTTTTACCAAAGATTGTTGATTATCTAACATCATGATGCTCCCCTTCTCTGTCTAAAGATCCTCGGCTAAGATGCTCACAATGCGGTCTTCTATGACTTTCCCTTTTTCGTCATCAACGAGATGATTGAATAAGATCGAAAAAGCAAGTGTCTTTCCGCGTTGTGTTTCAATATATCCAGAAAGTGTGCTAACAGTTGATAATGACCCTGTTTTCGCACGTACTTTCTCAAGTGTGGCTGGTTCTTTCAATCTGTTTCTTAATGTACCTCCCACCATACGCTCACTTGCCCCTGCTAACGGAAGCGCATTTACATAGGTTTTAAACCATTTTTCCTTTTGAATGTTTGTCAAAAAGAGAGTGAATTGATTTGCAGAGACAAGGTTAATCGGTGATATGCCTGATCCGTCTCTTAACACAGTGAGTGATGGATCTATGCCAAAGGCAGGAAGGCGTTCATTGATCACGTCCAGCCCTTTTTCAAAACTTCCTTTATTCTTTACCCGCTTACCAAGTTCCTTTAACAGAATTTCTGCATGCGTATTGTTGCTTAATTTCATCATGGGAACAAGCAGTTCTGATAAAGGCATTGATGAATGAGAAGCGATTTTTTTGGATTTTTTAGGAACTTGTTTTGTTGTGAGTGGTCCTTTCAGCTGAATTCCCTCCGCCTTTAGGGCACGTTTCATTAAATCTAAGGCATAGGTTGCCGGTTCCCATAATGCAACCCATTGTCTAGATGAACTTGCATTTAGCGGAATAGTCCCAGTCAGCGTAATCTCGTTTGTGCCGTGAGAACGTTTAAAAGATATTTTCTTTTCCCCGCCTTCTGGAACGGTTTTTACTCGGTTGATGACTTGAGCAACATCAGTCTTTGGGATTATGTCATAGACAGCCTTCTGCCCCTGCTTCTTTCCAGGCTTTACTTCGAGAATGATGGTTCCTGCATCATAATCTTGATTCGGTGAAGCTGTGAGAGCAGATATTTGTGCGCCGTAATATTGATCCTCATCACTCCATGGAAGATCAATGGAATATCTCGTGTCATCAAACCAAGTATCATCTGCTGCAAGCTGTCCACGAATTGTATGTATTCCAGCCTTTTTGACTTGCTTAGCTAAAGCAGCAAAATCGTTCTCTAACAATGTCGGGTCTCCAGTGCCTCGGAGATAAAGGTTGCCATGTAATGTGTGCTTTTGAATAGAACCATCCATCCAAACGTCTGTAGGAAATGTGTGGTTTTCACCCAGTATATCGAGGGCGATGGCTGATGTGAGTAGTTTCATATTAGAAGCAGGAGTAAGACGGATGTCAGCTTGATGTTCATAAAGTAGAGAGGTGTCAGAAGTATCACGGACGCTGATGCCAGAGATAGCACCCTCCAAATCAGGCGCTGTGCGAATAAGTTCGTCTAAAGCTGTTATCCATTTGGATTGGTCATCACGAGCCGTTAGTTGTTCGTTTTTCATTGAAAAAGGGAGAAATAAAATCGACAACATGCATAATTGTAAAAACATGAACTGTGAGAAACGTTTCACGCAATCCCTCCTTTTTAGAGAAGCAGCCAAATTTAGAAGATTATGTTCATTATACACAAAAGAACATTTGTTCTCAAAGGTTTTTTAAACAGAAAAGTCAGCTTTCTTTGACGAAAACTGACAAGCTCCTTTACCTTTTTTCTGGATTCCAGCTATCGGCTCCGCCAAGTACGGCTTGAACGGTGATTTGACTTGCTTCGTTATTGCTTAAAATCGTTGACCATTTTACCCGCTGAGTCAAATTGCTCCCTGCCCCCGTCGATCCATACTCTTGATATCTTGCCGTTTTTTCATTGTCACGGTTATTCCAATTATGCCATCCCTCTGCTTTTATATGATCATCCATTATTGTATGGAGAAACGTGACAGCAGAATGAGGTCTCCACGGACGGCCTAAATAAACAGATTGAGCAGCAGCTGTTCCCTTTTTTAACGTCGAATTGATGAAAACGTATCCGTACTTTTGCGCTTCTGTTGTGGATGCTGCAGTAATATATCCATTTCCAAGGCTTTTTATTTCAGCTCTTTTAAATACAGCGGTTGCTGAACCAAAAATGAAATCAACCGTGCCCTCGATATAGCAGTTTTCGTAATATTGCCTGCCTGTACCTGTTGCATAAAGCGTGTCTTGATAGCCAAGGACACGTACTTGTTTAAACGCAGCGCGGTCTCCTGACACATAAAGGGCAACTGCCTGCCCTGCATTTCTGCCAGCTGTATTTTGAAAGGTGATGTTCTCTGCATAAAAGTCGTTTGCACGAATCATTGTACTTGAGCTATTGGTTGTGCTCCCAGTGCTTGCATTTGTATCATCATACGTCAGAATGGTATTGTACTGATTTTCTCCGATAAAGGACACGTGCGGTTTATTTTGCGGAAGGAGAATCTTTTCTTTATACACACCATTTTTAATATATATCGTTGTTTGCTGCTGATTGTTCACTGGTATCGCATCAATGGCGGATTGAACCGTTCGAAATGACCCATTTCCCTTTTGATCGACCACCAGAACACGGTTTGTTTGATTCTTGTGTTCAGCTGCTTCAAGTGAAGCTGGGGCCAAAAGGAATAAAGACAATACGATCACAAGCAGTAGTTTTCCATACTTCATCCCACATCTCCTCCTTATTTTGTGAACGTTTTCATTGAAACATTCTTTTTGATCTTATTCATGTTCTAACTAAAAAAACACCCACCGCGTTATGTTGTGGATGTTTTTTCAGATTTCTCATATTTCATCGCATAAATTCCTTCATTTTCAATCCATTCACAGAAAAGGACATCTTTATAAGAGGAAATGTGCTTCGATTTCAGTTGCTCACGCAGCCATGACTCATCAAATCCAGCTTCCTGTAAGTCTTTTCTTAAGATTTCCCCGTCGATAATAAAGGTTCTAGGCAGTTTGACTTCTTTTCCTTTCACGTTCACATCTTCGGCTGTCGCTGGTGCGTATTTCATTTTCGGAAGCACACTGACAGAACCGTCTGTTTCTAAAATCGCATATTCAATTTCGCGAAGAGCAAAATGCCCCTTCGCCCTGATAAGCGTTTGCAGTTGATTTAAATCCAGCATGTTTTTCTTTAAGCGTTTGTAGTGAATCTTTCCTTTATCGATAACAAGGGTCGGTCTTCCTTCTAAAAAGGAACGAACCGATTTAAACTTTTGCGAGAGCCATTCAACTGTGTATATTAAAACCCCCCATACCGCAACAGCAAAAAGAATATGCAGAATGCTAACTTCTGGATCGAAGATAGCATTACCGACCATTTCCCCTAAAATGAGTGCAGAAATAAAATCAAACGGCGTGATTTGAGCAAATTGGGTTTTCCCTAATAGTTTTGTAATGAAAAATAAAGCAAAAAATCCGATGAAGAGTTCAATCAAAATATTAAAAAATGGCACAAGCATACCTTCCTTTCTGACTGCATGTATCTACAGCATGTACATGAAAGGAAGGTTCTAAACCATTTATGAAGGCAGTAAAATAAAGACGTCGTCTCCCTCAACGAATGTTTCATAAGTTTTGACGCACCCATGATCTGGTGCTTGAACGTGACCTGATGAAAGATCGATTTTCCAATCATGCATCGGACAGAACACATGATCTCCGCTCACCATTCCCTCGGCTAATACGCCGCCTTTATGAGGACAACGATTTTCAATGGCTTTGAACTGCTTGTTAGAGGTTTGAAAAACAGCTAATTCAAGTGTACCGGCTGCGACGGTTTTCCCTAGCTTCATCGGGAACTCTGATATAGTACCAATGTGAACTTTTACCACTGGAATTGACATCTGATCTCATCCTTTCAATTCATTGATTATACGGAAGCTGTAGCTTTATGAAACAGTTGTCTTGTTTCTTGTTGGTTCTCCCGAAGCTCCTGCCAAGGCTCTTTATAGGTTGAAAGAGCGATGTCCATTCTTTCGATTAATGCTGCACGTTTTTCGTCATCTAGCAGAACCGACTGAATATGATCCAAACCAAGCCGTTCAACCCAAGCGGATGTTCTTTCTAAATAATTTGCTGTTTCCCTGTAATATTGAAGGTAAGCTGCGGCCATTTGTTCTACTTCTTCTGCTGTTTTTACCTTCATTAATAAGTCTCCAGCTCGTAAATGGGTGCCCCCATTCCCGCCTGCATACAATTCAAATCCCCCATCAATCCCTACGATGCCGAGATCTTTAATCCCAGATTCTGCACAGTTTCTAGGGCATGCGGACACGGCCATTTTGACTTTGTGTGGTGTAGCAAGACCTTCGAATTTCTTTTCAAGTGCAATTCCAAGAGAAATAGAGTCCTGCGTTCCGAACCGGCAAAATTGTTCTCCGACACATGTTTTGACGGTTCTTAATGATTTTCCGTAAGCATAACCGGACGGCATATCCAGATCAGCCCATACTTTAGGTAAATCTTCTTTTTTTACACCTAAAAGGTCGATACGCTGACCGCCAGTCATTTTCACAAGGGGGATCTCATATTTGTCGACGACATCTGCTATTTTTCTCAGGTCATTTGCATTTGTGACGCCTCCGTACATACGCGGAACAACTGAATAAGTGCCATCATTTTGTATGTTGGCATGCATACGTTCATTCACAAATCGTGAACTTTTTTCATCTTTGTAGTCAAGTGGATGAATCATACCTAAATAGTAATTCAGTGCAGGCCGGCACTTTGAACAGCCTTCTTCTGTTTCCCAATCAAGTACATTCATCACTTCTTTGACATGCTGCAAGCCTTTTTCTTTTATTTCATGAAGCACTTCATCTCGTGATAAGGTGGTGCAGGCGCAAATGGTTTCTTTATGCGCTGTGCGGTTCGCATCATCGCCTAAGGTGTGCCATAAAATCTCTTCGACAACAGCTTGACAGCCCCCGCATGATCGAGAGGCACTTGTACATTGCTTGACTTCCTGAATCGTAGATAAGCCTTCTTCCTGAATGGCCTGTACAATCTGCTCTTTTGATACACCATTACAGCCGCAAACGATATGGTCGTTTGCCATGCCCTCAATCGTGCTTTCTTGCGCCAGATCATTTGATGTTAAGATGGATACCTTCTCCATATCCGACATATCTACCCCTTCTCTAATGTAGGAGAATAATCGAGGTCCATCACTTGTTTCTCCGAACAACACAGCGCCTACTAATCGATTTTGCTGGAAAACTAGTTTTTGATAAATGCCTTGTTGTTCGTCAAAAATCTTAATCGCTTTTTTCCCATCGTTTTCTATAAAATCACCAGCTGAAAACACGTCAACTCCTGATACTTTCAGCTGTGTCGATAGAACAGACCCTTCATACGGGGCCGGGCTCATTTCACATACATGCTTTGTGAGCACGTTTGCTTGGTCGTATAAAGGAGCGACAAGTCCGTACGTTTGTCCCCTGTGCTCTGCACATTCACCGACTGCATAGATTCGAGGGACACTTGTTTCCATATAATCATTAACGATAATGCCCCGGTTCACAGCAAGACCACTTGTTTCTGCGAGCGTTTTATTTGGTTTAATTCCGGCTGCCATGACCACCATATCTGTCTCGAGCGTGGAGCCATCTGAGAAGATTAACCCCTCAACTCTTCTATCTCCTAAAATCTCATTTGTCTGTTTTCCTAGCAGGAAGCTCATGCCCTGTTTTTCTAATTCCTTTTGAAGAAGCTGCCCTGCAATTGGATCTAGCTGACGGTCCATCAAATGAGAGCCGAGGTGAATGACAGTCACTTCCATCCCTAAGTTTAATAAACCACGTGCCGCTTCAAGCCCAAGAAGCCCGCCCCCAATGACGGCTGCTTTTTTATACTTGGTGGAAGCACTTATCATTTCCTCGGTGTCTTGCAATGTACGAAAGGCTGTGACCCCTTTTTTATCACTCCCCGGAATTGGCAGGATGAATGGAAGTGAACCTGTCGCTAAAATCAAACGGTCATATTGCACGATCCGCCCTTGATCACTTATCACTGTTTGATTGTCTGTATCGATTGTCACAATGGTTTCATTTGTAAACAGTTGAATATGATGTTCCTCGTACCAATTCCAATCGTTTAACGTAATATCATCTGCATTCGTATCCCCTTGCAGAACCTTTGATAAAAGAATCCGATTATAGTTAGGATGCGGCTCAGTTCCAAATACAGTCATGTCAAATCGTTCGTTGTCTGTCTTTATAATGTTTTCAAGCGTTCGGATGCCAGCCATACCATTCCCTACTAATACGAGTTTTTCTTTCATGAAAAACACCCCTCATGTGATCATTTTTTAGAAAGTACCATAATTTCAATAAAGATGGAAAATACACGTTATGATTTCTCACATAGTTTTCAATTCTTGTAGGCTGACAGCTGTACGGGACAATACTTAAATCCCGGCATTTTACTGTGCGGATCTAAATGCTCGCCAATCAACTGGTTAATGGATTGATGTTTGCTCCAGTGAAACGGAACAAACACGGTATCTTTCCGAATGGTGTCTGATAGATGACATCTGATGATGACACTGCCTCGTGTCGAACGAATGGTGACAAGCTCCCCGTGCTGAAGTCCATAAGCTTTTGCTGTGTCAGGATGAAGCTCTGCATAGGCTTCAAACTGTCTGGCAACAAGAGAGGTACTTTTTCTTGTTTGGACCCCTGTTTGGTAATGAGCCATCACCCTGCCAGTCGTCAAATAAAGAGGGTACTTTTGACTGACTGGTTCCTTTGCCACCTTTTTTCCGTGTGCGACGACTGCAAACTTTGCTAGTTTGTCAGGATGTGAGAATTCATGTTCAAATAGTCTTTCTGTTCCTGGATCTTCTAAATGCGAACATGGCCACAAAATGCCTTGCTCCTTCCTCAGCCTTTCATAGGTTATCCCGGAATAATCAGCTTTTCCTCCTTTCGTCGCAGCTCTTAATTCTTCAAAAATATCTTCTGCTGATGAAAAAGAAAAATAATCGCCTTTGCCTAATACTGTTGCTATGTCACAAATGATTTGCCAATCATGCTTTCTTTGATGCTTGAGTGGATATGTTGCTTCTCTCAGCGTAACGCGCCCTTCTATGTTCGTCATGGTTCCTTCGTCCTCTAAATATGACGAAGTAGGTAAAATGACATCTGCGAGTGCAGCCGTTTCAGAAACAAATAAATCAATTGCCACAAAAAAGGACAGCTGTTCGATGGCTTCTTTGATAAAACTTGCGTGCGGGCCTGATTGAACGGGGTTTGAGCACATTAAAAAAAGCGCTTTGATCTCACCTTCCTGCATTTTTTCAAACATTTCAAAAGCAGAGACACCTTTTCCCGGCAATTCTTTTTCATCAATGTTCCATATTTTTGCGATTTCCTTTCTATGTAGTGGGTTTGTGATATCACGGTAACCAGGAAGCTGATCGGCTTTTTGTCCATGCTCCCTCGCCCCCTGTCCATTTCCCTGCCCAGTAATCGCCCCATATCCGCACCCGGGTTTGCCAATTTTTCCAGTCGCAAGCAGAATATTCAGTAAATTCCGAACGGCTGCTGTTCCGTCTATTTGCTGTTCAATGCCTCTTGCAGTGAGGATGATTCCTGTTTTTTCTTGGGCAAATTTTCTTGCTATTTTCTGAAGAACTTCAACTGGCACACCGGTTTGCTGGACAATGTCTGTTAGAGACATTTGTGTGATATGCTGCTTCATTTCTTGAAAACCTGATGTTCGTTTTCTAATAAATTCTTCGTCTATTAAATGTTCTTGAAGCATGATGTGTAAGATTCCGTTTGTTAATGCGGCATCTGACCCTGGTTTCAGGCTGACATGTAAGTCGGCTAGTTGGGCTGTCGCTGTTTTGCGCGGATCAATCACGATGAGAAACGCCCCGTTCTTTTTCGCCTCTTCCATGTATGGCATGAGGGTCGGCTGACATTCAGCTATATTGGTTCCGGCGAGTATTAAAACCCGGGCATCTTTGATGTCACGAAGCGGGAAGGTCAGGCCTCGGTCAAGCCCAAATGTTTGGTTAGCGGCTGTTGCTGCTGAAGACATACAAAGCCTGCCGTTGTAATCAATATGTTTCGTTTTCAGTGCGACCCTTGCAAATTTTCCAAGTAAGTAAGCTTCCTCATTTGTAATTGATGCGCTCCCATACACACTGATGGCATCATGGCCATGTGCCGCCTGAAGCGCTTCGGTGCGTGTTTTGATTTCTTCAAGTGCCTCCTGCCAAGTTGCTTTGACAAATTGTCCGTTTCTTTTGATAAGCGGATGATTCAATCGTTCCCGGTGCAGGGCATGCTGGTGGGCATGCTGTCCTTTCATACAAATTCTTCCGAACGTGGTTGGGTTGTGAATGCCAATCGTCTGGTAACGTGTTCGCCCCTCTACATGCTGCTCGACTAATTGCATTTTGCACTGCATACTGCAAAACGGACATTGAGATGGAAACACTCGCTTTCGCTCTTGCTGCTCTGATTTTTGCTGCGCATATTGTAAAAAAGATTGATTCATACCTTCACACCCTTTTGTCTGCTTTCATCAAATTGCTCACAGAGTTCTTCTCTCATTTCCTCATCAAGCAATTTTTCCCGTATGGATATGCTGCCGTTTCTTCGGAGCCAGTCCCCGATAGATTCCTTGAAATAGGCTCGTTTTCTATAGTCTTCAAGCAGCGCTTTTAAAAAAGGGATGAGCTCACTTTTTCGGCTCACAGAATAAAAAAGCTGACCTGCTTTCGGCTGACGCATGTCGCCTCCGATATAAATGTTCCATTCATCCAGCTGGTTCTTGATGCAGATGTCATCAATTGGGCTAAGTTGACACGTGCAGGAAGGACCGGTGACATGAATGGATGTCACGGCAGGTAAAAGCGTGTTTTCTATTTGTCTTTCGATCTCGATGACAAGCGTCGTGATAGCTGGATCGTGACGACAATCACATGAAAGAATATGAGATAGTCTGCTTCTTTCTATAGGCATGATTTGTCCCTGATCTTTTAAGATATGTGCGGCTTTTTCTGAAACACCGATAAGACGAATGCGCTTTTTCTCCGTTAGTTCAGCCTGCTGAATCAGCTTTTGTTCTAATAATGTGGTGATCATCTGTAAAAAATTGAGATCCAGACGGCCTCCATATAATTGAGGAATCATTGTGAACTCTTGCTCGGATAAGTTGAAGCTATCTTTTTTCGGCTGATCATGAAACTGCTCGAAATAGTATGGTATGGCCTCTCGGCAGAAGTCACATCCATCATCGGTTGTCCAATCAAACTGACTTCTCACTTCCTCTACATTCAGCGGCAGCCGTTCTTTCATAAATGAGAAAATGCTCTGTTCATCTGCATTTGTACATGGACAAAAAGAGTCCTGCGCTTCCGTTTGCTCATTTGATGCGTTTTGACAGCAAGCACGGACAAGCTCTTGACAGCCTCCGCAGCCGGTTGCGGCCCCTGTCTCCTTTTTGACCTCTTCTAAGTTTGTCAGCTGATGGATCAATATGCTTTTTAAAATGGCTCCCTTCGTCACGTTTTGACATTGGCAGACAAGATCTTCCTCTTTTAACGTATCTAGAGGGGATGACGGCTCTTCATTCAGTGATTTCATGACTACACTTTTATCGCGTCCCACTTTCACATCTTGGAGAAGCTGATCGGCTTTTTCCAGCTGTCCGACCAATAAGACACCTTTTAGCACATCACGTTCAAACACTAATTTTTTGTACACTTCTTGTTCTTCATCTAAATAAGTGACCACTGAAGCATACGGAGACCGGGTTTCAATACATCCTGCAGAATAGATGGGCATGTCATCTGCTTTTAATTTTGTTGAGTAAATGGGCTGAGATGCAGTCGTTATCTGTTCGCCTAATAGGTGTTTGGCAAGAATGCTTGCTTGTTCATAAATGGGCTGCACAAGACCGTGCACCACGCCCTTATGCTCGGCACATTCTCCAATGGCATAAATATTCTCGACGTTTGTTTGCATGACGTCATTTACGACAATGCCTTTTCTCGTGAGGATTCCGTGGTGTTTGGCAAGCTGTATATTCGGCCGTATTCCTGTTGTGAAAACCACGAGATCAGCATCTACGATTTCACCGTTTTTTAAAAGAACCCCTTCTACTCTCTCCTCTCCTAAACACGCAATCGTATGGGCACTTGTTTTCACCTGGATGCCCTTACGAGTTAATTGTTGCTGCAGCAATTCTGATGCTGTTTCATCTAATTGGCGCTGCATGAGCCCTTCGGTGTGATGAATGATGGTTGTCTTCAGCCCCCTTATCTGTAATCCAGCGGCCACTTCCACGCCAAGAACACCGCCCCCAATGACTGCTGCACGTTGATAGCGCAAGGAATCAGCGTGAATCGCCTGATAATCGTCAATCGTACGAAAAGCGTAGACACCTTTTTTGGATACACCTTGTATAGGAAGAAAATAAGGCGATGAACCTGTTGCGATGACCAGTTTGTCATAAGGGATATTCTGGCGCGCTTCTGTCATGATGCATTGCCGCTTTGTATCGATGTGAACAACTGTTTCACCTGCTTGTATGGTGATGTCATGTGTGGTGTACCACTCTTTTTTCTGTAGTTCAATTTGAGACAATGATTCGCTTTTTTGTAAAACCGACGAAAGTTTTATTCGGTTGTAGGCTGGGTGCTTTTCTTTTCCAATGATTGTGATGGAATAGCTTTCTGATTGCTTCTGGACGATATGCTCGATACATTTCATACTCGCCATGCCGTTTCCGATAAACACGAGATTGCGCTTTGCCATGTGAGATCAACCTTTCTACGTCTCTTGCTCCAAAGCTTTATGTACCTAGATTATGGCACGTTCCTGTCAAAAAGTGTTTGTTCATGTGAACTTTTCTGACATGATACTTTCATTACAACAATGAACTCGCTATCTTTAAGTCAGAAAATTCAAAATAGAGGAGGGTTTTTGTGAAACTTTCAGAATTAAAGTCTAGTGGTCATCCTAAAACATTGTTTGGTGCATTTTTATATTTTGATGTGAGCTTCATGATTTGGGTTTTGTTAGGGGCACTTGGTGCTTTTATTGCACAAGATTTTGCCTTATCAACAGTAGAAAAAGGGATGATTGTGGCCATTCCGATTTTATCCGGCTCTTTTTTTCGCATAATGCTGGGGTTATTAACAGATCGAATAGGACCTAAAAAAACCGCGGTGATGGGCATGCTGTTGACCACCATACCGCTCATTTGGGGGTTCACCGCTGGTACAACCCTTTCGGAGCTGGTGTTGATTGGTATTTTACTAGGAGTTGCAGGTGCAAGTTTTGCTGTCGCCTTGCCTATGGCAAGCCGCTGGTACCCGCCACATTTACAAGGGGTGGCCATGGGGATTGCAGGTGCTGGAAACAGCGGAACACTGATCTCTACGCTATTTGGACCAAGACTTGCGGAGATTTACGGGTGGCATGCAGTGATGGGGTTCGCCCTTATTCCCTTAATTGTTGTCTTTTTGTTTTTTATTTTCACTGCGAAAGATGCGCCAAACCAGCTCGCTCCTCAGCCGCTGCGGTCATATTTTTCAGTCTTTCAAGTGAAATCGACGTGGTTTTTCTGCCTTCTTTATGCGATTACATTCGGAGGTTTTGTCGGACTTTCAAGTTTTTTGAGTATTTTCTTCGTGGATCAATATGCCATTTCGAAAATCCATGCTGGTGATTTTGTGACGCTTTGTGTAGCAGCAGGCAGCTTCTTTCGGCCAGTTGGCGGTCTAATTGCCGATAAAATAGGTGGAATGAAGGTTCTGCTTGGCTTATTCGCTGTCATCGGCATCTGCTTAGGGGCAGTGAGCAGTCTTCCTGCTTTACCTGTGGTTATTGCGCTTTTATTTGTCGGGATGATGTGTCTTGGCATGGGGAATGGGGCTGTTTTTCAACTAGTGCCGCAAGTGTTCCATAAGGAAATTGGGATTGTGACTGGGATTGTTGGTGCTGCAGGCGGCATTGGCGGATTCTTTTTACCAAATGTTCTTGGCAGTATAAAAGAAATGACTGGTTCGTATACGTTTGGATTCTTGACCATTTCACTTTTTGTCCTTGTCGTCTTCCTCTGTTTAGTCTTATCACAGCTTAAGCGCAAAAAAGTCGTGATCAACCACACCGTTTCTGAATCATAAAAAGCCATGACCACTCTTTGGTCATGGCTTTTCTCTATATGTGATAAACACCCTTTGTTTGACCTATTTTGGCAGAACCGAACTCCCCATTAAATAACGGTCTACCTCGTGAGCCACTTGTCTGCCTTCGTTAATGGCCCAGACAATCAAGCTTTGGCCGCGTCTTGCATCTCCCGCTGCAAATACGCCTTCTACATTTGTTGTATATTCCCCGTACTTTGCGTCAATACGATTGTTTTTGCTGTCCACGCCAAAGTGTTTCACTAGCGGCTGTTCAGTTCCCTCAAAACCAATCGCGATAAAGACTAACTGAGCTGGCCATACCTTCTCTGTTCCTGGAATCTCATGAAATTCAAACTTCCCTTGCTCGTTTTTCACCTTTTCCATTTGAATGGTATGAAGCTCTTTTAATTTCCCATTTTTATCAGCCACAATTTTTGTGGTTTGAATAGAATATTGCCGCGGGTCTTCTCCGAATTTTGCTTGTGCTTCTTCATAAGCATAATCGAGTGAGAAGACATAAGGCTGCTCTGGCCACATGTTATCCCCTACACGTGTATCTGGAAGCTTAGGATGCTTCCCGAATTGAACAACACTTTTTGCTTTTTGGCGAAGCGCAGTTGCCACGCAGTCAGCACCTGTATCTCCTCCGCCAATCACAATGACATCTTTTCCTTTGGCATCAATAAAGTTTTTATCTTTAAATCCTGAATCAAGCATGCTTTTTGTTGCGAGTGTTAAATAATCCATCGCCAGATGAATCCCTTTTGCTTCCCGACCTTCAATCAACAGGTCCCGCTGCTTTTGTGCACCTGTACAAAGGATGACTGCATCAAACTGCTCTTTCAGCTCATCAGCCGTGATATCCACACCCACTTCTGTGTTCGTCACAAAGTCAATGCCTTCTTGTCTTAGAAGTTTGACTCTGCGCTCAACGACTTCTTTGTCGAGCTTCATATTCGGAATACCATAAGTAAGCAGTCCGCCAAGACGGTCAGATCGTTCAAACACGGTTACAGCGTGTCCTGCTTGGTTTAATTGATCTGCACTTGCAAGTCCTGCTGGTCCTGAACCGACAATGGCAATCTTTTTCCCTGTACGGTTTGAAGGAATTCTCGGAGTGATCCATCCATTCTCAAAGCCTTTATCAATGATCGTCCGTTCAATATTTTTAATTGAAACCGCTGGATCATTGATGGCGACTGTACATGAACCCTCGCAAGGCGCTGGACACACTCTCCCAGTAAATTCAGGAAAATTGTTCGTTTTTTGCAGTCTTTCGAGCGCTTCTTTCCATCTCCCGCGATAGACAAGGTCATTCCACTCTGGAATCAAATTGTAGATCGGGCAGCCAGAAACGCCGCCCCTGATCTCCATCCCAATTTGACAAAACGGTGTTCCGCAGTCCATACATCTAGCGCCCTGCCTTTTTAATACCTCATCTGTATAAGGAGCTGAATATTCTTTCCAGTCATTTTGACGAGTGAGAGGGTCACGTTCATTTGGCTTTTCTCTTTTATAATCCATAAAACCTGTTGCTTTGCCCATTGTCCTCTCCCCTTTCTTAATGAGCGAGGGCTGCTTTTTGCCCGTTTGCCGTTTCTTTATTTTTCGGTTTTGTGTTTGCTTCAAATGCGAACATGACAGCTTCCTCATGACTAAGTCCCGCTTGTTTTTGCTCTTCAATGCTTTGAAGCATCATTTTGTAATTTCTCGGAATGATCTTAATGAATTGATTCTTTTCTTGCTCCCAGTTCTCTAGAAGGGCTGATGCCTTTGAGCTGTTTGTATAATCAAGGTGCTCCTGAATCATTTGCTTCACTTCTTGCTCTTCTTCATGATCTGTGAGCTTTTCAAACATGATCATTTCCATATTACACATTCTCTTGAACTGTTTCGCATCAGATGTATGCACGTAAGCCACACCGCCAGACATGCCTGCACCAAAGTTTTTCCCGGCATCCCCTAAAATAACAACACGTCCGCCAGTCATGTACTCACAGCCATGATCACCGATTCCTTCGACGACCACATGGACACCTGAATTACGAACGGCAAATCGTTCACCTGCACGCCCGTTAATATATGCTTTTCCGCTTGTCGCCCCATAAAATGCAACGTTTCCGACAATGACGTTCTCATGTCCATTTTGCACAAAGTGATCAGATGTTTTGACAACAATTTTGCCTCCGGAGAGTCCTTTGCCGATATAGTCATTTGAGTCACCTGTTAAATATAAGGACATGCCCTTTGGCACAAATGCGCCGAAGCTTTGTCCAGCTGAACCAGTGAAACGAAGTGTGATCGTATCCTCTGGCAGTCCTTCTTCGCCGTAGCGCTTAGACACTTCACTACCAGTAATGGTTCCAGCTACACGGTGAATGTTGCGAATGTTTAGTGATAGATCAACCGGTGTTTGATGATCCAGCGCTTCCTGTACATAAGGGAGAATCTCATTTACATCCAGTGATTCATCAATCTTATGATTTTGCGGCGTTCTAAATGTGCGCGGCCCTTCTGGCTGATAAAGCAGTGTTTCAAGGTTCAGCTGCCCTGCTTTCCAGTGTGCCTTTGCTCTTTCACTAACCGCTAAAACGTCTGTACGTCCAATCAATTCATCCATTGATGTAAAGCCAAGTTCAGCTAAGATTTCTCTTACTTCCTCTGCAATAAACATCATGAAGTTCACAATGTGATCAGGGTTACCCATGAATTTTTTGCGAAGCTCTGGATTTTGTGTCGCAACACCGACTGGGCAAGTATCTAAATGACAAGCTCTCATCATGACGCATCCTAATACAACAAGTGGAGCTGTTGCAAAGCCGTATTCTTCTGCACCTAAAATCGCAGCCATGACAACGTCGCGTCCTGTCATTAATTTGCCATCCGTTTCAAGAACAACTCGTTCTCGAAGGCCGTTTAAGACAAGGGTTTGATGCGCTTCTGCCAATCCAAGCTCCCAAGGAAGTCCTGTATGTTTAATACTTGTTTTAGGAGAAGCCCCAGTACCGCCATCATATCCGCTAATGACAATGACATCCGCTGTCCCTTTTGCGACACCTGCTGCAATCGTACCAACGCCAGCTTTAGAAACTAGCTTGACACTGATGCGTGCGTCACGGTTCGCGTTTTTCAAATCATGGATCAGCTGAGCCAAATCCTCGATTGAATAAATATCATGATGCGGAGGTGGTGAAATCAGGCCAACACCCGGCGTAGAACCACGCACATCTGCGACCCAAGGATACACTTTATTTCCTGGCAGCTGACCGCCTTCACCAGGCTTTGCACCTTGCGCCATTTTAATTTGCAGTTCATCTGCATTGACCAAGTAATGACTCTTCACACCAAAGCGGCCCGAAGCAATTTGTTTAATCGCACTTCTGCGATCATGACCTTGCTCATCTACTGTAAAACGTGCAGGGTCTTCCCCGCCTTCTCCGCTATTGCTTTTGCCGCCAATTCGGTTCATCGCAATTGCTAGTGCTTCATGCGCTTCTTTACTTAAAGAACCAAATGACATCGCACCTGTCTTAAAGCGGCGCACAATCGATTCAGCAGATTCAACCTCTTCAAGGCGAACGGGTTTTTGTTTTGAACGAAAAGCAAACAGATTTCTGAGGAAACCAATTCTTTCTTCGTCCGCTGCCTTCGTATATTGTTTAAATAGATCATAATCTTCGTTGCGGCATGCCCACTGAAGCGTATGGATTGTTTTAGGATTAAAGGCATGATGCTCTCCGTTTTTTCTCCATTGGAATTCACTGCCTGATTCGAGTGTTTGGTCAGTAGATGACTGATACCCGGCCTCATGACGAAGCTTTGCCTCACTAGCAATGGTCTCAAGATCAATTCCGCCAAGCTGCGAAGCTGTGCCTGTGAAATACGCCTGAATGACGTCTTCACTAATGCCGACTGCTTCAAAAATTTGCGCTCCTCTATAACTTTGCACAGTGGAAATACCCACTTTTGACATGACTTTGACAACACCCTCGGTCACACTTTTGCCAAACTTCGTGACAGCTTCATCAAAGCTAATAGAGATCGCTTCTTCTGAAATAAGCTGTTTGTATGTTTCATAGACCAGGTAAGGGTGGATTGCATCTGCACCGTAGCCAATGAGTGCTGCAAAATGATGGACTTCTCTCACTTCACCAGATTCGACGATCAGACTCACCTTTGTTCGCAAGCCTTGGCGCACAAGATGCTGATGAAGTGCACTTAGTGCAAGAAGTGGTGGAATCGGCACTTTCTGTTCTGTCATTTCACGATCTGAAAGAATTAATAAAGATACGCCTTCGCGAATGGCTTTTTCCGCTTCTTCAAACATCGCATCGAGACCACGTTTTAGATCATCGGTGAAAAGTGTATGAATTGTTTTGCTTTTAAAGGCATTATGAACAATCGTTTTCAAACCGTTAAATTGTCCGCTCGTTAAGACCGGTGTATAAAGTTTAATTCTTCGGCATGAATATTCATTTGGATGTAAAATATCTCCTTCAGCACCTAACCAAGTCATGGTTGATGTGACGAGCTGCTCACGAATCGCATCAATCGGTGGATTCGTGACCTGTGCAAATAGCTGTTTAAAATAATTGAAGAGTGATTGCGCCCGATCTGATAGCACAGCAAGCGGTGTGTCACTTCCCATGGAACCGATTGGGTCTTTGCCCTCCTCTAGTAAAGGGATTAAATACTTTTGAATGTCTTCATACGTATAATGGAAAGCACGCTGGCGCGTCAGTAAATCACTCATTATACTAGAATTTTCTGAATTTTCTTCAGAGCGATTGACATGAACCATTTCTTCATCCAGCCATTTTTGATAAGGAAGTTCATTCGCAATGGTCGACTTCACTTCTTCATCTGAAATAATTCTGCCTTCTTCGAGGTCAATCAAGAGCATTTTACCTGGCTCAAGACGATCTTTATATTTGACATCTTCTTCTTTTGTTTCAATCACACCTACTTCAGATGAGAAAATGATGTGGTCGTCATTTGTGACATAGTATCTTGCTGGTCTTAATCCGTTACGATCTAAGATAGCTCCGATTTGTTTCCCGTCTGTAAAGGAAATCGCTGTTGGTCCATCCCACGGCTCCATTAAAGAACTATGGTATTCATAAAATGCCCGTTTCTCTTTTGACATGTGCGTATTCTCAGTCCAAGGCTCCGGAATGAGCATCATCGCTGTATGAGCAGGTGTACGGCCTGCAAGTACGAAAAATTCAAACGCATTGTCTAAAATGGATGAATCACTTCCGTCTGCATTCAGCACTGGCAAAATCTTGTCTAGATCTTCTCCGAAGGCTTCAGACACGAATTGTTGTTCTCTTGCTCTCATCCAATTGATGTTTCCTCTTAATGTGTTGATTTCTCCGTTATGAATTAAGTAACGGTTTGGATGGGCTCTTTCCCATGTAGGGAATGTATTTGTACTAAATCTTGAATGAACAAGTGAAAATGCAGAAACAAATGTTTCATCTTGCAGGTCAAGGTAAAAAGCATCGACTTGATCTGATGTTAAAAGTCCCTTATATACAATGGTTTGACTTGATAGGCTGACAAAGTAAAATTGTTTTTTCTCTGCTGTTCCCCAATTTTCAGCCTGCTTACGAATGACATATAATTTTCGTTCAAATGCCAAACGATCTGTTACGTTGTCATTTGCACCGATAAACACTTGACGGACAACCGGACAGCTCTTTGCTGCGACAGTCCCAATTTTCCCAGCATCAACAGGAACGGTTCTCCAGCCAATCAATGTTTGACCTTCTTGTTTAATGAAACCGTTGATCTTCTGTTCAATCGCTTGACGCGTTTTATCATCATCATCTTTTGAAAAGAAAACCATTCCTACCCCGTAACGGCCCTTTTCAGGAAGTGCAAAATCTTGGCAATTCTTTCTAAAGAAAGCGTCTGGCAGTTGTACCATTAAGCCGGCACCATCACCTGTATACGGATCACTGCCTTGCCCGCCGCGATGATCGAGCTGGCACAGCATTTGCAATCCCTTTTTGACGATGCTATGTGTCGCCTCCCCTTTTAAATGGGCGTACAGTCCGATTCCACATGCATCATGTTCAAATTCAGGACGGTAGAGACCTTGTGGTTGTGGTAGTTGATTAAAAGTCATCGTTTCTCTCCCCCGTTTAAAAGATCCGTTTTTTCACAGTAATAAAATCTCACAAACTCTGTAACTTATTTTAAGTTTTCAAATTAATATAAACAATATATAATTTAGATCAAAACAATCTCTTTTTGAGATAGATGGGTGTGAAGTGTAAAAATGGAGCTTCGTCAATTACGATATTTTGTAGAAGTTGCTGACCGTGAACACGTGTCAGAAGCGGCTGAAAACTTACACGTTGCCCAATCTGCCATCAGCCGGCAGATTGCCAATTTAGAAGAAGAACTTGGAGTGGCTTTATTCGAACGAGAAGGACGAAATATCAAACTAACGAAAATCGGCAGACAATTTTTGGACCATGTTAGGACAGCACTAAAGGCAATTGATTACGCCAAGGAGCAAATTGATGAATACTTAGACCCGCACAAAGGGACGGTAAACATTGGATTTCCTACAAGTCTAGCAAGCCAAGTTCTCCCTTCTGTCATTTCGGCCTTTAAGCAGGAATATCCAGAGGTCGATTTTTTACTTAGGCAAGGTTCCTATAAGTTTCTCATTGAAGCAGTCAAAAATCGAGATATCGATCTTGCCTTTTTAGGACCTGTACCGACAAATGATCCTCAAATAGAAGGAAATATTTTGTTTTCAGAAAGCATTTATGCCCTTTTACCTGTTAGCCACCCCTTCAGCGGGCAAAGAAGTATTCATTTAAGTGATTTGAGAAAAGACCATTTTGTTTTATTTCCTGAGGGGTATGTGCTGAGACAAATTGCGGTTGATGCTTGTAAGCAGGCAGGCTATGAACCAACCATTTCATCTGAAGGAGAAGATTTGGATGCGATTAAAGGTCTCGTGTCAGCTGATATGGGCGTTACCTTATTACCCGAAAGTGCCTTTTATGAAACAACACCGCGATTTACAGTGAAAATTCCAATTGATTTCCCGCAAGTGAGAAGAACCGTTGGAATTATTGCCTCTAAATCAAGAGAGATGTCTCCTTCCGCACACGATTTTTATATGTTTGTGAAGGATTTCTTCTCTAAAATTGAACAATATAAATAATTCATTAAAACAAGACATTTCATTTGTAGAAATAATCACTCTTTGTATATGATGAGTTACAAAGCAACAGATTATATGGAAGAAAGGTAATTTTATGAAATCAATTTTATCATTTTTAAAGCCCTATCGGCTATCCGTTGTATCCATTGTCATCCTGACCTTTTTAAGCAGTATGCTCCAGCTGTATTTACCGACTTTGACAGCAGATATCGTAGATGTTGGGATCGTCCAAGGAGATATCGCTTATATATGGAAGGTTGGCGGCTGGATGGTGGCTTGTTCTTTTCTTGCCATCCTGCTTACGATTTGGAAGTCCTACCTGTCATCAAAGACTGCACTTGGCTTCGGACGTGATATAAGAAGACAGCTGTTTGTGCATGTCGAACAATTTTCACTAGAAGAATTTCAAAAGATCGGGACGTCTTCCTTTATTACAAGATCAACAAATGATGTGAAACAAGTTCAAGATGTAACGATCATGATCCTACAAATGATGACAAGAGCGCCTCTTATGCTCGTTGGCGGAATTATTTTGGCTGTGTCTCGAGATGCTGTGTTATCTCTTATCTTTTTAGCAGCCCTTCCCCTTCTTGGCGGGTTTATCTATTTGGTTTCAAGAAAAGCCATCCCGCTATTCGGACAGCTTCAGAAAAAAACAGACAGGCTGAATTTAATTATGAGAGAGTCTCTTTCAGGCATCCGGGTGATTCGTGCGTTTAACCGCGTTGATGATGAAAAGGAGCGTTTTCAAGAAGCCAATACATCATATAAAGATACTGGCCTTAGGGTCAATCGTTTAATGGCATACTTGTTTCCGTTTATGCTGATCATCATGAACTTCACGAATATCGGCATTGTCTGGATTGGCGCAAACCGTATTGATGCGGGACAAATGGAAGTCGGAAATCTTATCGCTTTCATTCAATATGCGATGATGATTTTAATGGCACTCATTATGCTGTCGATGAGCTTTATTATGGTCCCAAGAGCTCAGGCATCCGCTAAACGAATGAATGAAGTGTTAAACATGGAACCGAAGATTACAGACAAAAAATCGTCAGTGACTGACGTTCAACAACCTGCGCAAGCTATTCGGTTTGAGAATGTTTCATTTTATTACTCGAATGCTGAAAAACCAGCCGTTCAAGACATTACGTTTGAAGCCAAAACTGGCGAAACGACAGCGATTATTGGCAGTACGGGTTCTGGGAAAACAACCCTTCTTCAGCTGATGACGCGTTTTTATGAAGCGACAGAAGGACGGATTACACTAGATGGTGTAGATATTAGGGAACTGCCTCAGGAGAAACTAAGAAGTCAGATGGGCTATGTCTCTCAAAAAGCCGTTTTATTCAGCGGAACCATTGCCGATAATGTGCGCTTTGGCCGTCACGATGCGACTGATGAAGACATTTGGCAGGCGCTGCGAACGGCACAGGCCGAGGAATTTGTGCTGCAAAAAGACGGCGGCATTCATGCAGAGATTGACCAAGGCGGTTCAAACCTATCTGGCGGTCAAAAGCAGCGGCTGTCTATTGCAAGAGCACTTGTAAGAAAACCCTCATTCTATCTGTTTGACGATAGCTTCTCTGCCCTTGATTACAAAACCGATGCAAAACTTCGGGCATCACTAGAAGCTGAAAAGGAGCACGCAGCCTTGATTATTGTCGCTCAAAGAATCAGCACAGTGAAACATAGCGATAAAATCATTGTGTTAGATGAAGGAAAGATTGCAGGCATTGGAACACATGAACAATTACTTAAGGATAACCTTGTATATCAAGAGATTGTCGCATCACAGGAAGGTCAGGAGGTGGAGCAAAGATGAGTAAAAAAATGTCTTCTGGAATGGGACATAAAGGCGGTCATCCAAAGGGACCGGTCGTAAAACCGAAGGAATTTAAAAAAACACTTCTTCGTTTGATTGGCTATTTAAAACCGAGGAAATTTCAACTGATCATTGTATTGATTGCAGCGATCGGTTCAACCGTCTTTAATGTCATTAGTCCAAAATTACTCGGGGATGCCACCTCTTCCCTCTTTGAAAGCTTTACACAAGGAACAGGCGTTCAATACGATGTCATTTCACGCATTTTATTGCTGCTTGTCTTATTATATGTCGTTGCCTCTCTCTTTTCATTCGTTCAGCAATATGTGATGGCTGGTGTCTCACAGCAGACGATTGCTGAATTAAGGCAAGAAGCAAATGATAAGCTCACACGTCTGCCCCTTCGTTATTTTGATAAAACAACACACGGGGACACGTTGAGCCGTGTAATGAACGATATTGATAATATTAATACATCTCTACAGCAGGCACTCACCCAGGTGATCACATCTGTGATTACGGTCATCGGGATTGTCCTTATGATGCTTTTCATCAGCCCGTTACTCACCTTGCTAGTATGTTTGACACTGCCGCTTAGTCTGTTTGCGATTCGAGGCATCACATCATTTTCGCAAAAGCATTTTAAGGCGCAGCAAAAAGAGCTGGGAATGATCAATGGACATATTAATGAAATGTTCACAGGACATCAGACGGTTCGTGCGTATGGCTATGAAAAGAAAGCCATTGATACATTTGATCAATTAAACGAACAGCTGTATGAATCTTCAAGAAAAGCGCAGTTTATTTCTGGTTTAATGATGCCAATGATGACCTTTATCGGGAACCTTGGCTATGTGGCGGTTAGTGTAGCCGGCGGGATTCTTGTCATTAACGGAAATATTCGTGTTGGGGATGTGCAGGCATTTATCCAATACACGCAGCAAATGTCGCAGCCGCTTGTGCAAGCATCAAGTGTTGCAAACTTAGTTCAATCTGCCATCGCTTCTGCTGAAAGGGTCTTTGACATTTTGGATGAGGAAGAAGAACATGCGGAAGAGGATGCAGCGATTGATCTTGAAGCACTTTCAGGGGATGTAACCTTTGAACAAGTTCACTTCGGATATGAAAAAGATCATCCGGTGATTCAAGGTTTGAATTTACACGTACAAGAGGGACAAACGGTTGCCATTGTAGGGCCAACAGGTGCTGGAAAAACAACGATCATTAATTTGTTAATGCGCTTTTATGAACTAGATCAAGGTTCCATTCGCATTGGTGGTGTAAAAACGACCGATCTCAGCCGCCGGCAAGTACGTGACTTATTTGCGATGGTTCTTCAAGATACATGGCTTTTTGAAGGCACGATATATGACAATATTGCATATGGCAGGCAGCATGTTTCTAAAGACGATGTCATAAAAGCCGCTAAACATGCCTATGCCGATGATTTCATCCGGACGCTTCCAGATGGATACGACACCATATTAACAGAAGATGCCGGCAACCTTTCGCAAGGCCAGCGTCAGCTGTTAACAATCGCCCGCGCAATTTTATCTGATCCAAAAATTTTGATATTAGATGAAGCGACAAGCAGTGTCGATACGCGGACAGAGATGCATATTCAAAAGGCGATGAATGAATTAATGAAAGGCAGAACGAGCTTTGTCATTGCACACAGACTTTCGACGATTAAGGATGCCGATCTCATTTTAGTCATGAAAGATGGTACCATTATTGAAAAAGGAACGCACAGTGAGCTTTTGAAAGAAAATGGCTTTTATGCTGATCTGTATATGAGTCAATTTGCCGAGCATCAAGTCGGTTAAAAACAAAAAAGAGGATTGACACGCATTTCCCCATCTGTCGATCCTCTTTTTTTATGTCAGAATCCTGACCTCTTTCTTGTTTACAGATGAAAGAATGGAGCAAACACTCTTTAAATATACCTTCAATTCCTCTGCCTATCGCGTTGTTCTAAATGACTTGTGGCCGTTCATCAGTGGACAAAATAGCAAACAAATCATGATCTTTCCACTCTCCATTGATCTTTACATTTTGTCTAGACAGACCTTCTTTTTGAAAGCCAGATTTTTCAAGAACTCGTATGGAGCCGAGATGATGAGGCTGAACACCGGCCTCAATTCTGTGAAGATCCAGTACTTGAAATGCCTCATCCAGCATGAGTGCAATGGCTCTAGTCGTGTAGCCTTTTCCATTTTGTTTTTGATCAAGGCCATATCAAAGCCAGGCACTTTGAAGGACGTTTCTGACAACACCAGACAGTGTCATCGTTCCGATTAGCTGATTCGATTCACAGTGAAAAATTCCTTTTGCATACGTTTCGGCTTTGTTGCGGCCTTGCTGACAGGTCTGAATTCGTTTAATTGTTCGGAGATGGTGTAAAATTTCTCCTGCCTAAGTGGAGTAAATGGCTGAAAGAACGCACGATGTTCATATTCAAGTGTTGTCAGTGCTTCAACATCGCTCTCTATGAGGTCTCTTAAACAGATGGATAAGTAGTTCGCCTCCATGTCATTCCCCTTTCTTGTCTATCTCCTCAGCATTCACTAAAAAACACTACCCCATAAGAAAGGTAGTGTTTTTAGCATTCGTTCTCAGTTTCTAATTTGACCATCACCAGATAGAAGCAGCTTTGTTGTTGTGAGTGCAGGAAGTCCCATTGGTCCTCTTGCATGCAACTTTTGAGTAGAGATGCCAATTTCAGCCCCATATCCGAGTGCGCCGCCATCTGTAAAGCGAGTGGATGCGTTATGGTAAACGGCCGCTGCATCGACTTCGTTTAGAAACGTCAGTGCGTTTTTTTCATCCTCTGTTACGATGGCCTCTGAATGTTTTGTGCCGTACTGATCAATATGGCAAATTGCGTCCTCAATAGAATCAACGACTTTCACCGCAAGATCAAGACTTAAATACTCATCTGTAAAGTCCACTTCTTCAGCAGGAACCGCATTTGAAAAGAAGGCTTGTGCTTCTTGATCGCCATGTACTGTCACATGATGCTGAAGCAGTGCTTCATTCAATTTAGCTCCATTCTCTTTCAGCCAATCGCGATGAACGATCAAGGTCTCAAGTGCATTACAAACAGCTGGGCGATTCGTTTTCGCATTGATCACAATCTCAATGGCTTTCTTCACGTTCGCTGTTTGATCAATAAAGACATGGCAGTTCCCTGTTCCTGTTTCAAGGACTGGAATGGTGGATTCTTCCACAACTGTTTGAATTAATGACGCACCGCCTCGCGGAATCAGGACATCGATCCATTCCTTTAAGTGGAACATCGCTTGAACCGATGAGCGGTCTGTTTGTTCGATAAACTGTACCGCATCACGAGGAATCTTTGTTTCATCCAAGGCTTCATGAATGACGCTTACGATCGCTTTGTTGGAAGAAATAGCGGAGGAACCGCCTTTTAAAATCACTGAGTTGCCTGCTTTTAAAGCAAGTCCTGCTGCATCGACAGTGACATTCGGTCTCGCTTCATAGATCATGCCGATCACGCCGAGCGGTACTCTTCGGCTTTTCACATGTAAGCCATTTTCAAGAGTCCATTCATCCAATATTTCTCCAACAGGATCTGTTAATCTCGTCACAAGCCGCAAACTTTCAGCAAACTCATGAATTCTTTTTTCATTTAACATTAAACGATCCATTAAGGCATCTGAGAAGCCCTTTTCTTTTCCTGCATCTAAATCCTTTTGATTTTCCTGTAAAATGAAGCTGCTTTTCTGTTCTAATGCTTCTGCTATTTTGAGCAGCGCCTCATTCTTTTCCTCTGTTTGAAGTAACCCTAGTTTTTTTGATACGTGCTTTGCTTTTTTCGCTTTTTCTTTGACCGATGTGACAACTTCAGCTGTCAGTGTCATGAAATTCCTCCCTTATGGTTAGCAAACTGGTATTGATAAATCTAAATGACAAACAAATGCTTCAAGATCGACGACATGCACCACTTCATCTTGTAACAAATCACTGCTCAGTGCGAGTTCGTCAGACGCATAATTGACAATGCCGAGCCCAATTTCTCTTCTATCTTGATCTAAAATACGGACAACATCGCCTTTTTTAAACGAACCTTTTACCTCGACAATGCCATCAGATTCAAGGCTTTTCTCGCGGTGCATGAGGTGCTCCTCGGTTTTCTCTTGAACCACGATCTCACCTTTTGGTCCAGAATGAAAAGCAATCCACTGCTTCTTATAATTCAGCGGAGCTAGGTTTTTATCAGCTGTAAAATAAGTGCCGTCCTCTGTCCCATTGATTGCTTTATCTAAAATGTGCGGCGTATCCGCTTTTCCTAAAAAGCCGTTGATACCTGCTGCCATTGAAATTTTAAAGGCGTCGAGCTTCGATTTCATTCCGCCTGTGCCAACGCTGCTTCCGGCATCTCCAGCAGCTGCTTCAATGTCTTCTGTAATTTCTGTGACCTCAAGAATTCTCTTTGCATTTGGGTTTGTATGAGGATTATCTTCATACAAGCCATCAATATCAGATAAAATAGCAAGGAAATCCGCATCAATCAGTCCAGCTACTTTTGCAGACAATGTATCATTATCTCCGAACTTCAAGCGATTGATTGTCACGGTATCATTTTCATTGATAATGGGGATGATGCCCCGATCTAATAATACATTCATCGTATTTCGCACATTTTGATACCGGGTTTCATCTGAAAAATCGCTTCTTGTAATTAAGAGCTGTGAAGCAATATAGCCGTGCGATAAAAATAATGTAGAATATGATTCCATTAAAAGTCCCTGACCTATTGAGGCAGACGCCTGTTTTTCTGGCAGTGTTTTGGGTCTATCAATAAATCCTAGCTTTCGGTAACCTGCTGCAACTGCACCAGAAGAAACCAAAATGACTTCGTGTCCTTCATCTTTGAGTTTGACAATTTGATTCACGAGATTTTCTAGTTTTTTTAAACTGATCTCCCCTTGAAAGCTAGTAAGAGAGCTGCTTCCGATTTTGACAACAATTCGTTTTCTCTCTTTATCTGCGTACACCTTATCACTCCTGTTTTGAGGCTCTATTTATATCGTTACTTTTTGTTTTTGCTGTTCGCTTATCTCTTTTGATCGATTGGCGGCATGTTTGACGGCCTGCTTCATGGCTTCTCCTCCGCCGAAATGATCTAATGCATTTAGTCCTGCAGCAGTTGTTCCATTTGGTGACGTAATTTTTTCTCTAAGGACAGAAGGGTTTTCAGCTGTTTCTTGGAGCATCTTCGCTGCACCAAGAAGTGTCTGTGTCCCGATTTGGCGAGACATTTCTTTTGATAAACCGGCTTCTTCTCCCGCTTCTTCGATTCTTTCCATTAAGAAATAAAAGTAGGCTGGCCCGCTTCCGGCAATTCCTGTAAAAATGTCCATTTGCTCTTCCTGAATGGTATAGACTTCTCCCATTTCAGATAGAAGAGCCTGACTCATGCTCACATCTTCACTTTTTACATAACGTCCAGCAGATAATGCCGTTGCTGATGCCCCGATGGTACTTGACGTATTTGGCATCACCCTCATGACAGGCTGGCCTTCATGCAGCATGTCTTCAATATACGATGATTTCACTCCTGCAAGTACAGACAGGATGAGCTGATCTCTCTGAATATGGGGTTTTAATGATTCAAGTGCTGTTTCAGCATCCTTCGGCTTCATTGCCAGGATCAACATATCCATTTCTTCAAAAGGAAATGAATCCATTGTGGCTGTTTGGATTCCGTAGCGCTTCGTTAATTCATTTAATCGCTGCTTATTTTGCCTGTTTGTTGCGTAAATATGGCCTAACGGCATCTGTTCTGATCGCACAATACCTGCAATCATTCCTTCCGCCATCGAACCTGCTCCAATGAAAGCAACTTTCTTTTGATCAATGATATTGATCCTCTCCCTTGTTCGCTTTTTGTTCGTGTTTTTCGCACGTTAGTTATCGTAACATGATGAGAAATCGTGTCAAGAAAGAGCCGGCGCTTTTCAAAAGTCCCGAATGCACGCTGAACAGCTTGCTGTATGTATGTCAGCTCTGTTTTTCCGAATCAGTAATTTAGATCAAAAGAACTATACGTATTTGAATCAAAGTACCCTTTCGTTCGACTGAATTCACCATTTTATTTTTGGTTTCGGTGACTTCAATTCTATTTTTAAGAAAACGTTATCATTTTTATTGACTGTCTCATTTCCTATGCGATGAATGGGTAAGAATCTTTCGATTAGACTATTGACATATTTTAGAAAACATGTCCGTTGAAATGCGCTTTTCGTGATGATACCGTGAAAGGGAAATCAAGCGAAAAAGGAGTGTTCATAATGAAAGTGAAAAAAAACTATGTCAATGTCATTCCAATGAAAGAAATCCGTTCCACTGATGACCTTCTTTTCCCATTCCCTATCTACAATGAATTACGATCGCAAGGTGATATTCGATACGATGAAAGAAGAAAGTGCTGGGATCTCTTTCGGTATGCGGACATTCAGTCCGTTTTGAAGCAGCCAAAAGTGTTTTCATCACAGCGGGGCAGAAGCACATCTAAAACGAGTATTTTAACAATGGACCCTCCAAAACATACAAAAATGAGAGCACTCGTCAATAAAGCATTCACGCCAAAAGCGATCAAACAATTAGAAGATCAGATTAAAGACCTGACACATGATTTATTAAATCAAGTAAAGGATCAACGTACCTTTGATCTTGTTCAGGACCTAGCAGCTCCCCTGCCTGTCATGATCATCGCCGAGCTTCTTGGTGCAGAGGTGGAAGACCGAGAGCTGATTAAGAAACATTCAGATGCCCTTGTTGCAGGAGCAAAGGATGATTCAAAAGAAGCCATTCAAGCCGTTGTAGAGATGCAAAAACAAGCAGAAGAAGAACTGTCAGAGTACTTTACGCATTTGATCCAAAAGCGGAAAGAAACGCCTGCCGATGATTTAATCTCCCTTCTCATCCAAGCGGAAATTGATGGGGAACATTTAACAGAAAATGAGCTGCTTGGCTTTTGTATTCTCTTACTCGTTGCTGGTAATGAGACGACGACGAATTTAATCACAAATGCAGTACGACTGCTAACAGAGCAGCCGCACATTGCAGAATCAGTCCGGCAAGATCCCTCTCTCATTCCTCAATTGACAGAGGAAACACTGCGCTATTATCCGCCTGTACAAGCGATTGGGAGAATTGCAGCAGAGGATATTGAGATCGCAGGTTCACACATTAAAAAAGGAGACTATCTCATCAACTGGGTTGCCTCTGCGAACCGCGATGAACGGAAATTTGAAGATCCAGATACGTTTCGTCTTGACCGGAAATCCAATCCGCATATGAGTTTTGGTTTTGGTATTCATTTTTGTCTTGGTGCACCTCTCGCCCGGCTTGAGAGTCATATTGCACTTGAGATTTTATTCAATACATTTCAAGAGATCACCTGTGCGGCAGATAAGCTGAAACCCATTCAAAGCACGTTTGTTTTTGGGGTAAAAGAATTTCCTGTACAGGTCACCCGTTTTTAAAAGTCCCTTTGATATGGGGCTTTTTTCATCAGCTTATTCTTACCTTCCTGCTCCGAACATGCTAAAATAAAGTCCATATCAACGTGATCACGGAATTCGGAAAGGAAGCCAAAACTTATGACCGATTATACAGCTATGAAAGACGGAATATTCAAATCAGTTTGTTCGTTAGATTGTCCTGATCAATGCGGTCTTTTAATACATAAAGAAAATGGAAAGATCGTCAAAGTTCAAGGAGATCCAGACCATCCAGTCACTCAAGGAAACATATGCAATAAAGTGCGGAATGTCACAGCCCGCTTATATGATGAAAAACGGCTGACAACGCCATTAAAACGTGTAGGTAAAAAAGGGGACGGGCAGTTTGCACCGATTACGTGGAAAGAAGCCATTGAAACCATCCGGCAAAAATGGACAAAGCTGATCGAAGAAAAAGGTCCGGAAAGCATTTTGCCTTACAGCTTCTATGGGAATATGGGCAATCTCAATGCTGAGGGAATGGACCGCCGCTTTTTCTATCGTCTTGGCTCAAGTCAGCTAGACCGAACGATCTGTCAGTCAGCAGGAACCACTGGCTATAAATATACAATGGGCGCAAGCATCGGGACCGATCCAGAAGACACCATTCATACGAAACTATTTATTTTTTGGGGCATCAATGCCGTGTCGACCAATATGCATCAAATCACCTTGGCACAAAAAGCGAGAAAGCAAGGAGCAAAGATTGTCGTCATCGATGTTCACAGAAACCAAACTGGTCGAATGGCTGATTGGTTCATTCCGCTTCGCCCTGGCACTGACAGTGCGCTGGCTCTAGGGATCATGCATATCCTTTTTGCAGAAAATCGCACAGATCATTCATTTTTAGAAACTTACACGGTCGGCCACAATGAACTTCGCGAGCATGTAAAGCAGTATGATCCAAAAACCGTTGAACAGATCACAGGTGTCCCTAAAGAAGACATCATCACACTTGCGAGAATGTATGCAGAGACATCGCCATCTCTCATTCGTATTGGAAATGGACTTCAGCATCATGATAATGGCGGGATGAGTATAAGAACCATCTCCTGCCTCCCTGCCTTGACGGGGCAATGGCTGCATAAAGGCGGCGGTGCGATGAAATCGAACTCTTCTTTTCTCAGTTATAATGAAACAGCTCTTCAGCGGCCGGATCTATTAAAAGGCCGTACACCTAGATCATTTAATATGAATCAGCTAGGTAGCGTGCTGACCAGCGCAGAGCCTTCCATTGATTCTCTTTTTGTCTACTCATGCAACCCAGCTGTTGTCACACCTGAAGCGAATAAAGTAAGAGAAGGTTTGCTGAGAGAAGACCTATTTACGGTGGTTCATGATCTATTCATGACAGAGACAGCGGCTTATGCAGATATTGTACTGCCAGCGACATCTGCCTTTGAAAATGAGGATTTCTATACTTCATACTGGCATCATTATATTCAAATTCAAGAGCCAGTCATTGAACGCTATGGAGAAAGCAAATCAAACACGGAAGTATTTCGTCTATTAGCTCAGGCCATGGGCTTTGAAGATGAAGCGTTTCGCGAGACAGATGCTGAACTGATGGAACAAGCCCTTCATCATCCAGAAAATCCGCATTATGCAGATATTTCATATCAGGCGCTGAAAGAGAAAAAATGGATCAAAGCAAAACGTGGATCTTTCGAGGAATTAAAGCTCCCTACCCCAAGCGGGAAAATTGAGCTTTACTCTGAACAAATGAAAAAAGATGGATATCCAGCACTTCCAACCTATGTACCACTTTATCAGGAAAGTGATTATCCGCTGACGTTTATACCGGGACCAAATCATAATTTTCTAAATTCCACCTTCTCTCTTCACGAAAAGCATCAAAAGCTTGAAAAATTTCCGAAGCTTCATATGAATGAACAAGATGCAAAAGAGAGACAGATTGAAGATGGTGACATGGTACGTGTGCTCAATGATCGAGGAGAATGTGAACTTGTCGTGTCAGTCGGCCAAAATGTGTTACCTGGCGTTGTGGTCAGTCAAGGATTATGGGCAGATCAGAAAGGCAAAAAACATTTGGTAAATGGTCTCACACCTGATCGTTTGGCAGATATGGGCGGTGGAGCGACGTTCTTTTCTGGCAGAGTTGAGGTTGAAAAATTGTCATAAAAAAGCCAGCAGCCTCGCGGACTGATCCCCGTTTTTGAGACTGGGGTCAACACCACTTTATAAAACAGCCGGTTACCGAAGCTCTTTCGGTGACTGATTGTTTTATATCGCTTCTTTTCATTTGTTGCAAAAATGAAGCTGAACCTATTTCCCTTTCGGCTTATCCCGCATACGCGAGCCACTCATTCATATCCTGCCATGTTTCTTTATATCAGAATATGCATAAGCGCTTCTCTTCTTCCAAAATAAAAGAGAAATCAATTAATGGTTGCATTTAGGCTGGTCCCATGCTATATTAATCAAGCGATGAGCTGAATTGTGTAAGCCGGGTAACACGTCTCTTTGAGACACACACGAATGTGGCGTGTGGTTATTCCGCCTCAATACGCAAAAGACATCTTCTGTTGAAGATGTCTTTTTTCTTACCCTATTTTTGTTCCATTTGCAACCGGCTCATCTGCGGTAAGCAAGACCACGTCTTCTTTCGACGGCATGCCTCCTAAGACTAGCACTTCAGATTTAAACCCAGCAATTCTTCTTGGCGGGAAATTGACGACTGCCACAATTTGTTTCCCGGTGAGATTCTCAGCAGTATAACGTTTTGTGAGCTGAGCGCTGGATTGTTTGATCCCAATCTCATCGCCAAAATCAATCTTTAGTTTCAAAGCAGGTACTCTTGCTTCTGCAAAGAATTCTGCTTCTAATATCGTCCCAACACGAATGTCTAAAGCCAAAAACTGTTCAATATCTGCCATATGAACCTCTCCTTTTCATTGATCCATTCTTCTGTTAGCTGCCCTTGTATCTCTCGCTGATTTCTCCATTGTAGCACAGTCACCTCTTTGAAAAGGAAGGGGAAAAATCTGCAGTCGCCTTTTAGTTTACATAATAAAGTTATCGTGATCTATTAAATGTTTGCATCCTGAAAATGAATTCTGTAAAATGGAAAATAATCCTACTGCTTCCTCTCGAATATTTCAGGGAGGGGTAACACTTGTTTACATTATCGGATATGTGGACGTTTTGCTGGTCATTTTTCGTCATTCTTCCTATCGTGGCCATCTTGCATCAGTTAGGTCATATTTTGGTCGCATGGATGTTTGGGGCAAAGGTTTCTTTTGCACTTGGCCGCGGCAAAAAAGTATTAAAAATAGGCGTAGTTGAAATTCGAAGAATCTATTTTCTAGATGCATTTTGCCATTATGAAGAAATGAGGAAAAATAACCGTTTCTCACACATTCTTGTCTACTTAGGCGGATCATTATGCAACCTGCTCAGTGTTCTCATACTGAATACAATGATCGCCAATGATGTCCTGCCAGAGCATCAATTTTTCTATCAATTTGCTTACTTCTCAGTCTACTATGTCTTTTTTGCTTTACTGCCAGTACAGTATGCAGATCATCATCCAAGTGATGGACAAGCGATTGTCAATATCATTCGTCACGGTGAACCATGTGACATCATTGACTAAGATGAATGACTGTCACTGTCGATATGATACTGAATGGTTAAAAAAGGAATGCCAAACAGCTTCATTTGATGCAATGCTGTGAGACTATTTTCCGTCCCCGGTTTCATGTGAAAGCTTTCTTCCATTGGCAGTTTCATGGTGATGAAAGGCGTATGCACATACAATCCTTCATGACCAGTACTGCCTTTTGGACTTTTACTTTTTAACAAAAAGTCTTCCTGTTCATTAAAAGGTTTTAAAATAGCAGTAAGCTGAGAAAATGGAAGCGGCAAAGCAATATTCATATAGACCGTCTCTTCATCATGGTGCTGGGCATAAAGCGCATAAAAGACTTGCTCGCCTTTCTCATTTCGTCTGATCCACACACGTACATTTTCCCTTTCCTCAAGAGGATGTTGAAATTTTAAAAGACTCCCCGGCATTTCATATGGCTTTCGTGATGACCCTAAATAAAGCTGTCCTAGTCGTCTAAAAACAGGTTGAAGCAAATAGACAAATGGCCTCACCCACCAGTGAAAACAGACGGCTGCTTTTAACGTAAATGACATCGGATCCTCATAAAATCTGCGAATAACAGGTGACACACTCTCTGCTGAAAACGTCTCTCCATTTAATTGGTCAAGAGAATCTACTAAACCGATCTTCTCGTCATGCTGCATGTGTTGATTTTGAAAAGACATGAACTGAAAGCGACCGTGAACTCTCGAAACCGGAAAATCCTTCTGTTTCAATCGATCAGCTGGCCTTTCAATCAGCCACCCTATGAGACCTGGTAAAATCACCATACTTGCATTGATACTGCCATGAAACCAAATCATTTGATCGATGCTTATGTAGGTAACACGTAAAAGCATACCAGCAGAATATAGTAATGATAAGGCGATGGTTCCCATTAAGATGATGCTAGAAAACACAACGAGCCCCTTTGCGGCAGTTGAACGAAACCTTGTTTTCATACACAGAATTCCATACAAATAAAGTGCGATCACATAAAGAATGACACTGAACGTATCAAACAGGCGAGAATAACTGATTCCAACAGCAATCATCATAGGTGACAGTAAAATCAACCAACCGCCTATTTTGTATAGAATCGTCTCTTCTTTCCGCTGCCTCCCTAATAATCCATAAAAGATGGGGATAAAAAAAGCGGAGTAATGAAAATGAATAGCGGTCAAAAGAACAATCATCGGTGAAAATGTCATCACTTGTATATCTGCTGTGTACAGCCAGAACCAAAGCCCGCCTAAAGCGATATACATCAATGCGCCATCTATCATCAGCTCATGAAGCGGATGGATTCCTCTTTTCAAGAAGCGGATGAAACCAAATAAAGCCAGAATCATTGTATAGAAAAGCCATCCCAATGCGAGCCAAAGGGAATGATAGATGAATGCACCTGTTGCACATAGCGCTGCTGCTGGGAAGGCTTTCATTATGAAGTAAATCAGCCACTCCTGCTGCCGTTTCTTCTCTTCCTGATAGAAAAAGTGTAAGAACGCGGGAAGAAAAAACAAAATCGCAACGAGGACAAAGAATTCTGCTATGGGAGCTGTCGTTAAACGGATAACGAGAAAGCAAGACATCAAAATGATGCTAGACGTCAAATGCCATTTATTCATGAGATGACACCCTTTCTGTAAACCGGCCCTTGTATGTAAAAAGAGTGCCAAAAAGGCGATTTTTCACTTGGACATCAATGGTATACTCACCTGCACGCTCATCGTAACCTTCCGTTACATCAGATACACCGTAAAGCCATGAAGGCAGCGGCCACTCCCGCCCCAACATCAAAAACTTTTGCTTACCTGATTGAATGTGCAAGAACCCTTTTTCCGTGACTGTAAAATGAAGCTCTGACATCAGAAGCCTAGGTTTTCTAAAGTAGTCCAGTACTTGATGACTCTTCTGATCAATGATCATATCTGCATCAAAATGTCTTTCCTTCTTTGGGAAATAGAACGTACGAAACCAGTGCATTCCTTCTTCTCCTTTACTTGTCGTAAAAGGCTTGTTCACGATTTGGAAGGGAATATTTTGACCTCTTTCAGGAAAAAAGCAGCGAAACAATGGACCGATTTTAAACAACAATCGAATGAGCTTCGTTCCGCCACCTATTTCCTCCATGATGCCTTCGGCCGTAAATGCACGGTTATAACGTTCTTTTAATTTTGGATGCAGCTTATCGTAGTCCTTTACTTGATAATGATGAACGACCATGTCTAGCTCCCCTTTTTCGTTTGATCGAAAACACATCTACACAATCTTTTAAATTAATCATTCCTGCAACGGACAAGATGAAAAATGCACTCAGCACAAGCGGCTCATGCAGAGTCGTTTTTGGTGATAAAATCCCTATACTAAGCATTATGAGCAGAAAGATGCTTTGAAGGATGAATATATATTTCTTTGGCAGCTTAGGCATGAGCCATGATACGCCTAATAGTGCATAAAACAATCGAAATCCGGTGCTATGATCAAAAGCAGAAGGTGAAAAGGGAATCATCGCCTGACATAACCAGACGACAGCAAACAGCAAACAAATGCCATAATGGGCAAGTGTTCTCTCAAGCAGCAAACGGGGATGTGTGCCCTTTTCAAGCCACGTCTTTAATGCGCCAAAGCTAAAGGCCGTCATAAAACCCATCATTGGACGAAAAAAGAACCGGTCTGCCCATTTCCACCCTTTTCCTTCTTTTGTTTCATAATCAAATTGCGTTTGAAACACAATGTGATCATTTGTTTTCATGTATTTCCAATACCCTCCACCTTCTTTAATAAAAGATAAAGGATGTGACGACTTAAATTGAAGTGAGGATGCTCTTTCATGACGCTCATCCTTCACGCTCGTTCGATACGATCCTGTCCCAGTCACACTGATGCCGAATCCAAGATGTTTTTCATATAAAAAGGATTGGGGCTGTTCATCTCTTGGTCCATTTAATGAAATGGTCGAAAACCGCAAATCCCATTGTTCATGAAGCTTTGGATTTTGCGTATACTCCCATACTTTTTCAATAGGTGCATGAATGGTTGTTTCCACATAAACAGGCTTTCTTTTCATCTGCCTCTACTCCTCTATGTGAATTATTTCACATAATAAGCATACCATGTTTCACAAAACTGTCAAATCTTTATTGGTTATTTGCAAAAAAAATGTTTTGATCTGTTTCCGCCTCCTTCATCATATCGGTTCAATACATAAAAAAGACCTGTCAATGAGACAGATCTTCTTGCTGCTTAATACCTGCGATATAAAGACGGACCGCATAGCTGACACTCTCTTCAAGCTGTTCTTTCCGTTGAAATCCCTTTTTGTTTGAAATATCCCCAAAACCATGCAGTAAACTTCTGAGACCTCTGACGACATGCGTCATCTCCTCTTCTTTTACACCAAAACGAGACATGATGGATTGGACAAAATCAGCAAGGTTCTCTGCAGCCATACTGACTTCTTTTTCATTCATATGTGAAAAAGCAGCCTCATATAGACCGGGATGCTGACGGACAAATTGAACATATTGTCTTGCAAATGCTAAAACAGCGTCCTCTTTTTCCAGCCCCGCCGTTACTTGTTTGCCCTCCTCACAAAGCATTGTCAGCCCCTTAACAGCAAGAGCAGCCTGTATTTCATGAAGACCAGATACATGATTGTAAAGTGATGGCGGTCTGATGTTGAGCCGTTTGGACAATGTAGCAATCGTCAAAGCGGAGTAGCCCTCTTCATCAACATATTCAATAGCAGTTTTAAAAATTTTGTCTTGAGTGATACCCATTCTTGGAGACATGGTTTACTGCCCTCCCTTTTGTAGCTGATGTTTCCTTTTTTCAATAGCGGTTTGCAGCTTTGCCTTAGGCTCTATAATGAGATCACCATGTCCTGCTGCGAGACAAGATAAGGGAAGTTCCAGTAATTTTTCAGCACTTTTTAGTGCTGTTTCTGCATCCCAAGTGGCAAAATAAGGAAATGGAAAGGTGGAGCGAAACTCTCCCGTTACAAATAAACCACCTTTTGTCACAACTGCATCACCTGCAATGACAACCCCCGACTTTTCATCGTATAAAGAGATGCTTCCTGGGGTATGTCCTGGTGTGGCAATGACTGTAAGTGAGCCAATCTCGTCCCCTTCTTCGAGAAGCACATCTGGTTTTGTGTGAATGTTTTTTGAAAAACTGCCTTTCACTTTTTTCTCCGGCTCACCAGGGAGTAAGGAAAAATCACCAGCAAACAGACGAGCATCTCGTTTCGACAAATAGACGACTGCCTCTGGAAAAGCCTTTTTCACTTCATCTAGAGCACCAATATGATCCATATGACTATGAGTCAGAATCACTTGTTTAATCGGTTTGTTTAATGTATGTGCAAATTCAATTATCGAGCTTGCTGCCATTTTCAAAGCTGCATCAATTAAGATGAGTTCATCCTCTTCCTCAAATACATAACAATTTACCGGAAAGATTCGAGGCATTAATGTAAGCTGGTGTAAGCGACCAAATGTAGTGAATCTCATCTTATTCCCCCCTAAAACTAATGTCGTTAGTTTCATATTAACTAATGCTATTAGTTTTAGCAACTATTTTTTCATCAACTGCAATATAAATATTGATTTGGGCTTCTTTTGGATCGATAGATCGTCAGTATCATCACAATGGACAAAATGCGATCTATTTTCATGACTTTTCCTCTTTTTCATAAATGTAGGTTTTGATTTGATAAAAAAAGAAAGAATGGTAAAGATAAGTAACAGCCAGCATTCATTTACATCCCTGCCCGTGCAGGAGGAGGTTGCATCATGACACATCACGTATGGCAGTTGTTCATGATCGGGATCATCATTTTGACATGGATTATCATTCGAATGAATCGAATGAGACGTTATCAACTTGTGCGCCCGGTAAATCTGTTCATGAGAATGTATGTATTTGGTTTCACTGCCCTTATTCTATTATCAGAAGGATGGCAAAATCACAGTATTTTTATCTATGCCGCAATTGGCATGATCTTTGGGAGCATTCTGGCTCTTCACGCCTATCAAACGATTCGGATGAAATCAGAAGATGGCCGGCTTTATGTCAAAACGAGTAAATGGATTGAGAGCTTCATTTTATGTTTGTTTTTATCCAGGCTTGCATTGAAATTAGTCGATCTGACCAAACATGCGATCACAAAAATGGATGTCGTTGAATTATATCAGCATATCGTAAGCGATGATGCCCTGACCATGCTCAGCTTTTTTCTGCTAGCTGCTTACTATATTGTTTTTTCTTATCAAATGATGAAAGCAAATAAACGATCGACACATATGCATCATGCATAAAAACCTTCCTATCTGGGGTCAGTCCCCTGAAAGTAGGAAGGTTTTTTATCAATCGTGCTGTGCATGGTGAATCATTTGTTCAAGCACTTCCATCACATGCTGATCTTCAGGGCTGTAAAAAATGGACGTCCCTGCTCGTCTAGATTTTACGAGACGAAGGTTTTTTAAAAAGCGCAGCTGATGAGAAACGGTTGATTGCATAAGGTTGAGTGTTTCCGCTATATCATTTACCGAATGTTCTCCTTGAGACAGCAAATGCAGAATACGAATACGGGTCGGATCAGACAATGCCTTAAATGTTTGTGAGACAAGAAATAAACTTTCTTCGTCCAGCTCCATCCGTTCCTGTTCTTGATTTGTATTCAGTTCTTCCTTCATTTCGCTTCACCTTTCTTGTCAGTCAATTCACGACTTATTCTATGTATCATCATATACCAAAACGTGCGGCATGCAAAGCTTACACACCTTTAGGAAAAAGATTTATTCAAATAGCATTGACACGTGGTAGCATTCTTTTTAAAATGAGCATTATTTATTCATTTTTTTAGAGGAGCTGATAGGCAAATTGACTGAAGAGCCAAGACTAAAACGCAGCCTGACTGTCTTTCCACTTGTTGTGATCGGGCTTGCTTATATGGACCCGCTTGTCGTATTTGATTCATACGGCATCGTAGCGCAGCTGACGAAAGGCCACGTAGCTGCAGCTTATATATTTACTTTACTTGCATTACTATTGACAGCGCTTAGCTATGGGAATATGGTGAAGGCTTTTCCAAAAGCAGGATCTGCATATACATACGCGCAAAAAAGTATTCATCCTCACGTCGGCTTCCTTGTAGGCTGGACGCTCTTGCTGGATTATTTATTTTTGCCTATGGTGAATTTTGCAATCGGAAGTGCATATTTAACCGCAGCCTTTCCTGATGTACCTCATTACATTTGGATCATCATACTTGCTATCGCCATAACGACTGTCAATGTAATCGGTATACGTCTTACAGCCAACATTACGGCGCTATTTGTGACCTTTCAGGTCATTGTTGCTGTTACATTTGTTGGATTTATGATTTATGGACTTTCGCAAAACGCAGGTACGGGGGAATTATTGTCAGCCCGTCCGTTTTATTCAGCGAGCTTAGATCCTACTCTTATTTTTTCAGGGGCAACCATTTTATGTTTTTCTTTTCTTGGATTTGATGCGATTTCGACCATGTCTGAGGAAACGATTAAGCCAAAAAGAACGATTCCTCTTGCGATTTTCTTAACGGTCGCCATTGGAGGCGTTTTGTTTACCCTCACCTCTTATTTTTTACAGCAGGTGTTTCCAAATTTTCAGCAGTTCAAGCATCCTGATGCTGCTTCACTTGAAATTGCGGAATTTGTGGGCGGCGCATTTCTCCACTCGTTCTTTTTAGCTGGCACCATGGTCGCTGTCATCTCTTCATCCTTATCGTCACACGCAAGTGCAGCAAGGCTCTTGTATGCGATGGGAAGAGATCAATCATTACCGAAGCGATTCTTCGGTTATATTCATCCGACATTGAAAACCCCTGTTTTCAACATTTTATTAATTGGCGTTTTCTCTTTAACCGCAGTCATTGGCGAGCTTGAAGTCATTTATTCGTTTATCAGCTTTGGGGCATTAATTGGATTTACCTTTGTAAACGTGTCTGTTTTCGCATACTATTTCATCAAACAGAAACAAAGAGGGATATTAAACACACTCAGATATGCAATCATTCCTCTTTGCGGAACGGCCTTTTGTATGTGGCTGTTAACAAGCATCAGTACCAATGCATTAATCATTGGCATGGTGTGGCTCATGATCGGTTTCGTTTATTTCTGCTACAGGCTGAAAACAAGAGCTGAATTTACGTTTGGGTATGATTGATGATAGGTTTTCACTTGGTATCCGGTGCAGGATGTGGCATAATAAAAAGGCTGTACTTCCCTTTTAAAAGCGGGGCAAAACAGGGGTGAACTGACCTTGAAAAAGAAAAAAACAGGATGTTTTGCCATTTCAGGCTGTTTCACGATTTTTCTGTTTGTTTGCGTATTAGCAGCTATTGTCATTTCCTTTAATCAAAAGGAATTAAAAAAGCTGCCGATTGATACGGAATCAATTGTTTTGTCGAGATTGGATGATTACAAACCGCTTGTAGAAACAGAGTTAAGAGATGAAGATTTAGATCAATATACCGCGTTAATCCTCGGTATGATGTATCAAGAATCAAAAGGCAGAGGCGGAGATCCCATGCAGTCCTCAGAATCTCTTGGTTTGAAACGAAATGAAATCAATGACCCACAGAAAAGCATTAAACAAGGTATCCATCATTTTTCGACCATGTACAAGCATGGGAAGAAAAAAGGCGTTGATTTGGAAACCATTATACAAAGCTATAATATGGGAATCGGCTATATTGATTTTGTTGCAAAAAACGGGGGGAAACATTCCGAAAAATTGGCAAAGCAATACTCCAAAAAGCAAGTGAAACGAAACCCCGATGTGTATACGTGCGGAGGAGACAAAGATAACTTCCGCTATCCGTATTGCTACGGTGATTTCACTTATGCTGAAAAAGTAAAAGAAAAAATGAAAACAGTTGAAGAAAAAATGAAATTGGCTTCATCATCCACACCATCATCTTAAAAAAAGCACTTCCGGCTAGGAAGTGTTTCAGAATTGTTGAGAAAGAGCTAAAATGATTTTATTTTAGCTCTTTCTTTTTTTATGAATGTTCTTTTCCGATTTCCGGCAGGATTGTTTTGGCTAAATGCTGATCCATTTCTTCATATTCATCATAATGAATTGTCTCATACAGTTCTTTTCTCGTTTGCATGTCCTCCAGCATCCCTTGCTGCGTCCCCTTTTCCATGATCTCTCTAAATAAACGCTCATACGCTTTTGCAGCGACTCTAAGGGATGACACAGGGTAAATGACCATTTGAAAGCCGAACATGGAAAATTCGTCTGTATGATAATAAGGCGTTTTGCCAAACTCCGTCATGTTTGCAAGGAGCGGTCCTTTTATATGGCTTGAAGCATGCGTGAAATCTTCTGCTGTGATCAGCGCCTCGGGGAAAATGGCATCCGCACCTGCTTCTACATATAAGTTGGCCCGGTGAATGACATCCTCCATCCCGTTTACTGATTTCGCATCGGTTCTAGCAATGACGAGCAGAGTTGGGGCCGCTTGTTTGATGGCTTTGATTTTCGCCATCATGTCTTCTACAGGGACGAGTGACTTTCCGTTTAAATGCCCGCATTTTTTCGGCATTTGCTGATCTTCGATTTGAACAGCTGCCACCTTACTCTCCACCATTTCCTTTGCTGCCCTTGCTGCATTTAATACACCGCCATAGCCAGTGTCCATATCGACCAAAAGAGGTAACTGAGAAGCCCGAATGATTTCCTTTGCTTTTTCCGCCATTTCGGTGGAATGAATCATGCCTAAGTCAGGAAGTCCTTTGCTGGCACAAAAAGCGGCACCAGATAAATAAAGCCCTTGAAAGCCCATTTTTTTCGCATAGAGCGCAGACATTCCATCGTGAACGCCTGGGATTTGAAATAAAGCGGATTTGTTCATTTGCTCTTTAAAAGCTGCGGCTAAGTCAGTTTGACTCGTCTCATCATTCACGATCCACACACTAGCTCCCCCTTATATCACAAATAAGTCCATAAATGCTGGTACTGTCGTTGTTTTTAATTGATTTGGATTTTGGCAAAGTGACACAATTTGTTCTACTTGTTTTTGTGGAAATCTTGTCTTCAAATGATACGCCCATTTCTTTTCAAGCAGCGGAATGCCTTCCTGTCTTCTTCTGCGATGACCAAGCGGATACTCAATTTCAATTCGATCTGTCATCGTCCCGTCTTTAAAGAAAATTTGCACACAGTTTGCAATCGACCTCTTTTTCGGATCTAAATAGTCTTCTGTGTAACGTTTATCTTCTTTCACGACCATTTGATCACGCAAACGATCAATGAGGGGATTTTGTGCAGTTTCTTCTTCATAATGATCAGCTGTCAGCTCACCATAGATCAGCCCAACGGCTGTAATATATTGTAAGCAATGGTCACGATCTGCCGGGTTGTAAAGCGGTCCTTTTTTATCAATAATTCGAATCGCTGATTCATGTGTCGTAATCTCAATTCGGTCAATCTCATCTAACCGGTCTTTTACAGCATCATGGAGCATCACAGCAGCTTCAGCAGCAGTTTGTGCATGAAATTCTGCAGGATAAGCAATTTTAAAGAGCACATTTTCTATGACATATGATCCGAGCGGCTGGGCAAGTGTGAGCGGTTTTCCCTTCATTAACACATCTTCAAACCCCCACTTTTCTGCACTTAGCGGTGTTTGATAGCCCATCTCTCCTTTCAGTGTCATTATCGCCAGTCTCACCCCGCGGCTTGTGGCATCCCCTGCTGCCCACGATTTTCTTGATCCTGTGTTTGGGGCGTGCCGGTACGTTCTGAGCGGGGAATTATCAACAAAGGCCTGTGATAGCACATGCTGCACGTCTTCCTTTGTTCCGCCAAGCATCGCACAAACGACTGCACTTGTGGCTACCTTAACAAAGAGAACATGATCCAAACCATTTCGATTCAGACAATTGTCTAAAGCCAGCACACCTTGTATTTCATGTGCCTTCACAATTGCATGCAAGACGTCATTCATCGAAAGCGGCTCTTCTCCATTTGCAAGACGCGTTCTGCTCAAATAATCACTTACAGCTAAAATACCGCCTAGGTTATCAGACGGATGACCCCACTCCTGTGCAAGCCACGTGTCATTATAATCTAACCAACGGATCATACATCCTATATTAAAGGCCGCTTGAACTGGATCTAACACAAATGAAGTGCCAGGCACTCTTGCTCCGTTAGGGACAACGGTTCCAGGTACAATCGGTCCAAGATGCTTCGTGCATTCAGGAAAATTGAGCGCCAGCATCCCGCAGCCGAGTGTATCCATGAGGACGTACCTTGCTGTTTCAATTGCCTCTTTGCTCGTAATTTCTCCGTCTACGGCATAGGCAGCGATTTCTTCTAATAGTTGATCCGTTTGATTGGCTACTGCTGTTTTATTCATGTTCATTCCCCCGTTTTTCCATCATCATTTGAGACTTTTAATCCTCTTGGCCCTAAATACCGGACTCTTGGTCTAAATATCCGATTGTGCAAATGCTGCTCAATGACATGAGCGGCTAATCCGCTTGCTCTCGCAGCAAAGAAGATCGGCGTGTAAAGTGAAATAGGAATTCCGAGCACGTAATAAATAGGTGCTGCGTAATAATCAAGGTTTGGATAGAGGTTTTTCTTCTCCTTCATGTATGCCTCGCCTGCGACGCACATGTCATACAATGTTGTATCTCCCTTTGATTCAGTAAGCGTTTTCAATGATCGTTTTAAAAGAGCAGCTCTCGGGTCCATTTTTCTCATGTATACCCGGTGGCCAAAGCCCATCATTTTTTCTTTTGCGGCTAATTTACGTTCAATGAGTGCAAGGAAACCTTCTGTTGTTTTGCCTTCGAGTAACATGTGCATGACGGCTTCATTCGCTCCTCCGTGTAAATCGCCTTTTAATGAAGAGATCGCTCCAGTAAAAGCGCCATACATGTCAGAATGAGTAGATGCAATGACTCTGGCAGCAAAAGTTGAATTCGGCAGCTCATGTTCGCTATAGAGCGTAAGCGTTTGGTCAAAAGCGGTGATTTCGTCTTGTGTAGGAGTGCGGCCTGTTAACATGGCTAAAAAGTTTTCAGTGTAGGGTTTGGTCTGATCTGGAGAAATAGCGGCGTTTTTTGTGAGAATATGATAGCTCCCTGCAACAATCGCTGGCAGCTGGCCAAGTAATCGAACGGCACGCGCTTGTTGGCATGCTTCTGATCGATCATTCAGTTGTTCATCATACCCTGCAAGAGCAGATAAACAAGTTCTTATGGCATCCATCGGGTGAGTGGTTTTTGGCAGTTTTGTCAAAATGGTTTGAATGGTTGGATGTAAGTTTGTTTGTGAGGAAATGTCTTGCTGAAATTGGTGATATTCCATTGCATCTGGTAATCTTCCGTAAATAAGCAGATAGGCTGTTTCTAAGTATGTCTTGTTTTGCGCCAACTCAATGAGATCATAGCCGCGAATCACAATTTCTTCTTGCTGCACATCTAAGTAGGAAATGGACGTTTCGCTTGCCACAATGTCTTCAAGCCCCGGTTTATACTGCAATTGTTCAGTCATCATATAACCCCCGTTTCGTTCAATTGTTGTTCTCCAAACGAGCAAACGGCCAGAAATGATGTGATTCTATTGATGGGAAAATACCGTGCAAGTCGGATACCCAATTCCCATTTTATCCAAAGCACCTCATCTTGTAAATAAAAGAACGTATGTCCAGATGGACATACGTTAACTGTAGTATGGAGAAATCATGATATACACAATGACGCCAGTGAGACTGACATAGAGCCAAAGCGGCATTGTCCAGCGGGCAATTTTACGGTGACGCTCCACTTGCATTTGTGCCCCTCTAAAAAGTGTAATGAGGGCAAGCGGTACAATAACGGCAGATAACACGATATGTGTAATTAAAATAAAGAAGTAAATCGGACGAATGATCCCTTCTCCCCCAAAGTGTGTATCAGCTGCCATTGAATGATACGTCACATACGAAATTAAAAAGACAAGTGTGGTTGAAAAAGCCGCAAAGATAAATCGTCTATGCGCTTTGATATTCTTTTGTTTAATCATGATGAGCGCTGAAAGTAAAAAGATAAACGTAAAGCTGTTCATCACAGCATTCAGTAATGGCAGAAATGTAATATCCAGATGACTAAATTTATCTGTTTTTGGCATGAAAAATAATAAAGCAATTAAGCCGTTTATGGCAATTGTTAAAAAGACAACAATGCCGGTAAAATTTTTCGGTTTTTGATTCTGTTCGTTCATGTTTGAAAACCCCTCTTTATTAGTTCCGACTAAGAGTATGTTATTTAACTTTCTTGCTAAAGTCAATGAATTCGCTGTCTTCGTCGAATTTTAGACAAACTTGCCGATTGCTAGCGGCTTGAAAGATCTATGCACTTCCTTTAGAATGGGAATTTGTGTGGTTTTTATCATCTCAATATGAAAGGAGCAATAGACTTGTCAATCTTACAGGAAACAGCAAAAGATGTGAAGACGTTAGAGCAAGAATTACAGCAATTGCAGTTCCAAATGTATCGAATGCAAGAAAATATGAAGGATATTTCAAAAAAAGCAAAGATTATTGGCATTGATCAAGCGAAAGAAGATGAGTGGATGATTGTCTCCGCCATTGAAAGTGCGGATACATGTAAAATTATGTTAAGCGATTGTGAAAAAGCTTTTCGCGGACAATCTGATTTTTCCTTAATTGCGGAATATCCTGAAGAAGGAAAGATTCACATTGCCGATATTAAAGGCCCGCCCAATAACGGCTATGGGTCAATCTGTATGAAGCATTTAAAGGAAATCGCAAGAGAGCAAAACATTCCTGTGATTACTGGAGATCTCGTCAAAAGAGATTGGAATCACGTGAACCGCCTGATTCATTTTTATGAAAAACACCATTTTGATGTCCAAATCAATTGGAGAGAACAAAGCGGAGAAATTTATTGGGTGGACAGCTAACGACAAAAACCAGCGTTTATCATGAGATGTACGCTGGTTTTTGTCGAAAATGCAAATTTTTCAGAAAAATATGTGTTTTTTTGCCCAAAAAAAGGGTACAATAAAAGCATCAGGCCGCCACCTGATGCTTTCTTCCAAAAAACAATAGACTACTAGTTAAGTACTTTCACTTTGACTGATTTTACGCCCCAATTTTTTGCTTGGGATTTGCTCGGTACGTGTACATCAATTTTGTTACCTTTAATTGCGCCGCCAGTATCTGCTGCGATGGCTTCACCGTAGCCTTCAACATAAACCTTACTTCCTAATGGAATGACCTTAGGATCTACTGCAATGACTTTTGCATTCGGGTTTTTGTTTAAGTTTACCCCTGTTGCAGTGATACCTGAGATGCCACCATCATTTGCTGTATACGCCGTAGCCGTTACAGTCATTTCTTTTTTCACACTTTGACTTGCAGAAGATGATGCTGCTTTAGCTGTTTCCTTTTTAGGAGCAGCTTTTTTCGTTGTTTGCTCTTTTTGGACAGGTTCCTGTTTTTGAACAGACTCTGAGCTTACCGGAGCTGAGCTTTGACCAGCAACACTTAGTGTTGAACCAATCAAAATTATATCTGAGTTTAAGTTATTCCAAGACTTAAGATCGCTAATTGACACATTGAATTTTTGAGCGATTTTCCAGAGGCTGTCCCCCTTCTGGACTTCGTACTGCTCCTGAGTTTTCTCTTTTGAAGAGATTGTCAATTTATCGCCAACATAGATCATGTCTGTAGATAAATTGTTCCAACCCTTTAGGTCCTTTAGAGACACATCATTTTTTTGAGAGATTCCCCAAAGTGTATCACCTTTCTTTACAGTGATTTCCTTTGCAGAAGCTTGCTGTGCTCCTAATGCTGTTGTTGAGATTGCTGCAACAGCAACCAAGGACATAATAGTCTTCTTCATAAAGTAAATCCTCCCTTGTTAGCTTTTTATGGCGGCTAACGAGTGCTATCGTAACATATGTAAATGTCATTTCAATAACAAAACGATATGTTTTAGATTACAGTTCCTTTACATGAAACATCTCTCTTCATTGGTAAATCAGACCACCAAACGGCTCAATTCCGCATCACATCAAGGTTTTAAAAGGATGGAAAACATCGTGAAAAGAACGTGTCCAAGTGCTGTGAAAAAAATTATTTTTCTTCTTCAAACGCTTGATTTTTTCTCTTTTTCTATAAATAAACGTATTTCTTCTAAAAAAACATCCCCGTATTTCTCTCTTTTTTGAGCGCCGACACCCTTAATATTCAGAAGTTCTTCTTCCGTTTTAGGCTCTACTGCTGACATTTCCTTCAATGTTTGATCAGAAAATACAACAAACGGCGGAACGCCCTGCTCTCTTGCTAACCTCATTCTCACTACCCTCAACTGCTCAAATAGTGCGTCGTTTTCTTGAATGGCCATAGCTTTGATCGCCTGCTTTTTATAAACAGCCTCTTGCCCTACTAGCACTTTCTTTCCTTTATACGTCACCTTTAGCGTTGGATACGCTCCTTCTGACATATGTAAATACTCTTCTGTAATTAAAAATTCAATGAAGTCACTAATGTGCTGGGCTGAATGCTGCTTCATTAAAGCATATGTAGGAAGACGGTCGAAACCAAGATCAAGCACTTTTTTGTTTTTTGAGCCCGCTAATACTTGGGCAATCATCATTTTTCCGAATCGTTCGTTCATTCTAACGGTGCAAGATAAAACCATTTGCGCTTCTCTTGTGACGTCTTCACGCTCTCTCTCGTCTAAGCAATTGCTGCACTTTTGACAAGGCGCACTTGCTGATTGATCAAAATAGTCCATCACAAATTGCTGAAGGCACTGCTCCGTATGACAGTAATCGACCATTTGTCTTAGTTTAAACAATTCATGCTGATACCGCACTTCATCTTCTGTCGATTGCTCAATGAGAAAACGCTGCACTCGTACGCCTTGAGGTGAAAAGAGCAAAATGCATTCACTTTCAAGCCCGTCTCTGCCGGCCCGTCCTGCTTCTTGATAGTAGCTTTCAATATCCCTAGGAATTTGATGATGAATGACAAAACGTACATTGGACTTATTGATTCCCATGCCAAATGCAGACGTAGCCACCATCACCTGAATGTCATCATTTAAAAAGAGGTTTTGCTGCTCCTCTCGCACATCATCATCTAATCCTCCATGGTAAATACCCGCTTTGATCTTTTGCTTTTTTAAGCGATTGTAAATCTGATCTGCTTCTTTTCGTGTAGCTGTATAAATAATGCCTGATTCAAGACTGTTTTTCTTCATATATTGTGTGATGAAATGGTCGCTGTTTTGTCCTTTCACCACTTGAAAGGATAAATTTTCTCTAGCAAAACCAGTAAAGATGGTTTCTTCCCCGTTCATGCCAAGCTGCTGACATATATCCTGATGAACTTTTTTTGTGGCTGTTGCTGTTAATGCCACAATCACCGGCCTTTTCGGCAGCTTATTTAAACATTCTTGAATAAAGCGATAGCTCGGTCTAAAATCATGACCCCACTCAGATATACAGTGCGCTTCATCAATAGCGATTAAAGGAATCGTCAATTGATGAAGCAGCTGAAAAAAGCGTTCATTTTGTAAGCGTTCAGGGGTGATATACAGCAGATCATATTCACCATTTTCACATTTTTTCAGCCTTGCATTCAATTCGCCTGCTGAAAGTGTACTGTTTAAAAAAGACGATCGTATTCCCATCTCATTTAACGCATCCACCTGATCTTTCATTAAAGAAATAAGCGGAGATACAACGATCGTTGTGCCTTCCATCATCAGGGCAGGAATCTGGTAGCAAACCGATTTCCCTCCGCCTGTCGGCATAATGCAGACGGTATCTTTTCCTTTGCTTACAATCGATTCAATGGCTTGTTTCTGTCCCTGCCTAAAGGCATCAAAGCCATAATATTGTTTAAGGAGTGCTTCTGCTTGTCGTAACATCCAATTCCCTCTCCGTCATTTGTTTTGTCTATTTTAACATACATTCCTGCATTCACATTCGGTCTGCTCAATTTCGTATTTTGAGCAAAATAAAAAGCCATTTTCCAAAATGGAAAATGGCTTGATTCATCCTAGGAAAAGCTGCGGATGCCGTAATCTAAGTAAGAAAGTTTTAAACCACCACTCCTCAAAGTGGGTGTTTGCAGAAACGTTCCTGTCTTCCTCTCAAAGGAGGCGTGACATTCCAGCTTCAATATAAAACTCCCTATTACAGCTTAAAGGTTAAAACTTAATTAACATTACGCACATCGCAGCCTTTAAACTATACTACACGAAAGTTTATTAAATTTCAAGATATGTTTTTTCAATAAAATGCTCATGTATTCAAGATATCTGTCCATACATACATAAGAAAACATTATTCTAAGAAAGTTTCATTTTTTCCCATCGTGTTATTTGTCATCCTCTAAATCAACATCTTGCTCTTCTTCTAATCTTTCATACGTGTCTGAATGCATTTGATCCATTGTTTCTCTATTTGTTAAATTACGCATTTGTTCAGAGAACGAACGGTCAAATTCATTCGGATCTTGATTGGTTTCTTCGTTTTTCTTGGCATCAATTGAATAACGCGTATATGGTACTGCTTTTAAACGTTCATACGGAATGTCTTTTCCTGTTTTCTCACATATCCCATATGTGCCGTCCTCCATTCGCTTAAGCGCTGCATCAATTTCACCTTCAAGCTGATCATCGACTTGATCCAGCGTTTGTTCTGTCATGCGGTCTAAATAAATGCTTCCATGATCAGCCAGATGGTTTCCAACACCATTTGACATTTCATTAGATTCGACCAGCATAGATTCTTCTTTCTTTTTTGATCCTTTCACATCTTTTTTTAATTGAATGAGTCTTTCATATAAATCAGCTTTTTGCTCTTTCGTTAAGCTCACGGTCAACCACTCCTTTCTCCTTTCCTTCCCGCTACAAGCGAAATAAAAACATTAAAAAAGCTGCCGCCTCTTTGGCAGCAGCTTTCTTCCTTCACTTAAAGCTTACGAAGTGCTTCTTCTACTGGTGTATCACCTTTGATTAAGTCAAAGGTCTTATTTTTCACATTAGGCTCCGTTAAGCTTTCTACTAGAACAACAGCTACATCTCCTCTTGAAATCTCAATGTTTCGATCATCTGGGATATGAGCAGCAGCTTCTATTTTCCCTGTTTTCTTCTCATGAAGCAACGCACCTGGGCGCACAATGGTGTAAGAAAGACCAGACTGTTTTAAATGTTCATCTGCCTTTCTTTTCGCTTCATAATAAATTTCCATACTGCCTTGTCCTTTTCCTTGGTTAGGATCGTCAGCATTATACGAACTCAGCATCACAAAGTGCTGAATATTTTCTTTTTTGGCCGCATCAACGAGGCGCTTTGCCCCCTCTTGATCCACAGCAATCGTTTTATCTGCACCTGTTTTTGAGCCTGAACCAGCTGCAAAGATGACAGCTTCCGCTTGTTTTACAGCAGGTGTGACATCCTTTTCAAGATCACCGGTGACAGGCGTGGCACCAAGTTCTTTTAGCTCATCGGCTTGTTTTTCATCTCGAATGAGAGCAAGCGGCTCATGTCCTTTTTCTTTTAAATAACGAATGACAAGTCTGCCTGTATGTCCATTTGCTCCAGCAACTAATACTTTCATTGTTCATTCTCCTTTCTGTATCTGTTTCATCTTTATCCTTTTTTTCTATGATTCAAACACGCCAATAGAAAAAAGCCTTTCCCATTTGTTATGAGAAAGGCTAAATCATGTGCGATAAATAAAAATAAGAACGAAGAATGAGAAAAGTGCATGTGATCTATGTAATCGCAAAGTTGATCAGCAAAGATGTTTTGTTAAGATGGCCTGCACATCACTCAAATCTGTATCTTTAGAAAAATCGAGTTCAAATACTTTTGAGCTTGTGACAAGCAGCATACCTGTGTCTTGATCAAACACGCCAGCTTCTTGAATGGCAAAACTTTCAATTGATCGATACGGCAAGGAGACCCTGACTTTCTTTTTAGAAAATATGCGGTTATCGCCAAAGATCAGTCGTTTATTGGTAAAACAAATTTGGTCGTGACGCAGTCTGTAAACAGCCTCAATTCTTTCCCCTTCAATCAATAAGGATTCGAATTTTTTATGATCATTTTGTTTACTGACAGAAAAAATACCCACGTAAACCCCCTCTTCCTGCATCAAATTCCTTTATGACAAAACGGCCACACGGCTCTGTGGGTACGTTTTATTCTCACTTATAGAATACGCTATAAGTGGTTGTTATTCCATTACGAATAGATTAAATTTCATTTAACTTTTTCTTTATGATCCGATGCTCTTTCCTCTACTTATTTAGACTGCTAAAGCAGGAAAAAAGTTTCAGTTCTTTTCGAGAAATCACCTTTGATTTTCTATTGTCATCATCCTATAAAAAAACAGTGATTGTGTAAAATCACTGTTTTAAATGGCTATTCATCTTTTGAGGTATCAATCGTTCCCTCGGCATACACATCAGAAATCTGCTCAAGCGTGATCGCCATATCAGCGTCTTCGTTATCATGCCAAGCATTTTGATGTTTCTGCTCGTCTGTTTGCTGCTTTTTCATTTTCATCACCCTTTACTGTTTTTCTTAGTATGAGTGATGACCCTTCAAATCATTCAGCCGAAATGTCTTCGAAATACTCTTTGTAATATCCGCCTACTTTACCGGTATTATCAACGACAAAGAGGAATTCCTCTGTTTCATTTTTCACTTCATATGTGTTTCCAACCGTTAGAACGCGGTTGACCATATATTTTTTCGCATTCGTATGTACACATTTTACTTGTTTTAACGTTTTGGCCGTTTGCCAGTTTTGATGGATCATGATATAAAAACTCCTTTTTTCATCTATATATTTATTGTAGCCAATTTTTTGTGAAATGCAATCAGTGTTATGGATTGCTTTCAAGCATGTCGTGTACTATGATAAATGTATACGTTTACATCTGTGTGCGTATACTGTTTGGCTTCACGTCCACTTTTTCCACCTAGAACTCGCAGAACAACCCATATCTTTAAGGAGGTTTGTTTATTTATGAGCTCTACAACACTTCAAATCAGTTCAAAACTCGAATCTTTTCTCCAAGGGACGAAGAAACTCTACATTAACGGTCAATTTGTCGCAAGTCACGATAACAAAACATTCTCTACGCCTAACCCAGCCACAGGAGAAACCCTTATTGATGTATATGAAGCCGGTGCAAACGACATTGATGAGGCAGTGAAAGCGGCTAAAAAAGCCTTCCATGGTCCGTGGCGCTCAATGTCTGCGGCAGAACGTGCCCGCCTGATGTTTAAACTTGCAGACCTAATGGAAGAACACCAAGAAGAGCTGGCTCAGCTTGAAACACTGGATAATGGAAAGCCCATTAATGAAACAACACATGCGGATGTTCCTCTTGCCATTGAACACATGCGCTATTATGCAGGCTGGACCACCAAAATGACTGGACAAACGATTCCTGTCAGTCAGGGATATTTTAACTATACCCGCCATGAGCCTGTTGGCGTTGTGGGACAAATCATTCCTTGGAACTTCCCGCTGCTTATGGCCATGTGGAAAATGGGAGCTGCACTAGCAACAGGCTGTACCATCGTTTTAAAGCCAGCCGAACAAACCCCTCTTTCTGCTCTTTATTTGGCTGAATTAGTGGATAAAGCTGGATTCCCAGATGGCGTCATTAACATCGTCCCTGGATTCGGTGAAACAGCCGGAGAAGCTTTAACTGATCACCCTGATGTCAACAAACTGGCATTCACAGGGTCAACAAGTGTTGGGAAATTGATTATGGAGAAAGCGGCTAAATCTATTAAACGGGTCACATTAGAGCTTGGCGGAAAATCGCCAAATATTATTTTACCAGATGCCGATTTAAAGAAAGCCATTCCAGGAGCTTTAAATGGTGTCATGTTTAACCAAGGTCAAGTGTGCTGTGCAGGCTCAAGAGTCTTTATTCACCGGAGTCAATATGATGAAGTAGTTGATCAAATGGCCACGTATGCGACCTCATTAAAGCAAGGCGCTGGTCTGCATCAGGATACCCAAATCGGCCCTCTTGTCAGTAAAGAGCAGCATGAGCGTGTGTTAGGCTATATTGAAAAAGGGAAGTCAGAAGGCGCAACCGCTGTTGTCGGTGGCGATTGTCCTTATGAAGCCGGCTATTTCGTCTCTCCTACTGTGTTTAAAGATGTAGAAGATGACATGACAATCGCAAAGGAAGAGATTTTCGGCCCAGTCCTATCTGCAATTCCTTATGATTCCATTGATGAAGTGGTCGAACGGGCCAATCAGTCTGAATATGGATTAGCCGCAGGACTTTGGACAGAAAATCTAAAACATGCCCATGATATCGCTGCACGTCTTGAAGCAGGCACGATTTGGGTCAACTGTTATAATGTCTTTGATGCCGCCTCCCCGTTTGGAGGATATAAGCAGTCAGGCCTTGGCAGAGAAATGGGATCATATGCCCTGAACAACTATACAGAAGTCAAAAGTGTGTGGATTAACCTTCAAGACTAATCACGCACGTAAAGAAAAGCCGGTGACAATGTCATCGGCTTCAGATTGTTGACAAAGGGCTAAAATGAACTTTATTT
>NZ_AMSH01000016.1 GCF_000300535.1 Bacillus xiamenensis
ATCATTTTCGTTATCGCTCGGAAGCGACTTTAATATCTTATCATTTTGTCTTGGTTAAAGTCAAGAAGTTTTTTCAATTTCTTTTTTAACCTTGTTGCTGTTTTGCGGCAACGAATAATAATATACCACCTGGATTCTCTTCTTGCAATAGTTTTTATGAAAAAAGTTTCATTTTATGAAAAATAAAAAGCGCCACAGTTAAAATGGCGCTTTTGTTGATGTATTAACGGTTTCTCATTTGAGGGAAAAGCAGTACATCTCTGATTGATGGAGAGTTTGTTAGTAGCATGATTAATCGGTCGATACCGATTCCTAGTCCGCCGGTTGGCGGCATTCCATATTCCAATGCTTCAACAAAATCGTCATCCATGAGATGCGCTTCGTCATTTCCTTCTTCACGTTCTTTTAATTGAGCTTCAAAGCGTTCTCTTTGATCGATTGGATCGTTCAGCTCTGTGAATGCATTTGCGTGTTCACGGCGCACAATGAATAGCTCAAAGCGGTCCGTGAAGCGCGGATCTTCAGGGTTTTTCTTAGCTAATGGAGAAATCTCGACTGGGTGTCCGTAAATAAAGGTAGGCTGAACCAGCGTTTCTTCTACTTTTTGCTCGAAGAACTCATTGATAATATGTCCTACTGTCATGTTTTTCGTGATTTCAATACCGTGATCAGCAGCATGCTGTTTCGCTTCTTCTACAGACATCTCCTGCCAGAAGTCTACACCTGTTGCTTCTTTGACCGCTTCAACCATATGAAGTCTCTTCCACTCTGGTTTTAGATCAATTTCATCTTCACCATATTGAATCGTTGTTGTCCCTAACACCTCTTGGGCAATATGAGCAATCAGGTTTTCGGTTAAGTTCATGATGTCTTTATAGTCTGCGTATGCTTCATACAGCTCGATCATTGTAAATTCCGGGTTATGACGAGTAGATACCCCTTCGTTACGGAATACGCGGCCAATCTCGTATACTTTCTCTAGGCCGCCGACAATGAGACGTTTTAAATGCAGCTCGATCGCAATACGCATATAAAGCGGCATATCAAGTGCATTGTGGTGAGTAATGAAAGGACGAGCTGATGCACCGCCAGGGATGCTATGCATTGTTGGTGTTTCAACTTCTAGGTATCCTTTAGAATCTAAGTATCTTCTCATTGATTGAATGATTTTGCTTCGCATGATGAACGTCTGCTTACTTTCTGGATTGACAATTAAGTCAAGGTAGCGCTGCCGATAGCGTTGTTCTACATCTTTTAAGCCATGATATTTATCAGGAAGCGGGCGAAGTGCTTTTGTGAGAATCTCAAATCCGGTTGCTTTAATTGAAAGTTCTCCCACATTCGTTTTAAATACTGTTCCTGTCACACCGATGATATCGCCTAGGTCTGAGCTCTTGAATAGTTCGTAAGCTTCTTCCCCTACACTATCTTTACGCACATAGATTTGAATTTGTCCTTCTAAGTCTTGAATGTGCGCAAAGCCAGCTTTCCCTTTTCCGCGCTTTGTCATCATACGACCTGCGATTGTGACTTGAACCGCTTTTTCTTCTAGGTCTTCTTTTGAAAACTCGTCATATTCAGCAATAATTTGCGCAGATTGATGAGAACGGTCATATCGTTCACCGAATGGATCGATACCTTCTTCTCTCATTTTATTCATTTTGTCACGTCTCACTTGAAATTGGTCATTTAATTCTTCGTTATTAAGCCCTTCATTACTCATTTATATCACTCCAATAATGTATTTTGCAGAGAAAAGCAGAAAAACTGCCAGTATGCACTAGCAGTGAGCTACAAAAAGAAAGATAGAGTTATCCTACTTTTATTCTTTGAAGCTCTTTTGCCTCGGCTTCGATCGTAAAGTCATCAAGAACTTGTACAAGCTCCGCTCTCGTTTCACTTTGATTGATTTGGTTTCTTACGTCTGCATTGCCTCGCACACCTTTTAAGTACCATGCTGCATGCTTTCTCATTTCTCTGACAGCGACATGCTCACCTTTCAGATCAATGAGTCTGTCTAAGTGAAGTTTGCACACTGACATTTTTTCACGTATGTTTGGTTCTTCTTTCAGTTCTCCCGTTTCTAAATAATGAACCGTCCGGTAAATCATCCACGGGTTTCCTAGTGCGGCTCTTCCGATCATCACAGCATCCACACCGGTTTCATCAAGCATACGTTTTGCATCTTGAGGGGTTTTGACGTCTCCATTCCCGATAACAGGAATTGAAACAGATTGTTTTACTTCTTTCACGATATCCCAATTTGCTGTTCCTTCGTACATTTGCACACGGGTCCGTCCGTGAAGTGCAACGGCTTGTCCGCCTGCTCTCTCAACAGCACGGGCATTTTCGACAGCGAAAACATGGTCTTCGTCCCAGCCCATTCTCATTTTGACAGTAACAGGTTTATCTACAGCTTCTACGACAGCAGATACCATTTCATAAATCTTGTTTGGATCAAGCAGCCATTTTGCTCCTGCGTCACATTTCGTGATCTTCGGTACAGGACAGCCCATGTTGATATCAATGATGTCTGCCGTTGTATGCTGGTCGACAAACTTTGCCGCTTCTACAAGTGTGTCTTTTTCTCCTCCAAATATCTGAAGGCTCAACGGCTTTTCACGTTCATCAATGTACAGCATGCCCATCGTTCTGGCATTATTAATCAAGATCGCTTTGTCACTGACCATTTCAGCACAGACTAAGCCCGCTCCAAACTCTTTCACAGTGAGTCTGAAAGCAGAGTTACACACACCAGCCATCGGTGCGAGCACCACTTTGTTTTTAATCTCGATATCTCCGATTTTAAACATCATGTCCCCTCCTTTCCTCTTCAATTATTGGTGAAAGTTCTTCCACCGTTATATTTAAAGCATCTGCTATTTGACCAACCATTTGGTTTGTTGGTAATCGATTGCCTCGCTCAATTTCTCCTAAGACAGAGACAGAGATACCCAGTCTTTTGGCGAACCCTTCCTGAGTATACCCTTTTAGCTTACGGTATGCACGAATTCTTCTACCCCACATGTCTTTTTCCATATGCTTACACCTTCTTGGTCTGTTACGGCGTTTATCTGAACTTCGCCGATTTCTGGGCAAATCTCACTCATCGGAACAAGAACGAATAAACGTTCGTACATTCTAGGATGTGGAATCACAAGTTGTTCTGTTTCAATATTTTCACGATTATAAAGTAAAATGTCAAGGTCAGCCGTTCGTGGACCCCACCTCACTTCTCTTGTTCTACCTAACTCTTGTTCGATTTTTTGAGTCAAAGCCAAGAGTTCATTTGGACGAAGCGAGGTGGAAATCTTCACTGCCATGTTTAAAAAGTCATCTTGATTTTCGTAGCCTACGGGTGTTGTCTCATATATAGATGAAATTAATTCCACTTGAACATCCGGATGTTCGTGAAGTTTTTTGACAGCTTCTTTTAGGTAGGTTTCTTTTTTTCCTATGTTTGAGCCTAAGGCGATATATGCTGTGTTGTTCATGCGCGTGATCTCGTCATTTCAATGGCAACGGACTGATAGTGTCCTGGAATTGGCGGATCTGGCTTAATCACTTTTACTGTACATTCCTGAACTGCTGGAAAGTCTGTTAACACTTGGTTTGCAATTCTTTCTGTCAGCGTTTCAACGAGGTTCACCGGCTCACCTTCTACAATGTTTTTGCAGATGTTGTAGAGCTCAGCATAGTTAATGGTCTCATTCAGGTCATCCGTTTGTCCTGCCTTACTTAAATCAAGTGAAGCTGTCAGGTCCACACGAAAGCGCTGGCCTAGTTTATTCTCTTCTGCAAATACGCCATGATAGCCGTAAAATTCCATTCCGTTTACATATACTTTATCGATGATAAGCGCCTCCCTTATTCAGCATGGCATCCATCATTTTTGCCATTCTTGCGATTTCTTTCACATCATGTACTCGGACCATTGCACTGCCCTTTTGAATCCCTAGACAGACCGTTGCCCCCGTTCCTTCAGTACGTTCTTCAGGCGGAAGGTCTAAGACTGCCCCTATAAATCGTTTTCGAGATGTTGCTAGAAGCAGTGGATAGCCAAGGCGGCAAAAATGTTCAAGTTCATTCATGACCATCAGGTTGTCTGTTTTATTTTTCGCAAATCCTACACCTGGGTCTAATATAATCATGTCATCACGGACACCCGCTTGTTTGACGATTTGAACACTTTCCTTCAAATCTGCGATCATATCTGAAATCAAATGTGTGTAGTTTCGCTCAGGTCGATTGTGCATTAAGATGATGGGTACATTGTGCTTCGCTGCCACATGCGCCATTTGAGGATCGGCTTTTGCTCCCCATACATCATTAATGATAGAGGCTCCTGCTTTCACCGCCTCATCTGCGACATGGGCTTTATACGTATCGATGGATATAGGTATATCTAATTCTTCTGTGATATTCTCAATGACAGGAATTACTCTTGAAAGCTCCTCTTGCTCTGAGACAAGCGACGCTCCCGGCCGAGTCGATTCTCCGCCAATATCAATAATATGCGCCCCATCTTCCACCAGCTGCTTAGCATGAGCCAGCGCTTTATCGATTTGATTGAATTTTCCTCCATCTGAAAAAGAGTCAGGTGTGACATTTAAAATGCCCATGACCAATGTCTTCTCTTCATAACTAAGGGTATGGTGCTTGGCTTGTATGATTTTAGGCTGTTTTATCACTTGTTGTGTCATTGTGTCCACCTACTCTTTATGTTCTAGACGTTCTTTTGTATATTGTGTTCTCAGCTTTGTTGAGATCGTTCGCTTGTTTTTTGGCAGGATGATGTCTCCGATACTCTTAAAGGGCACAATTCCTTGAACCGAATTGGTCATCCACGCCTCATCAGCTGACAGCAAGTGTGAGAGTGTAAACCTTCCTTCTATTAGCGGAATCCCCAAAGCGTGCAGTGTTTCGATACAATACCGGCGGGTGATCCCATTTAAAATACCTGTATCAAGTGAAGGTGTATACACCGCATCTTCTTTTCGCCAAAATAGATTCGACGTAATCCCTTCTGCCACATCATCTTCTTTTGTTAAAAAGATGCCCTCTACCGATGGATCATTCCCTACTTCTCTTTTAGCCAGCAAGTTGTTCATGTAATGATGCGACTTAAGCCGCCTTAGACCTTCTGGTGTGTTTCTTCTTGTGTCAAGAGTGACTCCCTGCTTTTCATCTAATATAGATTCAGGCCGGAATGGAGAGATCATTACAAAAATGACAGGCTCCTTATAAGGGTCTGCAGAAAAGCCATTACCTCTGCCCGCAGAAACATTGAAGCGAATCCTCGCATGACCATCGGCTATACGATTCTGAGTTAATAATGTATGAATGATGTCGAGTACAAATGGTTTCTCTATTGTGGATTCGATGCAAAGGTCGAGTAATGCTTGATTGAGCCTTTCAAGATGCCAATCTAACAGGAAGACTTGTCCCGCCAGGCTGGTAAATGTTTCAAATACACCGATGCCATATAGAAAACCATGATCAAAAGGAGAAAGAGTCGCGTCTTTCTCCTCTATATACTGACCGTTCAGGTAAATGATCATGCGTTTACTTCATTCCCCTTTTTACGATAGGTTTCAATGAAATTCTTGAGCATTTCTTTACCGAAGGACGTCATAATCGATTCGGGATGGAACTGAACACTTTCAATTGGCAGTTCTTTATGGCGAATGGCCATGAGTTCGCCTTCCTTTGTGCTGGCTGTTCTGATAAAGCACTCAGGCAGCGTCTCGTCTTTGACAATTAATGAATGATATCTCGTTGCGACGAGTGGATTTTGGAGTCCAGTGAAAACTCCTTTGCCGTCATGTTCAATCTCTGACGTTTTTCCGTGCATTAACCGCTCTGCGCGAACCACATCTCCACCAAATACTTGTGCAATGGATTGATGACCTAAACACACACCAAAAATCGGAATCTTCCCAGCAAAATGCTTAATCGCTTCCATACTAATTCCCGCTTCATCCGGACTGCATGGTCCTGGAGAAATCATCAGAAAGTCTGGCTTAAGCTGTTCGATTTCTTGAATGGTGACTTGATCATTTCGTTTCACAATCAACTCTTCTCCAAGCTCACCTAAATACTGGACCAGGTTGTACGTAAATGAATCATAGTTATCAATCATTAATATCATACTCTGCTCACCTCTAACTCAAAATAGTCTCTTCTTTGCTCAACTGTAATGCTTTTTTCACTGCATAGGCTTTTTTAATGGATTCTTTAAACTCGTGTTTTGCTACAGAATCAATGACAATGCCCGCACCTGACTGCATGAAGGCTTTGCCCTCTGTACAATAAGCCGTACGAATGACGATATTGAAGTGCATATCTTGATTGAATCCAAACCAGCCTATAGATCCAGTATAAAGCCCACGTCTTGTTGGCTCAAGTTCTTCTATGATTTCCATTGTTCTCACTTTTGGCGCACCTGTGATTGTTCCGCCTGGGAATACAGCTCTCATGACATCGACCGCATCACAATCATCACGGAGTTCCCCTTGTACATTCGAGACAATGTGCATCACGTGTGAATATTTCTCAATGGCCATGAATTCGTTCACCTGTACGGAGCCGTAAGTAGACACTCGGCCAAGGTCATTCCGCTCAAGATCAACGAGCATGACATGTTCTGCGCGTTCTTTTTCATTTTCAATGAGTTCTTTTGCCAGCGCTTGATCCTCTGCGTCGTCCTTGCCTCGTGATCTTGTGCCAGCAATCGGTCTTGTTTCTAGATGAGTGCCTTTTTTCTTAATAAGCAGCTCTGGAGATCCACAAACAATCTGGAAATCTGGCGTGTGCAGATAGGACATATAAGGAGATGGGTTCACTTGACGTAATGTTTTGTATAAATGATATGGGTGCGTATGAAGCTGTTCATCTTGTCTAATGGACAGGTTCACTTGGAACACATCACCGCTAGCGATATATTGCTTAATTTTCTCTACAGCTTCCCCGAAAGCTTCTTCAGTAAAAGGCGCAGCCGGTACAAATTCCGAAGAAGACACGTTGACAGGTGAATGATGTGCTGATTCTTCTGATGTGCTTGTCCAGCTTCGCTTCCATTCTTCTAGTCTTTGATGAACTTCACTCACAGGTTCGTCTCCCTCTGTATGAGTGATCAGCCAGAGCACGTTTTCTTTATGATCAAAGACCGCAACATCATTAAACACGAGAAAATACAGATCCGGTGTTTTGAGATCATCAATTGACAGCATTTTAAAATGCTCGATATATCTTGCATAATCATAGCTTAAAAACCCAATCGCTCCGCCTTGAAAGTCAGGATATTCCTCATTCGTTTCCGTTTGAAGGGTTTGAAACCAATCTGCAAAGGCTCTAAATGGGTCGCCTTCTTTGAACAGAACCTCATCTTGATAATGAATGGTTGTCATTCCATCTTTCCCTTTCGCTTTAGCGATCGGGTGAATGCCAGCAATACTGTATGCTCCGCCACGTGCACTTTCAAGAAGAACATGGTGCGTTTCACGCGCCGTTAATTGTTCGTATCTTTTCAAGAATGCATCTTTCGTAAAAGGAATTTTGATGCCCATCGGCCTGCGTTGTGTCATGTTATCATCCTTTTTCATTTTCATTAATCTTATTGTAATGCAATCCTATTTATTTAGAAAATAGTATTTGCTTTCCATCTTCAGAATTCATGAAAAAACCCCAGCAAATGCTGGGGTGTATCGTTTAATCGAATTGATAAAGAGGAGTACTGAGGTAACGCTCTCCGTTACTTGGGATGATCGCTAGAACCTTTTTCCCTTTACCAAGCTTCTTCGCTGTTTGAAGCGCTGCGTAAATGGCTGCTCCTGAAGAAATACCGCCAAGGATTCCTTCTTCTTTTGCTGCCTTTCTTGCAAGCTCAAATGCATCTTCGTTTTTCACTTGGATAATGCCGTCATAAATTTCCGTGTTCAAGATGGAAGGCACAAATCCTGCTCCAATTCCTTGAATTTTATGCGGACCTGGCTTTCCTCCTGATAATACAGGGGAATCTGTTGGTTCTACCGCATAAAGCTGAATAGATGGGATGGCTTCTTTCAGAACTTCACCAGCACCCGTAATCGTTCCGCCCGTACCAACTCCTGCAATAAATGCATCAAGCTCGCCATCAAACTGTTCAAGAATTTCTTTCCCAGTTGTGCGGCGGTGAATTTCAGCATTAGCTTCGTTGCTAAACTGCTGCGGCATGAAATAACCATGCTCTTCAGCGAGTTCCTCTGCTTTTTTGATCGCACCTTTCATTCCTTCAGCACCTGGTGTTAATACAAGCTCTGCACCATAAGCACGTAATAGGTTGCGGCGCTCCTGACTCATGGTATCAGGCATAACCAAAATCGCATTGATTCCTTTCGCTGCGGCTACCATTGCGAGGCCAATTCCTGTGTTTCCACTTGTTGGCTCAATGAGCGTGTCGCCAGCTTTTAATTTACCTTTCGCTTCAGCATCCTCGATCATAGCTAACGCAATACGATCCTTTACACTGCTGCCCGGATTCATATATTCGAGTTTCAAGTAGACATCCGCACTGTCTTCATCTACTATACGGTTTAATTTAACGACTGGTGTATTTCCTATAAGTTCAAAAATTGAATTTGCAATACGAGCCATCACTAACACCTCTATCTCCGAGTAATTTTATTGTATTAATATTAAATTATCAATTTCGAAAAATTTTGTCAATGCTTTTAGTCCTGCTCTCCATCGTAAAACCATGTGACGTTTGCTTCTTTCCACAGGGTTTTGACATTCGCCTTTTCACCTAGATCTTCCATTGCGATCTGTCTTTTGATCTGATCTTTGACCTCTTTATAAGAGAAGGAGCGGCCATTTAATTTTTCTTTTAATTGTATGATGGCATAGCCATTTTTGATCTTTATTGGCTCTTTCGTCCATTCATCTGGTTGAAGCTTTTGGGCTTCTTGTATGTATAGGGCCGGGATGCTCTCTTGTTCTTCTGTCACAAACCCAAGATCTCCACCGTAAGGAGAGGTATATCGGTCGATGGATCGTTCAGCTGCCACAGCTTCGAAGCTAGATCCTCCTTTTAAATCCTTCAATACACTTTCTGCCTCGTCCTTTGTCTTCACGACAATATGGCGAATACGGTATGAGTCATCATATTGATATAAGTCCTTATTTTTTTCATAAAAGGATTTGGCTTCTTTTTCAGAGACGACCGCATCTCTTGTTAAGAGCTGCTCTAATAAAATTTGATAACGAATCTGCTCTTTCCATTCCTTTTCACTCGTATGACCATCTTCGTAGAAATTATTAGACACCGCTTTAAGCATCAACAACTCACGATTGATCTCTTTTGAAGACACCTCCAGCTTGTTTTCTTTCGCAAGCTGATTGACTACCTTCTGATTAATCATTTGTTCAAGTGTTGCCTTTCCATAGCGGTCTTCCATTTTCTTTAACCATTCTTGACGTGTTACCTTCTCTTTTCCAATGGACGCGATTTCTTCACCGCTCTTGCCGTTTGAAGAAGCCTGCGACATTTGTGACTTTGTTAATACATATGCAATGACAACGGCATTGATCATGAGCAAAACGAGGATAAATGTCCATACCACTCTTGCTTTCAGTCTCATCTTTCGTCTCCTTTCCATTCTAAAAAGAAAACCCGCTGCTTAGAGCTTAGCGGGTCATTTCTTCACGTAGCTCTTCTAGCTCTTCTTTTGTAAATACATACGTTTCGTTACAAAAATGGCATTGAGCTTCTGCTTGTCCGTCTTGTTCAATCATATCGTCAATTTCGTTTTGTCCTAGGCTGATAATGCCATTAGCAAACCGTTCTTTTGAGCAGTTACAAGAGAATTCGACAGGTACAGTTTCTAAGATTTGAGGTTTTTCACCGAGCACTTCTTCTAAAATTTCTTCGGGGGTCATTCCTTTTTCAATGAGTTTAGAGATCGGTTCGATGGTCGATAATCGCTGTTCGAGTCTATCAATGACAGCGTCTTCTGTTCCAGGCAGCAATTGAATGATGAAACCGCCTGCTGCGAGGATCGAGTTATCTGGATTTACAAGAACACCTACACCTACAGAGGACGGTACTTGCTCAGATGAGACGAGGTAATAAGTGAAGTCATCTCCAATTTCACCTGAAACGATTTCTGTTTGTCCTGTAAAGTGTTCCTTCATTCCGATATCTTTGACAACACTTAATGTTCCATTTGTTCCAACAGCACGTCTGACATCCAGTTTACCATGTTCATTTAAGTCAAAGTGAACTTGTGGGTTTGAGACATATCCGCGCACCTGACCTTTTGCGTTTCCATCAGCGATGATGGCTCCGATTGGTCCACCGCCTTCAATTTTGACAGTTAGCTTATTCTCGCCTTTCAGCATAGCTCCCATCATGACTGTAGCTGTCATGGTTCTGCCAATTGCTGCTGAGGCAGTTGGCCACGTATGGTGTCTTCTCTGTGCTTCGTTGATTGTATCTGTTGTGTTTGCAGCGTATGCACGGACTTTCCCGTCATATGCTAACGCTTTAACTAAGTAATCCATTTCGATTAAACCTCCTATATTACACCGACACGGTTACGTTCATAAATTAATTGAAGTCCTTTTAATGTTAGGAACGGATCGACAACATCAATACAGTCTGATTCCTTTCCAATCAATGTAGACAAACCGCCTGTTGCAATAACTTTCGGTGTTTGTTTGGCTTGCTGCTTCATCCGTTTCACTATTCCCTCGACTTGGCCAACGTATCCATATAGAATACCTGATTGCATCGCACTGATGGTGTTTTTTCCAACGATATGATCCGGGCGGACGATTTCAATTCTTGGCAGCTTAGCCGCTCTTGTATATAAAGCCTCAGTTGAGATGGTAATACCCGGTGCAATGGCTCCACCCATGTATTGTTTTTGTTCATTGATATAGCAGTAAGTTGTCGCTGTTCCAAAGTCTACCACAATGAGAGGTGCACCATATAGATGAATGGCTGCTACCGCATTGACAATTCGATCGGCGCCGACTTCCTTTGGATTGTCACACATGATGTTTAATCCCGTCTTCATTCCAGGCCCTACGATTTGGGGTGTAATGTGAAAATACTTTTCACACATTCTTTCTAGTGCAAACATCATTGGCGGGACAACAGATGAGATGATAATCCCTTCTATTTGGTCAAACATCAGCCCTACATAGTCGAATAAGGACCTGATCGACATACCAAATTCATCTTCTGTTTTATGACGGCTTGTTTCAATTCGCCAATGGTAGTTCAATTCGCCATTATGATAAACACCTAAAACGGTATTTGTGTTTCCTACATCTATCACGAGTAACAACTTCATCACCACTTTGAATAGTTTCTCAAAAAGAGCATTTTTCGACTTTCTATCATACCATACACGAATGGAGTTCCATTTGTAAACAATTCGAAACCGATCCATTCATGAATCGAAATAAAAAAAGCCGCCGGTGATCCCGACAGCTTTCACAGAAGGAGATTAGATCTCCTCATCTTCTTTTTTCTTGATGTTGACTTTCACATCATCGTTTTTCTCTTCGTCATCTGCGTATACACGCTCTGGAAGCTTTCCAGTTTCGTAAAGAGATTTAATTTGCTCAGCATCTAATGTTTCAACTTCTAGAAGAGCTTGTGCGATGATTTCTAGCTTATCTTTATTCTCAGTGAGAATTTGTTTCGCACGTTCGTAGCTTTCTTTAATGAAACGCTGAATTTCTTGGTCAATTTCGTAAGCGATCGCTTCACTATAATTCGGCTCGTTGTTGAAATCACGGCCAAGGAATACTTGACCTCCTTGTGATTGACCGAATTGCAGCGGACCAAGTTTATCAGACATACCAAATTCTGTTACCATTCTTCTTGCAATGCTTGTTGCACGCTGGAAGTCGTTGTGTGCGCCTGTACTTACTTCACCAAACGTAATTTCCTCTGCAACACGCCCGCCGAGCAAGCCGACAATTTTATCAAGAAGCTCTGGCTTCGTTTGGAAATAACGGTCTTCTTTCGGAAGCATGACCGCATATCCGCCTGCCTGACCACGAGGAACGATCGTTACTTTATGCACCATGTCTGCTTCGTCAAGGACAAGTCCAATGACGGTATGACCCGCTTCATGGTATGCCACGATATTACGTTCTTTCTTCGAAATGACGCGGCTTTTCTTCGCCGGCCCAGCGATGACACGGTCAGTCGCTTCGTCGATATCACGCATATCGATTTTCTTTTTGTTTTGACGGGCAGCAACGAGCGCTGCTTCGTTTAGTAAGTTCTCAAGATCTGCTCCAGAGAACCCTGGTGTTCTGCTTGCAATGGCTTTCAAGTTAACTGTATCATCAAGCGGTTTGTTTTTCGCATGAACCTTCAGTACTTCTTCACGGCCAATGACATCTGGGCGGTCAACCGTAATTTGACGGTCAAAACGTCCCGGACGCAGCAACGCAGGATCTAGGATATCTGCACGGTTCGTCGCAGCAATGATAATAATACCTTCGTTAGCACTAAAACCATCCATTTCAACAAGAAGCTGGTTAAGCGTTTGTTCACGCTCATCATGACCACCGCCAAGACCTGCTCCACGCTGACGACCTACTGCATCAATCTCATCAATAAAGATTAAGCAAGGTGCATTCTTTTTCGCATTTTCAAACAAATCACGTACACGTGATGCACCGACACCGACGAACATCTCGACGAAGTCAGAACCACTGATGCTGAAGAAAGGAACGCCTGCTTCTCCTGCAGATGCTCTCGCAAGCAATGTTTTACCTGTACCTGGAGGTCCTACTAGTAAAACCCCTTTAGGGATTCTTGCGCCAAGCTCCGCAAATTTACGAGGATCCTTCAGGAATTCAACCACTTCTACGAGCTCTTGCTTTTCTTCATCCGCACCGGCAACATCTTTAAATTTCACACGTTTCTTTTCTTCTGTGTAAAGCTTTGCCTTACTCTTACCAAAGTTCATGACACGGCTTCCACCGCCTTGAGCTTGGTTCAATAAGAAGAAGAACAGGATAAAGATGATGATAAACGGAATGATGGTTGTCAGAACTTGCAGCCATCCATTTGTTTCAGGTGCTGGTTCTACTTTTACATCTGTATTCTTCAGCGCACTGTAAATTTGGTCAACACCTTGACCATCTGGAACATGGGTAATGAAGTATTCATCTTTTTTTGCGCCATTTAATTGACCACGAATTTCATAAACCCCTCTTACAGGCTGGATGGAGATACTCTCCACTTTTCCCGCACTTAGATTTTGCGAAAATTTGCTGTAAGACATGTTCTCAGGCTTTTGATTAGGGGACCCTAAATAACTCACAACCCCTATCACAAGTAATAAAATAAGTATATAAAAAATCGTATTACGAAAAACCCGATTCATTCCTTACCTCCTCCCACAGTAAGCACAACTATGTTCAATAGTATCATAGAAAATCATTCCAACACAACCAATAACCTCATGTATACGTATGCTGATTAGCCTTCGTAAACAGATGGTTTTAACACTCCAATATACGGGAGGTTTCGGTAACGTTCAGCGAAATCCAATCCATAGCCGACAACAAATGCATCTGGTACTTCAAACCCAACATAATCTGCTTTGATGTCTGCTTTGCGGCCGCTTGGTTTATCAAGCAACGTCACAATTTTGATGGAGTTTGCTTTACGGTATCGGAAAAGCTCTACCAGATAGCTCAAAGTTAACCCACTGTCGATGATATCTTCCATAATTAGAATATCTCTTCCTTCAACAGAAGTATCTAAATCCTTAATGATCTTCACTTCTCCAGAAGATACGGTAGATTTTCCGTAGCTAGATACATCCATAAAATCGAGCTCTAAATATGTATCAATGTGTTTGATCAGATCTGCCATGAATGGAAGAGCCCCTTTCAAAACACCAATAGCCAGGGGAAATTTACCATCATAATCGCTGGTTAATGTTGCGCCCAGTTCCTTTACTTTTTGCTGGATCTCTTCTTCTGAGATCAAAATCTTTTCAATATCTTGTTTCATGCTTTTGCTTGCCCCCTACAAATTTTCGTGCTGTCTATATTGTAATACAATGAGATCGCTGTTTGTCATATCAATTTCTTCAAAAACGGATTTTTTCAGACCTGGGATCCAGATGATTTGATGATCCGAGTCAGTGACGATCGGCCAGCTGTCTCTTTCTGCAAGAGGCACTTTTTTATCAATAAATATATCTTTCACCTTTTTTGATCCATTCATCCCTTTAAGTTTGATTCGATCACCTTTTTTTCGTGAGCGAATGATCAAAGGGAATCGAACATGATCTTTTTGAAGCAAGAAAAAATGGTTCCCGTTCCGTGCATCCTTCGGAACATGATTTGATACCACGATAGACTGTCCATTCGGGAGAAAAAGTTCTTCGCCGATCTCACCCTTTAAAAGATGAGCATAAGACTGATCTATGACTAGCGAGCGTTCAAAGGTAAACATACAGTGATCATAAGATTTGACAGCTTGTAAACCTTTTGGCAGATCTAATGATCCAGACGGTTGATCAGTATGAGATAACCAGTCCAAAGTCCCTAGAATATGCTGGTTTGAAAACGCTGATTGAGTGTTTTCATAAAGATAGTTTAATATTAGTTGAATGCCTCTTCTTTGTAAAGGCAAAGGCAGGTCAAGCAAAGGCTTCGTTTTGATCTCAATTTGCTTAGGCGTTTGACTCGTAATGACTTGGTTCATTTGCTTCTTTGTTAATGCCTGCAAGTAATGCTCATCCTCAGTCAGCATGTCACTTACAAACTGAAAGCTTTCATGCACATGAGGTGCCTCTTCTTTTAACACGGGAAGAATGTGTCTTCTTATCCGGTTTCTCAAGTAGTCATCTGTGTGATTGCTTTGATCAATGACATAGGGAACATGTTCTTTTTCGCAAGCTGTGAGCACGTCGTCCTTAGAATATCCAATGAGCGGACGAATGAGCCAACCTTCTTGAAAAGGACGTTTTGCTTGAATACCTGCGAGCCCTATTCCAACAGTCCCTCTTGTCAGCCTCATCATCATTGTTTCTACTTGATCGTCTCCATGATGTGCAAGCGCTATAAATTGAGCGTTGTACTGTTCCATCAATTGACGAAAGAAAGCATATCTGCACTCTCTTGCAGCTGCCTGTTTGTTTAAGCGGTTTTCTTTTGCATATTGGGTGACCTGTATGCGTGCCGATTCAAAAAGGATCTCATGCTCTTTACAGTACGCTTCAACAAATGCCAAATCAGCAAAGGATTCTTCTCCTCTGAACATGTGATCTACATGGGCTGCAATCAGCTGAAAGGAACCTTTTTGACGCTTGTTTAGTTCATGCAGCAAGAGCATAGAATCTGGTCCGCCAGAAACCCCGACAATGACTGTCGTATTTTCAAGGGAAACATCATGTTTTTTCAAAAAAGATTCAATTCTATTCACAACTTCCTCCTCACAAAGAGCAGGTAATTTAAAGATATACATATCCTATCACTTTCAGTAGCTCCAAGCAAAGAAGAAGCCTGCTTTTTTACAGCTCTACAACAGGAATAAAACCACATATGCACAGTAAAGAGCGAGCACACTGCAAACGATGAGAATGGTTTCAAAAAGTCCGCCTGATTTTTTGCGTACTGATGTTCTTTTCGACGAAGCCACTCTCGATCGTGAAGTTACCTGCTGGTTTTGATGAACAGCAGGCTTTTGTCTGTTTGGCTGCGTTTGCTTCTTTTGGCGTGTTTTGCTTGAAGCAAGCAGCTGGCCTTCTCTCAGCATCGCACGTTTCATATCTTCCGCTGATAGATACTTACCTTGAAGAGCAGCCTTTAACACCCTCTCATATCGCTTTAATAAAGGATGTCCCTCAATGGCCCGATAAAGCTGTTTTTCTGGTTCTGTCCCTTTTTTGAATTCTTTTTTATAGGCACAGTTCACCATGATCATACTTAAGGCAAATAGATCATAAGATGGTTCTGCTTTTCTTGTACCGAATCCCCAGTAGCCGCGGTCAAAAAACTCTGTATACTCCTTAATTGCCCTTCCTGCCTTCGTTGTTCCTCCAACATCAATACATCGAATCGTGGCTGGGGGACCTGAAACGATGAGATTATCAGGTTTCAAGTCACCGAATATCCAGCCTTCTTTATGTAGGTGAGACAGGTTAGACAACAGTTGAATCATAAGAACAATGATCCACTCATCGCCTTTTTGTTTCACAAATTCGAGCAGTAACGGTCCTCTGACATACTCCATCACATAAAACGAACGCTTTTGTAACATGCCAGGATAAAGGGCATCATCCATATCATAAAAAGAAGGCCCCATGGTTTTCACAGGAGCCTTTGAAAAGGATTTTAATACATTGACTTCAGATGCAATGAGCATACTGTCATCACTCACTTTAAGGGCCACTTGCCCATTTGGCGATTCGGCCAGATAGACAACACCGTTCGCCCCTTTTCCCAGCTCTTTTACAATGCGGTAATGATGGTGATGCCATTTCCCTTTGATCATCGTACCTAGCGGGATGTTAGAAGCCGAATTCATCATCATGCTCTTCCTTTGCTTCAAGCAGCCCTTTACGTGAACGAACTGATTTGAAATGCTGAAGTGCTTCTCGGATTGCTGGCCCAGTTGGTGTAATCCCTCCGATAGTCAGCTTTGGAAAAATAGATGATAACGAATCGAACCGAGGCGTCCAGTTCAACACAATTTCTGCATCTGAGTGTTTCCCGGGAAATACACACATCCCAAACTGATTTTCACCAATTCTCGAATTTAAACTAATAGAGAGATCAATCAGTGCTTCTTTGACAGTTGGCAGCTTCGGTTTCATACTTGCACTTGTATCTACAAGCACGAGCACTTGAAGATGAACAGTCTCACCTAACTCATCGACAACTTCCATCACTTCTCCACGCTTATCTGGCGGAAGCTCTTCAATTTCAGTATCTTTGCCAAGAATTTGCTGCAATTCTTTATTCACAACACCTTGTAACGTTTGTGTCATCGCCTTTTTTGTGACCATTTGTACCGTTTGAGACAATTGCTGGACGTAGACAACCTGATGGATGCCTCCGCCTGCGAGAGCGATCCCCTCTACTTCTTTCATCGCTTCATGATCGTGTCTGTTTTCTTCCATAATGCCAATGACATTGACTGTGATCCCTTGTTCCTTTGCCAATGCGGCAATCGCAAGTGGGTCTTCCCCATGATTTGAGCAGCCATCTGTAATCAATAAGATTTGGTTTACGTGACCTTTTCGCATCTTCATTCCTCCTGGGATTGTAACTGAATGCTTATATCCCCATCATCGCCAGAAGAAATTCATATTATACGATATGTTAAGAAATCTCTTGTTTCTCCAGATAGAATGTACCTGTCGGAATGGATGCCCATTTTGGTGTGTTATGGTCGAGCCTAATGACGACAACCGTCATATCGTCATCAATTTGACCTGATCTTGTTCGAATGACTTCCTCCATTAATAAATCAGCAATCTCTTGTGGATCCTCTGTTTTAAAACTCTTCATTTTTCGTTTGACCCATAAATCATGATTTTCAATATGCTTTGGACCTTCAAAAATACCATCGCTCATCATGATGAGCAGATCTCCAGCCTTCATCTGTTCACTCACAACCTCTAATTCGAACTCATCAATAATTCCAATAGGCAAGTTGCTGGCTTGTACTTTCATCACTTGATCACCCCGTTTAATAAAGCTAGGGGTTGAACCAATCTTTAGAAACTTACAGCTTGCATCCTGTAAATCAATGATTGATAAATCTAACGTTGAGTAGATTTCATCTGTCGTCCGTAAAGATAAAATGCTATTAATCGTTTTAATCGCCACTTTTTCATCGATACCAGACGCCAAGATTTTTTCTAACAGCTTGATCGTTTCATTGCTTTCAAAGTGAGCTCTTGCTCCATTTCCCATCCCATCACTAATCGCTGCGGCATATTTACCTGCCCCCAGCTCCATCATACTGTAGCTGTCTCCAGATACTAACCCTCCGCCTTTCGCTGCATGCGCTACGCCTGTAGCCACTCGATACGATTTAGCTGAACCAAATACAACATGACAATAGCCTGTTGGATGCTCGGCGCATTGCTCTGTTTTCACTAAAATCTGTTCTTCTAAAATATCTGAAAGCATTGGGGCGATGATTTTTTCGCATTCCCCATGACCTTGGCAATACGGGATTCTCATTTCTATATCGACATTCCCCTGTTCTAAGCTATAGATTTCTACTTGCTGAATCTCAATGCCAAAATGCTGAAGTGCTTCTATCATCTGCTCTTCCTGAATAAAATGCTGTTCTCTTTCTCGTTTTATTTCCCGGGAAAAATCCTCCATGACTTGTGAGACCCCCATAAGCTGTTCTGCCACAAGACGCCTGCTGTCTTGGACCTTTTTCTTCAAGGTCTGGTTCGCTTTGTAGTAAGCGATCTCCTCTTCAATCAATTCTTCGACATGCTTTGATTTTGAGCAGTGCTGACTGAATTTCTTTTTTAACTTCCGGTTATGCTCATACGTTTTTTCATCAGATTCATGCATAACTTGTTTCATGAGTTCATAGGTTGTATCAAAGTTCTGCACCCAGCATTTATTTTTCTTATAGCACGTTTGACAGGATCGTTCTGTGATCGTACTTAAAAAAAGATCTACATCCTCTTCCTGCTTCTTCTCCTCAGGAATGGACTCGTAAAATGTCGCAAAACTCTCAGACAGCGCATGAAATACATGAGAAAATTGATCTACTTTTTTGGCTGTCACATCTCGTACTTTTCTGGCATATTGCTGCTGTTCCTGCACATGCTCTACCGTACCAGGAATATATTTTGCCACCTTGGACGTCACCGACTGCGGTGTGAGCAGAAACAGCGCAACTGCGATGAGTGATTCATATAGCGTAGTCATGAGCCCCGCTGACCCTTCTCCGTAGAGGGAGATCAGTAAAGAACCTACAATTAAGCCAATGGCTGCTCCTGCCTTCTTTCCTTCTTTTAATAATCCGCCTAATAAGCCTGAAAAGGCAAGAAGACTCATCTGATAAAGGTTGCCAATGTTGGCGAGACCGAGAATTAAACCAGTGACTACCCCCACCGTACAACCAATACTGGCCCCGCCAATAAAGGCAAAAGTCAGTACTACATATCGCGACAAAATATGCTCTGCCTGCATCCCTTGATAGGTAATGCCTGCTAGGCCTGTCAAAACCGATGCAATTAAAATCATAAAACAAATGATTTCTTCGACCTTTAAAGAGTGTTTTATTTTCCTGACTGTAAAAATAGGGAGACTTTGCAGGAAAATCAGTGTCAGGATGAATGCTAGTCCTGCTTCGACCCCAGCCATCACATAGTCATAGCTTTGTACAGCACCCTGCTCTAAGTAAACAAAAGCTCCCCTAGTCATCAGCATCGAAAGCACAATCACAACCGGTAATGTTTTTACCGGGTCTTTGATGATGAAAGACACCACTTTCGACATGATCAGGAACACGATCAATGACGCAAACACGAATAGTGCATTTTGAGGTGATATCGTCATCGCCCCAGCGAGTAAAGCAAGACAGGCAAGCATGGCCTTATCCCTTTTAATGAGCAGCATGGAGCCAAAGAAAGGCAAAGCAAACGGCATAATTTCAGATAAGATAAAGGCTCGTCCTAATAAAAAGCCAAGAACAACATAAATAAACCCTTTATAGAAAAAAAGAGAATGTGTATGATGAAGAAACAGGTTTTTCAACTTTTTCAAACCTGCACTGATTCTTTCAAACCCGGCTCCAGTTAAATCAGTTCTTCTTTCTAGTTTTTCCATCTTCTCATCCCCCACCTAATATTCGTTGCTTGTCATTATAGCGAAGGTGAAAAAGAAATTTTGTCAAAAGAAGTTGTCGTTTCCATAAAACGTTCGACGCTTTATTCGTCAAAGAGGCATACTTTCATGAAAGTCGATGTCTTTCATCAGAATCTTACGGAAGCACAAAAAAACAACTTTCTATAGAAAGCTGTTTTGAAGATGACCCGTACGGGATTCGAACCCGTGTTACCGCCGTGCAAGGGAGGTGTCTCACTCGTTTGAAACTCTGTAATTGATTTAGCACAAAAAAACAACTTTCTATAGAAAGCTGTTTTGAAGATGACCCGTACGGGATTCGAACCCGTGTTACCGCCGTGAAAGGGCGGTGTCTTAACCGCTTGACCAACGGGCCTTGCTTAATGTTCTATTTAAAAGGATAGCGGCGGAGGGGATCGAACCCCCGACCTCACGGGTATGAACCCTAATATATATAACGTTGAAAGGGCGGTGTCTTAACCGCTTGACCAACGGGCCTTGCTTAATGTTCTATTTAAAAGGATAGCGGCGGAGGGGATCGAACCCCCGACCTCACGGGTATGAACCGTACGCTCTAGCCAGCTGAGCTACACCGCCATAATGAAATATGCGCTAAGAAGCACAAGAACTATAATACAAAGGATTCGCTTGTCCGTCAATAGAAAGTTTTAAATTAAATGGCGAAATCTCAAAAAACGTTGTATTTGTATCGAAAGAAAAGCACCCACTAAACAGCAGGTGCTTTGTTGTGAAAAATATATAGAAAGCAGCAACAAGTTAACCTCTTCTTGCTCCGCGCCCCCCACGTTTTGATTCCGTGTTTCGTTTTAAAGATGTTAAGCGATCTTCGCTATCTTTTAAGAATTTGTTCATTTTTTGCTCAAACGATTCCTTCGGACGGAAATCATTTCTGCTCGGTCTTGATTGTTGTTGAGGACGATCTTTTGCTTTTTTAATGGACAAGCCGATTTTACCGTCTTTTTCAACGTTAATCACTTTCACTTCAACTTGTTCACCGACTTTTAAATGCTCATTAATATCTTTTACATAGTTATCGGCTACCTCACTGATATGAACGAGACCAGTTGAACCGCCTGGCAACTCCACAAAAGCTCCAAAATTTGTAATGCCCGTAACTTTCCCTTGTAACTTGCTGCCAACTTCAATCGACATAAAAAAAGTGCTCCTCCTTAGACTTATAAAAAAATCTCATTTGTTCAATTATACATAAACTGAATTTTAAGTGTCAACAAGGCTAATCGCTCTTATTGCCCACATCAAAGATTTTTTCGCCTTTTTTGGACATATAATAGTCCCGTCGTGCCAGTTCGAGTACGTATTCTTTGCTTTTCAGCTTCTTAATTTCATCAGAAATATCTTCCTGCTTTGTTTGTAATTGCTTCAATTCTTTTTCTAGCGCAACCTTCTTCTCTTCTTTTTCTTTCAATGCAGACGATTGCGACCAGAGGGCACTTGTCACCAAGACAGCAAACATGAGCACGATCACACCAAACACGGTCAGCCTTCTAAGGAGTCCTCGGCGTTTGCGTTTTAGGCGCTGTGCTTGCTGTTCCATTTGTTTTTGATAATCGTTTTGTATTTGTGCGATATTTCTTTTTCTCTCGTTCAAGGATGAAGGCCTCCTCTCTTACTTTGTCCAGAATTGTTTCCATTTCGTTTTGATGATACGAGATAATTTCTTGATCCCTTGTAAAATTCCTGCTCCTTTTGAGAAAAACAACCTTATTGATGTTCGCCATTTTTCGGGAATCCGATGAATAATGGTCACATTGAGTAACCAAATAAGCGGATAACAAACAATTGACAGCACCTTCCACACGAGTCGAAATGTAAAATGAACAAGACGTAAGAGCGAGTGGAACAAGAACAGAATAGCACTTATGACCAATGTAACGATCCAGCGAATTGGCTGGAAGACGATCAACATGATCAGCCTTTTCAAGACGAGAACAGTCTGATTTATACACATCATCATAAACTTGAGGATGTTGATATAAAGCTGTTTCATCAATGCCTGGTACATCGAGAAACCTAAAGCAACAGCTAGAAAAATATAAAACCTGAATTCTCCCTCATTTGTGAGCAGCAACACATAAAAGAATAAGAGCCCCTGCACCATCCAAAAAATGAGATCGTGAATGACCAGAAGCCATTTTGCTGTTTTTTTCCGATTCACAAACAGCTTGTACGTATCCAGCGATGCGCCCAGCCAGATGCCCATCGCCGCCATCGAAAGCATCGTATAAAACTGGACTGTCAGCGTCATTTAAACAGCTTGCTAAAAATCCCTTTAGCTTTCTCCCCGTGCTGTTCATCTACATAGATTAAGTCAAAGACACGCCCTTTGATGGACACTACACCTTTTTCTACGTCTAAGTTTTTCATTTGCAGATTTTCTCCGCGAATGGCGAGAACCCCCATGACCGTCTCAAGCAGAAACTCTTCATTATCGAAGCTTTCTACTTGTTTGACCCCGGTAATATCTAAATGCTTTCTGTTGCGCATTGTGATATTGTGCTCCGCTTCTGATGACAGCTTCGTGCCTTGAGGTTGATTATAATATTGATTCATTTATACATCCCCCATATCTCATACTTGCATTGTTACTGCATTGTATGTGACAGGCGGGATATTTAGAACAAGCCCTATTCTGCTGTTTTCTCTTCTTTCAGCACGGTATACATGCCAGCAGCTTCTTCTTTTTTCGTTGTGTCCTTTAACTCGTTGACTTGAACGGTCACAATCTTTTGGCCAAAACGGATTTGAAGCTCGTCCCCTTCTTTGACGTCAGAGCTGGCTTTCGCCTGCGTTCCATTAATGGAAATTCTACCTTGATCGGCTACTTCTTTTGCCAATGTTCTTCTTTTGATCAAACGAGACACTTTTAAAAATTTATCTAGTCTCACGTGTGTTCACCTCTTTCAATGCGTTTGGCATCGTTCCACAGTTCGTCCATTTCTTCTAGCGTCATGTCCTCTAGTGAACGTCCCATGTCCTTTGCTTTTTGTTCGATATGCTGAAAGCGCCGCATGAATTTTGTGTTAGCAGATGAGAGAGCCGTTTCAGGCTCTAGCTGATAGAACCTACCTATGTTGACGAGAACAAACAAAAGATCTCCAAATTCATCTTTCATGTGCTTTGTTGCACCTTCCTGCGTCTTCTCTGCCACTTCCACAAGGAATTCCTGCTTTTCTTCTTCGTATTTGTTCCAAATATCTTCTACTTCTATCCAATCGAAGCCCACCTTAGCAGCTTTCTTTTGGAGCTTATAGGCTTTTGTTAAAGCGGGAAGTGTCGCTGGGATGGACTGCAAAATAGATGCTGCCCGCTCCGGCTTCTCCTGCTGCTTAATTTTTTCCCAGTTGGCTACCACATCTGATGCTTCAGACACATTCGTATCACCAAACACATGCGGATGTCGTCGAATCATCTTTTCTGTCACCTGCTGGATGACGTCATCAATTGAGAAATAGCCATCATCTTCACCAATTTGAGCATGGAGTAAAACTTGAAGCAGCACATCTCCAAGCTCCTCTACCATATGATCTGGGTCGTCTTCATCTATGGCTTCAAGCAGCTCATAGCATTCTTCAATTAAGTAAGGCTTGAGCGACTCATTGGTTTGTTTTTGATCCCACGGACAGCCGCCTGGTCCCCTTAATGTACGAATGACTTCGCGGAAAGTGTCAAATTGTTGATAGAGCAGCTTTTCATCTTGAATCGGAGGTACATAAACACTCGTTAAGTTATTTATCGACACATCTCGATCAAGTTCAAATAAAGGAACAGCTTTCAGCTGCTCCTGACTGCTTCCCGCCGCAGTCACGATGTAGACTTCATAATCGTCTGGCAATTTTTCCATAAGTGTGAGCTTCACATTGGAAGCTGTCATTTGATCATACACCTGACAGATCAGCACGTGCTGGGTGAACTTCAGATCATCCGCTTTCATATCCCCTGCATCAACAAATTGCAGCCCTTCAATCGGGTCAATTTGCAGTAAATTAAAGGTCGCATCTAGAAAACTTTGTCCACCAGCAACATACACCTCAACCCCGCGCTCCTTCTGCTGCGAGACGAGCAGCTGCACTGTCTTTTCCGCTACAAACGGGTGTCCTGGTACTGCATAGACAATATCTTTTTCCGCAGCCTCTGCGAATAGAATATCTGTGATTTCCTCATACACCGAATCAAACTCATCGTGTTTTTCATAAATCTCGTCAAAAAAGATCAGAGACGGGACCTCCTGCATCAACTCTGCTGTGAGCGGATGATCCTGTGTTCTCATGTATACTTCTTTCGCCTGCTTCAACTGCTTATATACACCGAGCGTCAGCTGATCCATGTCGCCTGCCCCAAGACCGACGACTGTCATCTTACCTGCCATTTTGATTCCCTCTCATCTGTTTAAAATATAAAATCTTTTCTCCTAATGGAATGAGTCTCCATTCCTCGTCCGTAAATACTTCTAGCTTAAGAATACTATATAAAAAGGCGAAACCACCAATAAAAACTGATGTCAGACTCTCCAAAACGGAAAACGGACGTTTTTCAAAGGGAATGACCCAAGAAAACAATACCTGATATCCTATTAAAACGATGGCCATAAAAGCTGCTGATAAAAGAATTTTTACCGGAAACAGCTCTCTGATTGAAATCCATCCTTTATGCTTCAAATAAACCGCATTGAGCACAGCCGCGGCGAAAAAACCACAGACAGTTGACCATGCAGCACCGTAAATACCGAATACCGGGACAAGGGCAAGCGTCAGCCCCCATTTCACCATCACACTCAGAATCACCACAACAGCTGGATACACGGTATGCCCTAGTCCTTGAAGTAAAGCTGTTTGCGTGATCGCAATCGACGTAAATGCGATTGATATACAAAATATTTGCAGTGCGCCTGTCCCTAAGTCATTACGAAAAAGCATTGTATTGACTGACGATAAAATACAAATAAGCCCGACGGCCGAACCAATTCCCAGCACCGACGTTGTCTTAAACGACGTACGAACTTTTTGACGAATCGCTTCGTGCTGTCCTTTCCTCAAAGCTGACGACAAAAATGGAACAAGAGAGGTTCCGATACTAATCGCAAACACCGTCCCTAGTTGCAAAAATGGCTGACCTCGGTCATACACGCCTTTTGCCGCCTTTGCAGCCGTTTCACTCAATCCCTCGCTGCGCAGCAAAGCATAGAGGTGAAAGGCATCAATCATTTGCATCCATAGGATAAGCAAACCACTCACACAAATCGTCAATGTATACAGCACCAAACTCTTCAGCACATCTTTTTTCCGCAGCGCAGCCTGTTTGAATATCTTGCCCGATGCAGACCGCTTTCGATAGGTCAGCCAAAGGAAAAGAAGGAGAATGAGTGAGGCCGCACTTCCCGCTATAGAGGAGAACACCGCACCCGCTCCTGTTTCATAAAGCGAATAGCCGTGTCTCACAAAATAAAAGGATAAAACAAGCAGGACGCCTACTCTGATTAGCTGCTCAACCAATTGGGAGACCGCAGTGGGAAGCATCATGCCGTCACTCTGAAAAACACCCCTCAGCATAACGGTAAGCGGCAAAAATAGAAAAACAAACGCACTCATCTGGATGAGCAAAATTAATTGGCTGTCTGCCATGAGGTTCGCAATGCTGCCTGCTCCTATGTATAGACAAAGAAATAAGACCAAGCTCAGGAAAGTGATATACACCAAGGATACCCTTGTAATGATTCGGCGATTCTCTTCACCATGCTCGCTCAAGAGCTTGGACACCATGACAGGAAACCCTGTTGTTCCGAGCATGATCGCAATGCCAAGAAAGGGATACACCTGCTGATAAATATAAAAACCTGTGTCTCCTACGATGTTTTGAAAAGGGACACGATATACGGCACTTAGTACCTTTGATAACAAGCCTGCGATGGTTAAAATCACCGCACCTTGTAAAAGCCGATGCGACTGATTCACAGCATTTTTCATGGATGACTCCTTTATGTTCAATCAAAAAATAGATCTGCATTTAAACGCACTCATTATATCATACGTCAATCACAAGCCGTTTCTTTCTAAGGAGTAGACGACACATTCGCCTTTTTGTTTCACCTATATAAAAAACGCCGATAAAATCAAATGATTTTATCGGCATTCTTCGTTTCATCAAAATGATATAGAATTATTAGACCTAATGTTCCATTTGACGGGCTAAGAAGCCAGCTGCCGTTTCTGCCGCTTTATGCTCCACTTCCCCCATTGAACGCTCTTTAGAAAATAAGACGACGGCGCCAATTGGATCTCCGTTTGCAACAATAGGTGCAATGGTATAAGCAGATACGTCATCATCAATACCATCGACAAGTTGAATCTCTTTCTTGCTGTCCTCTAACACAGAATTTCGCTGATCTATAGTTCGTTCAATTAAGTCACTAATGGATTTGTTTAAGTATTCTTTTTTCGAACTGCCAGATACAGCAATATACGTATCACGATCACAGATGAGGATGGAATGGCCCAAACTGTCGAATAATGCATCAGCATATTCCTTCGCAAAGTCTCCTAGCTCACTAATCGGTGAATACTTCTTCAAAATCACTTCTCCATCGCGGTCGACAAAAATCTCAAGCGGATCTCCTTCCCGGATACGCAATGTTCTGCGAATTTCCTTCGGTATAACCACTCTACCTAAATCATCGATACGGCGTACAATTCCAGTTGCTTTCATTCACTGCTGCCTCTCTTTCGTTTGATGATGTGTTGGGTGAATGGAACAAAAGCGTCCACTTTATGCAACATTCACCACTTGACCCTGAGTTTAGTATCCGTCACATCAAACGTAATATACATGAGAGACCAACAAAATTTTATGAAGATGGAATGGTTTCTTTTTTCACATCTTGAAGACCTCGAAGCATACGAAGAACCATCTCAAGCCACTCCTCGGTTTTCTTCCCTTTCGTTTGGACAGAAATAATCAGCTTGCTGCCTTCCATTCCAAGACCGATATCACGTCCATATTGGCTGCCGAGCTCAAATAATTTTTGACCATCGATTTCACTGCTTGCTTTCTCATCAAGGGTGAGTCTGACAATCCCTTTCTCCATCTTGATCAGCTCGACACGTTCTTGCACAGCGTACACTTTCATCGTCGCGATCGTGAACAAATCAGCCACTTCTTGCGGATATTCACCGAATCGGTCAATCATTTCTTCTTGAAGCTCTTTCCGTTCTTCAATGGAACTAATCGCTCTAAACTGTTTATACATCTCGATCTTTTGCTTGCCATCCGAAATATAGCTATCTGGAATATAGGCATCAATTTGGAGGTCAATTTCCGGCTCAAATTTTTCTTGAGCAGTCGTATCGCCCCTTCTTTCTTCAATCGCTTCTTTCAGCATTTGAGAGTAAAGATCGAATCCAACAGAATCAATAAATCCATGCTGCTGTGCACCAAGTAAGTTACCTGCTCCACGAATCGTTAAGTCACGCATCGCAATCTTAAATCCTGATCCAAGCTCAGTGAATTCTTTAATGGCCTGAAGTCTTTTCTCTGCTACTTCAGAAAGCACTTTGTCTTTTCGATAAGTGAAATAAGCATAAGCAACACGATTCGAGCGCCCAACTCGTCCTCTTAACTGGTACAGCTGAGAAAGCCCCATTTTATCTGCATCATGTACAATGAGCGTGTTCACATTTGGAATGTCTACGCCCGTTTCAATAATCGTTGTACTGACGAGTACATCCGATTCACCTTCAAGGAAATTGATCATGACGGATTCCAGCTCGTTCTCACTCATTTTCCCATGTGCATAGCTAACTTTCGCGTCTGGAACGAGCATTGAGATTTCATCCGCTTTCCGTTCAATGTCCTCCACACGGTTGTAAAGGAAATACACTTGGCCACCTCGTGCTAGTTCCCGCTCTATCGCCTCTCTGACTAAAGCGCCATTGTACTCGACAACATAGGTTTGAACAGGGAAACGGTTTTCAGGCGGCGTTTCGATAACGGATAAGTCACGTACACCAAGCATTGACATATGGAGCGTACGCGGAATGGGCGTTGCCGTTAATGTCAGCACATCAATATTGGCTTTCATTTGCTTAATTTTCTCTTTATGCGTCACACCAAAGCGCTGCTCTTCATCAATGATCAACAGCCCTAAATCCTTGTAGACGATGTCTTTTGAAAGAAGACGGTGTGTCCCGATGACCATATCAATCGTTCCGTTTTTCAGCCCTTTTAATGTTTCTGTTGTTTCTTTTCGTGTACGGAAGCGGCTAAGTTGAGCGATTTTGACAGGGTAGTCTTGGAATCTGTCCATAATCGTGTCAAAATGCTGCTGCGCTAAGATCGTTGTTGGTACAAGGAGTGCTACCTGCTTCCCGTCTGCAATGGCTTTGAAGGCCGCTCGAATCGCCACCTCTGTTTTTCCATATCCCACATCTCCACAAAGCAGGCGATCCATTGGACGCTCCCGCTCCATGTCTTGTTTGATTTCATGAATCGAACGAATTTGATCTTCTGTTTCTTGGTAAGGGAACGCAGATTCAAACTGGCGCTGCATCTCATGATCAGGCGAGAAAGCATACCCTTTGCTCGCTTCACGTTCTGCATACAGCTTAATGAGATCATCTGCAATGTCCTGAACAGATGATTCTACTTTTTTCTTCACGCGTTTCCAGTCACTACCGCCCAATTTGTACAGCTTGGGCTCTTTTCCTTCAGATCCTACATACTTCTGCACCTGATCAATTTGTTCAACCGGTACATAAAGCTTGTCGCTTCCTTGATAATGAATATTTAAATAATCCTTATGAATGCCGCCGATTTCAAGCGTTTCAATTCCTAAATACTTACCGATCCCGTGGTTAATGTGCACCACATAATCGCCCACTTGAAGCTCTGAGTAGCTTTTGATTCGCTCTGCGTTCGTCAGCTTTTGCTTGCGTGCCTGCTTCTTCACACGTTTCTTGAAAAGCTCACCTTCTGTGATGACTGCAATTTTTGATAAAGGCAGTTCAAAGCCTGTTTGCAGCTCACCTTGTAAAATATACACTTGCCCGCTTACAAGCTCAGCGTCCGGTTTGGCAAGAGCCGCTTCAATGTCATAATCATGTAAGACAGATGACAGCTTCTCTGTGCGCTCTTCATCCGCACCCAAAAAGACAACCGTATAATTCTGCTTTTTGTAGCGTTCGATTTCGCTTGCAAGCACATTCATCTGCCCATGGAAATTCTGCATTTGCTTACTAGATACATTGACGATATTTTGCGGATTCGTCTGCTGAACATGTCTCAAAAACAAGGAATAGTACAGAATCGATCTTGATTGCTGATTGATCAGCTCTTGGAATGGGAAGGAAAGTGTTAAATCATGCAGAATGTTCCCTTCTTCAAGCAGACCAATTGTCCAATCTGCTTCTTCCTGTTCAAGCTGTTCTTCCATCTCCTGAATTCTGCTGATTTCATCTAGAATAATAATCGTATCCTGCGATGTATAATCTAGCAAACTAGCAGGCTTTTCATAGAAATAGGACAGGTACTTCGTCATTTCTTGTGTCACAATGCCTTCTAGCAGCTTCTCTCGATCAGCAGAAATATTTTGATGCAGCAGCTCTTTTTGTTTATCAGAGTTGAATTTCTTTAAGCTTTTCGCAAGTCCTTCGTCAAGCTGTTCAATCGCTCTCACTCGTTCTGGACCTCTTACAATCAGCTCTTTCGCTGGACCAATATTGATTTCCTGAAGGGACTCCAGTGAACGCTGCGTGTCAGAGTGGAAGGTCCGAATAGAGTCCACTTCTGTATCAAACAGCTCAATACGAATCGGATGATCTTCCGTTAACGCATAAATGTCAATGATTCCTCCGCGCACACTAAAATCTCCAGGCGCAGCAACCATAGATGTCCGGTCATAACCAATTTGAACAAGCTGTTTTGAAAACGCCTCCAAATCAATTTCTTCACCGATCTTTAAATGGATCTGACTCTCCTTCCAGAGTTCAACTGGCGGAAGCATTCTACGCACCGCGGCTACCGGAGCAACGACGATCGGGTTTTCTCCATTTGCAAGCCGATTCAGGACATCAAGACGCTGTGCTCTAAGCTCAGGACTTGCCACAGCAATCTCAGATGCAATAAGTTCATTGACAGGATAAAGAAGAACTGAGCGATCCGGCATCACACTTGTGAGATCATCTGTCACCTTCTGCGCCTGATATAAGTTGTGGGTCACAATAAACATCGGCCGCTTTAGTTCGTCTGATATGGTGGCTGTAAATAAAGATCTGACGGAGCCTGATAATCCGGCGAGCAGCTGTTCTTTTAACCCTTCCTTTAGCCCATTAAAAATGGACTGAAAATCATCACTTTGTTTGATAAATGTTTGTATGTTTTTCATTTGGCTCCTCCTCCCTGCTTGTTTAAAACAGAAAAACGCTTTGGTCTAATATCTACACCAAAGCTTTTTTATTGAATAAAGGTATGATACTGATGGTAATCAGGATTTCTTTCGAGCGCCTCTTGGCAATCCTCACAAATGGTTTGTACATGTAAATCACCATTTTCCCTATAAGAAATCATATCGTTTCTTTCCTCATTTGTTAAGTGATGAAATCCAAGTGCTTCACTTTGGACAGCAGATTCATCTAGACTGCCAACCTTTACACCACAGTGCCGGCAGTAATAGTGCAAAGCCATACGTGATCCTCCCATGCTGAGATTTTATGATCAGTATGTGCTTTGCTTATCATTCTTATACCTTCTTGTTAAAATCATTCATCACTTCTAAAAATGGCTTTGTTAAAGCCGCCTCACAAGCCTCAACAGACGCTTGAATAGCTGATGAGATGTCAGGCTGTTCCTCATCAGAGAATCGTCCTAGTACGTAATCGACGACCTTCATGCCGTTTTGCGGCCGGCCAATGCCAATGCGAAATCGGTCAAACTCAGGTGAACCTAAATGCTGAATCAACGATTTGATTCCATTATGTCCGCCTGCACTTCCCTTTGTACGCAAACGAATCCGCCCAGTTGGCAAATCAAGATCATCATAGATGACCTTCAAATTCTCAAGGGGAATATCATAATAATCCATCAGCGGACGCACGCATTCCCCTGATAAGTTCATATATGTAAGAGGCTTAACAAGTAGAACCTTTTGCCCCGAAACAAACCCAGTTCCATATTGTCCATGGAATTTTGATTGATTTAATGGGATGTCCCATTTTTTTGATAGTTCATCTATTGTCATAAACCCGACATTATGTCTTGTTTTTTCATATTCTCTTCCTGGATTGCCCAATCCGACGAACGCAATCATGAAACCAACAACCTCCTTTGTCGCACATGCACACGCCTAAAAAATGAGCCAATGTGATTGCCTCATCCAAAAACGTATGAATTCTTTTCATTCTAGCACAAAAGACGCAACCGCGGGAGGGTTACGTCTCTAATTGACCAGTTATTCTTCGTTGTCGTCTTTTTCTTTAATTGCCTCAGGCTCTTGCGTTTCATCTTCGCTATCTGGCTCTGGAACCTTGGATTGCTGAGGCGGTAAGATAGAAGCAACAACTTCTTCTGGATTATTATTAATTTGATACGTAGACTGAACAGGCAGATCACCGACTGTTAGTACGTCATTTACTTCTAAGTTTGTAATATCAGCTTCGATATTTTGCGGGATATCCTTTGGTTTCGCTGTAATAGATAACTCAAATAGTGGCTGCTGAAGCACACCGCCATCTTTTACACCTTTGGATTCACCAATGAGTTGTACCGGTACATCTGCCTCGATTTCCTGCTGTAAGTCGACCACTTGGAAATCGGCGTGGACGAGCTCATTTTTCAGCGGATCTGTTTGTAATTCTGTGACCATCACAGATTTTGTTTCACCGCCAACATCTAATGTGATGATTGTATTTTTCCCTTCATCACGTAATGTCTTTAATAAATCAATGCTGTCTAATGAAACAGCTAGGTTGTCTGTATTTTTTCCGTATATGACACCAGGAACATGTCCTGAATGACGGATTTTTTGCAGTGTGGAACGTTTGAAATCAGTTCTTTTATTTGCTTTTAAAGTTGCCATATTCAGCACCATCCTATTTCTTTTTTGTCACTACTTTCATAAATACCCATAACTGAATCATTTTAAACATGCTTGGCTTTCATTTATTAAAGCAAAAAGACCCTAAGTTTATCCCTAGGGCCTTTTTGATAAGAGAATTAGCTGAAAAGGTAGCTAACAGATTCTTCTTCATGCACACGGATGATGGCTTCTGCAAGCAAAGGCCCAACTGAAAGTGGAATGAATTTATCTACTTTCTTGTCATCTGTTAAGTGAATACTGTTGGTGACAACCAATTCTTTGATTTTAGAGTTTGTGATGCGTTCTACCGCTGGTCCAGACAATACTGGGTGAGTACAGCAAGCATATACTTCAGCCGCTCCATTTTCAACGAGCGCATTTGCTGCTAGTGTAATCGTTCCAGCTGTGTCAATGATATCATCAATGAGAATCGCTGTTTTGCCTTCGATGTTACCAATGATGTTCATCACTTCAGCAACGTTTGGCTTCGGACGGCGTTTGTCGATAATGGCGATTGGCGCTTTCAGGCGGTCTGCCATTTTACGTGCACGCGTCACACCACCGTGGTCTGGAGACACGACGACGATATCATTCAAGTTTTTCTGTTCGAAATAGTTTGTTAAGATTGGCACTGCCATTAAGTTATCGATTGGAATATCAAAGAAACCTTGGATTTGCGGCGCATGCAGGTCAAGTGCAATCACACGTGTAGCACCTGCTGTTTCTAGTAAGTTCGCAAAAAGCTTCGCAGTAATTGGCTCACGAGGTTTTGCCTTACGATCTTGACGTGCGTATCCATAATAAGGGATGACAATGTTGACAGTTTTCGCAGAAGCACGTTTTAGGGCATCAACCATAATAAGCAGTTCCATAATGTGCTCATTCACTGGCGCACTTGTTGATTGAATGACATAACAGTCACAGCCGCGAATACTTTCTTCAATATTAATTTGGACTTCACCGTCACTAAAACGTTTAACAGAGCTCTTTCCTAGATCAACTCCGATACGCTCGGCAATTTCTTTAGCAAGTTCAGGGTTTGAATTCAAAGAGAAAATCTTTAAATTCGCATCAGCATAACGATTAGACATGGTAAACCTCCGGGTATTTGGATTATTTTTTATGAATATTTTTCACATAATCTTCTTTATTGACTTGTCTTGCTCTAGCAATAGACAGTGCATTCTGCGGAACATCTTCTGTTACCGTTGAACCGGCTGCAACATATGCCCCTTTTCCGACAGTGACTGGTGCAACGAGATTTGAATTGCAGCCAATAAAGGCGCCATCTTCAATCTTTGTTAAGAATTTGTTCTTCCCATCATAATTAACTGTAATGGATCCACAGCCAAGGTTTACATCCGTTCCGACCTCTGCATCTCCAATATAGCTTAGGTGAGACGCTTTGCTTCGGTCACCGAAAACCGTTTTCTTGATTTCGACAAAATTCCCGATCTTCACTTCATTGCCAATTTTCGACAATGGGCGAATATGAGCAAACGGTCCAATTGTCACATCTACTCCAACTTCACTATCGCAGACAACAGATTGCTTAATCACTGTCCGATCTCCGATTATGCTATCAACAATTTCAGTGTTCGGCCCAATTGTGGCGTCTGCACCAATTTTTACATTCCCTTTGATGACCGTCCCAGGATAAATGATTGTATCTTCACCGATGACAGCATCTGGCGAGATATACGTGTTCTCAGGATCAATCAAGGTCACACCATTCTTCATATGCTGATGATTAATACGGCGCTTCATGAATTGCTCTGCTTGTGATAGAGCGATACGATCATTGACTCCAAGTGTTTCTTCAAAATGCGGTGTTTGATAAGCTGCAACTGTTTGCCCTTCATTTTTTAAAATCTCAATGACATCCGGCAAATAGTATTCACCCTGTGCATTTTCATTTGACACCTGCTCAATCACACGGAAGAGATCTTCATTTGAAAAGCAATAGGTCCCAGTATTAATTTCATTCACTTGACGTTCCGCATCATTTGCGTCTTTATGCTCTACGATCTTCACCACAGCACCTGTTTCGTCACGGATAATACGTCCATAACCTGTTGGGTCATCCGCATGTGCTGTCAAAATCGTCACTTTCGCTTGATGTTTTTGATGCTCGCTTAACATGGCTTCCATTGTTTCCGCTGTCAATAATGGCGTATCTCCACAAATGACAATGGTTGTTCCCTTTTCCTTTGCGAGGAACGACTTTGCTTGTTTGACGGCATGTGCTGTTCCCAGCTGTTCTTCTTGAAGTGCATATTCACTTCTATCCCCAAGCTGCTCTTTGACGTCCTCTGCCCCATGACCGACAATTGTCACTAGCTTGGCTAAAGAAAGCTTTAACGCTTCATCAGCCACATGCTCGACCATTGGCTTTCCGCAAACTGGATGAAGTACTTTGTATAGCTTTGACTTCATTCTTGTTCCTTTTCCCGCTGCTAAAATCACTGCGAACCGCTTATCCATTGATTGGCCTCCAATATCCCTATTATCCATAGAAAAATATATCCTAAATAAGGACTGATTTCAAGGATACAAGAGGAAGTACAATAATTTTCTAATGGGTCAAAAGCTGAAGAAACATGAGGAAAAACGCAAAAAAGACAGCATTTAAAAGAAAACGTTCCATTTTCTCTTAAAGCTGTCTTTTTAGATTCACATATGATTAAGAAGCCCCAGCTTCTTCATATTCAATTGTTTCTTCTTCTTCGCCTAAGCGATGATATTCATTTAAAACAGCATCCTGGATTTTACCCCGAGTGCTTGAGTTAATTGGATGTGCAATATCACGAAACTCTCCATCAGGCGTGCGTTTGCTAGGCATTGCAACAAACAACCCATTATTTCCATCAATCACACGAATATCATGAACAACAAATTCGTGGTCCAGCGTGATGGATGCAATCGCCCTCATGCGACCATCGGTATTCACGCGGCGTAATCTTACGTCAGTAACTTCCACAGTAGTTCACCACCTTTTCCCAATATAAAAGCATTAATTAGGTATTCAACGATTGTAGTGATTCTCCTGCTCTTTTTTTAAACTTTTTTTGAAATATCGGGATATTTATACATTTTTTGTCATTTTGATGACGGCGCTTACATTTTCTGTGCAAAAAAAGACATCATGATGATGCCTTTTCGTGCATAAAATCAAACCAAGCGGCTTTTATTGAGACTGCCTGTTTATTTCACTAATGCGACCACTTCAATTTCTACAAGCGCATCCTTTGGAAGTCTTGCTACTTCTACACATGAACGAGCTGGCTTATGCGTATGGAAGTATTCACCGTACACTTCATTCACTTCAGCGAATTGTTCCATATCCTTAATGAAAACCGTTGCTTTCACGACTGTTTCAAAGGAAGCACCCGCTGCTTCAAGGACGGCTTTAAGATTATGGAACACTTGATGTGTTTGTTCTTTAATATCTCCATTCACAAAATCTCCAGCTGGCGTTAATGGAATTTGGCCTGAGCTGTAAAACATGTTATTGACGATGATTCCTTGAGAGTAAGGTCCAATGGCTGCTGGTGCGTTTTTCGTTTGAACAACTTTTGTCATATCAATCTCTCCCATTCAAATACATGTTTGATTTAATGCTTAAGCTTTCGAATGAAAAAACTCGTGAAAATTGCCTTCATTGATCTCAATGATCTTCTGCTTCATATCAATCGTTGAAAGTTTTAATAGCGATACATATTCATCAACCAGGCGTTCATCTACGCCCTCATCTTCTAAAAGAACACCGATCCCTGCAACATTCGCATTAAATTCCTCAAGCAAATTCATCATGCCATTAATGGTTCCGCCCGCTTTCATAAAGTCATCAATGATCAGGACATTCGATCCTTTATCTAAGCTTCGCTTTGCAAGTGACATGGTTTGAATACGGTTAGAAGAACCTGATGCGTAGTTAATACTAACAGTCGATCCTTCGGTTACCTTATTGTCTTTTCTCACGATCACAACAGGCACATTTAAATAACCTGCAACAGAATAGGCAATTGGAATGCCTTTCGTCGCAACGGTCATGACCACATCAATCGCACGATCCGCAAAGATGGTCGCAAAAAGCTTACCGATTTTCGCAAGAATTGATGGATTCCCTAAAACATCGGTTAAATATAAATAACCGCCAGGAAGCACACGTTCAGGAGTTGATAAAGCCTCTCCGATATCGTTTACTACTTCGTCTGCTTCTTCTAGGTGAATCTTTGGAATATATTTCACTCCGCCAGCAGCACCAGGTACAGTAAGCAAAGTTCCTATTCCCTGCTGCTCGAAGGTCTGTTTGATAATCGTTAAGTCTTCACTAATGGAGGACTTCGCAGATTGATATCGTTCTGCAAAAAATGTTAACGGCACTAGTACGTGCGGGTTTGTTAGCAAATAATTTGTTAAGTCCACCAATCTGCCGCTTCGACGAAACTTCATGAACTTACCCCCAGAATCCGAATAATTTATGAATAATATAACTTAATATACGGATTTAATCAAGGGCATTTTGTTCGCCGATCAATCGGACAGCGTAAACTTGATCACAAAATCCTCTCAGTCCGTTATATATTCTTTGCACCTTCGATTCATATTGAATCAAGCCAAACACAGTGGGTCCGCTACCACTCATTAATACAGCATCTGCTCCGAAACGTTTCATCTGTCTCTTAATCATATCGACTTCTGGATACATCTTTAATGTTACAGATTCCAGAACGTTACCGAGTGAGTTACACATCTCTTTATAATCTTTCGCTTCAATGGCTTCAATCATACGCTGTACATTTGGGTGTTCTACTTTGCTTGCGTCATATTGTCTGTAGACCTCAGCTGTAGATACCCCTATCACCGGCTTCGCTAAAATCACCCAGCAATGCGGTGGTGTCGCAATATGTTTCAGTTTCTCTCCACGTCCTGTTGCTAGCGCTGTCCCTCCGTGTACACAAAAAGAGACATCTGAGCCGATCTCCGCTCCAAGCTCAGCTAGTTCATCTAACGTAAGATTTAACTTCCACAAACGGTTTAAGCCGCGAAGTGCTGCAGCGGCATCACTGCTGCCCCCAGCTAAACCTGCTGCGACAGGAATTGCTTTTGTGATGACAATCGATACGCCTTTTTGGATACCGAATCTCGTTTTTAGTAATTTAGCCGCCTGATAAGCCAAATTCCGTTGATCATCTGGCACAAACCGATTATGAGATGATACACGGATTTCGTCTTTGTCCAGCTCCGTCAGCTCTAGTCGATCTGCAAGATCTATTGTTGTCATCACCATCTCCACTTCGTGATATCCATCCGGTCTTTTTCCATGAACATCAAGTGAGAGATTAATTTTTGCCGGTGCTTTTTCTAAAATACGCAAACATTTCACCTACTTCTCCATCTAAACATAAGTATCAATATTGTATCACATTTGATGGTTCTGATGAATATTGGCTTTTACGCCTTAGCACACTTCATTTTCAACAAAAAAGGCCAGAGACACCCAAGGTATCCCTGACCAGTTCTTTATCGTTGATTCTCATCCTGAGCCATGTGCTGTTGAGCTAATTCGATGGCACGTTTGACCATATTACCTGCGTCACGCGCGCGAATGTCTCCCCAGCCCCCATTTTTGACGGTATCATAAAATCCAAGATCCTTCGCCAGCTCGTATTTGAACTCTTCTGACATAATGCCTCGGCGTCTACCCAAACGAAACAGCCCCTTTAGTCGAGAATTCGAATCATTGCCACTGAGGTCGTGGCTTTCTTATTTTGTATCGAACCCTTTCTTTTACCCCTTTCAAATAATGGACAGAGTCCCATACGAAAAAAGGCAAAACAAAAAGCAGTAAACAAGAAGTTCACTGCCCATTAATAGGCGACTGAGCTAGCGGTATCATCGAACGTTAATTCGACCGTCTCAGTCAGTATATCTGCATAACTGTAAGAAACTCTTTCAAACGAATTCTCATCTTGATCTAATTGAATCACAAAAACAGAAGGGTACGTTTCAGCTAAAATGCCCGAACGCTCAATTGTTTTTCGGCGGCCTCCGTTAGCCTTTAACGTCAAACGTTTACCTAAGTTACCATCAAGCGATCTTTTGATGTCGGACAAAGTCTTCGCCATTGCATCCACCTCACTGAGATAATTATACAACAACGGCCCATTTTTGTCAAATAAAAATTAAATTATATCAACCAACACGAGCCATTGTCAACAAAATATTTTTGACAAACTTCTACCTTTTCTTCTCCCTATTTTTCTCAAATTCCGGTGAATTATGTATTGATATGAAATTTCTTTTAGAACATAAAAAAAACCAGACTGAAATCAGTCAGGTTATGTCGATTCATGGTCTCTTTTATATGGCATACCTACCCTTAAAACACCCCTCGTTTCAATTCCTCCGAGGCCTTTTTCTCTTGTTAACGTATTTCGGAGCACATCCCACACGTTGATTCGATCTACAAATGGAGTGAAGCTGATCTTCGCAACAATATAGACGGGATCGAGTGCATGGATGTTAACACGTGAGGGTGAGCTTGCAAAATTAGCACCAGCTTGGATTAATGATTCAAAATGAGATTGACAGGCTCCTGCAAAGATCACGAGCTGATCTAAATGTGGAACCTTCCTTCTTGCCTTTTGAACCGTTTCAACAAAATGACGAGAATGACGATATGCACCGATATCTTGTACGCCGCCCTTTTGCTTGGAATATGCATCATGTCCTGTGATGACCAAAATATCAGGTCGATATTGATCAATTAACGAGTCAATCATGCTTGGCATTTTCTTCTCGTGGCAATGCACACCATACACAGGTACACCAATTCTCTCATATACATCTAAGCATTTCTTTAAGTATGAAGCATCTCCATCTAAATGAAGGACCTTTCCTGGCATGTGAAAATACTGTTCCTGATGCTGATATTGTCCAGACGTATAATACTCTTGTTTTTCACGAAGCAGCTGATAATCCTGCCTGAGTAAGTCGAGCGATTCGTTAATTTTCCGTTCATCGTCCTTCTCTCTTGTCAGCTGCTCCTCTTTTTGAATCAAGACCAAGTCTGACATCTTTGCATCCGCAATCAGCCTTACTTCATTCCCATGCAAAATGGCGGTGGCTTCGTGCTGGTCTGTCTCATCAATTCGAATAATACGAAACATAATATCCATCTGATAGGATGCCCTCGTCACCATATCTCCTATTTGAAATTGCATGCTTTTCACTCCACAATCAGGCTCATATCCTGTTGGTATCGTCTTGCGCTAAACATGTTCGTCTTTCATGTGTGTTGTTCTTTCTAGCCTATGCCCGAACAGCTGAAGTGGTGAAAACCAAAAGAAAAAAGCCCTTAAAATAGGGCTTTGTGTAGAACGTTCGATAAACGGGCAAATTCATCAATGGATAATGATTCACCGCGGCGCTTTCCATCAATCTCGGCTGTTTGTAGCGCTTCTTCAATGATGGCTTTATGCTTCTTACCATCAGGCAGATTGTTCATCAGATTATTCATCAATGTTTTCCGGCGCTGGCCAAAGCTCGCACGAATCAATTGAAAGAAAAACGCATCATTGTCTACTGAGACAGCAGGTGTTTCACGAACGGTTAGTTTGATAACAGCTGAATCCACATTTGGCTGTGGGACAAAAACCGTTTTCGGCACAACCATCACTGTTTTCGCTTCCGTATAAAATTGAACCGCAATAGACAACGAGTTATATTCCTTTGATGAAGGGGCAGCTGCCATCCGATCTGCTACTTCTTTTTGCAGCATGACCACAATCCCTTTTAATGGAAGGTTTTCTTCAAGCAGTTTCATAATAATCGGTGTTGTCACGTAATATGGAAGGTTTGCTACGACCATGACTTCTTTACAGTCAGCAAACTGTTCTTCCATCACCTTTCTTACATCCGCCTTTAACACATCTTGATGAATGATGGTGACATTATCATATGGAGAAAGCGTGTCGTTTAAAATCGGCAATAGGCGCTGATCAATTTCGAACGCTGTGACTTTTTTTGCCCGCTTAGCGAGCTGTTCTGTCAATGCACCGATACCAGGCCCAATTTCAATCACGCCGGTCTCATCCGTAATCTCTGCATGATCGACAATGCGATCCAAAATATTCGTATCTATTAAAAAGTTCTGTCCTAAGCTCTTTTTAAAAGAGAAACCGTACTTCTTCAGTATTTCCTTCGTTCTGATGGGTGTCGCAATATCTTTATTCATCGGCTTCCTCCTGCATGACGGTCTTTAAGGCCGCAATAAAATCCTGTTTGGTTATTTGAAACATGTGAAGGCGCTTTTGCAGCTGCTTCGCATTGGTATATCCTATATTTAAAAGCACACCTAGTCGTTCACGGCGACGTTTCGATGCATCGCTTCCGATAAGGCCTGCGTCAAATAAGTCGTCTAATGTAATGTCGCTCTCGGATTCTTCCATTTCCTCATGGACATGGGCAAGACAATCCCGAATACTGTCCAAGGAAGCATGTTCGACACCAATTCCTTTGTCCCGCTTCGCTTTTGCAAGGTGTTTTGGCAAAAAAGCGTGCTTACAGCCAGGAACCGCTTCTGCGATGGTTTTACGGATCTTCTCACCAGGAAAATCAGGATCTGTTAAAATAATGACCCCTCTCGTCTTTTGAGCAAGGCGCACTTGTTGAATGACGGCATCGCCAATGGCAGATCCGTTTGTCTCGATCGTATCTGCATCAACCGCCATCTTCACTCTAGCAGTGTCATCACGACCCTCCACCACAATAATTTCTTTGATTTTCATTTATTCCTCCGCTTGCAAAAACAATCTACATTTTTTTGTCAAAAAATGAAACCTTCCATGCTGTTTTTGCGTCTAATTAATTAGAAAACAGTGCTTCTATTATAACCAAAAAAACAGAGGGTGCGCAAAGCCCTCTGTTCATATAAATGATTTGATGTGTTTATTTGAGCACTCTAATTTTCACTCGTTTATTTCCCCATTGATAAGCTGCCGACTTACTTGGGACGAACACATCAATTTTATTTCCTTTTATAGCAGATCCAGTGTCTGACGCAATGGCATATCCATAGCCTTCCACATACACTTTAGAGCCTAGCGGAATGACACTCGGATCAACTGCTATAACCTTTGCACCTGGATTTGCTTTTAAATTATAACCTGTAGACGTTCTGCCCGTACATCCAGCACAGCTCGCTGTATAGGCTGTTGACGCCACATAAAACTCTTTTCCTGACGATTCATTACTTCTTGAAACCGCAGGGGACGCTTTAGGCTCCTTCTTGGCCACTTGTGTACCAATGGCCACTAAACGATCCTTACTGTCTTTTTCAGTTACTTCTTTCATTAATTCTTTAGACACCACTTTGCCGTTTTCTTTCACAATGGCATAGTGCTTCTTCAATTTACCTTCTTCACCTTTTTCAAGTACCTTCTCTTTTCCTTGTTCTAGAGATTGATCCTTTTTATGTTTGGTATCAAAAGCAATTTTCTCTTCCACTACATCGGTGACTTTTTCCACCCGAGTGATCTGAACATCTGCGCTTTTTTTAGAAAGACTGCTATGTAACGCAGGTTTGATCTTATCGTGCTTCTTGAGCCTCAGCTCTTGTTGCTTTAAAAAGTCAGCGACCGTAGTCGAAGTGGTCCACACTTTTTTATCCTTCCCTCCATCATTTAAGCTGACCTGAAAGGCCTGCTGAACCACAAGATCCATATTCTTTTTAATCTTGTCATTCTTTCCTGGAGTGACTTGATCGTGCTCCCCAATATCTATCTTCTCATTCTTCAATAATGCTCCAACCGTCTGATCTGTTGTCCATATCGTTTTCTTTTTCCCATCTAGGGTAAGATGAACCGGTATAGCCGCATCATACACAATGTTCATGTTGTCTTTAATCTTTGTATTTAGACTTGGAGAGATATGATCCTCCGCCCTGGTCCTTATTCCAAGGTCTGAAAGCAGCTGTGCTACTGTCTCTTCATGTGTACGAATTGTCTTCTCTTTGCCATTGATTGAAATGGTAATAGACTGCTTAGTGAACTCATGCGCACCGTAAGCCGTCCCAGTTCCAGCTAAAAGCAAGCAAGCGACTAACAATAAAACCTTGCTTTTTCCTAGCCTGACAGAAAACAGATTTTTCATTTTTTGTACGATGAAAAACGCCTCCTTCTCCTCGGAGAGATTATATAGAGTATCTCAAAACCTGTCAACCCTTCCACCCACTGTACAAAAATGCACGATTGTAAACCTATTATGGGAGATTTATGGAAGGAAGGGAAGAAAGACTTATCGACAACTTATCCTATGAGGAGGCGCAAACGTGTAGAACTTTTTGGTTATGTTTCACCAATGGACAAGCTTAAACAAGGATTGACATCATATACTGTCAGTTTATACGGAAAACTTTTTTCGCATTTTCTGTTGTCAATTCAGCAAGCTCTTCAAAGCTGATGTCTCGTAATTCCGCAATTTGTTCTGCGATATATTTCACATAGCTCGGCTCATTGCGTTTCCCTCTAAATGGCGCCGGAGTTAAATACGGACAGTCTGTTTCAATCAATAGACGATCACTTGGTATGTCCTTTACAACTTCCTTCGGTTTTTTGGCATTTTTAAATGTCACAGGTCCACCGAATGAAATATAAAAGTTCATTTCCATACACGCTTTTGCAATTTCAAGGCTTCCTGTAAAGCAGTGCATAATACCTCCAACTTCCGCTGCTCCCTCTTCTTTTAAGATCGTCACCACATCTTCCGTAGCGTCACGGTTATGAATGATGATTGGCAAGTTCACTTCCTTTGCAAGAGCAATTTGACGTCTAAAGACTTCTTTTTGCACATCTTTTGGCGACTTGTCCCAATAGTAATCTAGACCCATCTCTCCAATGGCTACGACCTTTTCATGTTGAGATAATTCTTTGATCCAAGCCAAATCTTCATCTGTCATATCAATGGCATCAACGGGATGCCAGCCGATAGCAGCATAAATAAAGTCATACGCCTCAATTAATTCCATCGCTCTCGTAATGGTTGGTCGATCAAACCCGACTACCACGATTTTCTCTACCTTTTCACTTTTTGCTCTTTCAATCACCTGTTCTAAGTCTTCTTTATATTGTTCAGCATTTAAATGGGCATGTGTATCAAATAACATCGTTGATGGCTCCTTTCGACAATTCCCCTAAAAAACAAAAGGTGTTCGACGAAATGTTACACGTGGAACACCTTTGTTGATTTATAAAATTTTTGTTCCATTTGCTAGAGATTGATCCACTTCAAGAACCTGCAATTTACCACCAGTTTCTCCGGTTAAAATCATTCCCTGGGAAATTTCCCCTCTCAACTTAACCGGCGTGAGATTCGCTACGCAAACGAGCTTTTTCCCTACCAATTCATCTGGCTGATAATGCTTGGCAATCCCTGAAACAATTTGTCTTTTTTCAAATCCAAAATCAAGCTGAAGCTTTAAGAGACGATCAGCTTTTTTAACTGGGGCTGCTTCCAATACTTGTGCGACCCGGAGATCGACTTTCGAAAAATCATCAAATGCAATTTCAGCTCCCAGCTCTGGTAATTCTGTTTCTTCTATTTCAACCTTCTCTTCTTCTACCTTAGGTGCACTTCCTTGCATTTTCTCTTTAATGTATGCCACTTCTTCTTCAACCTCTAAACGAGGGAACAATGGCTCACCTTTTTGCACCGTCGTTTTTTGGATCGCACCGAAAGAAAGAATGCTTTCCCAGCTTTTGAGTTTTTCATCTTCAACTCCAAGCTGGAAGAAGATTTTCTCTGGTGTTTTTGTTAAGAATGGTGTTAATAGCACTGCTGTCATTCGAAGGGACTCTGCTAAATGGTACATCACAGAATGTAGTTCTTTTCGTTTCGTTTCATCCTTCGCTAACACCCATGGAGCTGTTTGATCAATATATTTATTCGTTCTGCTGATTAATGTCCAAACATTTGAAAGAGCCACCGAGAATTCGAGGTTCTCCATCGCTTCTTCATAAGCTTTCACCGTTTGTTCAGCCACAGCCTTCAGTTCTTCATCAAACTCATTGATAGGACCCTTATAGCTGCTTAATGTACCGTCAAAATATTTTTGCACCATCGCCACTGTGCGGTTAAGCAAGTTGCCTAAATCATTGGCAAGGTCATAGTTTACACGTTCCACGAATCCTTCGGGTGTAAACACACCGTCAGCGCCAAATGGGACTTCACGAAGCAGATAATAACGAAGGGCATCAAGACCATAGCGGTCAATTAATGTGACCGGATCTACGACGTTCCCTTTTGATTTAGACATTTTGCCATCTTTCATCAGAAGCCAGCCGTGTGCGAAAATTTGTTTCGGCAGCGGCAGATCAAGTGCCATCAGCATAATCGGCCAGTAAATGGTATGGAAACGTACAATTTCTTTCCCTACAAGGTGCACGTTGGCAGGCCAATATTTTTTATATTTTTCATCCTGGTCGGTTCCATAGCCAATCGCTGTTAAATAGTTGAATAGCGCATCAATCCATACATAGATGACGTGTTTCGGATTATTAGGTACTTTAATGCCCCAATCAAAGGTTGTTCTTGATACAGCTAAATCCTCTAATCCCGGTTTAATGAAGTTATTGATCATTTCATTCTTTCTTGATTCAGGCTGAATGAACGATGGGTTCTTTTCATAATAGTCCAGTAAACGATCCGCATACTTACTCATACGGAAGAAATATGACTCCTCTTTAATCAATTCAACAGGGTGTCCACTGTCTGGGCTTTTCCCGCCAATGACTTCCCCTTTCTCATTTCGCTCAATATCAACAAGCTGTGTTTCCGTATAGAACGTTTCATCAGGAATACTGTACCAGCCCTCATATTGATCTAAATAGATATCTCCTTGATCAAGCAGCTTTTGGAAGACTTGTTCAATGATTTTCGTATGTCTTTTTTCCGTTGTACGAATGAAATCATCATTTGAAATGTCGAGTTTCTTCCATAAAGATTTAATATCTGCAACGACTGGATCTAAATACTCAATCGGTGTAATATTCTGTTCTTCAGCTTTTTGCTGAATTTTTTGTCCGTGCTCATCTGTACCAGTTAAATACATCACATCATAGCCTTGAAGACGTTTATAACGAGCCAGGGCATCCCCTGCCACCGTCGTATAGGCATGTCCAATATGTAATTTTCCGCTCGGATAGTAAATAGGTGTTGTCAGATAAAACGTTTTTTTCTTTTCCGGCATGTCGGAACCTCCTGCGTGTGTAAATGTCAAAAACTCCCGCCCAATGGACGAGAGCGGTTATCATTACTTGATTAAAATGTGGCAGATCATTTCATTATGTTTTGAACTTGTGCTTTCTCTATGATACCATCTTAGCCTTTAAGATCAAGCATATATACATAGAAGAGAATGAAATGATCGAAAAAGATGAGTTTTTCGAAAAAAACGACAAACCGCTCGACATTTTGTCGAATATTGTCGTATGATATCTATTTCCAGATTTACAATTGTCTAAATTAGGGCAAAAGTCTCGTTAATCTGTTATCGTCATTTATCATATTTTTATTGATGAAGTTCAAAAAATCCTTATAAACCAAGAGTTTAACGGTCCTTTAACTTTAAGAGTCATATTTTACAAACAATAGTAAACAAAATGATTGACGATTTATGGAAACCTTGTTATGCTAGGAATGTAAGGAATTTGTCGAATAATGACGAAGATAATATTATATTAAGAATAAGAACTTTTTGGGAGGAGAATGAAGATGAAATCTACAGGTATTGTACGTAAAGTTGACGAATTAGGGCGCGTGGTGATTCCAATCGAACTTCGCCGTACGTTAGGAATTGCTGAAAAAGACGCTTTGGAAATCTATGTTGATGATGAAAAAATTATCCTAAAAAAATATAAGCCAAATATGACTTGCCAAGTAACAGGTGAAGTATCAGACGATAACCTTAAACTTGCTAATGGTAAATTAGTTCTTAGCCGTGAAGGTGCAGAGCAAATCATTAACGAAATCCAAAATCAACTTCAATCACAAAAATAAGTTTCATATAAAAAGGTTCTTGCACCGTTTGCAAGAACCTTTCTTTATTGTTCAATATGATAAGCATCGTATATTGTGCGCTTTGGCACACCACGTTCGACTGCTGCACGTTTTATGGCTTCCTTCGACGTTAATCCTTCCTCTATGTAATGGATCACGTGTTCTTTTTCAGATAAGGACTTCCACCAGGCTTCTTCATTCAGCTCTTCTTCATCCTGATCATTCCCTTGTACAACAAGACAGAACTCACCTCGGATTTGATGCTCCGCCGCCCATGTCAGCACGTATTCTAAATCTCCACGAATAAACTCTTCGAATTTTTTCGTCAGTTCTCTCGTAATGGCAATATTTCGGTTTCCCCATACTTCCTTCATCACAGTCAGCGTTTCTTTTAACCGGTGGGGCGCTTCATAGAAAATAATCGTTTCTTTTCGTTTCTTCAATGCTTCCAGTTGTTTTTTCTTTTCCTTTTTTTGTCGATCAAGAAAACCGTAAAAGAAAAATGGCTGTGGTGCGATCCCTGATGCAATGAGCGCCGTTAGTGCTGCGTTTGCACCAGGTAACGGAATGACATAGCCTCCGATGCTTGTAAAGTCTCGAACCACTTCAGCTCCTGGATCAGAAATCGTCGGTAAACCCGCATCGCTCACGAGTGCAATATTTTTTCCTTCTTTTAACCATTCGATTAACTTGTGGCCGCTGCTCTCTTTATTATGCTCATGATAACTCGTTAACGGTGTATCAATTTCATAGACGTGACAAAGCTTTTTCGTTTGTCTCGTATCTTCTGCGGCAATATAGTCTACATCTTTTAACGTTTGTATCGCTCGAAACGTCATATCTTCTAAGTTCCCAATCGGGGTTGGAACGAGATAAAGAATGCCCATCTCTGATTGACCATCAAAGCTTTTCTGTGTCTTGTTCATGTGCCGCCTCCTTTTTCATTCGCATGTCCTCTATATACATGTCTTTCTTTCGACGTGTCCAAGTTTTAAAACGATATTCCTGCTGCATGGCTTCTCTTTTGGTTGGAAAGCATTCATGGTAATAAAGCTCGACCGGCCGTCTCGCTCTTGTATACTTTGCACCCTTTCCGCTATTATGGGTAGTCAGTCTTTTTTGTAGATCATTTGTATACCCAGCATACAAACTGCCATCTGCACATTTCAATACATAGAAGTAATGATTATGCTTCTCCATACAGTATCGTCCTGATTTCTTCTGTATACTCTTGGTCTTCTCCATAAACAAAAAGCGGTGGCAGAATTTTCAAATCTGGTTTTCCATCCTTTATACCTTCTACTAAGATGGTATTGGCTTCTTTTCCTTGTTTAGGGTAAACAAATTGAATTCGTTTTGGCTCAATTCGGTGTTTCTTCATCATTTCAACAATTTCAAGCAACCGTCCAGGGCGGTGAACCATTGCCAGTTTGCCGCCTTGCTTCAGCAGCGTGGAAGAAACACGAATGACATCCTCTAATGTACAATGAATCTCATGTCGTGCGATCGCCAAATACTCATTTTCATTGATTTCATCCTTAGAAGGCGTTTTAAAATATGGCGGGTTACATGTAATCACGTCTACTTTGTGGTTTCCGTACCGTTTTGGCATATCATTCAAATCACCATGAATCAATTCAATCTGATGCTCTAGTTGATTATGCTCAACAGACCTCTTGGCCATATCAAAAAGGCGCTCTTGAATTTCAACCCCTGTAATAGAAGCTTTAGATCGAGTCGAGAGCAGCAATGGAACGATGCCATTTCCTGTACAAAGATCGATGATCTCCCCTTTTTGAATCGGCACATACGCAAATTTTGCTAATAATACCGCATCCAATGAAAAGGCGAACACTGTTTTACTTTGAATAATTTTCATATCTTCTGCAAGCAAGTAGTCTAAACGTTCATCTTCTCTTAACGAAACCATGATGTATCCTTTCTTTTCCTGTGAAAAAGGCTCCCGATTCAGCGGAAGCCTTTTCTCATTTTTTATTTAAAAATGACAGACAGAACAAACAGTCTCCCTCTTTGCGAATGCTCCCATAATGTACATTACAAATATGGAAGCCCTCCTGATATAACCGAGCCAGGTTATCATGACCTTCTCCTATATCAGAATGACTTGGCTTCTGGGCAGGATCATCCCCCGCCTCAGACGATTTGTCTCGATCGGATTGATCCAGACGTTCACGCAAATGCTGATTCTCCATCTGAAGCTGATGATTTTCTTCAATCACTTCACCGATATGATTTTTCAAATCACCTAGCTGTCGATAAAGAGAACCGATTTGTTCTTCTAGATTAATCACCGTATCAAATAGTTCCTTTTTATCCAAGGTGGCACACCTCGTTACTCAGTTGTTTGTGCAGATACAACGCCTTCTTGTAATAATTCTTCCCAAGTATATTCTATCACTTTTTCTTGCCCGGTTAATTCAACTTGCAAAATTCGTTCTAAAATATTGAGCCCTACTACCTTTGCAGAGCCATTAGACGTCTGAATCGTTTCACCGATATCCGGTAATTGTTCTTTTGCTATTTCATACTCATCATTCTCATATTTCAAGCAGCACATCAAACGGCCGCAAAGTCCTGAAATTTTCGTAGGGTTTAACGAGAGGTTTTGATCTTTTGCCATTTTAATGGACACAGGTTCAAAATCTCCTAAGAATGTTGAACAGCAAAGCATTCGTCCACAAGGACCAATACCACCCAGCATTTTCGCCTCGTCTCTTACACCGATCTGGCGAAGTTCAATTCGCGTCTTAAAGATAGATGCAAGATCCTTCACCAGCTCACGGAAATCGACTCTGCCGTCCGCTGTGAAATAGAAGATGACCTTGTTTCTGTCAAATGTAAATTCGACATCGACTAGCTTCATTTCCAGGCCGTGTTCACTGACCTTCTGAAGACATGTATCAAAGGCTGCCATCGCTGCTTCTTTGTTCTCCTCAACGATGAGCCGGTCACGTTCATCAGCTACACGAATCACCTTACGCAAAGGGAGCACCACATCATGTTCATCTACTTTTTTATTCGCGATGACCACTTGTCCGTACTCAACACCTCTGACCGTTTCTACAATGACACAACTATCATTTTCTATATGAAATCCATTAGGATCGAAATAATAGATTTTGCCCGCTTTTTTAAAGCGAACACCAATTACGTTGTACAAGCTTATCCCTCCTGCAACATCAACACCAATTGCTCCATTAGCCCTTGGGCATTCACGTTGGATTGAAGTCTCTTTTTCGCTTCTAATACAGCGAGGATCTGATTCGTCACCATCTGCTGTGTGGAATGCAGCGCGTGCTGCTTCATTGTCTGGAATAAGTCTTGATAAATGACTTTATCTTCATTTCCTATTTGAATCGACAATACATCACGATATATAAATAAAAGCATATCCAGACCTGTTTCTTGAAGGTCTTTCTCTTTGAAAAAAGGCACCCATTGATCTTGTATATAAAAAAATGCATGTTCTTTTCGCTGGTGTAAGACTTCATACAATTTTATCACTTTCGCTCTAGACTCTGCAAACTGATCATTTCGACTTAATTCGAGTGCTTCTGCCAAATTATTGGTTAAATTCGACAAAAGCCTTGCAAGATGCTGAGATACACCTTCCTGTAAAAGCTGCTGCTCTAAGGATTGTGGCTGAAGCGGCTGAAAGCTAAGCATCTGACACCTTGAAATAATCGTATCCAGCATTTTATGCGATTGCTCAGTGATTAAAACCGCCATCGTTTCCCGGTTAGGCTCCTCTAGGAACTTTAATAAACTGTTCGCGGCATTGACCGTCATTTTGTCCGCATGAAGAATGATATACATTTTTCGGTGCGACTCTACACCTGCTTTTGTAAATTCCTCCTGCAAAGCCTGCACTTGCGCTTTCTTAATTGATTGGCCATCAGGCTGCACTAGATGTAAATCTGGATGGTTACCAGACTGAATCCTTTTGCAGTTTTGACAGGACTCACATGGTTTCACTCCTGCTTCCAAGCAAAAAAAGCTCTTAGCCAAAAGCAGCGCAGCATCTAGCTTTCCTGTCCCTTTCTTCCCTTCAAATAAATAAGCATGAGCCAGTCGGTCTTTATCAATACTATTAAAAATCAGCCGCATGACGCGCGGCTGCAAATCATTCATGTCATCCCAGCTAATTGCCATGTTATCACTCTCTATGTGTAAAGGTTAATCAATAAACCTTTTATTTCTCCAATACGTTCAAGCAAATCAAGAGAGGGCTTCTCTTGATTCATCATATCCTCTGTTAATTCAATAAGTTTTTCATCTAATGCTTTGACTAAAGCAAGTGTTCGCGTGTTGCCATAAAGGTCAAAGCTCCTTGATGTCTCTATATTTAATCCATTATCGACTGTCTCTTTCACAAAGCGCTTCACCAGCCCTTTAAATCTGGCTAAATCCTTTAGATTTCGTGACTTTGTCAGCTTTTTACCGAACACTTCGATATCACTCAGCATGACGGTCAGCTGCTCTAAACGCATTTTTCCGCTTTGTGTTTCCATAGATGATTTAAATGAAGAGGAAGTTTGGCTTCCTTTCATCGCCTGGAGTTCACGTTTTTCCAAAAGCAGCCGCATATCTTGATTAATTTTCACAGCAACCCATCCTTAAAATTGATGAAATTGTTCAACTGGTAGAACAAAGACTGTGGCTCCACCAACTTCAACTTCAATAGGGTATGGTACGTATGAGTCAGCATTTCCACCCATTGGCGATACAGGTGCGATCATTTGATCACGTTTACGGCAATTTTCCTTGATAAGCTGCAATGCTTTATCTACTCTGACATCATCACAACCAATGATAAAAGTCGTATTTCCAGACTTTAAAAACCCGCCAGTTGAAGCTAATTTTGTCACGCCGAATTGATGTTCTGTCAATATCTTCAACAACTTGCTGCTATCTTGGTCCTGTACAACGGCAACAATTAATTTCATTTGATTGGCCTCCTTCGTTTTAGGCACAGGTGACATGCCGATGTCTTCCTCTATATTATAACAACGATTGGGAATCAGGTCATATTTGATTTTTCTTTAATGTGTCCTGAATCAACTGAAGGACTTCTTCAAAGACATCCTGTATCGGCCGAGACGCATCTACTACACGGAATCGTTCTGGTGATTGCGCAATGAGCAATTCATAACCTTCTCTGACCCGCTGGTGGAAATTCAGCGTCTCCAAATCTAATCGATTTTTTTCTCTTCCTTGATTGGCGTTAATTCGCTTTAGACCTTCCTCCGGTGTAATGGAAAAGTAAATGGTCATTTGCGGCATCGTGCCATTAATGGCAAACTCGTTAATTGATTTGACTTCTTCAATTCCAAGCCCTCTCGCATAGCCTTGATAAGCAAGGGAGCTGTCTACAAAACGATCACATAAGACAGTGTCCCCGCGCTGCAATGCCGGTTCTACTTTCTCAGCCAAATGCTGCCTTCTGGCTGCTGCATAAAGCAATGCCTCTGTTTTTGCGTCCATTTTTGTATTGTTTTCATTTAAAATGACTTCACGAATCTGCTCTGCAATGTCAATACCGCCCGGCTCACGTGTTGCCATCACTGCATATCCTTGGCGTTCCATTTCTTCGTATACTTTTCGAATCACTGTCGTTTTTCCAGCACCCTCCGGCCCTTCAAACGTAATAAACATACCGCTCATAGTGTCTCCTCTTCTATATAAACATATAATTTTCTTTGGTGAATCACCTGACTTGCTTGCACATGAACTTGATGCCCGAGCAAACGGCTTAACGTCGCAATTTGATTTGCTTCAATCGGTTCTCCCTTAATCATCAAAGGAATGCCAGGCGGATAAGGAATGACCGATTCTGCACTGATCCGGCCTGCTGCTTTTTCGAAAGGAACGGCTTCTACCCCTTGCTTTTGCTGATCGTCGTCTATTAAGGCCGATCCCTTTTGAAGCTGCTCTTTTTTTTCAAGCAATAAATCACTTTGCTGAAGAGCCCGCTTTATGGTTGTAAAAGGAATATCCTTTGTCTGTCCTAGACCAAAAACGAGTAAGACTTGATGTTCATCCGCAAGCTCTGGATGAACATCCACCGATTCAAGCACCTTTTTTAGTTCATAGCCTGTCAGCCCTTTTGTTGAACGAATGACGCATTTTAATGGATCAGTAGATAACGAGTCAGACTCGACCACTTCGAGACTAGGTATCCTGTTAAACTGTTCTTTCAGCCTTGTCAGCCCTCTTATGATTCCGTCCACATTCCCTTTTCCCTTGATCTCCTCCACATAAGCTCTCGCCAGATCTAACGAGGCCATAATTGGATAAGATGGAGAACTGCTTTGAAGCATCGTTAACAATGTCTTCATACGCTTCGCATCGATCCGATCTCCTTGAAGATGGAGATAAGAACCCATCGTCATCGCAGGCAGGGTTTTATGTGCTGATTGTACCACCACGTCTGCTCCGTAGGAAAGGGCAGATGGAGGAAAGGCACCGCCTAATACAAAATGCGCGCCATGCGCCTCATCAACCAAAACAAGGATGCCCGCTTCATGACACATTTGAATCAGCTTTGATAAATCAGCTGCATGTCCGTAGTAGTTCGGATACGTCAAAACGATTACTCGGCAGTTAGGATGTTGCGCAATGGCTTTTTCGACTGTTTTGTCAGTAACATGGGTTGGGACGTGCAAGTATGGATCGCTCTCAGTTTCTACTATAATAGGCGTTGCTCCTGCAAGCTCAATCGCATGGAAAACAGACTTATGACAATTTCGCTGAACAAAAATCTCGTCTCCAGTACGGCATGCCGCCATCACCATCGCCAAATTTCCAACTGTTGTACCATTCACAAGGAAAAAACTTTGTTTTGCCCCATATAACTTTGCCAACAAGTCCTCTGCCTCTTCTATCACACCAGTCGGGTGATGGAGGTCATCTAGACCTTCAAGCTCCGTTACATCCAGCTGAAGAATGGATGCATAGTAGGACCGTGCCTCATCAAAAAAGACATCTCCATTGTGATGTCCTGGAACGTGAAAAGAATAGGGCTTCTTTTCCGCATGTTGTGATAATGCTGTATATAAAGGTGTTTTCAAACAAATCGACCCTTTTCACTTAAACGATATCTTATGTCTATTATAACGTTCAAACAAGTGAACTGAAAGGTGGATTCTCATTCCTTTATTGGTTTATGATTCACCAGCTTCTGCTCTGCCTCGTACATGCTATTTTTTAATTGAGCTCGCTCTTGGCTTCCATGTTCTTTCACCTGTAACGTTTCCTGTAATGTTTCGGCTAATTGGAGTTGAACCTTTTTCAACGCATCTATCGGCGTTAATGAGGCGTCTTCAAGAAGCTGTCCTTGCTGCTTGGAGACCTTTTCATACGTTTGCTGAATACGCTGCTCAAGCGCTGAATTGGCTCGCTGCTGAATATGAGTAAACGCAATCGACATTTGGTTGATCCATAAAGGAATCGATGCGGAGACAGTTGATTGAATATGGTTGGCTAATGTATGGTTTGTATGCTGTATCATTCGAATTTGAGCATTACATTGCAGAGCAATTTGACGGCTTAACAGCAAATCATACTTCCTTTCTTTCAATCTCTCCATATATTCTTCCTCATTGACTTCCTGACTCATCAATTGCTCCTCTAATGTCCGATCATTTGACCGTTTCGTTCCTGATAGGGCCTGCTGCTGCTCTAAAAGTGCCAATTTTGCTTCAACTGCTGCAACCTGTAACGTCATCTCTTGAAAATATGATTGATTTTCTTCAAATAAACGCTCTAATAACTTATGGTCGGAAATCAATACGCCCCTTGCGTATCGGAGTCTCGCTGACAATCTCTCTATCTGTGCTTCGGCTTGTTTAAATCGAGAAATGATCTCCTGTGTAGAACGTCTTTCTCGCTGAAACAGCCTTAAAAAAAAGCCCCGTTTCTTTGGCAGCAAATCCTCTGGTTCCACTAAATGCAGCTGCTGTAAAAAAGCCTCAAGAATGTCTCCTATTTGATCAATATCTTTTTTCTCAACATATTGCATCATTTGCTTTGATTGTTCTAATAATCGTTCCTGCACACGTGTGCCATAGAAAAGCAGTTTTTGTGGATGATCAGGAATCTTTTCAGCACGCTGTAAAGCCTCCTGTTTTTCCTCATCAGATAAGGTATCAAACACCCGAAACTGAAGACCTGTAGTAGATGGTGATGGTGGTGTGACTGGATCTTCTGGTTTCATCTGAGTTTGACTCCTTTCATCTATTTTTTGATCATTTTATCGGCCACTTCAAGTTCGATATGAAGTGCTTCTATGTCTCTTCCTAAAATTTGCTGTAAATCATTCGTCAATTGTTTTTGCAGCTCGGTCAGTGTGACTCGAGTCTGGCTTAGTGTCATTTCAAGCTCATGACTGCGATTAGGCTGATTATACAGCAGTGCATATTTTTCAGTTAATTCAACAACAGAATCCAAACTTTCGAAATAAAATCGCTGAGCATCATAAAATCGGTTCGGCTCCTTTTTGGTTATCGTATAAATGCGGCGCGCAAGCCGAAGGATTTCATAATTATGTTTGATCGTCTGTACGTTCTTCACAGCAAATAAAGCTTTCTTCAAACGAACCAGCTTTTGCCCTGCTTCTTTCAAGTGCTGTTTAATATATACATAATCACTGCGAGACAATCCATGTTTCTTCAAAAATAACTGGAAGGCAGCCCATCGACTCCCTGCAAACATCACACCCCACCCAATCATCGCATACAGTATCGACAATCCAACATGGTGATGGAAAACCGCAATACTGACAGTTAAAATAACCAGCGAAAAAAAAGTAGAGAGAACGGCCCATATAAATGTATAAAAAATTGATTTCATGTTCATCGACTCCTATGAATAATCAGGCTCTCTGTTTATCTTATTATTTATTACGGTTGATGTCCAAACTAAGTTCCAAAAAACAGGCCCCATCCTCCATAGGTCATAAAAAAAGACCATCTAATGGTCTATGAATACAAAGGCGGTGTATGAAGATTTTTAAGCTTTCTTACATAGTCGGCATAGCTAGGATCCGAGGTCGATGTAGAAATTAACTTTCGCTCACAATCTTGGCACAAAAACTGATGATATAAATAAATTCCCTTTGTTTTTTTCTCTTCACAAATCAAACAAATCGCTTCTCGCTCTTTTTTGCTCATTGTGACACCTCCACTTATAGCTTCAGTATGCCCTAGCGCTTTCAATTGTATACAAAATTAAGAATGTTTTAGATGGTAGTTTAGTATATGTATCCATACCAGATCGAGTGTTTGTTCCTTTTTTAAAACACAAAAAAGACCAGTTCCAAATGGAA
>NZ_AMSH01000017.1 GCF_000300535.1 Bacillus xiamenensis
GATCGTTGTGATCCGAAATAAAGCATGGAGGTGTTTTTTCTATGGGTACAAGAGTGAGTTATCCGGTTGAAGTGAAACAGAAGGCTGTAGAAATGAGATTGGCAGGTGTACCTATGAAAGAGATCATGCAGGAATTGAATATTAAGAATAAGACGCAGGTTCAGACATGGGTGAGGTGGCATAAGGCTGGGGATACACACCGGTTCGAACAGCCTGTTGGAAAACAATATACCTATGGAAAGGGCCCAGAATTAGAGAGACTGCAGGCAGAAAATCGCTATTTGAGTCAACAGAATGAAGTTTTAAAAGAGTACGAAGAATTGGAAAGGAAGTTGATCAGGAAAAGGAAATTATATTTGTTGTAAGAATTAGAGAGACTGCAGGCAGAAAATCGCTATTTTAGTCAACAGAATGAAGTTTTAAAAAAGTACAACGAATTGGAAAGGAAGTTGATAAGGAACCGGCAATCAAACTGGTAGAAGAATTGTGCAAAACGTTGACGGTACAGGACACCTGTATCCATTTAGGCATCTTACGAGTATCAGAAAGCTGTTCATATAAAAGGCATTACCATGAGCATGTCCCATAAAGGGACGTCCGCTGATAATGTGCCTCCATCGAATCGTTTCATTCCTCACACGTTCTATACTTAACAGGATTGATCGAACTACGACCACCATCGTAGAACGCACTGTCAAAGAATACATTTATTATTATAACAACATCCGTATGCAAACGAAACTAAACAACCAATCACCGATAAAATACCGGCAATTGGCTGTATAAAAGTGTTTTGATCCCTGTCTCAAAAACGGCGGGTCAGTCCCGAGGCACGGGCTGTTTTTATTGTCTTTTGACCATTCGTTTATAGAATTTCGTAAATGGCTTGAACTCTTCGTTCACCAAACCAGTAACTTCTGCAATGACTTGCATAAACATGACCAGTAAAAAGATAATGATCAATGAGAGCCAAATGGTGGCACTTGTCAGCAAGATTGCACTTAAGCTAAAGACTAAGCCAATCATGTAAATGACGATCACAGCCATTCGATGAGATAAGCCAAAGGCCATCAGTCGATGATGGATGTGTGATTTATCAGGCGCCGAAATTGGCTGTTTATTTAATATCCGCCTAATGATTGCAAAGGTGGTATCAAAGATAGGGACACCTAAGATGATCACTGGGACAACGACACTAAACAAAGTGACACTTTTGTATAACCCTAAAAGTGACAGCACCGAAATCATATAGCCTAAAAATAACGAGCCTGTATCGCCCATAAAAATCTTTGCTGGATGGAAATTATAAAATAGAAAACCGATGGTACTGCCAATGACGACAAGAGATAACGAAAGAATTAGGATTTTGTCAGCCGAAAACGCCATGACTGCAATCGTTGTTAAACCGATAACCGAGATACCGGCAGCCAGTCCATCTAATCCATCGATTAAATTAATTGCATTTGTGATTCCAACAATCCATAGTACAGTCAGGGGATATGCCATCCACCCTAGCTCCATTCGATCTGTTAAGAAAGGAACAGAGAAAAAGTCCATTTTTAACCCCGTGCTCACGATTAAACAAGCGACGAGAATTTGTACGAGAAATTTAAATTTTGCACTTAAATTATATTTATCATCAAATATACCTAAAATGACGATGAGAACAGCGCCAACTGAAATAGCTGTAATTTTATTATGTAGAAACAGCCCACCTGCTAGTGCTCCAGTCGCTACCCCAATAAAAATCGCCAAACCACCCATTCGAGGCATTACTCTATCATGAACTTTTCGTTTATTCGGCTGGTCCACTGCACCAATCTTAATTGCAAACTTTTTGACGATTGGTGTCACAATTAAAACTGTAGCCAGAGAGACAAAAAACGCTAATAAGGCGCGTTCGTAATCCATAGGTCAGTCTCCTTCTAAATTGAAATCTGTATTTTGTATATTGGCCGCTCTTTCCATTATACAATTGAATATAGGATGATCACAAGCTCCCCCTGTGAAGAAGAAACAAATAAAAACGCACAATCCTGAATGAATTATGCGTTTTCTTTAATATTCGTTAATTCCACCATGTTTGTGAACAGCGCGTGCCAATCTTTTTTCTTTGCTCGGCTTTGTCTTAGATGTCTATAGGTCATGTCGTCTTTTTTGCTGATCACTTTCAGACAGGCTTCTACGAAAAGAGCAGAATCTTCGCCCTCTAAATATTCATACACATCATTCTCTTTTAGCCTTTCCGTTGATGGAAGATTTAAACCAACAACAGGTATTCCTGCAGCTAAAAATTCATATAGCTTGAGCGGGAAAACAGCTTGATTATAAGGAGACTGTTTGTATGGCATCATTCCTACATCAATCAGTTTCATGTAAGCAGGCACTTCTTCTGGTGCGACAGCCCCTGTCCAAATGACATTTGGCAGTTTGAGTGCATGCTGAAAAGATGGATCTCCATTTGTTCCATCCGGACCAACAAATAAAAATGTCCAATCTGGCTGCATGCGAGCAGCTTGTGCGATCATGTCAAAATCGAGCTTCGGCTTGATTCCTCCAATAAAGCCAAGAACGGTACCTTCTCTTCCCTCTAGCACATCCTCCCTGCTAGGAAGGCTGCTTTTCGCAAACACATCGTACTCGACGCCATTTTCCACTGTGAACACATCTTTCGGTTCACCCATAAGCCTTTTTTTGATTTGATCATGTAGATATTGAGAGGAGCATGTAATGCTGTGTGCGTATTTAATGATCCGGTTTTCTGCTTTTACAATGACCCGCTGCCTCATATAAGAAAGAATGCTGTTTTTTCCGCTGATAGGCTCTCCCCACAGATCACTGCAATCATACACAATATGTTTCCATTCAAATAAAGAAGATAAGAGCGGAAATCCAGGAAACGTATACCATAAACAGACGGCCATGCCCTTCTTTTCCTCCTGCCGCAAATGCTCAAGCAGAGGGGACAATTTATGAATATAAAACATATCTTGATAACGGCCAAAGCGGAAAAACTTGCTCTTGAGCACATCAGGAATGGTCATTTGCTTCATTCGATCCGTTATAGGCTGAAAGGGAGCTAAATGACGGGAGGCAGATGGACATACCCAGATGACCTCTTTCGTCTCTGGATCAGATGCTAGAAATTCTGCTAAGCGATGCCGTCTGTATCTCAGACCATCCTGTCCCCATTCTCCCGTTGCTACGATAACATGTATGATCGAGTCTGCTTTCACCTTTATCACCTTTTTTCCCTTCTGTTTATAAGCGCTTCTTCACAGCATTTGTGGCATAATGCATAAAACACCAAGACGCTTTGACAAAATGAAGCTGCTCAATTTCTCTGTAGACAAACCACGTTTTTTTCGCTGCTTTCCACTTGTTACTAGAGATCGAGTTGCCAACGATGCGATATTCACTGAGCGGCTCACTCATTCCATAGGCCGTAAATCCTCTTTTTAAAATAGAGAGCCATGTGGCTAAGTCCTGTCTTGTTCGAATGTTCGGCATTTCCACATGTCCCACCTGCTGAAGATCGAGCATCACCGTCAAACAGCCGATAATCGTATTTTTCAAGGCTTCATTGTAGTTCAACTGAGCCGGTGCTGTGACCGTTTTTTGTAACGGTTCTCCATTTTCTGCGATGATGTCATATGCCGTGAATGTAAAGGCATAATCATTTGCTAGCATAAAGTCGACCTGTTTTTCGAGCTTTGTCTCTTTCCACTTATCATCGCTGTCTAAAAAAGCGATAAAGCGCCCTTTTGCCTGTTTGATGGCAGTGTTTCTAGCAATGGCGGCTCCCCCATTTTCCTCTAAATAAATGACGTTGATTCTGTCGTCCGTTTGACTTAATTCCCTTAACAGCTTCCTAGTTCCATCTGTTGAGCCATCATCTGCAATGATCAGCTCCCAGTTAGCATAAGTTTGGGCAAGGACGGAATGAACTGTATCCGTTACATAACGTTCCGCATTATACGCCGGTGTAATGATTGATACTAACGGTTGCTTGTTCACCTAGGACTCATCTCCAGTTCATCATTAAGATTCTTTGAACACTTCAGGTAACACCACAAACATGAGCGAGATGCTGAAGCCAATGACAAGTCCAAGCAGTGCCCGTTTTTTCGCTGACATGCCTTTATTGCCTTCATCGAGCACTTGGGCAGGATCGACAATCTTTGCCTGCTTCATCCCGAGCTTTGTAGACTCCAATTCATATAAAAAACGTTCTTTATCGACTTTGGAATCATCGCTGACAGATTCATCTTCTAGAGCAGATAATCTATTTTCAATGACCTGCTGTCTTTTCATAAATAAGGCCTTGTCTTGCTTTAAAAATGTATCTGACACTTGTTTCACGACAGCCAAGGCCCGGGCTTTGTCGGCATCTGTAAATGACAGCTGTAATTGTGTATCTGATGCATTGGTGAGAATCAGACGGTTTTTCACATCCTGCCTTTCTGCTTCCTTGACATCATGTAGTGCTTGATTCAGAAATGCATCGCTTTTTATGAGAGATGTCACTTCTGCCATATTGTTATACACCCCATCATCATATTTACCAAGCGTCAAGGTCACAGCGGCTGTGTAGCTAGACTGCTCTACTGTCCCTTTGGCAAAAAAGAAACCAAAAGCGGCTAATATGACAGGCAATAGTACGAGCCATACGATATATTTTTTGATTCGCTTCCTTATTCTTACCATGAAACCAGACATGTTCATTCTCCCAACATTGACGTATTTGCTTTTTCACTAGTGTAGCCATACAAGCTCATCATCACACGTTTTACCACGGCTTTAAACGTTGTTTATTTTTCATGATATTCACCGCCGTCATCACCAGTCCTAAAAATACCCAGTGGAAATATAAATTCGAAACGGAGCTGGGACTAATACTCGAGACGAGAAAACTCAGCATTGCAGCAAATAGACCTTCGATGATCATCTTTGCTGGTCTCGTGTCAGCCAATTGGTATTGTTTGTACAGTGAGAACATGAGATAGGCGTACACTGAGAGATAACCCAGCATGACGGCAAAGCCAAAATTCGTCATCAGCTCTAGCAGCCAATTGTGCACTTCAACGACTTGATCTGTATCAAAGATCGAAAAGTGGGCTAAGTAGTAAGACACATTGCCTGCACCGACCCCAAAGCCATATGAATTCGTAAAGAAATGCCATGCGTTTTTGATCAAATTAGCCCGAGCGATGTTGGACGGGAGTGGTTCACTAAAAGAATGTGCGACCTGAGAAGCGAGAAACAAGTCATAAAAGACCGAATAGATCTTAGCTGAAAAGATGGCAAGACATATGACGCCAAGCCCGCCTGCTGCGATGAGTGACCACTTTTTTAAAAAGCGAGGCAGTAGCAGCCACACATAGATCGCCGCTCCAGCAAATATACCCAGCAAGCTCGCGCGCGATTCTGTTAACAAAATGAGATACAGTGCTGCGATCGCTCCTAATCCCCCAAACGCTTTGATATAACCATTTTTCACCTGACGCATACACGCTACATATAAGAAAAAGCTAATAGATAAAAACGTCGCAAAGTCATTTTGATTAAAGAATACAGCTGTAGGATAGTGCTGTTTGTACGCTGGTCCAAGATACAATGATGTATTCGGTAAATGGTTCAAGGTCAAGTGATTATAGAACCCGATCCCCATCACAAAGACGGTCATGACAAGCCAAATGCTATAAAAGGTTACAATCTGATCCATTCGCTGAATATACATGACCACCAGGAAGACAAATCCCATTCCCATTGCAAGAAGAGACATATATTTCAGACCATCTGTGACTGAATGAGCCCAAAGCAGTGAAATGAGGCCATAAAGAAACCATGCAGCGAAAAAGCCAAGAATGCCTTTTACACGAATGTGCCGCCACTGTGATATGTACGTTCCCCTGTCTCTCATCCGCCATATCAATAAAACAAAGACAGCCATGAGCATGATACGGTAGAGAAAAAGACTAAAGAATCCGACACTAATAGAAAAGAAAGCGTTATTGAGAAAGGTGAATGCAATCAAAAGGTAGATGGCTGACATGAAGACTTGATCACCGTTCATGTATAGCTTCATCAATACGGCAGCTGCCGTGAGCACCACAAGCAAAACCGGGACTGCCACCATCTTTTTTAACCCAATAGGCTGGGTGGATGCCAGCTGCACAAGCCCTATGCCTGCAGCTAATAAAATACATCCGATCATGATTTGCCATGCTGTTTGTTTCACACTCATACCCATTTTCCTCCTAAACAACCCATCCGATTTGAGGGATTAAGCCTTTACTCCCTGTTCATAGTAGGAGATGGTACGAGCCAAACCTTCTTGTAAAGACACGACAGGCTCCCAATTTAAGACTTGTTTCGTTTCCTCATTTGACAATGTACTATGCACAATATCTCCTGCACGCTGAGGCTTATAAATCGGTTCAAGTTGTGATCTGGTCACTCGCTTCATCGTTTGAAACAGCTCATTCACCGTGATGGAATCACCACATGAGATATTTAAACAAACGTTTGATTTGGCAGTTAAAGCCGACACATTCGCTGCTGCTAGATCACCGACATAGATGAAATCTCTTGTTTGTTCCCCGTCTCCGAAGATGAAAGGGGTCTCATGCTTTGCAAACTTATCAGAAAAAATAGAGACAACCCCTCCTTCGCCAAGCGCATCTTGACGCGGTCCATATACATTGCTGTATCGTAGAATACAATAATCCAGCTCATAGAGTGATTTCGCCATCTCTAAATACCGCTCGACTGTGAGTTTCGATAAGCCATAAGGTGAACCAGGCTGTAGTGGATGAGCTGTATCTACCGGCAGATAAACCGGGTCTCCATAGACAGCTGCCGATGAGGCAAACACCACTTTTTCCACACCGGCTTCAGCCGCTGCTTTTATCACATGAAGCGATCCTTTAATATTGACCTCTTCGTCATAGATAAAATGTTGAACCGAAACGGCTACACTCACTTGTGCTGCAAGATGGATGATATAATCTGGTGCAATTTGTTTGATCAAATCGACCGTTTCTGATTTTGTGACATCTGCTTCCACGCATTGTACGGAAAGATGAGCTATATTTTCCTTAGATCCAGTTGAAAAATTATCAAGAACTATGGGCTCATAGCCTTTTTCTAGTAAAGCCTCTACCGTATGAGACCCAATAAATCCACTTCCCCCAGTAACCAATACTTTCTTCATCCAAGCTCCCCCTATTATTGTGCCTTCGATACCAATTCTGCTTCCCATACGCCTGGGCGGCCGATCGACTGGTAAATAAATCCTCTCTCTTTCATTTCTGCTGGATCAAACAAATTCCTTCCATCAATTAAAATTGGTGAGCGAAGCAGCTGCTTGATCTGATCCTTATCCATCTTCTGTACATCCTCCCATTCTGTTAAAATGAGACAAGCATCTGTATCTTTCACTGTTTCGTAGAGATCATTGCTGAAGACTGCCTGCGGGCCAAGCTCTCTTTCTGCTTCTACATAAGCAATTGGATCATAGGCTTTGACAAAAGCTCCGAGTTCTCTCAGCATCGGGATAATATCTAATGATGGGGCTGAGCGCATATCATTGGTGTTCGGTTTAAATGCGAGCCCTAAGACGGAAATGGTCTTCCCTTTAATATCACCGAACACACTCATGAGCTTGCTGACAAGATGAGCTCTTTGGTTGTTGTTTGTTTCAATCACAGATTCGATCAGCTTGAACCGGTAGCCGGCTGTCTCGGCAATTTTGAGAAGAGCCATTGTATCTTTCGGGAAACAAGACCCTCCAAATCCAATGCCCGCTTTTAAAAATTTATGCCCGATGCGGCTGTCTAACCCAACTCCTTCGCTGACTTTCTCAACATCAGCGCCAACCCTCTCGCAAATATTCGCAATGTCATTGATGAATGAGATTTTTGTGGCGAGCATGGCATTTGCCGCATACTTAATCATTTCTGCACTTTCTAAGTTGGTCTCAACAACCTCTGTTTGAAACGGATCATGCAATCTTTTAATGATGGTCGATGCATGAGTGCTTGTTGCGCCAACGACTGCTCTCTCCATATTCATCGTGTCTTGAATCGCCGAACCTTCTCGAAGGAACTCTGGATTGGATACAACATCAAATGGATATTTACTGCGTGATGCCTTTTGAACAATGGCTTGAACAAGACGTCCTGTTCCAACTGGCACTGTGCTTTTGTTCACGATGATTTTGTAGCCATTCAGGTGTTCACCAATCGTTTGAGCGACGGCTTTTACGAAAGTTAAATCCGCTTCACCCTTCGATGTCATCGGTGTCCCTACAGCAATATAAATGATCTCAGATTCTCGAATCGCAGCAGGAATATTGGTTGTAAAACATAATCTTCCTTCTTTTGTATTCTTTTCAATCAATTCCTTTAAGCCTGGTTCATAAATTGGAACGACACCGCTTTGTAAGCTGTTGATTTTTGATTCATCAATGTCACAGCAGATGACGCGATTTCCGATATCAGCAAAACAAGTACCCGATACTAACCCGACATATCCTGTTCCAATCACAGCAATTTTCTTCAACCTGTTTCATCCTCTCAGTAAAAGCATATTGTCCGTTCCAAACTGTTTATCTATCAGTCTTTGCACATTTCTTCCTGTTTAAACGATGGATATTGATTGATTCAGCACCTTTTCATACTGCTGAATGAGATGCTTCGTATTATGTGATGATGAATATTCTGTATGGACGATGTGGTGAAGGTCGTTCTTCACTTGATCATTCCATTTATTTTCATAAAGATACGCGTGAATCGCCTCTTTTAGCTGACTCGTTGAGCGCGGCTCAATGAGCAGATGTCGATAAGTAGAAAACAATGATGGGAGGCCACCTACTCGTGTTGCAATAACAGGTACTTTTAAAGCGAGCGCCTCTAGGACGACAGTCGGCATTCCTTCACTATAGGATGGAAGGGCAAACAGATCGGCCGCCATGACATAATGTTTCACTTGATCATTTGGCATCTGCCCCGTGAGTATAATTGATTCCCCAGCTCGTTCTGCTAGCTCCTTTGCGAGGGGTCCTTTTCCAACTAAGACCGCTTTCACACCAGCCATCCCCTTAACTGCATCAACTAATTCAAGTAAGCCTTTCTCTTTGACTAAGCGACCGGCGAAGACAATAAGCTTGTCGTGAAGCGGTAACCCTAACTGCTTTCGGATGGCTTCTTGATCCCCTTGTGTATTAGAAAATGACTCGAGCGGAATCCCAAGCGGGAGGAATTGCGCTTCCACCTTTGTCATATCATGTGTCTTTTTTGCCAGCTCCTCACTCACTGTCAGAACAGCGGCGGCCTGTTTCACCGCTGTTTCAAAGGCTGCAAGCGCCCCTTTGCTATAGTTCGGATATACATTCACATCACTGCCGTGTAAGGTCAGAAGATAAGGGATATGCGTTTCTTTTTGAATCACAGCTGCTGCGCCGCCAGACGGCATAGCAAAGTGCGCATGGATAAAATCTGGTGACAGCTGATTGCGCTGCATTGCGCGGAGAACAGAAGCTGCGATTCGGTTGCTCGGCTGTGCCCATTTCAACTGTCCAGGTAACGCTGTATAGGGCGGCCTGTAAACCGTCACACCGTTTCGAACCTCTTGTTCCGGCAAGTCTATTTTCTGCCGATAGGACGACTTGATCATCCGTAATACTGGGAGATTCACGGGGGTAGGGCAAATGACGGTTACGTCTATTCCTTGTTTGAGCAGCTCCTGCACCTGCGTTTCATGAAAGACGCCTTCACTCGGATGGTTTTCACTAGGATATACACTTGTCAGCCATAGCACCTTCATGACGAACGACCTCTTCTCCATAATTTGCTTGCAGCCTGCGGATACATTTTGACAAGCAGCAAGCCATACAAAGCAGCACTTAAACAAATTGTTAGTAGCAATTGAAGCGTCATATCGGCTGACGTCAGCTTCATCCCTTGATGAACAGCCACTGTACAGGCGGCCATGAACAGCGTCATGACAGCAGGCTTTACGAGTGAGCTTACATACACCTTCATATCTAGCTGAATGACGTATGCCATAAGCCATCTGCCCACAATGAAGTTCAGCAGGCTGACACCTGAGTAAATCCAAGCTACTGTCACTAGACTGCCCGTATTTACTCCCGTATATAATGCGCCTCCATAGACGATCAGCATGCCTGTATCCCAATAAAAAGCTAAGTCCGCTCTCCCTTTTGCAAGGAGGATGGAACCGTTTGGATTCATGAGCACACGCAGAAGACCGACAATGCACAAAATATTAAGAACCGGAACTGCCACTAGCCACTTCTCTCCAAACACCACTTCTATAAAGCTGTCTGATACGGCAGCAAGACCGATTAATAATGGGAAACTAATCAATGCGAGCATATTCGTCATACTGAGGAAGCCCTCGCGCAGCATCGAATGGTCTCGCTGACTTTTTGCGAATAGAGGGAAAGCCACTCTCGTCACAATCGGATTGATTTTCAGCACTGGAATCGTCACGATTTGATAAGCCAAACTGTAAATGCCTAACGCCTCCGCTCCAAGAAACCGGCCGATTAAGATCATGTCAATGTTCGATCCTGCCCGGTTGACAAGCCTTGATGCCATCTGGAAAGCCCCGAAGGAGAAAAACTCTTTCACTTCCCCTAATGCGAAAACAGGTGCTGGGCGCCACTTTTTCCAATAAGCTGCCGCATACAATAGCCCCTTTCCTGCTTGAAGCAGCACTTGAGAAACAACATAGGCCACAATCGGATTGATAAAAAAGGCAAGAACGAGTAAAACGAGCAGCGATATGATGGACGCAATGGTTTCAATGGTACTTAATGTTTTAAAAGCTAAATCTTTTTGCATCATATATTGATATTGCTGACCAATTGGTGCAATGAGAAACATGATCGATAACAACTTGAGCAAGCCATCCAGCTCAGGTCTGGCATAAAAGGCGGCAATCAAGGGACTTGCGAGGATTAATACACAAAACAAGAGAATCCCCGTCAGCAAGTTAATCCAATATAATGTAGATAATTGACGTTCTGTCGTTTGTTCCTTTTGAATGATCGCAGCACCAATGCCTAGATCAAGTAAAATTTGCGTAAATATTGTGACAGTTGTGATCATGCCAACGAGTCCAAATTCTTTAAGTGACATCACGTTCCCTAGAAAGGCAAACTGTGCAATTTGGATAATGGTAATGATCAATGCGGACAAGCTTGTCCATTTCGCCCCGCCTAGCATGCGATTTTTCATACTTGCCATTTCTCTTCCCTACTTTACTTATCTGGCTCCGTCACCAGTCAAAATGACTTTTAACGTTTTTACCATAATCTTCGCGTCGAGAGAAAATGTCAAGTTTTGAATATAATGTAAGTCGTGTGATAATTTTTCACTTGGACTCATTTCATATCCTCCATTTACTTGAGCAAGGCCTGTCAGCCCCGGCTTGACCGTCAGTCTTTTTGTAAAGCCTGGTATTGTCCGATTAAATTCTGCAGTAAACATCGGTCTTTCCGGGCGTGGACCTACAATACTCATTTCTCCTTTTAACACGTTGATAAATTGCGGCAGTTCATCAATTCTTGTTTTTCGAATGAATGCCCCCACTTTGGTAATACGGGGATCATTTTTTTGCGCCCATTTCGCTCCTCCGCTTTCTGCGTCGGTTCTCATCGATCTGAGCTTCCATAATTTAAAGTAGACACCGTCTTTTCCGACCCTTTCCTGCATATAAAAGGCTGGACCTGGTGTTTCTAACTTAATCAATAGGGCGAACAGCAAAATGATTGGCGTACTCAACATCAATCCGATGAACGAGAACACTAAATCTATGAAACGTTTTGCAAATAAATAACGAACCATATGTTCTGTTAAAGCAAAAGAGTGGTTTCGTCTCACTTCATATTCTCTATAAAGATTCATCGCTTTCTCTGCGCTCACTGACCTGCACCTCACCATTCAGAGTAGTTGTTGTGTAAAGAGATGTTCTATGAAAGTCAGTTTAGCAGAGCAACATTAAGCAAATGTAAATGGGCTGTTAAGTCTTGTAAAAGTGTGTTAAGAATGTGCCCTTATATCAAGTTATGCCCTTTTAAACGTAAAAAAGACCCGCAATTCTGCGGGTCTACGTGTCTTTTTTTATTTTGCCTTTACGGATTCGATTGTCTTAAGTCGGAGCGTTCCGTTTGCATCTTTTGTATAGGTTACTTTCACTTTTGATTCTTCTTTTAGGCTGTTGACTTGTTTAGAGAATGTATTTCCGAATTGAATGGCTATTTCTTTTCCATCAATGTTGACAGCAATGGTGTGTCCATCAGCCAAACCGACATATGTGCCTTCTTTGGTGACTTCATTGTTCTTATTCGATGTTGATTCTTTCTTTGTTTTAGACTCGTCCTGAGTCGTTTCTTCTTTTGTTATTTCTTTACTTGAGCTATCTTTTGTATCTTCATCAGATTGACCTGCTTGGTCTTCTGTTTGAGCAGCTGTTTCTTTGCTTTCATCGTCTGCGTCTTCTGTCTGGTCATCTGTTGCTTTTTCTTTGTTTTGATCAGCTGATTCCGTTGTTTCTTTTTTGCTGTTATCCGTATTGTTATTGTTTGATTGATTTGTTGTGCCGCATGCTGTAAGCACTACACCTAGAAGTAATACTAAAATCGGCATTGTGATTAACTTTTTCAATATCGTCACCTCTTCATGATTTGTCGATTTGCTGTCATCGGAAGGTAAACACACAAAAAATCCACCCTCTATGTTTCAATTATAACAAAAATAACCTGAATTGAAATGTATTTTTAACTTGACATGTCAGGCATTCGGTTTATTTTATTCGAAATAAACCGAAACACCCGCAGCGATTCCAGAAGCTAGCCGATCCTTTGCAATGGTTGATTTTAAAATACTGGCATCAATCGGACTGGTCACAAACCCTGTTTCCAGCAGTATGCTTGGCATTTTTGAATACTTGATCACGTAGAAACCGGCTGTTTTCACGCCGCGATCCTTTGTACCGAGGGCACTCACCATTCGGGGCTGAACCTTTTGTGCCAGCTTTAAACTATTGGCCGCAGCATACGTCGCATCATAATATGTCTCTGTACCATTTGCACTTCTGTTATCATTTGCATTGGCATGGATGCTGAAATACATCAGCACCCGCCTGTGCCCCTTTGCTTACACGTGTTTGCAAGGAATCAAAAGTATCAGATGATCTAGACATGACCGTTATGGCACCCGCTTGATTGAGCCTACCACGCAGCTTTAACGCCACTTCTAAATTGACGTTTTTTTCAAGAAGTCCATTCCCAACCGCTCCAGCATCCTGCGCACCATGACCTGAATCGATCAAAATGGTTTCACCTAACACCGCATTTTTCAGTTGTGTGACGACATTGGCTCGAATGTTGGACGCTCCGCTTGCTGAAAGGCATAAGGCACAGCACTTAGAGCATACGCATATGCATCCCCGCCTACTAGAACAACAGTAGATGCTGTCGACCATCCTCTTTTCGCAGCATTTACTGCGACCTCATACCGATTACTTCCTTCAATCCTCGATACGGTATGCTGTGCAAATGCAGATGGTGCATACAAACATAGAGAAATCGCCATCAATACAAAACATTTAATATAGAAACGAATGAAGTCAACCTCCTTGGTTTTGAACCCTTCACCCTGGAATCACTTCATGGACTTTGGACTTTTGAAAAAAGGCTGCCGAGAGACGTTCTCGAGCAGCCTAGAGGAGTATCTTAGGCACCCCTCATGTTTGTGTTTTTTTATCTAAAATAGCCTGAAACGCCGCTTGAAATCCCTGATGCTAATCGGTCTTTATATGTGGCGGATTTCAAAATATTTGAATCAACTGGACTGGAAACAAAACCAGTTTCTAAGAGAACACTCGGCATCTTAGAATATTTAATGACATAGAAGCCAGCTGTTTTCACACCGCGGTCTCTTGTGCCTAATGCACTGACCATTTTAGGCTGGATGTTTTGTGCAAGCTTTAAGCTGTTTGCAGACGCATATGTTGTGTCGTAATACGTTTCTGTCCCATTTGCACTGCTGTTATCATTTGAATTCGCATGAACACTAATGAAGATATCTGCTTTCGCATCCGCACCTTTGCTCACTCGTGTTTGAAGACTGTCAAATGTGTCTGATGTTCTTGACATGGTAACGAGTGCACCTGCGTTGTTTAATTTTGTATTTAAACGCTTCGCTACGTCTAGATTTAAGTTCTTCTCATATAATCCATAGCCTACAGCTCCTGAATCTTGAGCGCCATGACCTGGGTCAATGAATACTTTTTTGCCGACGACTGGGTTCTTCAATTGATTCACAACAGTTGCTGTGACCGTATTTGGACTGCCTACGACCGTGAATTTGGTGATATTTTTACTACTAATTGTTGCTCTTGTTACTTTTGGCAACGTCTTTTCGTTCGTCAAAAGCAAGGCTTTGTTTTGCTTGGCTGCAATCCCTGCCGCAGAAGATGAAGTGGCATAGCCAAATCCTCTTCCTACATAGGTGTTATTTGTGCTCATATTGTACTTTTTCACAATATTCGCAGCTACGTCATAACGAGTAGAGCCTTTGATTCGAGTTGGAGATTTCAACTGATTGTAAGCTGCTTTTGTGACGTAATTCTCTCCGCCTACGACAATGGTTTGTTTCACATTGCTTGCCTTTGCAACAGCGGCGATTTCAGAACGAAGGCCCTTTTTGTCTGTATATAGAATTGGGAACCCTTTTTGCGCTGCCACAGGTGCAATCGCAATCCCATGCGCATAGAAAGAACCTTCCACGACAACAACGCCAGCTGGCGTTTTCATTTTTTTCGCGATATTTGCAGATAGCTCATATCGGTTTTTTCCTGAAATACGTTGTGTAGAGATGCCCATTTTCTTCACTTGATTGACCACGTCATTTGACACACTTGATGTGCTGCCTAATACAATGACTGTCTTTGTCTTTAATGCCGTTAAGGCTTTTTTTGTATCACCTGAAAGGCTTTTACTGTTTGTGTAAAGAACTGGTCCATTTTTTTGATGTGCAAGCGGAATCCCCGCTGTTGCATCTGCATACGCAGTCTTCCCTACTAAAACAACTGTACTTGCTGTTCCCCATCCTGTTTTCGCTACATTTGCTGCTACAGCATACCGGCTCCCGCCGTCAATTCGAGAGACTGAGTTATCTGCCAAAGCTGTTGGAACAATAACGAAAATAGCGATGAGGCTGAGGATGGCTGTTTTGATCATTGAGCGCATCTTCTAAGTCCTCCCTTAACCTTTTAATAGTTTGTTAGTTTCGTGCCTGGATAGTAGAACGAAAGTATGGAAGAATATGAGTCTCCAGATTCAGCTCTAGCTTTGGCGCCGTATTGGCTCATTCCAATGCCGTGACCATACCCTTTTCCTGAAATCGTGAAGTCATCTGTATTATTTTTTACTGACGCAAACGTACTTTTCACCTTTGTTGCGCCCATGACGGTTCTAAACTCCGTCATCTTCATACTTGCCGTTGTACTTTTGTTCACTGTATACTTGCCTGTTTTGTTTTTCAAATGGTAATTCAGCTTGATTGATACTGTCTGCGCACGCTGACCTTTTGTTTTACCCGAGAATGTCAGACTAGAGATTGATGCGATTCTCATGTCAGATGCAGCTGTTTCTTTGTTTTTCAGCAGCCATGATTTTAGACCAGCAAGATCGGCTGCATTTGCTTCTTTTGTCTTAGACCACTGAGAGGCTGCTGTACTTGCAGTGAGCGTAGTGCCTAATTGTTTTTTAGACAACTTTAGTGTCCAAGTATTGACCGGATCTTTTGTGTCTTTTTTGGCTACTAAGTATGGAAGTGCATTTCCCCACACTTCTTCACTTGCCTCAGTATATCCGCCATTACTAGAATAATAGGTTGCTGAAATGAGTTGATTGTTATATGTCAGAACCTTTCCTTTTGTGGCATCGACAGCTTTTGTCGAATTCGTGTACCAATTATATCCTCCATATACTTGGAAGGCTGTTGTATCAGGTACGACTTTCCCAATACTTTTCACTGAATACGTTCTAGCGGCAACCGCTTGTGCTTTTAATGCTTCAACATGCCAGCTTGCAGGCATTTCGTTGGGCACAACACCTTTAAGATAGTCTTCAAATGGAATATTTTCGAGAGTCGGCCTGATATATCCTGATTCAATGGCAAAGTTTACATGACCTAAGTAAGGCTTTCCTGCAATTTGAAGGACATTTTTCGTTGAATATTTCTCAGGAACAACTCTTAATGTGTTATACGTCTTGATGCCTTTTAATGAAATTTTTCCGTTAGAAATATTCAATTGGTAGTTTTGATTTTTTTTCAGATAGACTTGCTTGGCTAAAGAATTTTTCAAGCTATCTTTGATTGCACTTGTGCTACCAGCCAGATGGTAAGCATATGTACCTTTTTCTTTCAGCAGTGCTTTTAGTGAAGCTGTAACAGAATCTGGTTTCACATACACAACGGTACTGTTAGATTTTGCAGCCAATTGCGACATCGGCATTGCATAAATGTAGCTAGAGGCTTTTGCTAAATAGACTTTATCTGCATTGATATTTAATTTCTTAATGATATTCACAGATAATTCGTAGCGATTGGCCCCGCTGATTCGTGTAACTTGTGAGGTTTTTTTGATTTGATTTTCTACTTTTTGTCCAGTACTTTTCGTACTGCCGACGATGATCACTTTACTTGGCAATTTGTAGGACGGAATAGAATCTTTTTTTGTTAAGAGAATTGGGTATCCTTTTCTCGATGCATAGGATGCAATCGCAATCCCATTCATAAATGAGTTCCCGCCGACAACTACGGCTTGCTTGTAGTTACCCATTTCCTTTGCGATTTTTTGGGATATTTCAAACTTGTCTTTTCCACTAATGCGTCTCACTTTACCGTACTTTTTGATTGATTTCTCAGCAGCTGTTGAAATACTTTTCGTATTACCGATAATCAGGATGTTGTCCGGATTCATTTTTTTCAGCTGGTTTTCAGTTGTTTTCGTGAGCTTTTCAATGTTCGTGTACAAAATCGGTGCGCCCAGTTTGTATGCTAACGGCGATACAGAAATGGCATGATCAAAAGCATCTCGGCTCACAATCACAACGGTTGAAGGGTTTGTCCAGCCTGCAGAAGCGATACTATTGGCTACTTCGTATCGATTTTTGCCATCATATCTTTTCGTGACAGCAACATTTGATCCTGATAGCTTGTATTCTCCAGTTGTTGATAGATCTATACTATTTTTGTTTCCGATATAATTAGACAATTTCACTGAAATTGTCGAGCTAGCCATGGCAGACTGAAACGGTGCGACTAGTAGAGTCAGTGTCATGAGAACAATAAGTGTAATGCCTGTTTTCTTCAATTTTGTTCATCCCGCCCATCTTTTTTACTTCTGTTTTTCGATCTTTTGAATTTCTTTTTGACCACTGTCATTGATAAAGTAAGAGATTTCTACTTTGTCACCTGGTTTAAATTCATTTAACACATCTTTAAAATTATCCGTAAATTCATAGCTTAAGGTCGTATTCATTTTTTTCACTTCGACTGTATGTGCATCAGCCATTCCAATAAATTCAGCTTGTTCTTCAAGTACCTGAGGAGTTGAACTGTTTGTCTTGTTTTCTCCTGAGGACTGCTCAGCCGTTCCACATGCTGTGAGCACGATACCTAGTAGTAGTATTAAGAACGGTAAACCGACGATTTTCTTCATTTTTTTCACCTCATGTCTTTGTATCGTCTTATAACATAATATTTTAAGGTAAATTTAAGGTTTTTTGAAACCTTTTTTTTGTTACAACGTCTATATCTAGGTTCAGAGTAAAAAAATAACTTGTTTATCAAGATTCGTAAACCTATAATCATGGAAGAATCATAGAAAAGGTGAGGGACATTATGAGAGCTGAAAGAAAAAGAAAGAAGAAAAAGGTTCTTTGGATTGTTTTATCGATTATTGGCTTGTTCGTTTTAGTTACTGGCGGATATGCCTATCATCTTTGGAACACAGCAGCATCAACGGTTGCAGGTATTCAGGAAAACTTAAAGAAGTCAGATAAGCGTGACAAAGATGTCGATTTAAGTAAGAAAGACCCGATCTCTATTTTAATCATGGGTGTCGATGAAAGAAAGAATGACCGCGGCCGTGCAGATACATTAATATACATGACAGTCAATCCGAAAACGAAAACAACTGAAATGGTGAGTATCCCGCGTGATACGTATACAAAAATTGTCGGAAAAGGCACAATGGATAAAATCAACCATTCTTACGCTTTCGGCGGTACACAAATGGCAGCAGATACAGTAGAAGAACTGCTTGATGTACCTGTTGATTACTTTTTTAAAGTAAACATGGAAAGCTTTAAGGATATTGTCGATACACTTGGCGGCATCACAGTGAACAGCACGTTTGCTTTCAGCTATGACGGCCATTCATTTGGTACAGGAGAGATTAACCTAAACGGCGATGAAGCCCTTGCCTATACAAGAATGAGAAAGCAAGACCCTAAAGGTGACTTCGGGCGTCAGCAAAGACAGCGTCAGGTCATTGAAGGCATCATTGCAAAAGGAGCTAACATCTCATCTATTACGAAATTCGGCGATATGTTTAAAGTTGTTGAGAACAACATGAAAACCAACATGTCCTTTGACGATATGTGGACGCTGATGAATGATTATCGTGATGCAAGACAAAATGTGAAACAGCACGAGCTGAAAGGCACAGGCACACGAATCAATAACATTTATTATTATCAGCTTGATGACAGCAGTTTAGCGAAAGTGAAGAAGGAATTGAAGGAAAGTTTAGAGCAGTAAAAAAACGAAGACTACGTGAATGTAGTCTTCGTTTTTTTATGATTGAAATGGGGCTGGCTTTTCGTCACTTAACCCAAAACGATGAAGGAGCTCTTGAACGATACGTTTCGATGCTTGTCCATCACCATAAGGGTTAGAAGCCTTCGACATGTGATCGTACTCTTGCTGGTCTTCTAACAGCTCTTTTGCCATCTGATAAATGGTTTCCTCATCTGTTCCTGCGAGCTTGAGCGTGCCAGCTTTCACGCCTTCTGGACGTTCTGTTGTATCACGCAGCACTAATACTGGCTTCCCTAAAGAAGGAGCCTCCTCTTGCACACCGCCGGAATCCGTTAAAATAAAGTGTGAAGCGGCAGCAAAGTTATGGAAGTCAACCACTTCAAGCGGCTCAATTAAGTGCACACGATCGAGATCACTGAATTCCGTCTGTGCCGCATCACGAACGACAGGATTTAAATGAACAGGATATACGACCTGAACATCTTCAAACTCTTCTACAACACGTCTAATCGCTCTAAACATGTTTTTCATCGGCTGACCAAGGTTCTCCCTACGATGAGCCGTTAATAAGATCATTTTATCTGTGCCTATTTTCTCTAGAATAGGATGCTGATACTGTTCAGTGACTGTTGTTTGCAGAGCGTCAATGGCGGTATTTCCTGTGACAAATATGGTTTCTTCTTTTTTATTTTCTATTAAAAGATTCTGCTTCGCCTCAGCCGTAGGTGCAAAGTGAATATCAGCAATAGTACCTGTCATTTGGCGGTTCAATTCCTCTGGGAATGGAGAATACTTATTATGTGTTCTCAAGCCTGCCTCAACATGACCAACTGAAATTTGGTGATAAAAAGCAGCCAAACTTCCCGCAAAGGTTGTCGTTGTGTCTCCATGAACAAGGACAATATCAGGTTTTTCCTCTTGGAATAATTGATCTAGTTTTAACAGTGCGTTTGATGTGATTTCAGATAATGTTTGGCGTTCTTTCATAATATTTAAATCGTGATCGGGCTTGATATCAAAAGCTTTCAGCACTTGATCAAGCATTTGACGATGCTGAGCAGTCACAGTAACCGAAGATTTAATTTGTGGATATTTTTTTAGTTCAAGGACAAGGGGTGCCATTTTAATCGCTTCAGGCCTCGTCCCGAATACAGTCATTACATGTAATGTTTTCAATAGTCTATGCCTCTTTCCTTCTCAATATCGTATGTTGTTCATTATACAAAAGAATAGAAACGAATCCTAATCATTCTATATGCATAATCTTTACATCGCCTTTACTCTTTTTAACATGAATATTTACACAAGTCCTTTACAATAGGTTTTAAATCTTTCTCGTAAATCATTTGTCATTTCTATCATTTGTAAGTTACACTTTATGAAAGATGAAAAATGAAGTCAAATCATTTTGTCTATATGTAAGGAAGGTGCAAAGTTCATTGAAAAAAGTACGTAAAGCCATTATACCAGCTGCAGGTCTCGGGACGCGTTTCCTCCCTGCCACAAAGGCCATGCCTAAAGAAATGCTGCCAATCGTTGATAAACCAACCATTCAATATATTATTGAAGAAGCTGTTGAATCAGGAATTGAAGACATTATTATTGTGACTGGAAAAGGGAAAAGAGCCATTGAGGATCATTTTGATTTTGCGCCAGAGCTTGAGCGCAACCTTGAGGAAAAAGGGAAAAGTGAGCTTTTAGAAAAGGTAAGAAAGTCCTCTAATATTGCTGACATTCACTATATCCGCCAAAAGGAGCCTAAAGGGCTTGGTCACGCCGTTTGGTGCGCCCGTAACTTTATCGGCGATGAACCATTTGCCGTGTTACTAGGGGATGACATTGTTCAAGCCGAAACACCTGGGCTCCGCCAGCTGATGGATGAATATGAAAAAACCTTGTCATCTGTGATCGGCGTTCAGCAGGTAGCGGACAGCGATACGCATCGCTACGGGATCATTGACCCTCTTACACAAGAAGGACGCCGCTACCAAGTGAAAAACTTTGTTGAAAAGCCGCCGCAAGGAACAGCACCATCGAATCTAGCCATTTTAGGGCGCTACATTTTCACGCCAGAGATTTTTATGTTCCTCGATCAACAAGAAATTGGTGCAGGCGGAGAAATTCAACTGACAGATGCCATCCAAAAGCTCAATGACATCCAGCGCGTATTTGCCTATGATTTCGAAGGAAAACGATATGATGTCGGCGAGAAACAAGGTTTCATTGAAACGACCCTAGAGTTTGCCCTTCAGGATGAAGAGCTGAAAAAGAAACTCATTCCATTTATGAAACAGCTTCTTGAAAAAGAAGAAGCCCATTAAGAAAAGCTACCGGCATCGGCAGCTTTTCTTTTTATTTCATAACTGAAATGGTCAGCGTATGCTGTTCATTATCAATGACAAACAGATAATTTTCGCCCTTTACTGCGAATTTCGTTTGTTTCTCATTCATCCAGACATTCTGTTCTGTCAGCCCGAGTGTCGAAGGAGAAATCGTCATGATCTCGCGGAACACCATCGTTTTCGCCTGTCCATTTTGAATCACATAATCCGTTTTTTCAGTCGTCAGCCGCTCAATGGCATCACCCTGTTCACTTTTGACCGAGATAAGTGTTTGCATTCTTTGCTTCAGCACAGACTCCTCTTTCCCAAGGAAAGAAAGTAAGTATTCATACGAGCCTGCGGATGCGGGAGATACGTAGGAATTGAACTGTGCGGGTCCGATGGATAATGGCTTCAACTCATCTGCGTTTTGCAGCGCATTAGGTTTCGCATAATACGTCTCTGCTTCCGTTTTGATTTGAACGGTTTGTTTGTTATCAGCCACAGCCTGTACTTTTTGTCCAAAAGGCAACGTAACGTCTGCCTTTTTCTTCATGGCTTGGTCTTTATAGACCGTCATTGGATCTGCCTTGACTATGGCCAGTTGATCAATTTTTCTCATATCAGAGGCACCTTTCGTCTCATTCTTCGTTGACTGAGGCGCCTCTGTTTTATTTGATGGAATTGCACCAAATGTCGCCAGCGTACGAAGCGGGCGGTCCGAAAACATAGAAAGGGCAAGTAAGATGGTGAAGAGCGCTAAAATTGTCACTTGTAACGCTGGTCCGAAAAACGAACGTCGTTTCCCGTTCTCATGATAACGAGACACCCTTTCTGTCTTTTGTACACCTTTTCGGCCTTCCTTGTGCTTCAATTGGTATTCCTTTTTCTCTTGCTTGGATAGCTTGTTAAACCATTCAACAAACTCCTTATACTCTTTCACAACCTTTTTCGTATCATCAAACATACGAAGCTCACCATAATGCATCCAAGCAACCCGGTCACAGATTTTTTGGATTTGACTAATGGAGTGGCTCACAAAAAAGATTGTCTTTCCTTGTTCTTTAAATTCTGTAATGCGGTCCACACATTTTTGATAGAAGGTTTGGTCTCCTACAGATAACGCTTCATCAATAATGAGGATATCTGGATCAATATGTGCTGAAATGGCAAAGCCTAAACGAGATTTCATCCCGCTTGAATAGCTCTTTACAGGCTGATCGATAAAGTCGCCAATATCCGCAAACTCGACGATTTTTTCATATAGCTCGTCTATTTCTTTATTCGTCAGCCCCATCATTAAGCACTTTAATCGAATGTTGTCTTTACCGCTTAATTGATTATTCAGCCCTGCCGAAATGGCAATTAACGAAGGCTGGCCATCCATATCAATCTCACCGCTCGTCGGTGGAATGATTTTCGCTAGAAGGTTCGACATCGTTGATTTTCCAGATCCATTGATTCCTACAAAACCAATCGTCTCACCTTCATATACGTCAAAGGACACATCACGAACAGCAAAGAAACCTTTTTCATTTTTATTAGGAAAAAACAGCCCTTTAATCTTATCCGACTGTTTTTTATATAGGACGTATTGCTTGGATACGTTTCGAAACGAAACCTTTAGTTTCATCGTATAATCTCCTTACTTTTTAAAGAAAATCGACAAATTTATCCCTGAATTTCATATGAAGCAATGAACCAACTGTTAAAAGAAGAAGCGTCATCAGCCAAAAATAAAGCGTATATTTCACATCATGGAAGAACCATTCTCCCTTTAACAAGCTATTTCTGAAACCATCAATAATGTAGAAAAGAGGATTCAATCTTAAAATATCTCCTATCCATGCTTTGTCTCCAGTGAGCTTCTCTGAGATATTCCAAAAAATCGGCAGCAAAAAGAAAAGTAAACGTGTCACGGATTGTAACAGAAATTGATAATCTCTTACGAGTACGCTAATTGTTGAATTAAACAAACTAAACGAAAACATAAACGCGATCATACAAATCAGATAGTATATATATTGTAGCCAATGCGCGTCAGGATATATGCCATAGGAAATCAGCACAATCAGATAGACACCCATCATGACAAAATAGCTAAACAAATTGGACATAATCACCACAGACGGCAGCGCACTAATCGGAAAATTCATTTTCGATACCATATTAATGCGTTTAAACACACTGTTTGATCCATCAAGAATCGTCGGACTAATGAAGAACCATGGAATTAATCCGGCAAGCATCCAAATGATAAATGGAACCTCCATGCCTCCAATGACAATTGGCTGTCCTCCTCTAATTCCCATACCAAAAACAAACCAGTAAGCCAGCATTTGAATCAATGGATTTAAAAACTGCCATAAAACACCTAAATAATTCATCTGATATTTTGATTTTGTTTCATAAACAGCAAGTCGCATAATCAGCGGAAATGAGCCGATTTGCTCCTTCAATATCGTCAACATTGCGTTCATTGTTATCTTCCTTAGATATAAGTTTTTGGGATTACTTTTTTAAAAGCACCGTTCATAATTGTAACAGAAGTTGAGGATTATTTCACTTTATATCATGATAAAAGGCTTACAAGCCATTAGCTGTAAGCCTTTATCCTGTTTATTTAACCTATTCAAACACTACTTCCACCACACGCTTCGATGACTCTCCGCTCTCTAAATAGCAGAACTTTTCATAAAACGGTGCGAATGAAGCTGGTAATGTAAAAGTCGGCTGTTCTGTTTCTCTTACCCATTCAATCACGCTTGATGTTTCTTTTACAAGCGGTCCTGGTGCTTCTTGTTCAAAGTCGAAGTAGAAGCCTCTTAGTTTGTCACGATATGTTTCGATGTCTGGTACATAGAACAGCATCGGACGTTTGAGGTTTGCATAATCAAAGAACACGGATGAGTAATCTGTGATGAGCAGATCAGAAATCATATACAGGTCTCGAATGTCTTCGTAATGAGAGAAGTCATAGGCAAAGCCTTCATATGGTCCTAGATCAAAGTTTTCAGCGACTAAATAGTGCATACGAAGAATGATGATATATTCTTCTCCGATAGCTGCTCTCAGCTCATGCAGATCAAGGTCTAAATCAAACTTGTACTGCCCTTTTTTATAAAATTGATCGTCTCTCCATGTCGGTGCATATAAAATCAATTTTTTATCAAGCGGCAGGTTCATTTTTTGTTTGAGTGCTCTCATCGTTTCTTCATTGTTTTGATTGTGAAGGAAATCATTTCTCGGATATCCCGACTCAATCATGGTCTTCTGGAATTGGAACGCACGTGTAAAGATTTCAGTCGAGTATGCATTAGGAGAAATGAGATAATCCCAGTTCGATGCTTCTTTCGTGAAGTTCTTTTTGTATTTCTTTGTGTTTGTTCCAGGCATATGCACTTCGTCCATGTCCATCGCCAGTCGTTTTAACGGCGTACCGTGCCATGTTTGCAAATATGTTGTGTGGTCTGGTTTTGGAACCCATAGCGGCAAACGGCTGTTTACGACCCAATACTCGGCTCTTGCCATCGCAAAAATCCATTTGAATGACAGACGATTGATATAGTAGATGCCTCTTTCCTTAAACGGTGCTTCATGCCCTTTTTTAACGCTCCAGATCAGCGTATATTCAGGGTGATTTTCTTTCATATATTCATAAATAGCACGAGGGTTACAGCTGAATTGTTTCCCATTAAAGCTCTCAAAAACAACGGTTTTCTCTTTCACAGATAGCTTACTCGCCAGTGTAAAGGTCGTTTGGAACGTCCTTGTCACAAGTCGATTGCGGACTTTTTTGATTTTGCCGATTTGCTTTTTGACTTTCTTCCATTTGCTCTTCACATAGTACTTAGCACGTGTCTTCATGGTGTAATCATTAATTCGGATGCCAAGCGTTTGTCTTTTTTTCTTTCGGTACACTTCATATCGAATCGGTACATCGTTTCGTTTATAAATTTGAACAAGCCCTTTGAGTTTGTTTGAACGATCTCCCAGCACTAAAGAAGTCGTTGTTAGCGTTTCTTCCACTCCGTTAACATCGCAAATAAACTCAAGATAGAAACGATATACAAGGCGTTTGTTTAAGGAATAAGTTAATTCCTTCAAAGGGACTTCTGCTAAAAATTGATAAAGCTGTGGTGTTTGATGGTCATCACGGTATTCAATTGCTTCATCTTTTTTATGTGTGATCTTTACCGGAAAGCGGTGCTCAATTGGTTCTTCACCATTCTTCTTCAATAGAAGCTTTACTTCTTTGATTTGATAAGGGTGCTCTGCACTCAGAACGCCTGCATACCCAGATAAAGATAACGTACATTCTTTGTTAAGCTCGATGTGATTGAATTTCACAACTTTGAGCTCCCGCTTGATTTTCAAAGAAGCATTTCCCTTGTCTGTACGATATGGAATGACATACAGCATCGCCTCTTTATTTTCTACAAATGTCATCTCTGGCGTTTCAATGTCCATTTTCAAACGACGTTTATAATATGGTGTTTTCTCTTCTATTTCAGAATCTGCATTGATATCGGCTTCTTTTACTTCCTCTTCCTCTTCTTCCGAATCAGAATCATAGGCTGAGTCTTCAAGCTCGTCTTCGTCCTCTTCTTTGTCTGCGCTCAGATAGTCCGTAACATATAAGTTATATGTCTGGCCTTGCTCTAACGAAAGCGGGAACGAAGCTTCATTCAGTACCAATTTGAATAGATTCTCTTCCTGATGAACAAGCGGAAGGAATAGTTCTTGTTTTGATACCCTTTCTCTCATAAACAGATAAAATTCTCTATCTGCTAATGGCATGTCATCGTAGATGCGGACGAGCATTTCTAATTTCTCATGATGATTTTTTAAACCTATAACGACACTCTTTTTATGAATACCATCTTCAATCATTAATCGTTAGTCTCCTCTATTCAAAAATCTTACCGCTATTTTGTATCATTATTTCACTTTCCAAGAATAGTTCCCCTGCTTTGTTTGATACGACCAGCCATCTATTGATGATGGTTTATTGGTCAGGAGCTCTCCCTCTACTTCTAGACGTTGCAGAACTTCTTGAAGTTCTTCTGTTTTGAAGCGAATGTAAAAATCAACATATTTCGTTTCGTTCAATTCAATGTTTTTCTTTGTTTGAAAATGACCAATTGGGAAGCTAACTTGATGGTTTTCATCAATTGTTTGAGATATAATTTCAGCTCCATTGACTCGATCATATCCTGCAAAATCAATTTTCACATGATCCGCTTGGCTCATTTCGTCCTTCACCTCAAGCTGAAGGTGCAGAACATGGTGTTCAGAGCTTAGATCACGCAAGCTCCATTTCATGCGCTCCACGATACTTCTCAGTTCATCTTTACGCACACGGTTTTCGAGCATCTGATGAAGGGCTCTATTCCAAGCCGGCATTTCATCAGAAGGCACATGATAAAAATAAGCTTGTTCTCCCAATACCTTCTCGACATCTTCTTTATGCTTAGTATCTCCAAAGAAGACGGCATCCACTTGCTGTTTTCTGATTTGTTTAAATAATTCTCCATATTGAGAATCAATGTGGTGCGGATTTTCCTCATAATGGGCTTCATGCACAAAAGCAGCATAATAAGTTGTTTCCGGTTGATCTATTTTAAACAGATGGCGATCTTGGTCCCGTTCCTCTGTTACCATCAGCTTTAACCGGTCATTTTGTGATTGAATCATAGATAGCCATTGCTGCTTTATATCCGTCTTCTTTGAAAATGTTTGAATTCCTGTTTTTTTATACCAATTAATGTGGCGCACTGGATTTTTTTTTGCATCACCAGAGTAGATGATCTCCATACAGATGCTACCATCGTCCTTGATCAATTCCTCTAAGTATAGAGCGCCTGTATGAGGAACAAAGCTTTGTACTCTGCGCAAAGCTCCCTGCCAATCGTATTCTTCCCTCTTCACTAATTGCTGCTCTTCATTATATTGATCAATCGTCCAAATGGGAGAAGAAGGCAGTTCATATCTCGTCACCTGAATGGTCGATTCATCTGCCGGTATGACCGATTCATTGATCGAATGCGGTACTTCCCCTGCAATAAACTCCGAGTAATGCCTTTTGCTCCCGCTCTCCGGTAAAATATAATGTTCGAATACATTCATGATGTCAATTTGAGGATGGAAGGCCTCCTTCATGCTGCGGATACGTTCCTTCGCATTTACATCGAAGTTCAAAGTTAAAATCACAGCATGCTTATGTTCCTCAGCCAGTCGCTTTAATCTTGCATTTAAAGACTTCGTTAAGCTATCATCCTGTTTTGGCACGTCACCTACAATAAAGTAGTAGTCCATATCAGGGATACCAACTGATGTCATTGTTTCATGTGGTTCAGGTTGATCCAATGTGTGTTCAACTTTTTTCTTCATCCAATTTTGAAACACAGGAAGCTCTCCTTAAAAATAATGATGCCTTGCTCATTGTATTTTACATGAAAAAGCACTTCTCACCAAAAGATAAGAAGTACTTTTTTTCAATCTATTAAAGTCCCGCAATTTCTTCCTTAATTTGTGTTGTCGAGATACCTTCTGTTCTCTTCAAGTAAACGACTTCACAATACTCTTTCAAGAAATCGAATTTGCCTTCCCAGTCATCTCCCATGACAAATACATCAATGTCATGCTCTTGTACATCGCGGACTTTTTGATCCCAGCTATTTTCTGGAATGACTTCGTCTACATAACGAATGGTTTCTAAAATCAGCTTTCGATGCTCGTAGCTATGATAAGCCTTTTTTGATTTTTGTAAATTAAATTCATCTGTAGAGATGGCCACCACTAAGTAATCTCCGAGCTGCTTTGCACGCTCTAGCAGCTTGATGTGCCCCCAGTGTAATAAATCAAATGTACCGTAAGTAATAACTTTCTTCATTGTAAACATAAACTCCTTTCTTTCATCCTTATTCGTCTGCTTCAAACAGTAATGTTTATCCGTAATCCTATTATCATCGATTCATATTTTTTCGCTCTTCGGAACCTCATTATATCACAACGCCCAATAAACGTTAAGCAGATGTAAAGACAAACTATTTCCAATTTAATGGGCACGAATGAAAAAGTCCGAAAAATCAATGTTTCACTAGGCTTCAGTCCTATGAAGTGATGAAAATGTCACGAAATTTAAAGGATTGTAAAGTTATTGTTAATATTTCATGGAGCAACTGTGATAAAATGATGAGTAGGTGAAGAATGAATTTACAATGAACGTTCATAGATAACAAGATACAAAGGGGGTCTGAGCAATGCAAACAGAAATGGTCTCTAACCTTTCTTATGTAAATGGCGACTTAGAAGAATTTATCAGCTATATCAATCAACATCATATTTCCCAGAGAAGAGGCGCCATGATTGCGACGGTGAATCCAGAGATCGGCTATGCAGTCATGAAGGATGATGCGTACCATCAAGTGGTCTCTTCTGCGGATTATGTACTGCCGGATGGTGTAGGTGTTGTGTTGATGTCACGTATGACACAAAGTCCATTGAAATCAAGAATTGCAGGTTTTGATGTGTTCATGTCTATGCTCGATCTTGCAAACAAGCAATCTAAAAGTATCTTTTTATATGGGGCGAAAAAAGAAGTGCTTGAGGCTGTCAAACAGCGGATTGATTCGGAATATCCAAATGTGGTGATCGCAGGCAGCTGTGACGGTTATCAAGCCGACAAACGTTTTGTGGCAAAACAAATTGCTCGTTCAAAACCAGATATGGTATTTGTTGCTTTAGGTTATCCAAACCAAGAGAACTTTATTTATGAATACCGTCATTTGTTCCCGCAAGCTGTTTGCATCGGTTTAGGTGGAAGCTTTGATGTATTTAGCGGAACGGTGAAACGTGCACCACGCTGGATGATCAAAACAAATACAGAATGGCTGTACAGACTGATTGTCAATCCGTGGAGATGGAAACGAATGCTGAATATTCCGAAGTACGCTTTTGCCGTATTAAAAGAAAACAAAGGCAAAAAGCGCTACTATCCTGAGCAAATAAAGGATCAGACGAAGCAGCTGTGAGAGACTGATACATGATGAATATACGCTCACTGATCATCTCATGTTATGCAGCTTTTGTGTCTTTCATTGGATGGCTGATGAGCGGCGTGAAACCTCGTGAAAACCAGGTGACGCTGCTTGTTTCATTCCAAGAGAATGCAGCTGCTCTCATTGATGCTTATCAACAACAGGCGAATATGACGATGAAGCTCACTGTCCTCTATACGAAGCATGCTTCCGTGATAGAAAAGGACGTGCCTCATGTGTCATTTCGCTATTTTCATGAAAAAAACCCCTTCCATCTCATTCAATGTATGTATACGATGCTGAAAAGCAAAGTCGTTGTCACGGATAATTATTTTCTGATGACAAGTGTGCTAAGAAATAGACCTTCTACTACTTGTATTCAGGTGTGGCATGCCAATGGCGCTTTGAAAAAGTTCGGTCTTGAAGACGCTTCAAATCGTGACCGAAGTTCTCGTGATCTGAAACGCTTCAAGCGGGTCTATGCGTCTTTCGATTATATCGTCACAGGCTCAGATCAAATGCGTGAGATTTTTAACACTTCATTTGGCGTCGATGACGATCGTTTTTTACCAACAGGTGTGCCGTTTACGGATGTGTACTATGATCAGCGCCCACCTTCCTTTGATACAGATGTTTTCCCAAAAGGAAAAAAAATCTTGCTTTATGCACCGACCTATCGAGATTTCGCTATGGACGATCTTGTCCTACCCTTTTCAAAAGAGCAATTGCAGAAAGAACTGAACGGTGACTACATCCTGCTCGTTAAGCTTCATCCTGCGGTTAAACATTTAGCCAAAGCTGAAACAGATGGTGAATGGATATTTGATGTGTCCGATCAGCCGCTCTATCCTTTGCTCTATGCCTGTGATGTCTTGATTACGGATTATTCGTCAATTGTGTTTGAATATGCGCTGCTTCAAAAACCTGTTTTATTCTTCACTTATGATCTAGAGACTTATCGAACGAAACGCGGCTTAGTCGATCATTATGAAGACATCATTCCAGGAAAGGCTTGCGTGACTCATGACATGCTCTTAAAGGAGCTAATGCAGCTAAACGAAGCAGACAATCGAGCCTTATTAAAAACCTTTGCTGAGGAATGGAACCAATATTCAAAGGGGCAGTCAAGTAAACAGCTCTTATCATTTATCGAACAGCAGCTCTTACACAAAAAACGTCCAGCTTCTCAATAGGAAGCACGGACGTTTTTTTATTGGTTATACACCGGAATATCATAATACAGCGTATAGTTATCAAGTAAGTTATACAAACTATACATACGAGTGACCTGTTTATAAGCCCATCCAATATCCGTTGCATATTGATGAGTGGCTGCCGCAGACCAGCGCATTTTATAAATCGTATCTTGTTGGTATGTGGCGTTATTGATATAGCTGTTACCAATGAATTTTGCCCCGCCGATAATGGCTGCTTCTGGCGTAAACCATTGCTGTTCATACGCATACTTTGCACCAAGGTAATTCGGATTGCTGTCATATGCACCAATGCCATACATATTATATACGATCTTATCATTAAATTTCGTACCGTTCGCTAAAACCGAACTTCCGTTACCAGTTTCAAGCAGCGCATGAGAAATTAAATAGATTTCGTTGATATGATACGTTTTCGCTGCTGTAATAAAGGCTTGTCCTTTTCCAGCTAGAATACCTTTCCCTGCTAAAATCTTCGAATTGACTTCAGCCGGATCGAGATTCGCAGCTTCAGAGAGTTTGAGAAATTGAAAATATGATGGCGTACCCTCAACGATATTGGCTGGGTCTACATATTTTAATACTTCTGCTGAACTCGCATTTCTCCAGCCAAGGCTGATCTTTATCCAGTTTCCTTCTTTCCCAAGCTGTTTCACTTTTGTGCCCTTGTTCAGCTGTGCCACAATGTTGCTTGAAGAACTTGAATCCGGTGTAGAACGTACATTTAACCCATCTGTATTCACTGTTGAAGTCGCTGCGTCTACATATGTCGCATACACATATGCCGCACCATCTGTCTGTGGTGACACCTTCATTTGTTTGTTCACCATCTCATTGACAGTGAGGTTATAATTCGTTTGCATAACCATTGGACCATTTTTGATTTTGGTTGCGGTGGCTGTCCAGCCATATTGGCTTTTCACAAAAGCAATGGCCGCATTGGCACTGGTTAATCCGGTGAATTGCTGCGTCATGTTGATTTTATATACCGGTGATGTTGTCGTTTTATAAGCTGCTGTTTCATTCCGTTTTTTGAAAAATGTCATGCCTTGATCACGCAATGCAGCAGTCGAAATGACACCTGTTTTGATCTGATATTGACCATAATCGGTTGTACCCGTTTTTTGGGCGGCCGCCTTCATTTTTTGTTTCGTCAAATAGCTAAGTGCTTGATTGAGTTTTGTCTGATTCACAGTCGCCTCTGTTGTGATACGGTATTGCTTGACAACTTCTGTTAAAGTTTTTGTACTGCTGGCAACCCCATTTTTCTCAATGATTTCTTGCGCCTGCTTCACTTTGTTTTGATCATATACAGGTGTTGTCACCAAGCTATACGCTTTGGTGACGGCTTGCCCCTGGGCTGTTGTGATGTTACTTGTTACCTGTTGTGCCTTTAAGTATTCGGCACCTTTATTCACTTTTGCCTGGTCCATTGCTTGATTGACGACAAGTCGATACGTGCTGTCAGATGCTACACCTGTTTTTTTCGTTGTTGCGGACACCTTTTTCTTTTGGAAGAAAGCGGCTGCTTTTTTCGCTTGATCATCACCCAAAAGATTCCCAGTCACTACTTGATATGGCTGCGTAGAAGATATTTTTTTGGACGTATAGCGCCATTTCTTTTTCTTGAAAAAGTCCACTGTTTTTGCGTAAGCCGTATCGTTTAATTGATTGAGCTTCACGATATAATTTTTCGTTTTCCCTACTCGCTGCAACGTACCGGCAGCACCAGTTTGTTTCTTGATCTGCGCTACAGCTGAGGCTGCTTGTTTGCTGTCTTTGAAATAGCCCGATTCCATGCTATACACATTTTTAGCAGCTCCTGCCTTCTGAATCTTCCCGCTGATTTTTGCTTCTTTTTGCAGCTGGGTCAGAAGGATCTGGGCTTTAGACTGGTTAGCTTGTGCAGCTGATGTGACGATGTAATACGGCTTGCCTGCAGCCACCGTTTGAAGCACTGCTTTTATACCAGATTCCTTTTGAAAGCCTTGCAGGATGGTATTTGCCTTACTTTGTCCAACAATATTGCCTGAGATCAGCTGATACACGGTGCCCGCTTTGCTTTCAGTTTGGTATGTACTAGTGACTCCGACCTGCTTTTGTAATTCCGTCTGAATATTTTTGACCTTCGTTTCTGAATCAATGACTCCTGAAATGACCTGATAAGAAGGTTTGCTTTGATTGATAGGTTCATAGGAGCTATTGAGCCCTGATGTTTTCGTCAGCTCTAATGAGAGCTTTTTCGCCTGGCTTTCATCGTTGATTGGGTCAGATACGACCTTTTGTAAAGGAAGGCGGTCACCTACTGGAGACACAGTACCGCTTATGCCCAGCTCCTTTTTTAATGCCGTAGCACTTGCACTTGCTGCAGCTTGTGAGTCATATCCTGAGGCAATGAGTTGATAGGTTGATGTATTTCCTGAGGTTTGATAAGTGGCTGTCCACTTTTTGTCCTTTTTCAATGCGTCAACTGCTTTTTTCACTTCTGCTTCTGTTGTAAATACTTTTGAGGTGCTGATTGTATAAATGGATTGATCGACATAGGAGGCTGCTTGTGCTTCTTTGCCTGTGTGTAATGTCATACCAAAGGCAGCTGCGAGTAACATAATCTTGATGGTTTTTTTCACGTTCCCTGTCCCTCTCTTAATTTTGCATATAGTCTACTAATCTCTTTATCGACAAAAACAATGGCTCTTTCAAGTCATGCAATAGAAAAATAGAGGACCCCCTGAAGCCCTCTTTTCATTTATATATGTGACACAATGAGTTCACAAGATCCTTCAATCGAGAAGCTCCCTGTTTCAGCTGGCAGGATAAAATGAGCCCCTTTTGGCAGTGGGTACGTGTTCCCATTATGCTCTAAAGACCCTTCCCCATTAATAACACTGCACAGCAAAAACGGATAGTCTTGCGAAAGCTCTACTTTTTGATCAATTTCCCATTTATACACAGAGAAATATTCTGCTTCGACAAATGTTCGAATGGTCACCCCTGGACGAGTTTCTACTGATTCATCTGCATAACCGTCTACATGAGGGACCGTTGTGACATCAATAGCTTGCGCGAAGTGAAGTTCACGCTCATTGCCATTTTGGTCTTTTCGTTCATAATCATACACCCGGTAAGTCGTATCTGAGCTTTGCTGCGTTTCAAGGACAAGCGTTCCTTCACATAGCGCATGAATGGTTCCGCTCGGCACATAATAAAAATCGCCAGGCTTAATTTTCACTCGCCGCAAGAGACCTTCCCAATCTCCGCTGTTCATCATGGTCACCAGCTCAGTTCGTGTTCTTGCATTATGACCATAAATCATTTCTGCTCCTTCTTTGCAGTCAATGATGTACCAGCACTCTGTTTTTCCAAGCTCTCCATTTTCATGTCTTCCCGCATAATCATCATCTGGATGTACTTGAACGGATAAGTCTTGGTTTGCATCTAAAATTTTGGTTAATAGCGGGAAGCGGTCGCCTTCTATTCCCCCGAACAATTCTCTGTGATTGTCCCAGAGTTCGATCAACGTTTTCCCTTTATATGGACCGTCTTGCACGACACTTGGTCCGTTTGGATGAGCAGAAATTGCCCAGCATTCTCCCGTTCGATCAGAAGGAATATCATAGCCAAATTGATCTCTTAAGGCTGTACCTCCCCATATTCTCTCCTTCAATTCAGGCAGTAAAAAAATTGGTGACTGCTTCATTCAGGATGACTCCTCCCTTTGCTACCCTTTGATAACCCTTGCCAAGCATGATGAAAACTAGCAAGTCTCAACTTTTATTATGACGCTATCTAAAGAGAAGTCAATCCTTTCAGTACACCGAATGAAAACGATAACACCCAAAATGTTTCACCCTTTAACTGAGCCTGCAAGAAGCCCTTTCACAAAGTATTTTCCAAGCAGAATATACACCAAAAGGGTCGGCAGTGCTGCCAAAATAGCCCCTGCCATCTGGACATTCCATTGTACAATTTGACTACCTGATAGATTTTGCAAGGCAACCATGACCGGCTGATGCTCCGCAGTGGTCATCGTGACCGCAAATAAAAACTCATTCCACACATTTGTGAACTGCCAAATGGCAACCACGACAAATCCCGTAATAGAAAGCGGCAGAATCATATGTCTGAAGATCCCGATAAACCCTGCTCCATCCATTTTCGCCGATTCAATCATTTCATCAGGAATGCTCACATAGAAATTGCGGAACATGAGTGTTGTGATTGGCAGGCCATATACGACATGGACAAGCACAAGACCTGGAATGGAGTTATACAAACCAATTTCACGTAAAAATTGAATGAGTGGAATGAGAATGCTTTGATACGGAATAAACATACCGAACAGCATCAACGTAAACACCACTTCTGACCCTTTGAAACGCCATTTGGACAGTACATACCCATTCATCGCACCTAATACAGCAGACAATAAGGTAGCAGGAATGACAAGGTAAAGAGAATTCATTAAATTGGGCGATAATTTTTCAAAAGCAATTTGATAGCTTGAAAAATCGAGTGTAGACGGAAGCGACCACATTCGCTCAAGCGTGACTTCACCTAATGGCTTTAAGCTTGTAACGAGCATGACATAGACAGGCATGAGAAAAAATAGACTGCACAACATCAGCAGCGCATAGAGAACTGGACGAACGAACCTTCTTGCGGTCATGATGAAGCCCCCTTCCGGCTAGACAGGAGATACGGTACGATAAAGACCGCAACAGAGATCAGCATGACGATTGCAATGGCGGCACCGCCTGCATAATGGTTTCCTCTAAAGGTCATTTCGAACATATAAACACCCGGCACATCGGTGACAAAGTTCGCACCTGGTCCTGTCATCGAGTAAATCAAATCGAAAATCTTCAAAGAAATATGAGCCATGATAATAATAACACTCGCTGTAATTGGTTTTAAAAGCGGGAAGATGATTTCCCGGTAGATTTGCCATTCAGTGGCTCCATCCATTCTAGCAGCCTCTCTCACTTCCTCTGGGATGCCTCTAAGACCTGCCAAATACATCGCTAGTGAGAACCCTGTCATTTGCCACACAGCTGCAATGACGACTGCAATCATTGCAGCTGGTACACCAAATTCAATTTCCCCCCATACAAATCCAGCTAAAATGTTCGTATCAGTGTACCACTTTGGCTGGATGCCAAGTGTTTTCAAAAACAGATTCACGCCAGTTGACGGATTTAAAATCCATTGCCACACGACACCGGTGACAACGAAGGAAAGAGCCATTGGAAAGAAGAATAAATTCCGAAAAAGTGATTCACCCTTGATTTTCTGATCTAGTAAAATGGCCAGTACAAGCCCTGAAGCAATGACCGCCCCAATAAAAAACAGCGTAAAAAAGACCGTGTTCCGAAGATCTGACTGAAAGCGAAAATCTTGAAACAGCATGACATAATTTTTCATACCTGCGAAAGAAAAATCAGGAACAAGCGAGGTCCAGTTGGTTAATGAAACATAACCTGTCCAGCCAATAAAGCCGTAAACAAAGATGAATAACAAAACAGCTGATGGTGCTAAAAATAGCAGGGCAAGCAACTGGTCTCCATTCCATTTTTTCCGAACACGTTTCACTTTTGCCGCTGGTGTTTTTGTGATCGGCGATGTGTCCATGCGCATGAAGCTACACTCCTTTTTTAAAAAAGAGGCGGTGCCTATCGGCCGCCTCTTTCGACTTTATTTCATTGCATCTTTTAAAGAAGAAACAAACTGACTGCTGTCTTTTTGTGTCACGAAAATATTGACGGCTTGGTTTGCCTTCGTCACAAAGCCTTCTTCAGCAGCTGAGCCATGTGCGAGGGACGGCGCCAGCTTTGACTCTTTAAATGCCTTCATCGCCGATTTTCCATATTCATCATATTTTGATACATCTGCATCCACACGCGCCGGAATGGACCCCTTCAGCGGATTAAACGCATCCTGACCTTCCACAGATCCCAACACAGATAAGAACTTCTTCACGTTTTCTGGCTGTTTGACACCCTTTGGCAGCCCGAATGTATCAGTGATCACCATAAAGCTTCCCTCCGTACCAGGCGTTGCCACGTATCCGAAGTCTTTGTTCACCTTCAAGTCCAGATCATTCACAAAGTATCCCTTTGCCCAGTCGCCCATAACATTCATCGCTGCTTCCCCTTTTGCCACGAGCTGTGAGGCATCCTGCCAGTTACGAGAGCTATGATCGTCATTGACGTATTCGAGCATACGTCCAAAGATGTCTGCCGCTTCCTTCACCTTGGCGTCATCCAGTTTCAAGTCGCCCGTCCAAAGTTTCTGATAATCATCTACGCCTAATACACCAAGCAGCACACTTTCAAACAAATGAGTGGCTGCCCAAGGTTCTTTATCTCCAAGCGCAAGTGGTGTAATCCCTTTTTTCTTTAATGCATCTGCTGTTTTGAAAAATTCATCAAATGTTGTGGGCGGCTCTAAGCCTTGATCTTCAAAAACCTTTTTGTTATACCAAAGCACATTGCCTCGGTGAATATTCACTGGAACGGAATAGATTTTCCCATCTTTGCTCACAAGGTCAATCAGTGATTCTGGAAATTTGTCCTTCCAGCCTTCTTTTTCATAAAGATCATCCAGCGGCTCCATTTTACCTGCCGCGACCCAGCTTTCATTCAGCTCTGCCCCGCCATGTACTTGGAAGGTAGCTGGCGGATCATTCCCTTGCATCCGGCTCGTCAGAACAGCCTTGGCATTCGTACCAGCGCCACCAGCGACAGCTGCATTTTCAATTGGAATGTCTTTATTTTTCTCTTCAAACAATTGAATGAGTGCCTTCAGCCCGTCTTCCTCACCTGCACCAGTCCACCAAGAGAAAATTTCTAGCTTCTCCGCTCCGCCCTCTTTCTTTGCATCTGAGTTCGTCGATGAACTGCAAGCAGAGATGACCAGCATACAGAGTGCCAATAAAGTTAAGCCTAATTTAAATTTCATCATGGATCCCCCATCCCTTTTTGTAAGCGTTATCAAAATAAGTATACTGGCAGATCCTTGCTTTTTTTCAGGCAAATTTCTTCACTTTTTTATGAAATTCTTCATTTTTTTACGACCTGTTTTCGATATTCTTTCGGTGAACAGCCGACCGTTTTCTTAAAGACACGACTGACGTAATTCGGATCTGTATATCCTGCTTGATAGGTAATTTCTTTTAAACTAAGCGAACTGTCTTTGAGAAGCTTCTTAATTTTGTCCAGCCGGCAGGTCGTCACATATTCTTTAAACGTCAGACCGGTCTCATCTTTAAAGCGTTTTGTGAAATAAGTTGGGCTTAATTCGACATAGGCAGCGGTTTGCTCCAGCGTGATATTTTCATAAAAATGTGTTTTAATGTATCGTTTCGCCCGCTCTATGTCATTCACTGTCTGAGTTCTTGCTTCATACAGGTCAAATAAATGCTCACAGCATTGGCGGCATTCTGCTTCCGTAGTGATCGTTAAAACAGGTAAATCTGCTCGAAGTCGTGACTTTAATAAGATGAGCAGCTCTTTTACATGTGAAATGGTCGCTCCTTCTAAATAAAAGGCATCATAATATGCTAGGGCGTCCTCTCTCCTCCCTTCTTCTAGTGCAAGCATCATGTCATCGGCAAGCTCCGGCAGATTCATTAATGGAATGGATTGCAGCTCTGTGTTGTAAAAACCATAACGAACAACGCCGCCATCCTTTTTGCGCTGATAATAGGACAGCTTAGCCTCTGCTGCACTTTTTTGAAGATGAAGCGGGTTGGAGACTGGGTGTCCCATGCCAACGACAGGGGAAGGCTGTTCTCTTGTCATGGCAGCTCGAATGGCTTGAAGTACGTCCGCCTTTAGCTGACCCGGTGCTTGATGGCTATAAATAAAGCACGTCATCAGCCCGCCGCCCGCCTGAATAGGCACCGCATTAAAAAGAGCGGATTTCTGTAAATCAATCAGTAACTGATCCCCGCCAGTCCGCTGAACAGCGATGACGAGGCCTGCTTTAAATGCCTGAAACAGCCGCTCAAACTCCATCGAGGTATCAGGCTGTCCGTTGAATACATGGGCTTCCAGCCACTTTGACTGCTGAATGACTGCTTCTTCCTGCCGCTGAGAAGCCTCCCGCTGAATTTCAGCTGCAACAGACCGAATGACTTTAATGGTTTCGTCTTTGTCAGCTGGTTTGACGAGGTATTGTTTGACCCCTTCCTGCATGGCTTGCTTGGCGTAATCAAACGTATCGTAGGCTGTCAGCATAATAAATTTTGTGTATGGACAGCTTGCTTTGATCTGTTTGATCGCTGTCAGTCCATCCATGCCAGGCATCTGAATATCCATGAGCACAAGGTCAACTGGCTCTGATCGTACAAATTCAACCGCTTTCTTTCCATTCTCAGCTTCCCCTGCAATATGACACTCTGGCAGCCATTCGGTCATGAACTTACGCATCGCCATCCGCTCAATTTTTTCATCATCTACAATCAGCACGTTCAACATGCTCGTTCCTCCTTTATCGGAATCGCCAATTGAATGGTGGTGCCTTCATTTGGCTTTGAATCAATTTGAAGCGCATCCTGCACCCCGTAAAATAAACGCAGTCTTGATATCACATTTCGAAGACCAATCCCTGTCGAGTGGCCTTTACTGAGTGTGTTCGAATCATCCTCTTCTTGCGATAGCAATCTCTTTTTCTCTCTATCACTGATTCCAAGTCCATTATCCTGAATCCGAATCATCACAAAGCCTTTGTCTCGATAGATAGAGAGCTTAACAAGCCCGTTCTCCTCCTTTGGTTCTACCCCATGAATAAAGGCATTTTCGACAAGCGGCTGTAAGGTGAGACTTGGAATATGAACAGATAGACATGACTCATCTATGGTCGTTTTACATGTAATGCGATCGGCAAATCTCGTTTCTTGTATATGAAAATATTCTTTGACCACTTTCACCTCTTGTTCTAACGTGACGGACGTGCTGAGAGGAGATAACGAATACCGCATCAGTGTAGAAACAGATTGAATCAATTTCGATGTCGCATCAGCTGACTCTAAGTAAGCCATACGTGATACGATGTTTAATGTATTAAATAAAAAGTGTGGATTCATTTGGTTTTGCAGTGTTTTCAACTTCATGTCTTTGATTTTTTGATCTAAGGCAGCCTTTTGTTTCATCTCTTCAATCATCACCTTCATCTCTTGCCGCATTCGTTGAAAGGCATCATTTAACACAGAGATTTCGTCCTTTGATGTCACATGCAAATTCGGCCCATCAAAATGACCTTCTGATACTTCTTTGGCACTCCGAGATAGATGAACAATTGGTCTTGAGATTCCGCCAGCAATCATATAAGCCATCCATAATGCGATCCCTATGGATAACGTAAACAGGCACAGAGTAAAGAGCGCATACGTATGATGTCTTTTTTGAAGTGATTGATAGAGTACCTGATACTCAGATAATTCATCATCCAGAAGGGTCATCGTCTGCTCTTGTATATAAGAGGAGACGGTTCTTACTTCTTTCACACTTGCAGCATATTCTTTGATTTTCCCTTCTTTGACATGAGTCATGGTCGCATCACTTTCATTCATGAGCGTCCGCATCATATATTGATATTTTTCAATGGAGGGAATTGCGGCATGAAGCCCTGCATCTTTCAGGAGCATCTGATCATAGGACGTCATTTTCTGTTTCGATTCACCATATTCTTTAGCAAACTGTCGGTCCTTTTCAATGGCATAGGCATTGACCTTTTCATACATCGTTTTTGCTTCTGTCGATATATCATTCAGCAGGAGAAAGGAACGAAAGCTCTTGCTATATTCTGATGTTATTTTCGAGCTGCTCCAATAAACAAAAAAAGCGGCCACGTTGCCAAGGAGCACAAGGATTAAAAATGCCAATAATAATTTACTTCGAATCCGCTTCATGGCTGAACCCCCTGCAGCTTTTCTGCTTGATAAAGAGGCAGGTCCTTCCGCCGAATCACACTGGTTCCCGTGTACTGAAGCGGCTCTTCTTTTTCACCTTTTTGCAAACGAACAAGTGATTCAACCGCTTGGTAGCCCATTTCATAAGGATGCTGCACGACCACCGCATCAATTTCTCCTTCATCAAGCGCCTGAATCGTATCAGGCAAAGTGTCAAATGCGAGCACATAAAAATCAGCAGAAGATCGATATTGCTCTGTTGCTTGAATGATGCCTACACCGTCTAATGCACTTGTTCCATAAAATGCAGTGAGCTCCGCATGATCGTTTAGTAGTTTATACGCAGCACCGGAAGCCCCTGATTTCGTAATGGCTGATTCTTCTATGCCAACAAGATGAATGCGTTTTTCAGCAGAAACTGCATCTCGAAATCCCTTCACGCGAAGCTTCTGGTGGATCGCATCAAGCCGCCCTGTGACAATGCCAACATACTGTTCGCCTTTTGTATCTGCGATGAGCGCCTGTCCTGCAATAAAACCTGAATAATAATTATCCGTTCCAACATACACTTGGCGCTTGCTCTCCTCTGCATCGGTATCGACTGTGACGACATCAATCCCTTTTTCCCTCGCTTTTTGAAAGAGAGGCTTGTATTTCGTCGCATCAAGTCCCTGCGTCATAATGCCATCTACATGCCCGGCAATCGCCATATCAATGGTTTTCAGGTGATCATCTACATCAGCCTGCTTTGGACCCAGATATTCAAGATACACACGATGAACTTCAGCCGCATCAGCAGCTCCCTTTTGCACCAATTGCCAATATTCATTATCAAGTTCCTCCGGCACAAGGACAAAGTGATATTGATATGTTGACACCGCCTTTTCGGAAACGCTTTCAATTTTAACTAGATCTACACCTAATACACATAAAAAACCCACGGATACCACACAAAATGTGAGAAATGCGCCCATTCCAATCCACTTAGACCATTTCACGCATATCCCCCTCCTTCCATTGTTACCGCATAAAAAAAAGAGCTGCTTATAAAAGCATACTCTCTCGACCTCTATAATTCCTTTGTCATAAATAAACTGTTTGGATCTTCTTGATATGAACCAAAAGGCGGGCAATATTGAAACCCAAAGCTTTCATATAATTTTCTTGCCGGTTCAAAGAAAGCAATCGCACCCGTTTCAAGGCTGACTCGTGTATAGCCTCGCTTCTTCGCCTCTTGGAGAAGATGGGTAAGCAGATGCTTCGCTACCCCTTTTCGCATATGGGCTGCCGCTGTCCTCATTGATTTGAGTTCCCCATGTTCACTTGATAACTCCTTGATGGCTCCGCAGCCAAGAAGCGACTCCCCATCCCACACACTCCACACTGTGACATCTTCTTTTTTCAAATCATCTAGTGGAAGAGCATGAATGCTTTCTGGCGATGAATGCTTCTTCATCTCTACTAAATGGCCGGCAATCAACTGTTCTATCCGTCCATCTTTTAGTTCATCTTGTTGAATGTACATACCAATCTCTCCTTTATACACATTGTACGTGAAAAGGTGCGTCTTCCCCGCTATGATGTCAGATAAACGAACAAACAACCGGCGTCCATGAGCCAGTTGTTTGTTGTCATCTATATGATGGATGAGGAGAGAACAGCTTGTAATTCTTCTGCTGTACTGCTTTCAAGCTGGCTGCCAACACCTACGGCTACTGCTCCTGCTTCGAGCCATTTAGGGACATCAACTGGATGAATACCACCAGTTGGAATGAATTCAATTTCAGGAAATGGACCTTGTAAGTTTTTCATATAGGACAAACCGAAGGAGCCGCTCGGAAAAAGTTTTAACAAACTGTATCCATTGGCTTTTGCCTGCATGATTTCACTCGGGGTCAGGACACCTGGTACATAGAGTGTATCGTGAAAGGATAGATGCTCTCCGATTACAGGAAGATATCCCGGGCTGACAATAAACTGAGAGCCTGCCTCAATGGCTGATTGTGCCTGTTCAAGTGTCGTAATGGTTCCCGCTCCAACAATGAGGTCTTGCTCATGCCGAAAGGATGCGATGATGCGTTCGGCATTTGGGGTAGTATACGTCACTTCAATGGCACGCACCCCTTTTTTCTTTAAACGCTCAATCATCCCTAGCCCCTCTGCCTCACTATCTGCTCTAACTACTGCAATCAGTTTACAAGCCGAAAGCTGCTCTTTAACGCTCAAACTTGCTGACTTTCCCATACTTCTCATCCTCCTTCATTTCGTTTCGCCTTTGATATCGTTTTGCTTCTTTCATAAATGCCTGAAGCTTCTCCCGCGTAGGCAGTCCATCATGATCTCCCGGCGACATAACCGCAAGTGCCCCAATGGCATTACCCCTTGTTACGGATTTTTCATATGATAAGCCGTCAAGCAGGCCGCTAATGACCCCAACTGCAAATCCATCACCAGCACCGACCGTATCAACGACATCTTGAACATGAAAACCCTCGACAATGCCTTGACCGGCTGCACTTTTAAAAAAGGCACCTTCCGCTCCGAGCTTAATGACCACGAGCTTGACACCTTTTTGCAAATAAACGTCTGCAATCTCTTCCGGCTCATGACACCCCGTGAGTCTTTGCCCTTCTGCAAGTCCGGGGAAAAACCAATCTACTTGAGAAGCCATCTGGTTCACCGTATGAATCATATCTTCTTCCTCTTCCCAAAGCTGAAACCTAAGGTTCGGGTCAAATGAAATCGTTTTTCCTGCTCCCTTCATTTCTTTTAGGGCATGAAAAGAGAACGCTCTCATTTCACTGGACACTGCAGGTGGAATGCCTGTCAAATGAAGGTGTCCGGCCTGATTAAAATAGGCGGAAGGAAAGTCGCTTGGATTCATGGTGCTCGCAGCAGAGCCTTTCCGGTAATACGTCACATCCGGATCTCCGTTGATGACTTTTGATTTCAGCAATATCCCCGTTTGGGACCCATCATTTGAACGGAGCACTGCATTTGTATCGACCCCTTCTTTTTGAAGCTCTTCTAAAACAAATGTGCCAAGTGAGTCTGCTCCGACTTTGCTCATCCAGCCTACCTCAAAGCCTAACCTTGCCAAGCCGATAGCGACGTTACTCTCTGCACCAGCAAGTGCTTTTTTGAACGTATTCACTTGATGAAGCTCCCCAATTTCTTTTGCATAAAACATCGCCATTGATTCCCCAAATGTGATCACATCCAATGCTTTCACTCCATTTTCCCCTTTCTTGGTACCGGTTTCAAATTAGTTGAAAAAGAGAGAGCATGCACGTATGGATACTCTTCTCTGCCTTCGCTTATATAGATTTTCTCACCATGATTTCACCATCGAGTTGAATGGTTTGGGGAGCACTTTCATCCCCTTCAAGCCGCGTTTTGATTTTTTGCATGGCTGCTTTCCCCATTTCATGAGATGGCTGTGCAACCGTTGTGATTCCTGGACCTATCAGCTTATACCATTCTGTATCATCAAATCCGGCAATGCCTGTCTCCTCAGGAATCTTTACCCCAAGCTCCACGAGTTCACTGATGAGCTTCAGCATGAGTAATCCATTGCCGGCTAAAATTGCTTTTTTCTGGTTGTTTGATTGTAAAAAACGACGAACCTCATGCCGAATTTGTTCCTTTTGCTTCAAATTGATTTCTGCAATCATGGGCTTCTTATGTTTACTCATGACCGTCTGTTCATATGCTTCTTTCCGTTCTTCACGAGGACTAATCCCATCGACCGGCTCAGTAAAGAAAGCGATGTGCTCGTAGCCTTTTTCATACATTTGATGGAGTAGACGAATCGTGATATCTCGGTTATTCGTTGTCACAGTGTCGACCTTGAGTTCAGGTAATTTACGGTCCACAAGAACAATCGGTACACCGTTTTTCTTAAAATCTTGCAGAATGTCATTGTTTTGACCAGTCGTATTGATGATCAGCCCTTCAATATAATGCGCATTCAGCTTCAGAAGCATTTCTCGTTCTTTTTCTGGACGATTATCTGTGTTGCACACCATGATGCTGTAACCATATTCATCACAAATTTCTTCAACACCGCGAAGTGTCGCCACAGAGAAAGGATTCGTAATATCGGCCACAATAAAACCAATGACCTTGCTTTTTCTTACTTTCAACCCTTGAGCAAGCTGACTCGGACGATAATGGAGCTCATCAATGGCTTTTTTAATCTTTTTTACTTTTTCAGTAGAAATTTCATTTGTTCTACCATTGATGTACCTGGATACAGTTGATTTTGAGACACCTGCATAAGCTGCAACTTCGTTAATGGTGACCTTCGTTTGCTTTTTCTCTTTCATTCAAAAAAACTCCCACGTTCGATCTTCTGATTTGTTTCGAAACCGATTTCAAATAAACTTAAAAAAAGCATATCATAAGTTGATGAATATCAGAAGATTTTTTTTTATAATCATGAAGAAAAATCCTTTTATATAAATAAAGAAAACGATTTCAAATTAACGGTTGACGCCGCTCTCTTTTTCCTCTAAAATTTTCCTTGAAACCGATACCAAATAAAATATCCATATGTTGTTTCAGATGGAAAGGGAGGCTTATCTTAAATGGAAAATCGTTATGCTGTACATCCTGAGCAGGTCAAGCGTTTTACAACAGAGGAACTTCGTCGTCATTTTCATATTCCTACACTATTTGTCAGTGGTGAATTGAAGCTGTATTATTCGCATGAGGATCGCGTGGTGATTGGTGGCGTCATGCCAAAATCAGAACCGATCAAATTGGATGCCGGCGACTTTTTACGTACGGATTATTTCCTTGAAAGACGGGAGATTGGCATCGTGAATGTCGGCGGGCAGGGAACGGTCACAGTCGATGGTGAGTCTTTTGTGCTGGAGCATAAAGATTTCTTATATATTGGACTTGGACACGAACATGTAGAATTTGCTAGCTCATCAGGCGAGCAGGCCAAGTTCTATCTTGTGTCAGCCACTGCTCATAGAGCGTACCCTACGCAAAAGGCAGCCATCGCTGACTTAACACCGAATCACTTAGGGGAAGCGGCGGCCTCAAACGTACGAAATCTGTATCAAGTCATCCATGCAGACGGCATCCAAAGCTGTCAGCTGATGATGGGGATTACTCAGCTTGAAACCAACAACACATGGAACACGATGCCTGCTCATATTCATGATCGGCGGATGGAAGTGTACTTATATCTTGATATAGAAGAAGATGCACGTGTCTTTCATTTTATGGGGGAGCCATCTGAAACGAGACATCTCGTTGTTGCAAATGAAGAAGCGGTCATTTCACCTGCGTGGTCCATTCATTCAGGCTCAGGTACAGCGAATTATTCATTTATTTGGGCAATGGCGGGAGAAAATTACACGTTCAAAGATATGGACTTTGTCCCAATGGACCAGTTGAGGTAATGAGATGACGACGACATCCTATGTAGCGTCCCTCTTTTCCCTTGAAGGCAAAACAGCTCTTGTCACAGGTCCTGGAACTGGTATTGGTCAAAGCATCGCTGTGGCGCTTGCCAGTTCAGGTGCAGATATCATTGGCACATACCACCATACACCCCTTGATGAAACAAAATCGCTTGTTGAACAGGCAGGCAGATCATTTCATGCGGTTCAAGTAGACTTTGCAGATCCTCCGTCTGCTCAGCAGGATATCGATGCCCTTTTAAAACAGCATACAATTGATATTTTAATCAATAATGCTGGTACTATTAAAAGAGAGCAAGCGGCTCATTATTCAGAGGAAGACTGGCATACGGTCATCAATGTGAATATGAACAGTCTCTTTTTCCTCACGCAAAAGGTCGGACAGCAGATGCTGAAAAAAGGGCAGGGAAAAATCGTCAATATCGCCTCGCTTCTATCGTTTCAAGGCGGTGTCTTTGTCCCGGCCTATACGGCGAGTAAGCATGCAGTCGCAGGGTTGACGAAAGCTTTTGCAAATGAATGGGCAAGCCAGCACATTCAGGTGAATGCGATTGCCCCAGGTTATATTGCAACCAATAACACGCAAGCCATTCGGGACGATGAGAATCGGAATGAAGAGATTCTCAAACGAATCCCTGCTGGACGCTGGGGACGGCCTGAGGATCTAGCCGGTGCCGCCGTATTCCTCAGCTCACCCGCCTCCGATTATATGAACGGTCATATTTTAGCCGTAGATGGCGGCTGGCTTGCGAGATAAACATATGGAGAGAATTCCTATTTTCAGGGATTCTCTTTTTTCTATTTGCATAATTCTCCCCCTTCCGAGTCACTCTATAAAAAACATGATATGAGGGTGAGGTAATATGAAAAGTCGTATTGAACCAGATATACAGTCCGTCATCAAGCGCGTCAAAAGCTTTGCGGGGAAAAGTGATGATATCGTGTTCCATTCTTTTTCATTTGGTCCTTCCACTATCTCTGCATGTCTCGTGTACGTTGAAGGACTCACAGAATTCGAGATGCTTTCCAAACAAATCATTTCACCAATGCAAAAGGAACTGAAGATCACTGAAGTCGATCACACTACACTTCCTTCCCTTTCTAAAACATTCTTTGGCATTCAAAATGAAGTACTGGTAGATATAAACCTTGCCATTGAGCAGTTATATAGCGGCAGGGCTATTTTATTTGTGGATGGAGCGACGCAAGCGCTTGCGCTCCAAACAAATCTTTTTCAATTTAGAGAAGTAGAGGAGCCGCAATCTGAAGTCCTTGTAAGAGGACCACGGATTGGATTTATTGAGAACCTTGAAAAAAACACAGCTTTACTTCGTGAACGGGCAAACGATCCGAACCTTGTCATTCAAAAGGTAAACATAGGTACTCGTAACAAGAAGTCTGCCGCTCTCGTGTATGTTCGTGATATTGCAGATCCCAAACTAGTAGAAGATGTTCAATCTCGCATGAAGCGAATCAAAATGGACGATATCCCTGAAACCGGCTATATCGAACAGCTAATCGAGGACAGTCACGTCTCCATTTTTCCACAGATTCAAAACACAGAACGCCCTGACCGGGTGATCGCCGCTGTGCTTGAAGGGAAGATTTCCATTTTACTCAACGGTACGCCTTTTGCGCTCATCATGCCTATGACACTGACTGCCTTGATGCAATCGCCAGAGGATTATTATCAGAGGTGGACAAGCGCCACCCTTTTACGTTTACTCCGTTATATTGCGGTACTGCTGACTATTTTTTTACCAGGACTCTACATCGCCCTTGTTTCCTATCATCCCGGCTTATTACCAACACGAATGGCACTCACCATCGCAGGTAGCCGGCAAAATGTTCCCTTCTCTCCTGTCGTTGAAGCCATCCTCATGTCGTTTACGATTGAACTGCTGCGGGAAGCCGGGCTTCGCCTTCCGAGGGCGATTGGGCAGACGATTGGACTGATTGGCGGTGTCATTATTGGGCAGGCAGCTGTACAAGCCAATATCGTCAGTGCATTAATGGTCATTATTGTGTCACTGACTGCCTTGGCCGATTTTACTGCACCCTCATATGACTTTAGCTTCCCATTACGAATTCTGCGGTTTATGGCGATTTTCAGTTCAGCGATGTTTGGTTTATACGGCTTAATCATGTGCTATTTATTTGTGCTTTGCCACTTGATGCAATTAAAGACCTTTGGTTTCGACTATTTCACACCTGTTTTGTCTTCACCGTTTTCAGACTTAAAGGATACGTACGTTCGTTTACCGATAGGGCTATTTAAATCGAGACCGAAAACAACCAAGACAAAAAATATCAAAAGACAAGGAGAGTAAACGATGTACAGAGCTGAGAAGCTATCATTGTTACAAGTCACCATTCTGTGCAGTTCTACAATGATAGGCGCTGGAATATTAACCATTCCACGCAGTTCTGCCAATTCAGGGTTCCCTGATGGCTGGATCATTGTATTAATACAGGGAGTCATCTTTGCTTTCATTGCGTTTTTGCTAGGTTGGATCGCTGAAAAGAATGCACCGGACACCATTTTTGAGTCAAATACAAGAGGAGCCGGCGCATTCTTTGGCACGATGTTTAATTTAATGCTAATTGCATATTTACTAGCCATTGTCGGCTTTGAGGCGCGTGTACTTGGGGAAGTGGTTCAGTTTTTCCTGCTGCAAGAAACCCCTATGACGGTGATTGTCATGATTTTTTTACTCGTGGCGATCTATCATTTGAAAAGCGGGATCTTTCCAACAGTAAAAATAGTGACATATATTTATCCAATCACCATGGTCATCTACATTGGGCTCATGCTGTTTTGTCTGAAAATATTCGATTTTGATTATTTACGCCCTGTCATGGCGCACGGTTTTAAGGATTTTCGTAACCTGTTTCCTCAAACCTTTATTCAATTTACAGGCTTTGAAGTGATTTTGTTCGTTATACCGCTTATGTATAAAGAGAAAAGGTCGAAAGCGAAATGGGCGGCAGCAATCGGTGTCGGGATCACATCTCTTGTCTATTCCCTCACGCTTTTTGTTGTGATTGGCTCCATGACAGTTGGAGAAACGAAATCCCTCACGTGGCCGACAGTTTCTCTCATTCAAGCGCTTGAAATTGAAGGCGTATTTATTGAACGATTTGATATTTTCTTACTGACGATTTGGACATGCCAGCAGTTCATTTGTATGCTTGGTTTTTTCCAATTTGCCATTAAAGGCTGCCAAACAGTCTTTAAGACCACCAATTTAATGAGACTGCTATGGGTGCTATTTGTGATTTCCGCAGCATTGTCTCTTTTTCCGAGAAATATCAATGAAGTCTTTTACTACTCTACTTTACTCGGCTATTCGCTGTTCGCTATTTTAGCCATTCCTTTTATAACAGCTGTTCTTCTGATGATACGTAAAAAATGGGGAGGTCGTTCTGCATGAGAGGACGTCATTTATTGCTATTGTCTATGTCCTGCTGTCTTTTACTACTATCAGCAGGCTGCTGGGACTTAAAGGATATTGAAAAATTATCGTTTGTGCGTGGTGTTGGCATTGACGAGGAGGGTGACAACGGAGTCAAGCTCACCTATCAAAACCTTGTACCAAAAATGGGTGGAACACAAGAAACAGACTCTCCTGGCTATGTGAATGTGGTCTCGAAGGGGAAAAATGTACTGGAGGCTGTGAGTACCGTTGCCTTGAAAGGACCGCCGATCTATAGTGATCATCTTAAAATCTTTTTGTTCGGCAAAAATCAAGCAGAGCATCATGATATTCAAGGGACACTGAATCACTTTATACGAGATGATGAGGTTCGAAGAAGCAGCTACATCCTAGTGTCACGAGGTGATGCGTCAAAGGTGATCAACCAAAAATTAAAATCACAGCAAAAGGTTCCAGTTGAGCATATCTTTGAAACATCGAAAAACCGGAGCTTTAACGGAAAGATTTTACTGCCGACACGTATTGGCCGAGCGTCCGATTACTTTCAGATGGGCACAAGCTTTCTTGTCCAAAGTGTAGATGTAGTAGACGGTGAACTCACATACGATGGAGCAGGCATCATCCATGGGAAAACGAGAAAGCTCATAGGATTCATCCCAGCAAAAGATGTCCAATCCTTAAACTGGGTCATGAATCGCATTTCAGGCGGAGTCGTACCAGCCACCTACAAAGGCTTTCCAATCACGTATGAAATGAAGCAAGCAAAATCAAAGGTCGAACCCTATCTGAAGGATGGAAAGATTTCCTTTACCATTCATGTGCAAACAAGCGGGAAGCTATCAGAGGATCAATATCCCCCTGAAAACTCATTCGATAAACATTACATCAAACGATTTGAGCGCATTTTTGCCAACAAAATGAAGGAGCGGATTCATAAAGCTGTTAACCACATGCAAAAAGAAGTTGGTGTTGATCCGATCTTTTTAAATCAGCAGGTGCGCATCAAGTATCCTGATTTTTGGGAACAGCATCGAGACGAGTGGGACACACTATTCCAAGAAGTAGACATTGATTATAAGATAAAAGTCAACATCTTAAACTTTGGTGCAGAGGGCGCAACGAAAAGCTTTAAATGGTAACAGCAAAAAGGCGGTTATCCCATGGGGGAACTGCCTTTTTTACGAGCCACAATTAAAAGTTGGTATAATGTCACGTGATCGGATAATGCTTTTGTTTGAAAGCCAAGTGCTTCTCCTACTCTCGCCACTTCGTCAAAAAATAATTGGACGTTTTGATCAATTTGCACATTGATTGGCTGTGTGTTCACAAGGTCAAACAAATGCTCTGGAAAGAGTGCGCTCATCGTTTTTGGTGTGAAAAACCTCATATGCGTTCGATCTAGAATCCCCGCATCTTGATACGTAAAATCACCTGTCATTAATGGCAGGAGCACTTCTGCATGCATCATATTAGGCAAGCAGCAAATGATCACGCCCCCTGGCTTTAAAGACGCGTGCGCTTGAGCAATCAGTTCCCATGGATCTGACATATGCTCTAATACATCAGAAAATATGATGGCATCAAAAAAAGTTTCCTTCTCTGACAACGGATACTCATCTGCTTTTGCCTCAATGACTTCTTTGTAATATGCCTTTGCAATCTCTGCTTTTAGTGCATCTGCCTCCACTCCGTACATGTCAACAGACTGCCGATTGATAAGCTCAAGTCCTGTCGCCCCTGCACCGCATCCCATATCCAGCACACATACGGCATCCTTAGGAAGCAGAGCTGTAAAGTATGGATGGGGCGCTATGAGGTTTAAATCAATGCCCCATTTATCTAAAAACCGAAGCCTGTTCTCGGCAAACAGTGTAGAGATGTTTGTCTCCTGATTCGCATGGAAGGTTGCATGACCGTGATGATGCACAAATGAATCATGGACGATTTGCAGCTGATATCCCTTTAATAATGAACGCAAACAAAGGTCGTCATCTTCAAATGACCCATATCCAAACCGCTCATCAAAAAACCCCACATCCTCGATCAGCTTTCTTTTTACCAGCAAACAAAACCCAACAAGTCTATGCACATACGTCCTCTGACCTTTCCTCGCAGCCGTATATTCCTTAGCAAAAGCAGGAAGCTCCTTCACATCTGTGTACGATGGATGAACGAGCTGAGGACCACTCACATAATTAGAGACTGGTCCCACCATGCCAATACGTTCTGATGCAAATAATGCCTCTTTTAATGGAGAAAGCCAGTTTTCAGTTACGATCGTGTCGTTATTTATAAAGAGAATACTGTCTCCTGTCGCTCGTTTCGCTCCTTGATTACAGCCCTTTGCAAAGCCTTGATTCTTCTCGTTATCAATGAACACGACATCTTCCAGTTCTCTGATATATTCCTTCGTACCGTCTGATGAGGCATTATCTACTACGATGAGTTCATATTGGTCACTTCGGGTATGCTGCTTGATGCTGTCGATACATGTTTTGGTTAAGTGCAGTTCGTTGTACGTCAGCATGACAATGCTCGTTTTCCCTTTCATCTCACTCCACCTTTCGCCCGCCTGTTACATATGTATGTCATATGCAGCACGTTCAGAAGATGAGAGATTGTCTTTTCTTGATTAAACGTTTGTTTAACAAAGGGCTAAAATGAACTTGATTTATCCCTTTGTCTTCTTTTCATCGTGATAGAGAACCTTTGCATTCTAGGAATTACGAGTACCGGCACGCAGGACTGCGGGCGAATGCGAGGGTTTGTCTATACGCTGAGACTAGCCGCTGTATGTAGCTAGTCTTTTTTATACCGTTTCCCCTTCATCATTGACGACGGTGCGGTTTCTCTTTTTTAAATCTGCTTCAATCTCTTCAAGACTTTTCCCTTTCGTTTCTGTGACTAAGTATTTCACAAACAAGAAGGCGCCTATGCCAATGACCGCATAAATCAGGAACAGATGACTGATGCCAATCGCACTTAACAAAGCTGGGAATGTAAGCGAGATGATCAAATTCCCTGTATGAAGCAGGAAGGTCGATACCCCCGTACCGATTCCCCGGACATGTACTGGGAACAGCTCTGGCAGCATCACCCATACGACTGGACCCCAGCTGACAGCAAAGATCACAATGAAGAGTCCTAAACAAATAATCGTTGTCCATCCAGCGGCTGTTGATCCTTCGAAAAATCGATTCACTACCGACAGGACAATTAAACTAAGGACCATACCGGCATTCCCAAATAGGAGTAACGCTTTACGCCCGACACGATCAATGATTTTGATCGCCACAAACGTCATGACGACATTGACCGCACCAATACCCACAGTTCCTAAAATCGCCGCTGAATCGCCAAAGCCGACACTTGTGAATGTTTTAGGTGCATAGTAAATGATCGTATTTGTACCAATAAACTGCTGTAAAAAGGCTAAACCGACACCAGCGATTAAAGCTGGGCGCACCCATGGTTCAAATAACTCCTTCAAACCGCCCTTCTCTTCACTTTCCGCCTTTTGTATATCTGACATTTCTTCTTCAACTTCTTGCTTACTCTGTCTAAGTTTTGACAATATCTCTTTCGCCCGGTCCCTCTGTCCATGGACAAACAGCCAGCGGGGGCTTTCAGGCATAAACAAAATACCAAATAATAGTAAAATAGAAGGGACGACGGCAATCCCAAGCATCAGACGCCATGCCTCTGCATCCGCTAAAACGTAGTTCACGATATAGGCGAGAAGAATACCGAATGTGATCATGAGCTGGTTTAAAGAGGACAGTGCCCCTCTTGATTCCTTTGGAGCAAGTTCAGATAAATATAATGGAACAATCGTCGTCGAGCAGCCTACTGCAAGCCCCAGTACGATTCTGAATAAGACCATCATCTCCGTATTTGGTGCAAGAGCTGTTCCAAATCCGCCAATAATAAATAAAATCGCTGCGGCGATAATGGCTTTTTTCCGTCCAAATTGGTCTGTCAGCTTCCCAGAAAGAGAAGAACCAAGCATTGCCCCAATTAAAATTGAGCTGACGACAAGCCCCTCCGTAAAAGCATTTAAACCTAAATCGTCTTTCATAAATAAAATGGCGCCAGAAATGACACCTGTATCGTAACCATATAAGGCGCCGCCAAGTGCGCCGAAGAAATAAAGCCACCCATTCCGATTTTTCATGCTCATAACCCCTCTTTTATCTATGTCTTGACTGGATGATTCTCTATGAAAAATCATTTTCCTCACTTCCTGCCAATTCAAACATTTCGATGTTTTATGACAAATATATTTCATTTGCGTATCATTGAAACTTTTTACGATAAGGAAACGTCAATTAAGCGTTGATGAAAAAATGTCGCACTATATCCCGTTTTAAGGTATATTTGTTTTAGTTTGTAAACATGAAGAAGGACATCTTTACTATAAAAATCATAGCGAGGGTTTAAAATATATGAATCAATCACGAAGCAAACGCAAAGGTAAAAAGCGTTTAAAACCATGGGTGAAAGTCACTCTTTTTATATTTGGTATTCTTTTACTGACAACCGCTTCTGTCACAGGCTATGCCTACTATAAAGTGACAACTGCTGCGCAAAAAGCACAAGTATCTCTAGAACGCGGTGCACAATCAGTCAAACGGATTGAAGCATTCGATCCTGGGAAAGACAGCTTTTCTGTCTTACTGCTTGGAATAGACAGCAGATCAGGCGAAACAGTCAAACAAGCACGAAGCGATGCCATGGTCTTGGCGACAGTCAACCGTACAAATAAAACTGTGAAATTATTAAGCATTCCAAGGGACTCCTATGTGAATATTCCAGGTCATGGCTATGATAAAATTACACATGCCCACGCATTTGGTGATGCAGATTTAACGGTGAGTACAGTGGAGAATTTACTAGATATTCCAGTTGATTTTGTCATTGAAAGTAATTTCAAAGCATTTAAGGAAATTGTGAATGAACTTAATGGTGTTTCTATTAACATTAAAGATGAATATGTAGTCAAACAGATTCAAAAAGATACAAAGGGCAAGGTTGTGCTTCAAACGGGGACGCAGACACTTAATGGCGATCAAGCTCTCGCCTATGTGAGAACGAGAAAAGCAGATAATGATTTAATGCGCGGACAGCGTCAAATGGAAGTATTAAAAGCCATTTTTGATAAATCAAAATCATTAACATCTATTCCGTCATATGACAATATCATTGATACACTTGGTGAGAATGTCTCAACCAACCTATCCATGAAAGAATTAATCGGTCTCTTCCCGCTTCTGACTTCATTGAAATCTGTTGATACCATTCAATTAAAAGGATCTGACTATCAGCCAAACGGCGTTTATTATTACCAATTAGATCAAAATCAACTGAACGAAGTAAAAGCTGAATTAAAGAAACAGCTTGAATTATCGTAAGCAGAAATCGTCCCTTTGTCTTCTTTCCAGCGTGACCTGAAAACCTTTGCAGTCTAGGAAGGCCGAGTACCGGCGCGGAGCGAATTTAACATTCGTGAGCACCGGCACGAAGCACTGCGGGAGTCTCAGCTGGTTTTATATATA
>NZ_AMSH01000018.1 GCF_000300535.1 Bacillus xiamenensis
TCCCTGTCTCAAAAACGGGGGTCAGTCCCCTTTTTTCTTTCTTACAACGACAAAAGATGCAAATAGAAGATTTCATTATCCTCTTCAATGACATGTAAAATCTGCCGTGCATAAGATGCGTCCGTGACACTGTTTAATTTTTGTATAATGTCTTCTGTCGATAGCGCATGTCCTGGTGCTCCCCGCGGGATATCGACCCGTTTGCTGATGGTCGTGCCATCAAATAAGGTGAGCTTCACAATCGTAAAGCGTCCTTTTGGCACTGCGTCTGGATGGGGTTCTGTCGTTTGATCATACACTCTATTTACCCGCTTCATCCATGCCCGCATCTCTGGTGAAATGGCTTTTTTCGTAAAGGCATCCAGTGATAAAGGTTGTCCAAACACCGCTAGTGCGATGACGTATTCGACACTAAATCGTCCTTCTTCACCCGTCAAAGGTGTCCTCTCAATTAGCGCTGCATCTCCGCCTGGCGGGAATATGACATCTACTTGTTTCACCTGCTCCAGTGAGAAAGTATGCTCTTTTAATAAGGATAGGATTGCATCGGCAGCATGATGCGCCGCTGAACAGAACGGATACACTTTGAACCATAGACCTGGCGAAACAATACGCCACGCCGCACCATAGCCCTCTAGCAAACGTCTTTCCGCTAGTTTCTGATCTCCATAGAGAGAAAAGAAGCCAAGCTCTCCATCCAGAACCGATTCACTCCCGCCAAAACCTGAACAAGCTAAATCCATGGACCATACGGCTGTTTTAGCGGCTAGGCCGGCTTGTAATGGCTTCATGTCAGTGCCAAATTGCTTGCGCATTCCTGCTGATTGCGCACCAGCAAAGCCGATCGCTTTCGCAAGCTCTTTCTGTGAAACTTGTTTCAAATGACCAATGGCACAGACTGCTGCAATGGCTCCGAGAGTCCCCGTATTGTGCCAGCCCCGCTCATAATGCGCCTTACCAATGGATTCCCCAAGCCTTGCCATCACTTCAACACCTGTGATGTAGGCACTTAAAAATCGGTCACCATATGCCTCCCCGTCTGTTAGCTGGGAAAGCAAGGCAGGGATGATGACCGCACTTGGATGTCCTCTCACATCTGAATGCACATCATCATAATCAAGGGCGTGAATCAGGTAGCCGTTTAGCATGGCTGCTGCTTGGCGGCTGACCTTCTTCCCTTGTCCAATGACGGGAATTTGAGCTGCTCCGCCTTCTTGTTCCACAAGTGCCATGAGCTTTTGAATTCCTTCATCCTCTTTCGCGGCAAGCGCTGCCGCCGCAGCATCTAATAGACCATTTCGAGCCATTTCTACCGCCCGCTGATCTTGAAGTGGATGAGCAGACAGTACAGACTCTGCCAATTGTTTGGTTAGTTCCATGATCGTGACTCCAATGCCCGAACTGCAAGCTCCGCAAAGAAAGCGGCGGCGACTGGAAGTGCGTCTTCATTTAACGTAAAGGCAGGGTGGTGCCACTCCTCTGTACCGCTTGTCCCCATCCATACAAAAAAGCCTGGAATGCGCTCCTGGTAAAGGGCAAAGTCTTCCCCGCCTGGTGACTGCTCTGCCTGAACGACTGTCAGATCAAGCGCACCAGCCGTTTCTTCTACAACCTTTGTCAGGCGTTCATCATTCATGACAGAAGGCAAATACGGATGCCATCTCACTTCTGCCTTTGCTCCAAACCCTTCGGCAATTCCACTGACGATTTGTTTCATGAGGTCTGGAATCATTGCTCTTACTTCCGGCTCAAACGTTCGCACGGTTCCTTCCATCTCGACACGATCAGGTATTACATTCCATGATGTGCCGCCTTGAATACGTGTGATACTGACAACCGCATGATGCAAAGAACTAATGCGGCGGCTGACAATTTGCTGAAGGGCGCTTGTGATCTGTCCGCTGATGGCAATCGGGTCGACCGTGTGATTTGGAATCCCCGCATGACCACCCGTTCCTTGAATATCAATTTCAAACCGATCGACACTCGCCATTAACGCCTTTTCTCTGATGCCAATGGTGCCGACTGGCAGATCGGGTTTATTGTGCATACCGAATATCGCATCCACACCATCTAAAACGCCTGCCTCTATGACGTGTTTGGCCCCTTGAGCGACTTCCTCAGCCGGCTGGAACAAAATGCGGACCGTTCCCTTTATTTCGTGCTTACGTTCGTTTAATAAGACCGCCGCACCAAAAATCGAAGCCGTATGAAAATCGTGACCGCATGCATGCATTTTTCCGGGTATCTTTGAAGAAAATGGTTCGCCAGATGCTTCGTTAATCGGAAGTGCATCAATATCCGCTCTAAGGACAATCGTTGGCCCCTCTTGTTCTCCTTTGATGTCGCAGACAACCCCTGTTTGAAGGGCAGGGATATCGAGAACCGTCATTCCTTCTTCTTCTAACCAGCGGCGCAGTTTTTTGGTCGTTTCATATTCTTCAAATGACAATTCTGGATGTTCATGAAGCGATCGGCGAATGTTCATCAAACGTTTGTTTAAGTCTTTCTTTTCGATTGATTTCACTGCATTTTCACCCCTTTTAAGAATAAAAAGCAACTTATGCTTCTTCAGCCGCTGCTTCTTTTTGGATAAATCGTTTTGTTCGTTCATTCTTCGTTTCATCAAATAGCTCTGTTGGTGTCCCCTGCTCGATAATATGACCATCAGCCATAAAAATCACATGGTCCGCCACTTCTCTTGCAAACGCCATTTCGTGTGTCACGATGATCATGGTCGTTTCTTGAATGGCAATGGATTTAATGACTTGAAGCACGCCTGAGACGAGCTCTGGATCTAGGGCTGACGTCGGTTCATCCAGCAAAATGGCATGTGGATCGACCGCTAACGCACGGGCAATCCCAATCCGCTGCTGCTGGCCGCCAGATAACGTGACTGGGTAGCTGTCAGCTTTTTGTTCTAGACCTACCTGCTTTAATAGCTCCATACCGATCTCATTTGCCTGCTGTTTCGTCATTTTCTTCGTCACAAGCAGTGACTCTGTAATGTTTTGAAGAGCTGTTTTATTTTTGAATAAATTATAGTTTTGGAACACCATAGCTGTTTGTTGACGCAGGTGATGCGCTTCTTTGCGTGTATATTTGGCCGCATTCAGCTTTGCATCGCCAATTTCAATCATACCTTCATCTGGCGTCTCTAATAAATTTAAGCAGCGCAGCAATGTTGATTTACCGGAGCCAGAAGGTCCGATAATGGCCACAACCTGCCCTTTTTGTACATCGAGATTGATTCCGTCTAACACAACAAGATCGCCGAATGATTTTTTCAAATTGGTGAGCTTGATCATGTCCACACCTCCTTAATTCCGGTAAGGTTTGCTGATTTTTCGTTCAAATAGGTCTTGCAGGGAGCTATAAATAATGGTCAGCACCCAATACACAATCCCAACCGCTAAATACGTTTCAAAGTATTTATAGTTGGCTGATGCAATCATCTTCCCTTGTGCAAACATTTCTGCCACCCCAATGGTAAAGGCAAGAGATGTTTCTTTTAAAAGACCGATAAAGGTATTCCCCGTCGCTGGAATCGCATTTCTGACTGCCTGCGGGAAAATAATTCGCACGTAAGACTGCCATCTTGTCATGCCGACAGATAAGCAGGCTTCAAGCTGCCCTTCATCCACAGAGTTAAGTGCCGCTCTGAAAATTTCTGCTAAGTACGCTGAGTTTTTAATACTTAATCCGATAATGACCGCTGTTAAGGCATCCATTGAGGTCATCGCAGGGAATAGCTGCGGAAGACCAAAATAAATGAGAAAGAGCTGAACCAAAGTTGGAACCGCTCTGAAGAAAGAAATATACAGCTTGGCAAATTGGTATAGGACAGGTATCCGGTTCTTTGTAATGAGCGCGAATACCACACCAATGATAATGGCAAATACCATGGAGACAATCGCCATGAAGATCGTTATCGGCAAGTATTGAATCAAGGTCGGAAAAACCGTCACCATATACTGCCAATCAATGTGATTCATGTCTGCTGTTCACCGCCGCTGTCTTTATTTTTTAATTGGCACTGTCACATCGTCTTTGAAATATTTCTCAGACAATTTCTTAAGTGTCCCGTCTTCTCTTAATTCTTTGATCACTTTATTGAATTCTTCTCTTAGCTTGTCATGCTTTTTATCTTTGGCAAATGGGTAGCCCACTTCTTCATAAACAATTGGATTGCCTACGATTTTCAGTGGAAGACCTGTTTTTTCAATTTGAGCCAATAATACACTGCGTCCGTTGACGTACGCATCTACACGGCCATTTGCCACTTCATTTAATACGCCGTCTTGTGTTTCATATGTTTTGATCTTGATTTTCTTGTCTGGGTCTTTGCTCTCTAGATTTTTGGCATGGTTTGAGCCAAGAACAGCCGCAACTGTTTTTCCTTTTAAGTCGTCAAGCCCTTTAATGTCATTGTTGTCTTTTTTCACGATGATTTGAGTTCCTGCGTACGCATACGTATCTGTAAAGTTGAACGTTTGTTTACGCTCATCTGTGATCGCTACTTGGTTTGATACTGTATCCAGCTTACCAGATGTCAGCTGTCCCATCAGTCCGCTGAATTCACTCAGCTGCCAGTCTAGTTTGTAGCCTAGCTTTTTCGCAATAGCTTCTGTGACTTCGACATCAAACCCTACTAGTTTGCCGTTTTCTTTATAAGCGAATGGATAGCTTTGGCCTGTAGCGCCTACTTTCAGTACTTTATCGTCTTTGCCTTCACTCTGCTTGCCCCCGCCGCAAGCTGCTAACACCGCCAGCATTGCCGCAAATAAAACAACGAGCCACTTTTTGTTTTTCATGTTCGTAAACCCTTCTTTCCTTTTATGGTTGTGTAATATCTGATCTTAATTGTTTTTTGAAATAAATGGTGATATGACCTTTGCCTAAATCCTTTTCACCTGCTTTGACGTAGCCTTTGCGCTGATACATATCCATAAGCCACGGATGCTTATCAGCTGTACCGAGAGACACATACGGTACCTTCAGTGTATCCCTCAGCACTTCGGTTTCAACCCACTCAAGTAAAGCAGAGCCTGTCCCTTTTTTCGCCGATGGTTCTGAGGCAAACCACCAAATGTGTGGAACGCCGAACGGTCCTGGCTGTTCACCCCAAGGCATACGGAGTGTTAAGGTGGAGAGAAGCTCTCCGTTTTCTTCCATTACATAGCAAAGGTTCTTTTGTACATTTTTCTGAACGAGAGCGAAATCTGCATGTGCTGCTTGGAACTGGATGCCGAGCTCACGAATCGGCTCGTAGGCTCTTGTTGTCAGTTCAAGCAGCGCCTCTATATCTTCCTCAGTTGCCAGACGAAACGTGTATCCCAACGTTAGTCACCTCACCCTTATGTCGTGTAACGATTTTTTGGCTGTTTTAATCCGAGATTTTCTCGTAAGGTTTGTCCTGTGTATTCTGTTTTGAACAAGCCTCTTTCCTGAAGGATCGGAACGACGCGATCTACGAATACATCGAGTCCTTCTGGCAATAATGGCGGCATGACGTTAAAGCCATCTGCTGCTTCCTCAGTGAGCCATGTTTCCATTACATCTGCCAGCTGTTCAGGTGTTCCAATGAAAATATGATGACCGCGAGAGCCGGCAACAGATTGGTAGAGCTGGCGAATGGTCAGGTTGTCCTTTCTCGCCATATTCATGACAAGATCAAAACGGCTTTTCACCGCATTGGACATGCTTGGATCAATCTCTGGAAGCGGCCCGTCTAATGGGTACTGCGTCAGATCAATTCCACCTAAATAGTTTTGTAAAATACTAAGGCCAATCTCTGGAACAATCAGCTCTTGTAATTCTTCATACTTTGCTTTTGCTTCTTCCTCTGTATCGGCAATGATTGGGAAGATGCCCGGCATGATGCTGACATCCTCTCTAGCACGTCCAGCTGCCTCTACTTTCCCCTTCAAGCTTTGATAAAATTCCTTCGCTTTGGCAAGATCGTTTTGTGCCGTAAAAATGAGCTCAGCCGTTTTAGCTGCGAGCTTTTGACCATCTTCGGAAGATCCTGCTTGAATGATCACCGGCTGCCCTTGCGGCGTACGTGATACGTTGAGCGGCCCTCGAACAGAGAAGAACTCACCTTTGTGATGCAACTCATGGAGCTTCCTAGGATCAAAGAATTCTCCCGTTTCTTGGTTTCTCACAAGTGCGCCTTCTTCCCAAGAATCCCAAAGACCTTTAACGACATCTACGAATTCCTCTGCCCGCTCATATCGTTTGTGATGCGCTAAATGCTCTTCTCCGCTAAAATTTTTCGCTGTTTCTTCAATAGAAGATGTGACCACATTCCATGCCGCTCTGCCGCCCGATAAATGATCGAGTGAAGCAAACTGTCTCGCAATATGGAATGGCTCACTGTATGTAGTCGATGCTGTTGCTGCTAAGCCGATTGTAGAGGTAGACTCTGCAATGGAAGAAAGCAGTGTGAGCGGTTCAAATCTTGTCAATACATTCGGATGAGAGGTATGATTAATGGATAAGCTGTCGGCTAAAAAGAGCAAATCCAGCTTTCCTTCCTCTGCCTTTTTCGCTAATTGTTTAAAGTAATCAAGATTCATGGCTGCATCTGGTACTGCTTTCGGATGTCTCCAAGAGGCGACATGATGTCCAGTTCCTGCGATGAATACGCCTAGCTTGAGCTTCCATTTTGGCTGTGACACTTGTTCTTCATCCTTTCTATATCCTACTGTATCAAACTGAAACCATCAGAAGATACATTTTTCTGATTGAATTAATCGGTTTTATCCATAAAAAAAGGGCAAATGTTGTGAAAAATGAAAAATAATTATTACTATATGCCCTTTTTACATGATTGTCAACCGCCTTCTAAACCTCCAAAAAAAGGGATTTCACAGGGCGTTTATGGTGGGTCGATTTCAATATTTCCGATGAGCCGGTCTGTGTTGTGTGTCATCCATTGACTGCGCTCCAGCACGTTATGGGCAATCACCGAATGAGTGGAAGACATGGTGCGGAAGGCAATCGCTTTTTGAGGCGAGAAATTGATGATATTATTCCTCAGCACTCGTGCTGAGACGGTCTGGTCCAGAAAAATCGCTGTCGGCTGTCCGATGGAACGATTTAAATAAAAGCGGTTATCTCCGATTTGGGGTGAACCGTTTTTAATATACATCACCACATATAAGGATGTTTCTTCAAAGGAATTATCTTTAATTTCTAAAGGTCCTGTGGTGTTGCTGTATACGGCGTAGTTTTGATACTGTTTAAAGCGATTCCGCCAAATGAGAGCCTTTGCATTTCCTGTGACACTGATCGTATAAGAAGACGTAAGCTCTGATACTCCTTCTTGAATAAAGTGATTGCCGTTAATCCCCGCTTCTCCACCCTGCACCCATATCCCTCTGCTGAATTCCTTGAATTGATTATGTCGAATCAGGATATTTGTTCCTCTGACAATTGCTGCATCGATGACAGAGTAGATGGTATTGTTTGAAAAGACAATGCTATCTGATTGATAAATACGAAGCGATGCACTTCTGAGCCGTGTGTTTGTCCCTGACTCAATATGATTTCCTTCTATTAAAATACGATTCGCCATATATACGGACACAGCCGCATCTTCGAAAAGACTGATTTTATTCCCTGTGATGTGCACGCTGTCTCCCCTTACGTCAATGCCCTTTTCAAACCCTTCAATCATATTGCCAATAATAATGACATTGTTTTCCGTTTGATCAAGCGAGACACCTAAGCTCGTAATCCCTGCTTTTGTCACGCCCCCTCCCACTGCACGAATCAAATTATTTGCGATGATCGTTTCAGTGGCGAAGCCATAGGAGATACTGCTGTCCGTTTGATTGCCTTCAATGATCACACCATAGCCGTTGAAGTTATAAATGGCGCTTGCTGCCCCGCCTCTCACAATGTTGTTTCGGATTTGAATATTCAGCGGTTCCTCCAGATTGGTCGCATTTTCTCCATATCCTTCAATATCAATCCCCATTTTTGGCTCGACCCCGTTGACCCCTGCTCTTTCAATTAAACAATCCTCAACAATGACCCCGTCACAGCCTGTAATGGATATATTGTTCCGCCTTGAATCCGTGATGGTGCAGCCAGAAATATGAATAGACGAAGCAGGTGAGTACGATTCGATATGGGTCAATAAACCGTGCGGACTGACAATGATGCCGTCTCCCGTACAATTTTGAATCTGTACATGATGCACATTCACATGGGAAGCACCTTCGATACACACACCAAAACCCCATTCATGGGTTTTTCTTTCAGAAGGGAGTGACTTGTACACATGCGTATCCCGGTCTCCTTCAATCCGTCCGCCTCGAATGGTCACATGCTGAACTTTTCCTATATAAAATGCCGCATATCCCCATGAATCATTTGGTTTTACTTTGATCACGGCATCTGATGCCATATCAATACAAATATGGCTAGGCACCCGTATGCCGGCATTCCGAAAAGGAAAAAATGGATCTCCTCTGTACACCGCATCTATTACATACGTACCACTCGGCAGCCAGACGTGGGAGTAGCCTTGTGCTTTTGTCCATTCTAGGCATTCGTTCAGCTTCACCGTACAGTCCGTTTTCCCGTCTGCAATCACGCCAAAGTCTAATACATTGACAATGGGCTTCTTCAGATCAGATTCATTCAATTCCCCCAACCAAACCCCTCCTTTTCCCACATGTTCTCTCGTCATCCTATGCATGTGAAAAAGGTTTGCTTGTACATTACTTAAAATTTTAGATAAATTCTTTCGGAATAATTTTTCGATGATTTTTATTTGATTGAATTTTTTAAATTTTTTTGAGTCTTTTCGCCTATTGAACTAACATTTTCCTGTTTTAGAATAGTTTTATATTGACACAAGAACTATACAAGAATATCATTTTTCTCATATCTCTTTTTTTAAGAAAGGATCTATGCCATGTCTACAATTGACCACGATAAAATTGTTAAAAGTGTTCCACAAAAAGGTTTTTTTGGACACCCTAAAGGACTTTACACACTGTTTTTCACTGAATTTTGGGAGCGTTTTTCTTATTATGGCATGCGTGCACTTCTCATCTATTATATGTACACAGAGGTGACAAAAGGCGGTCTTGGCTTTGACCAGACGACAGCCAATTCGATCATGTCTGTTTACGGTGCCCTTGTCTACATGTCAGGAATTATTGGCGGATGGCTCGCCGACCGGGTATTCGGTTCATCTAGTACGGTCTTTTATGGCGGGGTTTTCATTATGCTTGGTCATGTGATTTTAGCACTGCCAAGCGGAGTAACAGCACTCTTTATTAGTATGGGGCTGATTATTATTGGGACAGGTCTTCTAAAGCCGAACGTTTCAAACATTGTCGGTGACCTGTATACAAAAACGGACCCTCGCAGAGATTCTGGTTTTAGTATTTTCTACATGGGGATCAACATGGGTGGTTTTATTGCCCCATTAATTGTCGGAACACTCGGTCAAAAAGTGAATTTCCATCTTGGTTTCTCACTTGCTGCCGTTGGTATGCTTATTGGACTCATTACGTTTGTGATCACGAAAAAGCCGAATCTTGGGCTTGCCGGCACTTATGTGACAAATCCACTAACAGCTGCTGAACGCAAGAACTTCAAAATTTTCGGAACATTGATTGTGATTGTTCTCGTTGTTTTTGCTGTCATTGGCATCCAAACAGGAGCACTCACCATTAATCTATTCACTTGGTTTGTCAGTGTCCTTGGTGTCCTCATTCCGATTGTTTATTTTATTGTGATGTATTTTAGTAAAAAAACGAGCGCAGTGGAGCAATCCAGGGTACTCGCTTATATTCCATTATTCTTAGCTGCGGTCATGTTCTGGGCGATTCAAGAACAAGGCTCAAACATTTTAGCCACATATGCAGACCAACGAACCAATCTGAATTTCCTTGGAATGACACTAGCCTCTTCGTGGTTCCAATCCTTGAACCCGATCTTTATTGTGCTGCTGTCACCAGTATTTGCTTGGTTATGGGTCAGACTCGGTAAGAAACAGCCGTCTACCCCGGTTAAGTTCTCACTTGGTCTACTGTTTGCAGGGTTATCCTTCATCATCATGATCATTCCTGCATACATGTCTGGTCCAAATACACTTGTAAGCCCAATATGGCTTGTTCTAAGCTTCTTCCTTGTCGTGATCGGAGAGCTTTGCCTATCACCGGTTGGACTTTCAGCTACAACAAAACTGGCACCTGCTGCTTTCTCAGCGCAAACCATGAGCCTTTGGTTCCTTTCAAATGCGATGGCACAGGCGATCAATGCACAGGTGGTCAAACTGTTTGATAAAGTGCCAGAAACCGTCTATTTCGGGATCATCGGCCTCATCGCCATCGTTTTATGTGTTGTCATGCTTCTGTTTACACCGGTGATTAAGAAAGCGATGAAAGGTGTTCATTAATAAAAAACTGGACATGAAGTACTCATGTTCAGTTTTTTATTTTATTTATTCATAATAATCCTTCATTTTTTCAGCATCTTCATTATGGAATATAATATGATGGATCCATCAGCAGTAAAAGGGAACAAATTCATAAGGTTTAATATACAAATAAATGCAAATGCATTCCAGTATATACTGATATCATAGTATAATAAGAGCCCACCACTAATCGGTAAAATAATATTAGGTGCTACTGAAATGACAAAAATATGAAGATATTTTTTATCATTTAGGTATGAAACACTAGCTCCAAATATATTAAGCTTCAGCCCTAATATCTTCTTTTGAAATTTTTTTATCAACAACAAATGAATAGCTTCATGGATTATAAGCACACTCATCAATATAAGATAAAAAAGGATAAACCCTTTTATAAATAAAATCATGTTTTCCATACTTTATTTCGTTGTTTTTTTAGACTTTATAATAGCAAATAGCGCAATAATAAAAAGAATATATATCATATATATAATTAAAATTTGAGATGTAAATGAAAAATTCGTATACAATTCTTCTTTATTAATTGTCATATCAATTTTCAGCCCTAATTTTGACATATATACGCCAGTCTCATCAATAGAAAAAAGAGTCGTTATATAATCAATTAAAAAAGCAACTAAATATAAAATTGTACCTAAAAATATCCACCTAGGCAGTCTCATCTAAATAACTCCTTTCCAACAAATAATATTTAACTGAGAATAGCAACAAATATACAGAGACAAAAATAAGCACACTATTTGAAATTAGGTAAAGTCCTACAGCCATTACAATACATAGTACAGAAGCAGAGAACTCATTTAAAGAACTCTTATTTTTCGGAAATATAATACTCATTATCAGCCCTGCTTCAAATAAAATGACACCATAATAGAGACTTTTTACGAAATCACCTGATAACATCAATGATGTGATTACAAGTGGGAAATTGATTATTAAATTCATAAATGTTGTAATAAAAGATTCTTTTAAAGAAGTTATCCCAAAAAAAGAATTCATTTTGCGATATGATACAGTTGTATTAAAATATCTAATAGATGAAAATGAAATAATAGGATATATGTATGCAAGTGTAGTCAATGAAATGAGGATATTTTTAGTATCAAAAAGGGATAATACAAAGACTAAAAATACTACACCTAAAAGCCTTATAGTTAATTTACTCCTAATAGTTCCGAGTATAATTAAATTTAATTTATTCATTTTCATATTAAAAGGCAATTTTAAAATATAAAAATCATTAGTAGTATATATATCATTATCAATCTTTGTGTGTAGATAATGGATACATAGCACAAATAGAGCAATTAAAATACTTAAAATAAGCATGAACTTAACCACTAAGACATGATCAATAATCATATTAAATGTCTGAAATTTCATGTCAATTCTAAAACGAAAAGAGAAATAATAAAGGAAAAGAAACAACACTAATAACCCATTATTTATATTAAAAAAATTTAACCTAACAAGTCGACTTAAAGAATAAAAAATTAAATAATAAAAACAGATACTTGCAACGAATAAAAGCTGGCAATATATCAAAATTAAAAAATTTAATCCTATACTATAGTGGAATAACCTCAACATAGGGATCATTATTGCAAAAACAATTAAAAAAGACCAATAACTTAATAATAGTTTGAAAATAACGCTACCAAACCATATACTCCCTTTTTCAAAAGGAAGGATCTTTAGCAGAAATTGCATTTTTTTTGTAAGAGAGAAGGATAGGGTTACAATTAAATAAATAACACCAGTGATAATAATGATCATATTAGTTAGACTAGAGAACAACGAGTTTCTCAGTTCATTAGAAACTTCATTCCTGTTTATAAAAATTTTATTTAATTCAGTCATATTTAAATAGAAATACATGATATAAACAGCTAAGATAAGACCTAATAACAGATATCTATTATGCCTTTTTTTGAAAATATTATTTGATAACAAATTATGACAAATCTCATTAAGCAAGACTTTTGTTACGAGAAATGAATCCATCAATTTTTTCATAGTATTTTTGTAATTCTCCATTATTTATTACGATCCCTTCAATTTCTCCAACATTCTTAATAGTGCTCAAGGTGCCTTTGCTCAGTAAATAAACATTGGCCTGTTCGTTACGCATAATAAAATCCATGTTATGTGAAATTAAGATGAATTTTCTGAGTGCAGAGTATTTTTTTATTAAATACTCTGTCAATAAATAGCTTTCATAATCGAGTCCATTAAATACTTCATCCGCCAATACATATTCAACTTCTAAAGCCAAAGCAATCCCTATTTGTAATTTCTTTTTCATACCATAAGAATAATTGCTAATTTTTTCGTCTAAAAATGATGTCAGATGATACATTTCAGTAATAAACTCAAATAATTTCTTATTTACATCCCTATATCTCCTAAAAATAAAATCAGCATATTCATTACCAGACAGATATTCAGGCAAATAAAAGTCAGATGGTATATAGAACATTTTAAGTTTTGCTTCTTTTTCCTTTCTGCTAACTGAATTAATTTTTATATCTCCTTTTTGAAAGGACGTTATATCGCATATACAATTTAGAAGTGTAGTTTTTCCTGATCCATTTACTCCAACAATGATATCGATTCCTTTAGAATCAAACGTTATACTTAAGTTATTCAGAACAGGGCTACCATTATAGTTTTTTTCTAATTCATTTATAGTAATCATTTTTATCATTCCTATTTTTGATTAATAGCGATTTTGAAGAACAGCATATATACTAATTTATTTTGCGTTACAGCCTATCCCGATATCCCAAACCTTTGGCCAATTCCACTTAACTTTACCAGAGAAACTGTAGCCTTTACTTGTACAATAAAATGCATAAGCAATACCCGAAAGTAATGCTATTAAAATAATAACCCATACTATCCATTTATTTTCAATAACGTTCTTATGTTTCTCATTTAAATAAGATCCCATTTTATATAGGCCAGACATTAATTTATTCTCAATTTTACTAATGACAAACACTTTATTCTCTCCTAACTGCTGTTCTCCAAAATACAAGATAATATTAATTTTATTATATGGAAAATTCAAGGTTGTTTTACAATTTTAAGGTTATTTTAATCTATTATTCTTAAAGATCACCCTTTCCTCGATCCATTATTTCAATAATTATTAAGTCCAATAGACTGATTGAATATGAAATTTTCCCAATTGATCACAAGAAAAAAACACCTTCAGATTTATATCAGAGGTGTTTTAAAATATCTCATACTCACATATTTAGTATTTCTTTTTTGATCTTAAAACCGAATCTCATCTTCTCCGCGGATTTGCAGCTTGAGCGGTTCACTTTTCGCCTGATGCTTTTTCACATAGCGGTGATAGACGACATACCCAATAATCATAAGCGGGACACCGACATATAGCCCAATCCGCTGCTCCGCATCAAAGGCAAGGCTGATTAACACAATCGAGTTTAGCGTGATGGCAATGATCGGCAGTACCGGATAAAGAGGGGTTTTAAATTTTAAGTTTTCCAGCTTGCCGCCTGCTTTCACATATCTTCTGCGGAAAAGCAGCTGTGATAATGTAATTGTAATCCAGCCGGTCTGGGCACTCATGCCGGCGATAGACACAATCCAGGCAAAGACGGTTTTCTCTGCAAAAAAACCAGATAATAGCGAAATACCTGTAAATAGAAAGGTAAGCAGCAGCGCATTCATTGGGATACCGCGCTGATTGACTCGTCTAAACGCCTTCCCTGCCATTCCTTCCTTCGATAAGGAGTACAGCATTCTTGTCGAAGCATACAGACCAGAGTTCGCCACAGATAATAAAGCAATGATAATGACAAAGTTCATGATATCTGCCGCATAAGGAATGCCCGTTCTCTCAAACACAGTGACAAATGGGCTTTGCAGCACACTCGCTTCTTTCCAAGGCACCATGCCCGCTAAGACAAAAATAGATAAAACGAAAAAGACAAGGGTGCGCCAAACCGTCTGATGAATCGAACGAGGCACGGTTTTCTCTGGATTTTCACTTTCTCCTGCCGCAATCCCGATCAGCTCCGTCCCTTGAAACGAAAAATTCACCGTGATCATCGTGACGACAACGGCCAGCAAGCCATTCGGAAACAGACCGTCACTCACAAAATGACTAAAGTAAGGAGCTGGTTCCCCGCTCGTCGTTTGAATAAAACCAAACATCGCCGCTCCGCCTACGCCAATAAATAGTAAGATGGCAACAATCTTAATGGTTGAAAAGAAAAACTCCGACTCCCCGAACGCTTTTGCTGACCTGGCATTTAATAAGAACAAACACAGCCCAAATATGAGACACCAAATCCACACATCCACTTGTGGAAGCCAGCGTCTCATCAGCTGCCCTGCTGATAAAAATTCCAGCGCCACAGTGGCTGCCCAGCCAAGCCAATAAATCCAGCCAACAGCAAAGCCTGCGGCAGGACTGACAAATTTGGTCGCATACGTATGAAACGACCCCGACACAGGAAGCGCGACTGACAGCTCTCCAAGACACAGCATGGTTAAATACATGATCAATCCGCCCACAATATAGGAAAGAACAGCTCCAACTGGCCCTGCTTGTCCAATCGTATAGCCTGTTCCAAGGAAAAAGCCTGTCCCAATGACACCGCCAAGAGAAATCATAAATAAATGGCGGGAGGTCATCGCCCTTTTCAATTGTTCGGGCTGATTTTGTCCAACATCCACAATGATGCCCTCCTTCTTCTAAGATGTTCTGTTATCAAAACATGTCTCCATGTGATTATTCCATTTTCAAAACAACCTACTAATTATACATCTTTTATAATAAATATGCTTCCTTCTAACGTCACTGTCACAAAGTCTTTATTTTAGTAATGTTCGCACAACTCAAAGAAGATCCTCACCTTGAAAGTGATATTTCTGCTCCATGAATACCTAAATATAAAAACCAGTGTGCGTCTGTTGAAGACTTTCACACTGGTCTGTAGTTTATTTTTCTATTCATCTGTTTTGCAGAAGCCCTCTGACAAGAAGGAAATGGAGAATATCATAGAAGTGTCTTTTTCTTTCGTGTACTTGTCATAGCAATGATAAACAAAGCCATTTTGATTTTTTTCAACTTTCATCCCTGACCCTCGATCATGATAACCAGGCATTCTTTCCTCTTCCCAGATATTGAATAAATTCATAGTACCTCCAACACAAGTAACCATGTGTTCATCATTTTCTGTATTCTCCCAAAATATCAAAGTAGAGACTTTGTCGCCCCCTACAATAAAACCATTTTCTGATAAAAGAACAATTCCCTGTCTACGTGAAGACGCTGTATGATGGATTTTAACTTGTATCGACTGCTCATTTGAAAAATGAACCACATCCGTTTTCATCACTTGATCTAATTGGCCATCTACCTCTTGGAACTCCTTCTCTTTTTTAATTCGCATGCATTTGTCGCTCCTCATTACTTTTTTTATGATCATTGTGATTTTTCAAAGTTACTTTCAACAAATAAATCAAAAGAAAACATGGCAGACAAATAATAGCCATTCCTAAGAATGCATAGGAAGGAGATATAGAAAATAAGTACCCGCTCACTATGGTTAACAGACCGTTACCAAGACTTAATCCTAAAGCTGCGTACAGCCCGTGAGCATATGGGAAAAATTGATTTTTTATATGCCTATCTAGGTATTTCATAAAGGCCACTTGAGTAAGGCCAAACGTAAAGGCATGAAGTAGTTGAGACAGGATGAAAATGAAAACATTCCCGAAAAGGAAGAGCGACATCCATCTTACAATTGATGCTGTTACACTAAACATCAATAAAGTGGTCACTGAACCTTTTTTAAACAACGAATCCGAAATAAAAAAGAAGACAATTTCTGCAATGACCGCTATTAACAAAAGAAATCCTATATATTCTGGCCGTACCCCTAAATTGCCTAAAAAAAGCACAGCGTAACTGTAATATGCAGCATGCGCAGACTGTAAGATGACACAAAGAAGCAGAACAAACACAAAGGACTTTGACTGAAATAGTTTTTTTATGCTCATTCCCGCTGGGTCATTTTTTTCTCGCAAGGTACTAGGAGCTCGTAAAGAAGCCAATAAGGCAAATAACAGCAGCCCCCCAATCATCACATAAATAATGACTCTTTCTCCCAATATGGAGATCATAATCCCCATAAGTAGCAATGCCACAATGTATCCAAAAGAGCCAAAGGATCTGCTGCGCCCATAAGCAATCTCTCCTTTCTTCATCAGTCTAGAGGCCATCGCTTCATGCATAGCTAAAGGCATTGGATAGAGAAGACTAATGAAGAACGTGGTCACAATGACCGCTAAAAAGCTATTTGCCGGTATAAGAAGAACAAAGAGGAGCACCGATAAAAAAACCACCCATTGATTTAAACGAGCCAAGCCCATATACTGACTTGCCAAAGGAAATAGAAAAAAGGTGGTCATCGCTCGGGTCAGTAATCCAATCGCAATAATTATGCCGGCTTGATCAGGTGAAAAGTTCTTATCTGCAACAAGCCAAATCGACCAATAGGGAACAAATATACCAAATGTGAAAAAGAATCCAAAAAACTGCATAGACATCCATTTGTTAGCATTCATACTCTCTCTGCCGATCTGACTTTATTCAATTGTACTTTTATGAACTCACTCATGTGTTGAAAACAGCGATCTTTAGAGGGAGCTTTAAAAGCCTCTGAATATGGGTTGGCGAATCCATGTCTTCCCTCTACCATCATCACATGAACTCCTTTCTTTTTCTCCAAAACACTTACAATTTCCCTAGGTTTAAAAGCATTTTCAATGGTCGGAAAAAACAACAACGTTTCACATTTAGGCGAAATCGTCATATAATCTCTTATCCTGGAACCATAGAACCCGATGACTCCAGTAAATAAACCATCATATCGACTACATAGCCAAGCGACTGTTGCTCCCACACTGAAACCTAATGCAAAAAGACTGACACTCTTATCTTTCGCTTTTAATTCTCTTGCTAAATGAAGGACTTTGTCGACTGATCGGTCAAAACCTACTTCTTTCATAAAATAGCGATACGCATCGCCTTCACTATCACGACCAAATGGTTTGATTGGACCTAATAGCTCAGGACAATAGACTTCAAAACCAGCCCTTTCAAAATGTTTGATCGTAGTCTCCATGTGATCATTTATGCCATAAATCTCATGTATCAAGATGATGACGGGTTTTTGATGTAATGTTTGCAAATGTCCATCATTCCCTTCTTAAGAGTGCAAAACAAGAAGACTTTCCCCACTCTTAATTCCTCTTCACCTTTACTTCCATGTGTAAAATACCTGTAAATGTAGGGTTAGAAGTCCATTCTGGATTTTCAAGATCATATAAAGGCTGTATATCAGGACAACGTGAAATGACTTCTTTTAATATTTCCATAATTTCCGCACGAGCAAATGCTGCTGCGATACATGTGTGATACCCCCCGCCAAAGGCCATATGACGAAACCCCTTTCTTGTGATATCCATTTTGTCAGGATGTTCGAAAACTCTTTCATCTCTTCCAGCAGATGCCAAGAAAAAGTAAACAGAATCGTTCTTCCTAATTTGCTTACCATGCAACTCAATATCTGAGGATGCATGTCTGACAATATATTGGATGGGGCCTTCTAACCTCATTGTTTCATCTAAAACTTTAGGTAATAATGACATATCCTTTTTCAACATTTTGAGGATCTCTGGATTCTTAAATAACAAATGCAGCGAGTTACTGAGAACAAACTGCGGAATTTTATGCCCACCAAAAATGAGATGCATCGTCTGGGCAATTAATTGATCATCTGTTAACTCACCATTAACACCCGGTGTCTCAGAAATAAGCCGACTTAACAAATCATTCTTCTTCTCTTTTCTTCTCTCAGCTATAGCATTTGATAAATACGCATAAATCTCTTTCACACTTCCTCTGACTTGTTCGCTTATTTCTTTACTAGGTACATGAGATACAACAAAGTTTTGCATAAAAAGAGCAATATCATCAGACCATTTGATAAACTTATCTACTTCTGTTCCTGGAATACCAAGCATTTTACAAAGAACCATCGCTGGAATAGGATGTGCGATTTCTTCTACGAAATCAAATGATTCTGTGTGGCTCTCAAGAACACGGTCAATAATTGTAGCAACAATTTTTTTAATTTCAGGAGTGATCAGTTCAATTTCATTTACTAAAAACGCACGATTCATATACCCCCTTAGCTCTGTATGGTCAGGACGGTCATGATAAACCATCCATGTTTTAATGATGTCAATGATATCTTTAAAGTGCTGATCTTCACCTTTTTCTAGGTTATTCATCTTTAAAGGAATAACTTGACTAGAAATAAACCGATCACCTGGAAGGTTTGTGGTCATGTCAGCATGCCTTGTGATGAACCAAGACTTCATCTCTTCATTCCAACACACAGGGGCTTCATTTCTTAATTGCTTATAAATGTCATATCGCCGTTCAAAATATTCATTACTATACAAACTCAACTGTTCCACACTCTGTTCTGTCTTCAATTTCAACATCATCCCTTCTGTTTTCACATACAAAATTTTCGATTCATTTTTGAGATTGGTGGAAATATGACAACTTTCTCTTCTCATCAGTCTGGGGCATATAAAAAAACCAAGATAAAAAGAACCTGCCACCATCGCTGAATAGCGTGAGAAGTTCTACCTGATCTTGGTCTTAAAGAATGTATGATTGAAACGATTCACAGAGGCTTTTAGTTAGAGGAATCTAACAATATAAAATGTTATAGTTCCTGTCATTTTTCCTATAAGTAAGATTAAGTAGCAATCTTCTCGTAGTCTAATTCTTTACGGGAATTAGGTAGAGACTCTCAGACCATATTTCTGAAGGTATACGAGTATTGCTGCCTACATCAAATTCGAATCGAATGTAAAAAAATACAATAAAATACTTTATTTTTACATTTTTATCATAGCATATTTGACTCTGAAATGGTTCAAAAAATGATTACATTTTTCAAATATCTTGACGATCATTTCGCTATTTGCTCGATTTTAGTTTGATCTCTCTTTTAATTCGGGTATATGGATAGCGGCATTAGTTGGCCTATTTCTTACTAGAAGGCTGTAACAGCAGGCATAAAGTTGGTGAGATTCGCTCAAGCTAGTTTCAAATGCTTTACTTTTAGGTTGCTTCTCTGTAAGATCATATGTTGTAAATACCAACAAGAAAAGTGGGGAATAAAATGAAAAAGATGTTGTTTGCCATTATTTTAGGCGCTTGTGTTGCATTGATCACAGCATGTGGATCAGCTGCAAATGACAACGCTAATAAACAATCTGAGTCTAAGGAATCAGGTGACCTTTGGAAATCTATAAAGGATAAAGGCGTCTTAACAATAGGGACAGAAGGTACTTATGCTCCTTTCACATTCCATGACAAAAAGACAGATAAATTAACTGGCTATGATGTTGAGGTTATCACAGAAGTAGCTAAACGCCTTGATTTAAAACCAGAATTCAAAGAAACTCAATGGGACAGCATGTTTGCTGGTCTGAATTCTAAACGTTTTGACGTGATAGCAAACCAAGTTGGTAAAACTGGACGTGAAAATCAATATGATTTCTCTGATAAATACACAACGTCTCAAGCCATTGTTGTGACAAAATCGGATAACAACGACATCAAGAAACTTTCTGATGTGAAAGGCAAAAAAGCAGCACAATCATTAACAAGTAACTACAATAAACTTGCAACAGATGCTGGTGCGAAGATTGAAGGCGTCGAAGGTCTTGCACAATCCATTCAATTGATTCAGCAAGGACGTGCTGATCTGACATTCAATGACAAGCTGGCTGTCTTGAATTACTTGAAAACAAGCGGGAACAAAAACCTAAAAGTTGCATTTGAAACAGGAGATCCTCAAGAAACTTATTTTGCCTTCAGAAAAGGCAGCGGCGAAGTCGTTGACAAAGTGAATGGCGCACTAAAAGAAATGAAGAAAGACGGTACACTTGCTAAGATTTCTAAGAAATGGTTTGGTGAAGATGTTACAAAGTAATACCCTAGGAGTCGTCATTCCTTGGGATCTTCTTCAGCAATCTTTTTGGCCAATGGTGATGCAGGGAATTTATTATACAATTCCCTTAGCCATCATTGCCTTTATCATTGGTCTTTTTATCGCACTTGTAACAGCTCTTGCTAGAATGTCTAAAATCAAAGCGCTCAGATGGATTTTTTCCATTTATGTGTCGGCTGTTCGTGGAACGCCGCTTTTTGTGCAATTGTTTATTATTTTCTATTTCTTTCCGACCTTTAATATCACACTTGATCCATATCCAAGTGCCATTATCGCTTTTTCTTTAAACGTAGGTGCGTATGCGTCGGAAATCATCCGGGCATCCGTCCTTTCTGTTCCAAAAGGGCAATGGGAAGCGGGTTATTCGATCGGGATGACCCATCGCAAAACGCTCGTCCGTGTGATTTTACCGCAGGCAGTGCGTGTATCCATTCCGCCGCTGTCTAATTCATTTATTAGCTTAGTGAAGGACACATCCCTTGCCTCCCAAATCCTCGTGGCAGAGATGTTCCGTAAATCACAGGAAATTGCTGCGGCAAACTTGGATCAAATCTTATTTATTTATATGGAAGCCGCCCTGATCTATTGGGTATTCTGCTTCATTCTATCACTCGTGCAGCACCGCATTGAAAAACGACTCGATCGATATGTCGCAAGGTAAGGAGGGAACGACATGCTAACAGTCAAAGGCTTAAACAAATCCTTTGGTGAAAATGAGATTTTAAAGTCAATAGATTTTACGATCAACAAAGGGCAGGTTGTGGCCATCCTTGGTCCATCAGGTTCAGGAAAAACAACGATGCTTCGCTGTTTAAATGCACTTGAAATACCAAATGGCGGCTCCTTTACCTTCGATGATTTCTCGATTGATTTTTCGAAAAAAAATAAACCAGCTGATTTGCTGAAACTTCGCCGGAAGTCAGGCATGGTGTTTCAAGATTATCATCTGTTTCCACATCGCACTGTTCTTGAGAATGTGATGGAAGGTCCAGTCCAAGTCCAGCGCCGTCCGAAAGAAGCGGTGCGAAAAGAAGCGATTCAGCTCCTGCAAAAGGTAGGACTTGAGGATAAAAAAGATTTGTATCCCTTCCAGCTGTCAGGCGGTCAAAAGCAGCGTGTCGGCATTGCCCGTGCACTTGCCATTCAGCCAGAGCTTATGCTTTTTGATGAACCAACCTCTGCACTTGATCCTGAGCTTGTCGGTGAGGTCTTAAAGGTCATGAAGGATCTGGCCAAAGAAGGCTGGACGATGGCGGTGGTCACACATGAAATCAAGTTTGCCCAAGAAGTGGCGGACGAAGTTATTTTTATTGATGGCGGCGTCATCGTTGAACAAGGTCCTCCTGAAGAAATCTTCAAACGGCCAAAGGAAGAACGAACAAAGCAATTTTTAAACCGGATTTTGAATCCAGTATGATGAAAAAGGCTGTTCTCAATTGATGAGAACAGCCTTTTTTTATATCTCTTTTTGCAGGCGAAGCGCCAATAAGTCTTGAAGGAGCAGTCTCGCTCCCTCTGGGCTGACAACTACTCCGCCTGACAGCGCCTTATTGGAACAGGTGACTTGCCCTGTGACGATACAAGGCTTATCCTGCCAATAAGGTTTTATCACAATGCGACCTTCTTCTTGATAGATTTCTATAAAGTCTTGCGGTCGAATTTTTAATCGTTTTCTAACATCTGTCGGAAGGACAACTCTCCCGAATTTATCTATATGCCTTACATAGTCTTCATTTATCAAATTGACCCCCTCCTGCATCTATAGATACTATATGGACGATCACCTCCTTATCGGGCGATCTGCTCGATGGCATGAAAATGAAGGAGCCGCCGCAGGCTGGATCAGTGACTACACACGCTTTCCATATATAATATATCTGTTTGGTGCAGGCCCAATAAAAGAAAAAGGATAACATGTCGTGAGGACAAGTTCTTCTTTTTCATGCTGCAGTGTCACAATACTTGTATCGTCTTTTTTAACAACTTTTGTTTTCTCTATTTCATAAACAAATCGACCGTATGAAAGCTCAATGACAAGCTGATCCCCCTTCACAAGCTCTCCTGTTCGTCTAAATACGGTATCACGATGTCCAGATAACACAATTTGTCCTTGCTCATTAGGGAAATAGCTCTTCTGATAATGTCCAACACCTTTTGCCAAATCATCTGCTGCTGTTCCTTCAACGATCGGCAGCTCAGCCTTTAGTTTTGGAATGTGCAAAAGCCCAATGGTTTCACCAGCCTGCGGCGCAAAAGATGAATCCTTTTGCACCTGATGCTGAACGACTGCTTGAGCAGACTGAAACGATGTCTCTATTTCCCTCTGTCCACCTATCATACCTATATACCCGCCAATCAACAAACAAAAGCCCGCTGTGATCAATACAGTAGAAATGATTTTTTGAAACATGGCGGATTATCCGTTTCTTTTTCTTCTATTCCACACCATTAGAGATGCACCAATGAGAACTAGAGCAAATCCTGCAAGCAGAAGATTGTACATGACGGTTGCAGTATTCGGCAGTGGATGACCGGGTGTTTCAGTGTGAGGCTCAGATGGCTGATCTGGTACAGTCGGCACCTCTGGTTCATGAGGAGGTTCAACTGTTGTCGTGTTTTCTGGTTGATCTGGTTCGTCTACATTCTCGCCCTTCACATCTGCGATATTCGTGATTGTCTGACCTTCAGCACCTTTGACAACCTTTGCCTCGAACGTCACAGTATGCCAATCGGTATCTTTAATATCGCCAAATTGTCCCGTCACCTTACCTTTTGTATAGTCTCCTTTGTCATCATCTTTAGCATCGCTCACTGTTTGTCCATCTACTTTGAGTGAACCTGTGACATATGCAAGACCTTCTGGCAGCTGATCTGAGATCACTAGATCTTTGATGACACTATCCTCTACACTGTTTTTTGTTTTAATGGTGTAAAGAAGGGTGTCGCCTACTTGCACTTGTTTTTTATCTGTGTTGCCTTCTGCTTTTTGATAAATCTCGGATGTTTTTTCTGATTCAAGTTTTGGATCTCTTGGATCAATTTTTGTTTCCGTTGTCGGCTCATCTGGTGGCGTGTTTTCGCCTATTACTTTCGCTGTGTTTTGAATGCTTTTACCTGATTGGCCTTTAGCAACCTTCGCTTCAAAAGTAACCGTATGCCAGTCTGTGTCTTTGATATCACCAAATTGACCGGTCACCGTACCTTTTGTGTAGTCTCCGTTGTCGTCATCCTTTGCATCTGTCAATGCTTGTCCATCTACTTTTAATGAACCTTTGACATATGCAAGTCCTTCTGGAAGTTCATCTGAAATGACTAAATCTTTGATGACACTGTCTTCTACACTGTTTTTTGTTTTGATCGTGTAAAGAAGGGTGTCGCCTACTTGTACTTGTTTTTCATCTTTATTGCCTTCTGCTTTTTGAGAGATCTCAGATGTTTTTTCTGATTCAAGCTTTGGATCTCTTGGATCAATTTTCGTTTCTGTTGTCGGTTCGTCTGGCGGGGTATTATCGCCTGTGACTTTGGCAGTGTTTTGAATGGTTTTACCTGCTTGGCCTTTGGTAATTTTCGCTTCAAACGTTACTGTATGCCAATCAGTATCTTTGATCTGACCAAATTGTCCTGTCACCGTACCTTTTGTGTAGTCTCCGTTGTCGTCATCCTTTGCATCTGTCACCGCTTGTCCGTCTACTTTGAGAGAGCCTGAAACATACGCAAGTCCTTCTGGAAGTTCATCTGAAATCACTAGATTTTCAATGAAGCTATCTTCTTCAAGATTCTTTGTTTTAATCGTATAAAGAAGGGTATCTCCTACCTGTGGTTGCTTTTCATCTGTGTTGCCTTCTGCTTTTTTCTGAATAACGGACGTTTTTTCAGACTCTAGTTTTGGATCACGAGGATAAATTTCTGTCTTCGTGGTTGGTTCATCTGGCGGCGTGTTTTCACCAGTTACTTCGGCAGTATTTTGAATGTTTTGACCAGCTTGTCCCTTTTCAACTGTCACTTCAAACGTCACGGTATGCCAGTCTGTATCCTTGATATCACCGAAATAACCTGTGACCGTTCCATCTGTATAGTCACCGTTATCATTGTCTTTCTCATCTGTGACTGCATTCCCGTCGATTTGAAGTGATCCAGTGACGTACTTTAGCCCTTTTGGTAATTGATCTGAGATTACTAGATTTTCAATGAGACTGTCTTCTATCGTGTTCTTTGTTTGAATTGTATAGAGAAGGGTATCTCCTACTTCTGGATGCTTCTCATCTGTATTGCCCTCTGCTTTTTTCTGCAAGACCGCTGACTTTTCAGATTCAAGCTTTGGGTCACGAGGATAGATTTCTGTATTCGTTGTCGGCTCATCTGGTGGTGTGTTGCCGCCTGTGACGCTGGCTGTATTTTGAATGTCTTTGCCCGATTGACCTTTTTCAACCGTCACTTCAAACGTCACGGTATGCCAATCTGTATCTTTTATGTCACCAAATTGAGCTGAAATGGTTCCGTCTGTGAAGTCTCCATTGTCGTCATCTTTTGCGTCTGTGACTGCCTCTCCATCCACTTGAAGTGAATCCGGCACATACGATAATCCTTCTGGCAGTTCATCTGAGATCACTAAGTTTTCAACAAGGCTATCTTCTATCGTGTTCTTTGTTTGAATCGTATAAAGAAGGGTATCCCCCACTTCTGGATGCTTCTCATCTGTGTTGCCATCTGCTTTTTTCTGCAAGACCGCTGTTTTTTCTGAAGCTAGTTTTGGGTCACGTGGATAGATTTCTATATTCGTTGTCGGTTTGTCTGGTGGTGTGTTACCGCTTGTAACGTTGGCCGTATTTTGAATGTCTTTGCCTGCTTGGCCTTTTTCAACCGTTACTTCAAACGTCACACGATGCCATTTCGCATCTTTCACCTCACCGAACTTTCCAGTAATGATTCCATCTGTCATATCGCCATTATCGTCATCTACTGCATCGGTTACTGGGTTCCCATCTAGTTGAAGTGAATTTGGTACATATGCTAATCCTTGAGGCAGCTGATCAGAAATCACGAGGTCTTCAATCACACTGTCTTCAACAGCGTTACGTGCTTGAATGGTATACAGTAACGTATCCCCTACCTCAGGGTGCTTCTCATCTGTATTACCTTCTGCTTTTTTCTGTAAGACTGCTGATTTTTCTGATTCAAGCTTGGGATCACGAGGATAAATTTCTATGTTTGTTGTTGGTTTATCTGGCGGTGTGTTTTCCCCTTTGACATTGGCCGTATTTTGAATGTCTTTACCCGCTTGACCTGTTCCTACTTTCGCTTCAAATGTGACTGTATGCCAAGCGGTATTTTTCACATCGCCTATTTGACCCGTCACGGTGCCGTTTGTATAGTCACCTTTGTCTTGGTCTTTTGCATCTGTCACGCTTACGTCATCTACCTTAAGGCTACCTGGAACATAGGTTAAGCTGCTCGGAAGGTTATCTGATATGACTAAGTTTTTAACAATACCATATTGAACAGTACTTCTTGCTTTAATTGTATAGAGTAATGTATCTCCCACTTCCGGGTGCTTCTCATCTGTGTTACCCTCTGCTTTTTTCTGTAAGACCACAGATTTTTCTGATTCAAGCTTTGGAGGATATGGATCAAATTCTGGCTTTACTCGTGAAGCTAAGTCATAAGATAATGAATCACCAACAGTGCCCATATAAGTCGTGCTTAATGTTTTTGCATCAAGTGTATACAGAGTAGAATGGCCAATAGATGCATTTAATCCTGACTGCAACAGCATTTGCCCATTTGGCAAAAAGCTGATTCCTCGAACGCCTCCATCAATACTTTTACCATCCGCACTTTTAATTGGAATCACACGAATGACTTCAGCCGTATCTGGATTCATTTGTGCAATGGCTCCACTCCCATTTGATGCGAACCAAAGATAACCGTCTTTATCAACAACAAGGTCCCCGCCAACACCAGAGCCGATGTCATAGCCGACAATTTTTTTAGACGTTTTTTGCCCAGTTGTTAGATCATATGTTCCAAGGAAGTACTCTCCACCTGAAGAATAAGAGTGTATATATTTTCCATTGTGCACAACTGCATTAGACGCTGCTCCAGCTAAAGCACCTACTTCTTGTGCTTGTCCAGAAGTTGCATTTATTTTATAAAGAACAGGAGTTCCGCTTACTGATGTCGTTGCATACACAACGTTCTCTTGATCATTGACGGCAACACCGTTCACTAAAGTCGAATTGATTCCTTTCACTTGAACACTAGCCTTTACGTTAGTTGGGTTATTCCCATCGAGCTGATAAAGAATTAATGGGCTACTTCCAATCATATAGGAATCTGTGTTGTTCACTACAACCGTTCCTGCAGCCTTTGAGATAGGTGGTGAGACCGTTAATAGATTTCCAACAATCAGCACCAATATAAGAAATAATTGACTCGTTCTTTTTAATATATTCATTCTTTGACCTCCCTTTTTTCTTGGTTCATCGAGTAAAGGTATGTACCAGCTCACCTCCTATACTTTGGTAAAGAATATCAGTAACATTTCAGAACCCTCAACATGACTAAAAGACTATTTTCGACAAAAATAGTCTTTTGGTCATATACAACTCTCAACATATGATTCATCTATGTTTTTTCCAACAATGAACGTTTTTTTATCGTGTGATAAATAGTTTATCTAGTCATTCAAACAGGCCTAATAACGCAATTTACATACAACCTCTTCTATTTTATATGAATGAATCTTTAATTGGATAAAGGTTGTTTTTTTGTCAATTTATAATGAATTTTTTTCTTATTATTATAAAAAAAGTTAATAATTGGTTCACTTTGCTAAAAAAAACAATCTAAAAGTCTTGCTCCAATTTTTGATGTTTTTCACTCTTTTTATTGAATAAATTCTTTTTTTCGAGTAAGCGATTACAATTGAGCAATGCCATTTAAAGGGGCGTGCGAGTATGTTACGATGAAAATCGAGTGTTTAAGAAAGAAGGGAATGCTTTGAAGCGGGAACATCTTTTACGTTGGTTTTTTTATTTTGTTGGATTGATCGTACTTGCTTTTGGACTATCGCTGACAGTGAAAGGAAAGATTCTTGGGATTGGTCCTTGGGACGCTTTCCATTATGGGCTGTTTCAGCACTTTGGTTTAACCATTGGACAATGGTCCATTCTGATTGGTGCACTGATTGTGACACTGACCTCTGTTTTTACGAAATCATGGCCAAAGGTCGGCGCTTTACTGAACATGGTGCTGATTGGTGTGTTTATTGATTTCTTTAACGCGGTATTACCTGCACCACATGGGTATTTACCTGCTTTATATGTGTTTATGACGGGTGTTGTTGTGTCTGGATATGGCGTTGGTATTTATGTCTCAGCCAATCTTGGCGCCGGGCCAAGAGATTCATTAATGCTGCTCATCTCCGCAAAAACAGGGTTGAACGTACAGTGGGTTCGAAATGGAATTGAGTTAACCGTGCTTGTATTTGCATGGATGCTCGGCGGACCGATCGGTATTGGAACGATTCTGACCGCCATCTTTACAGGACTCGTCCTCCGTTTCTCCTTGCCGCAATCGACACGGCTCTTGCAGCTGCTCATTACAAAAACGGCAGAGAAACCCGTTCAAACCCTTATCCGATAAGAACAAGTCATTCTTCTAAAAGAATGGCTTTTCTTGTGCTAAACTAAATAAACAAATAATTCTTACAATTGGAGTTGATCCTAGGATGCAGCTTTTTCACTATCATTACTGGACACCCTTTGTTGAAGAGACGGAGAAGGCATACACTTCATTAGGCTTTGACGTAAAAAGTCGTTTCACAAAGGAAGGTTCCTTTCATCCTCCGCTGACATGGGATGATTTTAGAGAAAAGAACCCAGTTTTTCGTATCGTTGAAATGAGAAAGGGACAGATCAATGTCACATTTGGGTATAGCAAAAAAGTGATTTTTGATCACATTGGCTTTCTTGTGACTGACGATGAATATCACCAGCTACTAATACAGGCGAAAAAGCAGCATTGGGGAATTCAAACAGGGGAACGAAGAACATTTCTTTCAACACCGATTCGGTTAAGAATTGAATTGCAGCGACGGACAGATGTAATTGAAACGGGAGAGGAAGCACTTAGCGGGATGACAATCGCAGTGCCTGATTTGACTCATACACCTAACGTGGATCAGCTGCTGGACGGTTTGATACAGCCCATCCACTGGGAAAAGGGAGAACGCCTCTCCTTACTGAAAGTGATGATAAAGGATGCAAATTGTAAGAATACCATCGATCCGAACGGTGTTCACGTCCTTAAACAAACATAAAAAAAGCAGCGGAATATGCTGCTTTGCCGATTGGGATCCAAATCAACGTCACATGATCTTGAGAAAGTATATCTCTACCAACGGGATACGTTTCCATTCCCCCAGCATGTTCATATCCTGAGGCGGGAAACCATTCAGTGAACATGCGTGTCCATGTTGAATGAACTGCGTGTTCGACAGGTCCATTTGCTTGAAAAACATTTCTTTAGCTGTAAGCGTTAACCGTCTTTTTCGAATGTATTCTGTAAGGGAATTCCCGTTAGCAAATGAAACAGCCGCTGATCATGGCATGTCGACATACAGACGGCCTCCGCCATTTCTTCAATCAGTACAGGCTGATCGAGCCTCTCTTCCATATACTGAATACTGTCCATAATTGTTGTGCTTTCATTGAACAGGATGCCTGTTTCTCTTTTGCAGAGGTTCCTCCAATGGTACAATAAATGTAAAAAATTGAGGTCCGTTATGAAGATTTTCGCTATCCAATTGCAACATTTAGATGAAATCAACGCACGAAAACAAATAGATCAGCTCAAACCCTTTGTGTCATCTGAAAAACGCGCGGCCGCTGAGCGCTTTCGTTTTTTGATAGATGCAAGAAGAACGCTGTTAGGTGAGGTACTGATTCGTCAAATCATTCATGAAATGTACGATCTGCCTATGAAACAGATCACTTTTGAAACGGAAGAAAACGGCAAGCCAGTTGTCCGGCACATTCCTTCTTTTCATTTTAATCTTTCTCACTCTGGCGATTGGGTGGTTTGTGCAGTAGATGATGCGCCTGTTGGTATAGATATTGAAGAGATCAAGCCCATTGATTTAGCCATTGCCAAACGGTTTTTTTCAGCTGATGAATATCAGGATTTACTCTCGCAGCCGGCAGAGCGCCAGGAAGCTTATTTCTTTCATCTTTGGTCAATGAAGGAAGCCTTTATTAAGCTGACTGGAAAGGGATTATCCTATGGTCTTTCGTCCTTTACAGCCCGTCTGTCAGAGGATGGACAGGCTTCTTTGACCTTGCCTGATCATGAAGCTCCTTGTGTGGTTCAAACGTACTCGCTCGACCCTGCCTACCAAATGGCTGTATGTACAAGAAAGCCCGCTGCAGCTGAGAGCGTCGAGATACTCACTTGCAAGGAAATACTGGCCCGCCTTCATAACGTGTGATTTGCTCTTCTTTCTCATGCTAAAGTGGCAAAGGTCAGGATCTTTAACAATCTTTCTGCTTTTATTACAATCGCCGCTGGGGTGCTCATCGATTGATAGGATTCATTGGTACTGTGTTGGTCATAGGCTTGAATATGGTGAGAAATTTATAAAAGAAAACGGCCCCGTCAAACGAGGGCCGCTTTCTTTTATTGTCTGATGAATTGATGCTTTGTTGTATGCTCAATGACGTGCTTCATATGCTCTGCGAAGTGCTCGAGGTGTGTGTTGATATACATGTGGCCTCCATCAAAATCAGTGCGTTCGATGGTGTTGGCCCATTTTAACCAGCCGTTTGCATCTTCCATGCATTTCTTATCTTGCTTACCGTTGAATAAATAAACGGGTGATTCGATGATGGATTTGTCCGTATGCTGAAAGGTTTCTAGTGCTTGATAGTCTGCACGTAAGGACGGTGTAAAGTAATCCATCATTGGTTTGTTATCCAACAATTCCTTTGGAATCCCGCCCATTTCAGCAATATGCTGAACAAATGCTTCATTGGACAGATGGGTCAGGATCTGTCTTTTTGTTTGCGGCGGCTGAATGGCAGAAATGACAACTGCTTCAGGATAGATGCCTTCCTTTTCTAGCAGCTGGGTGAGTCTATACACCACTAGTCCGCCCATTGAATGTCCGAACAAGATAAATGGACGGTTCAATTGGTCGGTCAGTCCTTCTTTGTACAATTCAGCGAGCCGGTCAATGCTGGTTTCTAGCGGCATGAGGTTGGTTCCATGACCCGGAGGCTCTGCTGCTGTCACTTCGGCCGTACCCTTTAGCTGTTCAAAGAGCGGACGGTAAGAGGCGGAATATCCGCCTGCAAAAGGAAAACAAATAAGCTGAATGAGATCTGATTTTTTTTCAAAGGTTTTAAATAATGGATTCATACGTCCTTACCCCTTTACAATCGTTTCAAGAATCTGTGCAAGATGATCTGCCTGAGGTCTTTTCATCATGGTGACATGGTCGCCTTTGATGTGATAATACGTGCACGTCCCTTTCGTATAAGCCTCCCAGTCGGCAAACTTCTTCTGAAAATCTGTGGCGTGGTCACTGCTCTGTACAATATAAAACGGCACAGAGAATGGTTCTTTTTCTAATTCAATGGCTTGTGACATGATGGTATTATGCGTTTGCATTTGCAAGTATTTATCTAAATAGTGATCATTCATAAATTGATGAACGACTTCATCCTTTTCTGCTTCTTTGAGGATTTTCTGCTTCACTTCTTGGAAACTGAGCCCTTGTAATGCTTCTGGTTTGATGCCGACGAGGTTCCCCATACCTAGGACGAGGGCGAGCATTTTCACTTCTTCTTCGTTCATATCGGCATGAAGCGCCTCATCTGCCTCATCTCTTAATACCGGAACCGTATCTAAAATGATCAATCCTTTTGGCGCTTTTCCTGCATGACAGAGTCTCTGATTCATTCCGTAAGCAAGATGTCCGCCCATTGAATGCCCTGCCAGATAATCAATGCCTGGTCGATAGAATGTCTCAATGGCTTCAATAAAAATGGTGACAAGCTCTGTATAATGAAGGAATTGTGGTTCTTCATCCTCATACAAGCCCGGAGACTGCAAGGCATAAACAGCTCCTTCATGTGTCATGAGCTTGGCCACATCGATATACCCCATCACCGTTCCACCAGCAGGCGGTGCAAAGAAAATTCTCGGTTCAGCCGGATCCCCTTTTTTCAACTCGATCACATAGTCTTTCGGCGCTCTTTCGACAGGCTCGCCTGTTTCTGGCACTGTGTCCAAATATGCCGCTAACTGTGCTGGCTCTGGGTGCATGAAAATCCATTTCGGATCCACACGGACACCCTTTTCTTTTAATTTGGCAACGGCTTGGATACTCATAATCGAATCTCCGCCTAAATCAAAGAATGAATCATGAATTCCTACTCGTTTGACACCAAGCACTTCCCTGAAAGCTGCCACAATGAGTTGTTCTGTTTCCGTTGCCGGCTGATCGTCCTCATGTGAGGAAGAAAGCGTTTCTGTTGGCTCTGGCAGTGCTTTTTGATCGACCTTCCCATTCGTTGTGACGGGGATTGCGTCAAGTACGATAAAGTAGCTTGGGATCATATAGCCTGGCAGGCTTTCCTGTAAAAAGGCTTTCCAGCCGGGAACCGGATTTTCCCCGTCTGTGACAAGGTAGGCTGCCAGCCGTTTTGAGCTGCCATACGTTTTGGCGATAACGGTACATTCTTTTACTTGCGGATGCTTGAGCAGGGCTGTCTCAATTTCTCCACATTCAATTCGGTAGCCTCTAATTTTGACCAAGTTGTCTTTTCGGCCAAGGTATTCAATACTGCCATCAGACCGCCATTTCCCTAGATCACCGGAACGATAGAGCTTGTCCCCTTTTAATTGCGGGAATGGATTGTCAATAAACCTTTCTTGCGTCCGCTCTGGGTCATGGAGATACCCTTTCGCCAGTCCAGTTCCACCAATATAGATTTCTCCTTTAACGCCTATTGGTACTGGATTGAGGTATTCATCTAGTATGACGACTGTTGAGTTTGCGACTGGTACACCAATTGGTACTGATCTTGCATCCTCCGGTACGTGTGTGACTTGATGAGTGGTTGCTAACGTCGTGTTTTCTGTTGGGCCGTAAGCATTGATCAGCACACCTTTCATATGCGGCAATGCCTTTCGTGCATGCTCACTAGACATGGCTTCTCCGCCAACGAGCAGTGTGCGGTAGCCAGCGACACTTTTAGGGTCATGCTCAATCAATCGATTGAATAACGCGGTTGGCAGACAGTTGGATGTGACTTGATGTGTTTTGATTAACCGAGTTAATTCGTCCATATTTAGTGCGGCATATTTTGGAATCAGAATCAGTTGACCGCCATTTAGCAGCATTCCCCATAATTCAAAGGTAAAGGCATCAAATGCATAGTTAGACAGCTGAAGCATTTTATCGTCTGAACCTATTTCAATATAATTTGTTTCTTTCACCAAGCGGACAACTCCTGCATGAGGAAGCATCACGCCTTTAGGTGTGCCTGTTGACCCTGAAGTGTAGTTGACATAGGCAAGCTGGTCTTCTCCGACAATCGATTGATTCCTTTGATACACTGCGCCTGTTTCTGGTAACGGCTTGTCCATTTCAATCTTTGTACCGGTCAGACCCTCTAAACGATTGATCAGATGAGACTGGGTTAAGATGAGATCACTTTGTGTATCTCGGACGATCAGACCGATACGGGCATCTGGATACTCGGGTGACATCGGAACATAAGCTGCACCCGACTTGACGATCCCTAACACCGAGACCATCATGTCAAAGGAACGATCAAAGAGCATCGGGACAAGGGAACCGGGTCCAATGCCTTTTGACTGCAAGTAGGCAGCAAGCTGTGTCGCCTTCTCGTCTAAAACTTGATACGTCATGTGTTCTTCCATATAGGATAAAGCAATGCGATGCGGATCACGCTGCACTTGTTCTTCAAACAATTCTTGAAGCGTACGCTTTGGATAAGATGTATCGGTTTGATTTTTTCCAATGATCATGGCATCCTGTTCTGCTTTGTCCATTAGGCAAAAATCAACAAATGTCCGTTCAGGCTGAGCCGTCATGCCATCTAACAGATTTAGATAATACTTCATAAAACGATGGATGGTTTCTTGATCAAATAAATCCGTATTATATTCTACGTGAATAGACAGCTTGTCTTCCTGCTCAAATACATGCAGGGTGAGATCAAATTTAGATACTGTATGATGGACCATCACTTGTTCAGATGTCAGCCCTTTTAGGTTAATATCTAACGAGTCGGTTACATATCCCATGGCGACTTGGAAGATCGGTGAGCGACTTAAATCTCTATCAATCGAAAGGTCATCCACAAGCTTGTCGAATGGATAATGCTGATGTTCAAAGGCTTTTAACGTCATCTCTTTCACCTTTGCCAGCAAATCAGCAAATGTACCCGCTTTTGAGACATCCTGTCTCAGCGCAAGTGTATTGACAAACATTCCAACGAGCTGCTCTGATTGTTCGACATCACGGCCAGCGATCGGCGATCCAACAATGACATCTGTTTGTCCAGACAGCTTGTGAAGCAGGACATAATACGCTGACAGCATCGTCATGAACAGCGTTGTGCCCTGCTGCTTAGACAAGGCCTGTAAGCGCCGGACAAGCGGTTCATCTATCACGATTTGTTCTGTAGCCCCGCTGAATGTTTGAACCGGCGGACGAGGGCGGTCAAATGGGAGCTCTAACACCGGAAGCTCTCCTTGTAAGGTATCAAGCCAATAGTTCTGGTCGTCCTGATGGTTCTTTAATTGCTCATTTTCCCAATGGACATAATCTGTCCATTCAATCTCAAGCGACGGAAGCTGAGGTTTTTTTTCTAAAAGCAAAGCGTCATACACCACTTCTAATTCTTGAATGAGCAGGCTGAGCGACCATGCATCTGAAATGATATGATGCTGCGCGCAAAGCAGATAATATTCTTCTTTGCCCATATCCACAATCGTCCAATGTGCAAGCGGACCTCTTTCTAGATCATAGATACGATTTGCTTCTTGATGAATGAGCTGGTCTAATCTTCTCACTCTTGTTTTTTCATTAAATAATGAAAAATTCGCCACTGTTACTGATGGCGGCAGGTCTTCTCGAATGAGTTGAACCGGCTTGCCGCCAAGCGTTTGAAATGTTGCACGCAATGCCTCATGTCGTTTGGTCAAAAGTCCAATGGCTTTCGTTAAAGCTTGAATGTGTAATCGGCCTGTCAGCTTCCAAGCACCTAAAATATTGTAATGATGGCTCTTTTCTAATGTGGATAAGAACCAAATCCGCTGCTGGGCATGTGACAACTCATAGCTTGTTTGCTTTTCTAGCTTAGGAATGCCAGCTTCCTGAATGGCTGGTGCTCCTTGAATGTCATCCACCATTTGCGCCAAGTGTGCCAGATTCTTGCTTTCGAATAAAATTTTTAGCGGTGCCTTGATTGAACACTCATGATTGATGCGGGAAATCGTTTGAGTCGCCTTTAATGAATGTCCGCCAAGGTCAAAAAATTGATCCTCTTTGTACACACGATCTACTTCTAAAATATCCTCCCATATTGCCGCAAGCACCTGCTCTGTCTTCGTTTCTGGCAATTGCTTTTCAAGCGGCTGTGCGTTTTTGTGATGGAGCTGTTTGAGGGCTTGATGATCAATAGAGCCATCTTGTTTTTTCGGTATATCCGGCACTTGCTTGATGTCCCATTTCCCCTCTATGATGCCTGCGATCTTGCCCACATGCACTTCTTTGCCTGGTTGAACCGTATAGTAAAGCTTCTTTTCAAAACGCGGGATCGGAGCCGGCTTAAGATGTCCAGCGATTTCTTGATTTGCCCCGTCCAGGCCGATAAATAGATGCGCTTCTTTTAGACGAGTACCTAGACATAATGAATGGAGACCTTGTTTCTTTCCAATCAATTGAAAGCCCTTGCGAACGGTTAGCGCTGCTCCAGTATGCCCTTTTGACAAACCAAGGTTATCCCACATGCTGAAGTTCAAAGAGATCGCTCTTCTTCCTTCATGATGGGTAAGGACATGCGCGAGTCCATCTAAAAAGCTGTTCGCCGCAGAATATGCCCCAAATGTAGTGCCGCCAAAAAAGCCATTCACTGATCCAAAAAAGACAAGCGGTACTGTCGGGTCATGCTTGAAGGCTTCCTGCAGCACCCAAGCACCGTCTGCTTTACCTGAAAGTTCTTTTGTGAAATCTTCTTCCGTTGTATGAGCCAGTGTATACTTGTCCACATGCTGAAAATGCTCAGACACATTGCCGGCCCCGGCTAAATGAAGGACTCCCCGGATTGATTGTCCGAAATGCTTTTCTGCTTCATAAATTACCTGCTCGACGTCAGATAAATCGGTCACATCCGCTTGTACATAGATGACGTCTCCCATTCTTTCAAGCTGTGAGAACGCCTCCTCTTTTTCCTTATCCACTTCAAGTGATGTCCGTCCAATTAACACGAGCTTTAAGCCAAATTGGAGCATTTGCTTAGACAGTTCAAACCCAATGCCACCAAGTCCGCCAGTCAGCAAGTACAGGCCTTCATATTCTAAAAATCCTTCTGTTTGAGGTGCCTCCAACATATTGACTTTTTCCAGTTTTGGTACGAGGCGCTGCCCCTGTCGATAGGACACTTCTGCTTTCATATGAACCGCACTGAGTTCGTCCACAATGTGCTTGGCATCCTGTTCCACATTCTCCGCTTCAATATCAATATGAGACACTTCTGCTCCTTCCCATTCTTGCGGGATGGTTTTTAATAAACCGACAAGAGATGTTTTCTCCACATGAAGCTCATCTTGCGCCTTCACAAATTGACCACCGTTTGTCACAACAGCGAGACGCATCGGCTCTTTATTTTCTTGTCTCAGCGATTGATACAAATACAAAATGGATTGACTGGTGCTCGCATTCAGTTCTTTGAACTGCGCAGGGCTGGCAATCATCTGCTTGTCTGATACATTCCACAAATGAAGAATTCGGTCGATCTTTAATTCATCTGCTTCAAGCGCCGCCACAAGCCTGACGTAATCCCCCTTGATTCGAGGATTCATCTGATACATCCCTTTTGACAGGCGTAAAAATTCATGACCCTTTTTCACAGAAACATAAGGCAGGTTCATTTGTTCAAATTGTGCATAAAGCGATTGATAAAGCCCTTTTTCATCCTCAAATACGAGTACATAATCAGTTGACACCGGCTGAGATGGACCGATATTCTCTTTTACCCAAATACGCTTAAAGAACCAATCTGGGAGGGTTTGTTCATTTTCCGAAGCCAGATCAAGTGCACGTTCAATATCATGAAACATTCCATCTTTTAGTGCCGCACCTAACTGGGCACGTTGAATTTTTCCGCTTTCTGTTTTCGGAAACTGGTCTTTTTTCACCGGAATGATGTGGTCAGGTTCGATCCCTATTTTCCGAATGACCGCCTCTCTAATCTGCTGAATCATTGTCAGTTGTTCCTCTATTGATTCCTTTTGCGAGACAAAAAAGACGGCGAGTGTATCATTGCTTGATTCTGGGTTGTAAATGCCATACGCAGCGGCAAAGGTGACTTCCACCCCTTCGACTTCTTCCACAACGGCTTCAATTTCATAATTCAAATAGTTCGCTCCGTTGATGACGATGATGTCTTTTTCACGGCCTGTGAGAACAAGGCGCCCTTCATGAATAAACCCTAGATCTCCTGTGTGAAACCAGCCGTTTTCTGCAAATACTTCTTGATTGGCTTCCTCATTTTGATAGTAGCCCATCATAATCGTTGGGCTTTTCACCTGCAATCGTCCCACCTGATCTTCTGGCAGCACGTGGTGATGCTCATCTACAATTCGAATCCATACAGACGGAATCGGTACGCCTACCTCTGTAAAGGTCATCTTGTGCGGATGATCATGCGCCACATATTGAATCTCACTTGTTAATGAGGTCTGATCAATGGTCAGCTGTCCATCCTGATCATCTTGACGCATGAATTCTTTTGACTGAACAATGGCTGAGGATGTTTCTGACATGCCGTAAGCAGGCACCATCGCATGACGGCTTAATCCGTGCTGACCCATGATGTGCATGAATCGCTGTGTTACTTTTGGAACAACCGCTTCAGCTGCATTCATGATATAAGTCAAGGTGGAAAGATCCCATCTACCCTTGCGAATGTCGTCTTCATATTCATTCATCATGGCAAAGGCAAAGTTTGGCGCCCACGTCCTGGTGACACCGTATCTTTCTATCCAATCCAGCCACACCATCGGCCGTTCGATAAATTGATCAATGGATGGACTTATTTGCTGACAGCCGAGGTAGACATCATGTACATGAAACATGACAATGCCCCCAACGTGATCAAGCGGCATCCAGTTCAATGATACATCCTCATGCGTGAAGCCGTTTGCCTGCTCAAAGGAGATGATTCTAGATAAAATGCTTTGATGGTTGTGCCGGATACACTTTGGTACACCCGTACTTCCTGAGGACAGCAACTGAAGCACAGGCTCATCCGGCTCTGGCTCATAATGCTGTTCATCTGGATTACAGGCGAGTAATGTTTCGATTGTTAAAATCGGAATCGCTTTTGATTCAAATGTTTCATGCAGTCCTGCAATGTCCTCAGCACTCGCTTCGTTTGTAATAATGAATGGCTCATTTTGCAGCTGAAACACGCCCTTCAGCTTGTTCACCCCTTGATTCATTTCATCATACACAGGCGGTACAGAGACTGGGGTTGGAATAATTCCTCCGAGAATACAGCCCCAGAACACCGTGATAAAATCATGATGATCTTTCAATTGAAGCAACACTTGATCGCCGTTTGAAAGTCCGGCTGCCCTTAATCCAGACAGGACACGTTCCGCTCCTGTGAGCAATTCCGGGTAAGTCTGGGTCACCGTCTGACCGCCTTCTTTGAGATACGTGACTCCGCGATTTGGTGACATAAAGGCGGCTCGAATCAGTACCTCTGTCAATGTGACTGGTGTACCAGGTTTTCTAATCACATCACCTCCATAAACAAGAGCTGGTGGTTTTTCTTGTGCGGAGGATTTTATTGTTTGGCTGACTTCATTTTTTGAAAACGATTCATTTCCATTCGTACGCTGTCTATCTGGAAATAAGTCATCTAAATGATAGGGTGTTTGTTTTTCTGTCTGACTCTCAATGAAAGCGGCCGCTTCCTCTACTCCATCTACTGCTTTGGTGCGTTCTTCTATCTTTCTTACTTCCTCTTCATCTAGTACATCAATTGAAAGGAGCGCTTCTGTATCGACCGCTCCGCTTTCTGCCCTTGGCAAGGAAGGTAATAAGACGAGCGCGGCTGGCACTTCATAAGGATGAAGCGGGCCTTTCATCAGATCCTCTCTTGTCAGCGAAGGGTCCTTCGCCTGTGCAAATAGCACAAGCGATAGGCCTCCCTCTTGATTTTTCTTCGGGATGAGAGCACATTCCTCTAGTGGAAAATGAAGCATCATGACTCTCTCTAGTGCTTTAAGATCGATTCGTTTTCCGTTGATCCTGACAATATGATTTGCTGCATTTCCTTTTCGTCTACTTACTAGCATTCTTTTTTCTCCTCCTACATCCAATCCAAAATCTGAATCTTGCTTTTTTCAGTCCAAACGCCGACATCCCCTGTCGGATAGAGGAATTCGCCTGTTTGATGTTTGAATGGATGCGGAATTTTATGCGTCTCCATCCAATCGGCAAGCTCCCCACAAAGTGCTTTAATCTCCTTTGCACCGATAAAAATATCCCCAGGAAATCCTACCGGCATGAGCTGATGCTCTTCATTCAGGATAAATATTTCTGTTTCATAGGCAGGATCATTTACTCCTGCATAGACCTCTGCTTGGTCTGGATACAGCACGCTGACTTGTGCGTTTTGCGCCCAGTCACTGATCATCCGTTCTTTTTCTTCATTTGTCACAATCGTGAAGGAAGAGAGCGGTGTATTCACTTGTTCTGTCATGGCCTCAAGTGTGTGAATCAGCTGCTGCATCAGCGTTTGTATTTGCTTTTCTGTATATTGATTTAAGTGATATGTGACCCGAAGCTCAAGCGTATCTCCAGGCACTGCAACAAGGGTTAAGTCATAGTTCGTTTCTTCATGACTTGCAATGTCTAAAATGCGTACACCATACGGTTCAATGGATTCAATCGGATAGTTTTCAAACACGACAATGCTGTGAAACAAAGCTTCTCCATTCGGAATCTTGGTCATCTGCTGAATATCTGGCAGTACAGTATACTCGAATTCTCTTATGTGAAAAACAGTTTCCTGCGTATAGGCCAGCAATTGCGCAATGGTCTTGTCTGAAGTGATCGGCAAACGGAGCGGCAATGTGTTAATAAAGAGACCTGTCATGCTTTCCACTTCTGGTAAGTCCGCTGGCCGGCCTGATACTGTCACGCCGAATATGACTTCCTCTGATCCTGAATGAAGATGCAGGAGCAGCCCCCACGCTGACTGAATCAGTGTGCTCAACGTGACCTTCTGCGTGCCAGTCATTTCTTCCAGCTTCTGCTGCATCTGCGGCGTTAGTTTCACGCTCACCTGCGTAGTGCCTGCTCTTTGATCCGAAGCATGCTCACCGTCTCCAGGCAGCGGTGTTGCTTCCTCTACGCCTGACATATAACGCTGCCAGAACTCTTGCGCCTTCTCTTGATCCTGCTTGTGCAGCCATTCAATAAAATCTTTATATGGGCGGACAGCAGGAAGGCGAATCTCTCGTTCGTCCACAAGAGAGCGATACAATGCAAAGGATTCTTCTATAAAGCTGAACAAGCTCCAGCCATCTATTAAAATGTGATGAAAGCTAAAGACAAACGTGCTTTTTTTCTCATCACAATGGAATAAAGCAATACGAATGAGTGGTTCATCAATATGTTCTAAATTGAAATCCTTTGAACGATCAGATTCTAGAAATTGTTCGATTGTCTCTTGCTGCTCCAAATCACTCAGGTGGCGCACATCGTACTGAGTGAGGTGAATGCTTCCTTCTGATTGAATGAACTGGACAGGCTCCTTTAGCCCTTCCCAAGCGAATTTTGTTCTCAAAATGGAATGACGCTCTACAAGCAGATTCCAAGCTTGTTCATAGGCATCGCCGTTAGTTAAGCCTTCGAGCGTCATATGCACCTGACCAAAATAAGCTTGTGATGCTTGATCCAGCAGTGCATGAAACAGCATCCCTTGCTGCATTGGAGACAGCGGATACACATCTACCACATTGTCTGGAAGCTCATCTACTTGCTTTTGCGTGAGCTGAGCCATAGGAAAATCAGATGGCGTAAAACCGCCTTTCGTTTCTACACAATGCGTCAGAATATCCTCCATTCTCTCTTTGAATCGTTCAGGTAACAGGCGCACCTTTTCTTGTTGGAGCAATTCACGATTGATCATAAAATTCATCTGAAGCTGACCATGTATCACGTACCCATACACATCAATTAAATGCTGTCTTTCTGCCTTCGGATCGTGTACATGCCCATTTCGCTCGTCTGCTATATATAGCTTTGCATCGCCATCTGTCTGATCTAACTGACCGAGGTAATTAAAGCTTATCTGCGGCGCTGCCGTTTTCAGCAGACGAGGCTCTGTCATGTATTGAAGCAAGCCATAGCCAATTCCCTTTTGCGGCACAGCTCTCAAGGTTTCTTTGACGTCTTTGATTTGTCTTTCAACATCGGTTTGAATAAAAGGAATAAAAATAGGATAAGAGCTCGTAAACCAGCCGACTGTCCGTGACAAATCCATCTGTTCAAATAAATCCTCGCGTCCATGCCCTTCTAACGTAATAAGCACCGGCTGTCCAACGGCTTGTACAAGTCCTGATAACAGCAAATCATTTATCTCTGTCCGGTACGCTTGTGATGCCTGTCTTAGTAAAATATCTGTTTGTTCCTTTGTGAGCTGAACAGACAGAATCTCTGCATGTTCTTCTATGTTAGAAAGCGCAGGCGGTTGAAAAGGAGAGCCCACTTCCTCTTGATCTGTGATCTTTTGCCAAAAAGAGGCCTGCTCTTGTAATTGCTCTGTTTGTGCATATTCATATAGCGCATCTGCCCACTGCTTATAGGAGGCGGTTTTCTTTGCAAGGACCACGTCCTGCCCCGCAGCAAGCTGCTTCAGTCCATTTAATATATCTTCTTGTATGATGCGCCATGAAATTCCATCCATGACGAGATGGTGTGCAGCAATGAAAAGCTCTGACGTGTCATGACTTGTGTGAAAAAGAATGGCTTTGATCACTTCTCCACGCTCTAAGGACAATGTACCTTGACAAGCCTCTGTCTCTAAACGAATTTGTTCAACCGCTTCCTCCTGAGAGACATTCGTCAAATCAAAGCATGTGATGTACGGGAGGATGCCCGGCTCACGAATTGTTTGTATCCACGTTCCATCTGCCTCTTTTGTATACACCACTCTCAGCATATCGTGATGATCGAAAAGCTTTGAGAGAACCTGTGTCAACTGCTTTAGCGTCACTGACTGCTTGAATTCAATATGTGCCGATAGATTCCAATAATCTTGGTTGGTCATGGATTGCTCAAAGAACCAAGATTGGATCGGGAGCAGACGAACCTCTCCTGTCACAGGTGACTGATCATAGGACACGGAGACATCTGCCTGTTTCATCGCCTTGGCAAGCTGCGAGATGGTCTGTTTTTCAAAAACATCTCTCGGCTGGATGACGTAGCCTTCCTGTGCTAAGCGCGCCACCATTTGTATGACAATAATAGAATCTCCGCCAAGCTCAAAGTAGTTATCATGGACGCCGATAGAAGGAGCACCGAGCAGTTGAGACCATACTTTTTCTAGCACTCGTTCTTCTTCAGTGACTGCTCTGTCAGTTGTTGTTTCTACTTCTTCCTGTCTCCACTCCGGCGGCGGGAGACGCTTTTGATCTACCTTCCCGTTTGGCGTAAGCGGCAGTTCGCAAAGCTCCATCAATAGGCTTGGCACCATATAATCTGGCAGTATATCTTTTAGGTTTTGGCGAATGTCCTGCGGGGTCATGTCACCTTTTTGGACAAAATAACCGATCAACCGCTTATGACCACTCTCGTGCTGATGCGGGATAACGGCACATTCTGTGATGTCATCAAATGTCAGCATAGCGGCTTCAATTTCTCCACATTCGACGCGGTGTCCACGAATTTTCACTTGATGATCCATTCTTCCAAGGCAGTCAATGAGGCCATTTGACAGCCAGCGGCCCATATCGCCTGTTTTATATAAACGCGCTCCTTCTTGGAAAGGATGCGGGATAAATGATTGCGCTGTTTTTTCTTCATCTCCAAGGTAACCGAGTGCAAGCCCTGTTCCGCCAACGTAGATCTCACCGATGACGCCTTGCGGGACTGGTTGCAGCTGGTCGTCTAATATATAAGCCTGTGAATAAGCTATTGGCCGTCCAATGGGGACCGTCGCCTGCCCTTCATCCAATGCTCGAATATGATGCACACAGGAGAACGTCGTATTCTCCGTCGGTCCATAACCGTTTAAAAGCCCTTCAGGCAAATACGGCAGTGCTTTTCGGATATGTGCGGCTGATAATGCATCTCCGCCGACCAATAATGCATGAAATCCAGATAAGGCTTCTGGATGCTCTTCTGTTAAACGGTTGAACAGCGGCACAGTCAGGAAACCTGTTGTAATCTGATAAGCTTTCAGCGTATCTGCCAGTGCGTCCATTGATAAAATCGTATTTCGATCTGTGAGTATGAGCCTACCCCCGTTTAAAAGCGCTCCCCATATTTCATACGTAAAGGCATCAAAAGAGAAGCTGGCGATTTGTAAAATTCGTGTATGTTCATCAAGGGTGACATAGTCCGTTTCACATACAAGCCGGATGACCGCTTGATGCGGAATGAGGACCCCTTTTGGCTGTCCAGTCGACCCCGATGTGTAATTGATATAAGCAAGTCCATCAGGGCTTAGTGCAGCAGGCATGACCTCTGCTTCTGGTAAAAATTCTTCATACCCCTGATCCAGACAAATGAGTTCAGTTTGATTGATGGACACCTTTTTCAGCCATTCATTTTTTGTCAGCAAAAGTTTAATGCCTGTATCCCTCAGCATATAGTCAATGCGTGTATCTGGATATTCAGGATCAATCGGCACGTAAGCCCCGCCTGCTTTCACAATTGCAAGCACCCCAACAATCATTTCGGGCGATCTGTCGATGAGCAGTCCGACTGGTTCATGCGGCGTGACGCCTCGCTGCTGCAAATAAGCGGCAAGTCGGTCGACTTTCTTTTGTAATTCACGATACGTCCACTGCTCTCGCTGGAATTCAAGAGCCACTGCATGAGGTGTCTTTTTCACTTGCGCTTCAAATCGTTCCGTCATGAGAAGCGGGCCTTTTGGTTGATCTGTTTTTCCACTCCATTCATAGAGCAATTGATGCTTTTCTTTCTCTGGGAGGAAATTCAGTTGTTTGATCGGCTGCGCTGGATTCTCACAAATCCTTTCGAGCAGGTGCTCGTAGTATGTGAGGAATCGCTCCATCGTGTCATCAGAGAATAAGTCCGCATGATACTCAAGCTTTAACTGGAGACCTTCAGCGCCTTCAAAAACAAACAAGGATAGATCAAATTTGGCTGTATCATGATCTTCAATGGCTAAAACCGATGTTGCCTCTCCCATTGGAGAAGCTTCCAGCGGTAAGTTTTGCAGAACGAACATGACCTGAAACAGCGGCTGCTTACTGGCATCACGTGCAATATTCAGTTCATCGACCACCATATCAAACGGCACATCCTGATGCGCATAAGCGCCGACTGTCGTCTCCTTCACTCGCTCTAATAGTTCTGTAAAAGCTGGATTCCCGCTATGGTCGATCCGAAGTGCCAATGTATTCACAAAAAACCCTATTAAATGCTCGATTTCCGCTCGATTTCTCCCAGCAATCACCGAGCCAATGACAAACTCATCCTGTGAAGACAACCGATGTAAAAGCGTAGAGAAGGCTGACAGCAAAGTCATATAGAGTGTGCTGTCTGTTTTCTTGGATAGGGCTACAATCTGTTCAGACAGCGACGTCGACAACTGATACGTTTTCGTTTTTCCTTTATAGGATTGAACGGCCGGCCGCGGATGATCATACGGTAAGACCAACTCTTCAACAGGTGTAGCAAATTGCTCCTTCCAATAGGAAAGCTGCTTATCGAGCGGCTCTCCTGTCAAATACTCTTTCTGCCATAATGCGTAATCTGCATATTGAATCGGCAGCGGCGGCAGGTGAGGCTCTCTTCCTTCGATGGCCGCTGTGTACCACTCGGATAATTCTCTTGCGACAATACCAATCGACCAGCCATCTGACACGATATGGTGGATGGACATGAGCAGCAAATGATCTGCGTGTGAAAGCCGAATCAGCTTCACTCGAAAGAGCGCTCCACGTTCTAGTTGAAAAGGGGTAGATGCCTCTTTTTTCGCCCATTCAGCCGCTTTTTGTTCTTTTTCTTCCTGCGATTCCAGGTCTGATACATCTATCACTTCAAGCGCTGGAAGGGTCATATGGTCATGAATGATTTGCACCGGTTCATCCCCGCTCATTGCAAAGGATGTTCTGAGCGATTCATGTCTTTCCACCATTTGATGCAGGCTGTCCTGAAGCACCTTTATATCTAAAGGTCCGTTCATTCGAAAAGAAATCGTATTATTGTAAAATGGCAGATCGGGCTCTAATTGATAGAGAAACCACTGTCTTTGCTGGGCATAAGACATCGGAATCTCCTGACCCTTTTCCATTTTTCTCATCGGAATTGCTTCATCTGCTTTCGCATGTGAATCGATCCAGTCCGCTAATTCTCCAAGTCTCGTATGTTCAAAAAGAACTGCAAGCGACACGTCAAAACCGGTTCTTTGTCTCACTGCAGACAGCATTTGCGTTGCCTTCAGCGAATGACCTCCTAGTAGAAAGAAATGATCACCGCAGCTGATATCTGAGACATCGAGCAGCTCTGCCCAAATATGTGCGAGCAGTTTCTCTGTCTCTGTTTGAGGTGCTCTGTTCTCTGAATCTAGTCCGCTTTCTTCTATTAATTCATGAAAATACGCCTCGTCCGGCATGCCATCTTCTGTTTCTTTCCAATATTCTTCAGGATACAGATGCACCGTGTATTCACCAGACAGCCGGGACTGTAAGCAGGTATGAATTGATTGATACAGTCGTTCTTCAACCGCATTTGTTTGATCGGTTTTGAAAAAGACATAAATGGCTTGTTCTGTTTGCATCTCCGCATCCACCATCTCTTGAATCTCTTTCTTTGACCGGTCTAATCCCGTATAAATGAGCGGAGCATCTGTCATCAGACATGCCAATATCGTTCGGAAGCCTGCCTGTTTGGACATCGAAAGATAACCTCTTTCTTTTAAAATGCCTTTGATCATGGAGCCTTCGCTCATTCCGACCTCGTCCCACATGCTGAAACTAAAGCAATACGGCTTCACTGTAGACGTCATCTTCTGATAATGAGCAAATTGTTCAACGAACTCATTCGCCGCACAATAGGCGCCGACCGTCATTCCGCCCTTTAATGTACGTGCTGACGAGCTGGAAAGGAATAAGACGTTCTGCCGTTTGGAGGCAGCCTCATGAAGCGCAATCGTTCCATATACCTTCGCTTCGTACATTTTATTTAGCGACACAGACGTCATATCAGCAAGCAGCTCTTCTTGAATAATGCCTGCGAAATGGATGATGCCATCCAGCCTTTGATCTCGAGTGACCTCATGTCTTGAGATGGCGGCTTCAATCTCTTTTGCATCGGTGATGTTCGTTTTCTCATAAAGAACCGTGCCGCCATAGACTTTTGCCTGTTCCTTCAGTAAAGACAGGGTCTCTTGCTGCTCTGCAGATAAAGCCTCTTGCTCTTTTCTACCAAGCAATACGAGATGTGCTTGATAGGTTGTGAGCAGATGTTCACTAAGCATACGCCCAATTCCGCCAAGCCCGCCTGTGATCACATAGAGCCCAGATGCTTCAAATGGCGGCTTCTTCACCCTCTGTTCCTTTTCCAAATGAAGAGGGGTTAAAAGGGGAATATAACGAACACCTTCACGATAAGCAGTCACATGACTGTCTTTGTCATGTGTGAGTTCTGCCATAATCGCTGATGCATGAGAATGACTTGATGCCGATTCTGTCAGAGAAAAATCAAGACATTGCACTTGAATAAACGGCCATTCATGCTGAACCGCTGTCAACAGCCCGGCTGTCGTTGCCTTTTCTACATCATGTGTATGATCTTCAGGCAAATTCATTGCATGAGCTGAGACAAAGGTGATGGCCACAGGTTCCTCATAGACGGAAATCGCTTTTGTTAAAAATAATGCACTCATGCTGCCCGTTTTCTGCGCTTGTTTCGCCTTGGCCACATGAAGCTTGTCTTCTTGGTTTGTATAGTTCCAAAGGTGAATGATGTGTTTCACCGAAACGCCATACGAACGGAGCGTCTCAAAGAGTTGTTCGTAGTCAGACGGCCGATTCGGGTGGATGATGAAGTGTGTGTGTGTGAGTTGTTTGAATGTTTGACCCGGTTCAACCGTAATAGATGCTTGTTCGCTGTTTGAAAGAGATCTCAATTGATCTGCCAGCCCTAATGTGTCTGCAAAGATCACCATGTCGCCTATTGTTTGCTTGTCAGCTGCTGCATCAAGCGGAGCAGGTGTCCACTGCTTTTGATAACTCCAATCAGGCAAGGTATGCTCATTTTCAAGCCTTATGTCCATTTCCTTGATGATTTCATCGAATTCGCCTTCCTGCCATCGCGTCTTCAGCTGCGCCCTTTCTATTTTTCCAGAGCTTGTTTTTGGAAAGGCATGCTTCTGGACAGGAATGATACGCGCTGTAGACAAACCCATTTTTGTCGCAATATGGGATTTGATGTGCTGGCTTGCCCTCATAATATAAGACGGCTCATACAGCTTCGGTGTAAAAAAGAGAATCAGTTCATCGGATGCAGAAGCCTCCATTCGAGCGGAGCAGGCAGCCACAAAGCTCGTTTCTACGCCTGGTACTTCCTCTGCTATGGCTTCAATTTCATAGTTGTGATAATTTTTCCCGTTGATGATGATCATGTCTTTTTCTCTACCGGTTAATGTCAGCCTTCCTTCGTGAAGGAAACCTAAATCCCCCGTATGAAACCAGCCATCCGCTTGAAATACTTCTTCATTCGCTTCGTCATTTTGGTAATAGCCCTTCATTGTGGTTGGCCCTTTTATTTGCACGCAACCAATATGATCTTCTGGAAGAAGCTCGTGCTGATGGTTGACGATGCGGATGGTGATGCCTGGAATCGGTCTTCCGAGCTCTGTAAAGCTGACGGTTCCTGTCTCACGTGCCTCCGCCGGCCTCAACTGCTCTGTCAGCGAAGTTTCTTCAAAGGTTAATACCCCGCTGTTTTCATCTCCCCGCTCAATCGCAAAGGAAAAGACAACCGCTGATGAGATTTCGGACATGCCGAAAGCCGGCCTGATGACATCTCCCTTTAAACCATGCGGAGCAAGCAGATGTAAAAATCGGTGAATGGTTTTTGGTACGACCGCCTCTGCCCCATTGATCATGCAGGTCATGGCAGAAAGATCCCAAGATCCTGAAGAAATCTCTTTCTCATAATCATTGATCATTGCAAATGCGAAGTTAGGTGCCCATGTCTTCGTTGCACGGTAGCGGTCCATCCAGTCCAGCCAGCGCAGCGGCTGAGCGATAAAATCATCTGTTCTCGCCCGTACCTGCTCGCACCCTGTGTACACATTGACAAGGTGGAACATCACGATACCGCCAATATGATCTAAAGGCATCCAGTCTAACGAAACATCCTCTTGTGTAAATTGATTGGCTGCCACCGTGCCTTTGACATTCGCAAGCACACTTCTATGGGAATGCTCTACGCACTTTGGCATCCCTGTGCTTCCAGACGTTAAGATAAAGAAGACGGAATCATCTGGCGCGGCAGGATGAGCCCTTGTATCCCGTTCTAAAGAAAGCATCGGTTCGACTGCCGCGACACGCAATTGATCTGTGTTCCACAATAAAGCTAATCCTTGCACCTCGTCGATCAGTGAGTCATCTGTTAGGATGAGCGGATGCTCTAGCAGCTTCCAAGCATGATGAAGCTTCTTCACTGCCGCATTCATCTCTCGATAGGTGGGAGCAGCGGATACAAGTGTTGGAACAAATCCGCCTAATACACATGCCCAAAAGGCAGTGACCATAGCATGATTCGATGAAAATTGGAAGAAAACAGGATCGCCTGCCTCAAGACCCAGTGCCCTTAAACCAGTCAAAACCCGCTCGGCGTCTTCCTGTAACTGCGCATAGGATTGCGTGAGTTCGTTCTCACTGTTCACAATATACGTAAGCCCATTTGACGTTTTTGCCGCCTCTGTTAAGACTTCCTGTAAGGTCTGTGCACCTCTTGTAACATCTAAATCTCCTCCATAAGAAAGGGCGGGCGGCATGTCTGCCAAAGCAGGCTCAGCCGTTTGCGTCTGTATAGATTCAGCTGCGGCCTCCTGCTCAATATGCTTGTCGAGAAATAAATGAGAGAGGTGATATGGCCGCGGTCGAATGGTTTTTTCACGTGAAAAAACAGCGAAGCGTTCGATTTCGTTGGTTTGTAATATGGCTGTCTTTACATCTTGTAAAATAGCATCCATTGATTCATGTACACTCGTTTGGTTAATGGTTGATGGTTTCATATGAGTTCCTTTCCTTTTTTGTTAGGCAGGAGTACAAGACTGCATCCTGCCTAATCTAAAGTTTACAAGACTGGTTCTCTATTTTTTTGATTCAGTATCTTTTTTATCAGCTGTGCATTTTGGGCTGCACATTCTTTGTTTTTGAACATATCAGCATGTCGACCGCAGCCTTGATACTGGCTAAAAGCACCGGTCGTCGCATGTTCCCAGCCCTCCATCCAGTCCGGAATCGAGATTTGTTCTTCAGATTGGATGAATGCAATATCTGCCTGTATCGCTCCTTGATTCACCCCCTTCACAAACGTTTCATAGTAGGCACGCGTCTTTTGTGCAAGCGCTTCTTGGACAAGCTCGCTTTGAGCAAGTTCACTTTGTTTCGACTGATGGACAATCGCTTCTATATCGTCATCAATGCTCCGCCCCTCTAAATTACTTTCTCCAATTTTCTTATAGGAATCGATCATGATAACCTTCTCGACTGTCCTCCCTGCTTGTTCAAGCGCTTGAACAAGCTCAAAGGCAAGGTAACATCCGCCAGAGTACCCCATCAAAGTCAGCGGCCCTTCTGGTTGAAGCTGCTGAATATGCTGAACGTACTGCGCTATTCGTTGATCCGTTTCAATAAAATCAAAGGCGATCAAACGAACATCATCAAGCGTTTTTGCTGCTTCCTGATAAATAAAGCCATAGCCTGGTAATGGTGGGAGAGCAAAGACCGTAGATGATTGAGATTCATTGAATACAAGATAGCCAGCAGCTTCTTGGTCCTGCTGTTGAATGAAACGACTGAGCGCTTCTATCGTTGGTGTCTCAAACAGCAAGTGAATAGGCACCTGAACCCCGAACTCTTTTGACACTTTAGACAAAAGAGACATGGCTTTTAATGAATGTCCGCCAAGCTCAAAGAAATGATCGTCCGTGCTAATATCATCTCGTTCCAGTACTTCCCGCCACATGACCAGCAGCTTTTGTTCTACTTCATTTACCGGCAGTTTCACATGGCGGTTTCCTTGCGGCGCCTCTGGCTTTGGCAGCTTGCGTTTATCAATTTTTCCATTTGGCGTGAGCGGGAGGTTCTCTAGCACCGTCAGCTTATGAGGCAGCATATAAGCCGGTAAACGCTCTTTCAGCCCTGATTCGATCTCATCGAGCTTGCCCTTCCATTCATCATCACATGTGATATAAGCAAACAGCCTTGTATGATTGGTTTCATCCTGATCCGCAATAAGTGCAGCCTGTTTGACACCTGGATGCAGGAGGAGATGGGCTTCAATTTCTGTCAGTTCAATTCGGTGTCCGCGAATTTTCACCTGATCATCAACTCTGCCTGCATACTCAATGAGACCGTCTTCTCGAAAATAAGCTAAATCTCCCGTGCGATACAGCCGCTCGCCCGCAGCGAATGGATGAGCGATAAAGGCTTGTTTCGTCAGATCAGGCCGATTCACATATCCTTTCGCCAGCCCTTTGCCGCTCAGACAAAGCTCGCCAACCATGCCAATCGGCTGAAGCTGTCCTTGCTTGCTTAATATATAAGCACCCGTCTGATTGAGCGGCTTTCCAATTGGAATTGAACGTGCCTCTGCCGGAATGGCTTCATCTATAGGATAATAGGTCGCAAAGATGGTCGATTCGGTTGGACCGTAAACATTGATTAATCTGCCTTTCCCCATCACATCAAAGGCTTTTCTCACATGCCGGACTGATGCCCGCTCTCCTCCAAACAGCACCTTACGCACACCGCGCATCCAGTCTGTTCCTTCATCAACAAGAAGGTGGAATAAAGCCGTTGGAACAAACATGACAGAGATATTTTCTCCCCTAATCAGCCTGGTCAGCTCGTGCATGTCTAAAATGGTGTCTTTTTTCGGCAGGACTAGCTTTGCTCCATTCAAAAGCGCGCCATATACATCAAATGTAAAGCCATCAAATACGCTATTTGATAACGACAGCAATGTATCTGTTTCTGAAATGGTTAAGTAGTTCGTATTTTTGACCACTCGGGCAATATTTGAATGGGTCGTCATGATACCTTTTGGCTGTCCGGTTGTGCCAGAGGTATACATGATGTATGCTGTGTCATCTAAGCCAGCTTCAAGCGGCAGATTCTCTGAGCTCATCAGTGAAATTTCCTGATCATCTACAAAAAGATACGTACCATTAAACGCGAGCGCCTTCGTTTGACTGATAAAGGATGAATGAGTGAGAAGATGCGTCGCTCCGCTGTCTCTCAGCATATATTGGATGCGGCTTTCTGGATAATCAGGATCAATTGGCACATAGGTTGCGCCTGCTTTTAAAACGGCAAGCAAGCTCACAATGAGTTCAGGCGTGCGCTCTGCTAAAATGGCGATAACCGTTTGATGTTTGGTTCCGTGTTTTTGCAAATGCCTTGCCAGACGGTTCGCCTGTTCGTTCAGCTCCGCATAGGTCATTGTGTGATTCTCTGCTGATAATGCCACCGCATTCGGCTGTTTGCGGACATTATGCTCAAACCACTTAGACAAATAGAGCTGATCATGTTCAAGCTCAGGTGCATTCCAGTCCTCAAGAATCCGCTGCTTTTCCCGTTTCGTCACAAGTGTGAGTGTGTGAACTGATTGATCGGGATGCTCGATGGCCTCTTTGATCAACAGAATCAGCTGCTCCTTTAATCGATGAACAAATGCAGGATTAAATGCACGTTGGTTAAAGGCCAGCTTCAACTGCAATTGTTCCCCGGGCGATGCAAGCAAATTGAGATCATAGTTCGATTTTTCATATACCTTCATTTCTTCTACGGTAAAGCCTAACAGCGACTCTTGCTCGTCTTTTTTAGCAGCGGGGACATTTTCAAACACCACAATATGATCAATGAGCTGCCGCTGACCTGTCTTGGCCTGGATATCATATATTGGGATATATTGGTGCGGTTCAGCTGCTAAAGACTGCTGCTGCGTCTCTGATAATAGAGAACGGAACGTCATTTGGTCTGTCAGCTGAATTCTTCTTGGAATGACATTGATAAACAATCCCACCATCCGATCCACACCAGCCAAATCTGCCGGACGTCCTGACACAATCGTTCCAAACAAAACATCATTTGACCGCTGATACCTGCTCAATAAAATGGACCAAACCGATTGAAGCGCACTGCTTAACGTGGCATTTTGCTGCAAGGCTAACTCTGATAAAGCAGCCGTTTCTTCTCTACTCATGGACCATTCGATTTCGCCTAATTCATGCTCATTTGTTTGCTTTCGCTGTTCTTTAAAGGTTGTTTGTCCATCAAACCCGGCTAACGATTGCGTCCAATATTCAAGTGATGCTTGTTTATCTTGTTTTTCCAGCCATTGAATATATTCTTTATATGGCTTAACTGGCTGCAGCTTGTAAGGCGTACCATGCAAAAGCCCATGATAAATCGCAAATAACTCCTGCACGACAAGGCCAAAACACCAGCCATCTAGAAGGATATGGTGATAGCTCCATATCCAGCGATAGCTTGAAGGGCCCGTTTGAAAAACGGATGCCCGCATGAGCAGATCCTTCGAGAGATCAAATCCTCTTAGCTGATCCTGTTCTTTAAAGCGCTCAATACGCTCAAGCTGTTCACTTTCAGAAAGGTTCTGTATGTCCACAACATCAAGCTGGAAAGGTCGTTTTTTCAAGACAACTTGGACAGGACGCTTCACTTTTTCGTGGAGGAACACGGTACGAAAAATATCGTACCGTTCCACGATGATATTCATGCTTTTCTCAAGCAAGTCATGGCGAAGTGTGCCCTTCACGTTCATATCCATTTGTTCTACATAAAAGCCCTTTTCTTGATGGTGGAGGGTATGAAACAGCATTCCTTCTTGCATTGGCGACAGGTAGTACATATCTTGAACTTGATCCCTTTTAAATTGACTCATCTATTCCATTCCTCCTTTCCCTTTTTCATGACTGATCTAGTGGTGTTAGGTCAATTTCTCCTCAAGCATGTCAAAGATTTCATCCATTTCATCCATTTCAAGATCCGCAGCAGAGAAATCACTTGGCGTAAATTCCCGCTCGTGAAGTGCTAAGCAATGGGTGATGATGGACCTAATTTTCTCCTTCAACAATGCGATGAACTGCTGTATCGTTTGTTCTTCGTATTCACTTGCACAATAGGAACATGACAGAATGAATTGGTTGTGTTGAACAAGCCCGCTAATGTTCAGCTTATAAACAGCTTCTGATTCAGGGCTTGCTTGTCGGCCCATATCATAGGTTGACGGCCCAAAGAGTTCTGTCGCGACTTCCTGATCAATCTGCCCCAAATAGTTCAAGCTGATTTCAGGGTGTACGTGTTTGGCCGACGGATCAGATGCTGTCATGTATTTTAAAATACCGTAGCCAATTCCTTTATTTGGGACACGCCGCAGCATCTCTTTCGTTCCTTTAATAGCATCTGCTATTGTCTGATTCGGCTTCGCTTCAAGAACGACTGGATACATGCTCGTAAACCAGCCAACCGTGCGGGATACATCTAACCCTGATAAAATATCCTCTCTTCCATGACCTTCGAGCTGCACGTGTACATGAGATTGCCCTGTCCATTCCTGAACGGCAAGCCCAAGAGCACACAGAAGAATATCATTCATTTCTGTTGTGTACGGAAGATGAGTATCGGTCAACAAATGCTCGGTTTCTGCTTCTGTCAGCTGCATTTTAACCGCTCTCGTATCGGTGACTTTTCTTTCTTTCACTTCATGGTCAACAGGTAAAGTGATAAATGGCATGCTCTCAATCTCTGCCCAATACTCCTTTTGACTTTTGAGCGGCTGTGACTGTGCGTATCGTTCAATCGCTTCTGCCCATTCTTTGAAGGAGTGGGTTTTTGGCGGCAGAACCAGCGCTTCTCCTTGTTCTGCCTGATGATAAAGAGTCATAAAGTCCTCTAGTAAAATCCGGCATGAAACACCGTCAATGACAAGATGGTGCGTGACCATGAGTAAGTGATCACCTTGTTCTGTATGGAAACAAATCACTTTCATCAATGGACCTTTTTCGAGATTCAGCTGACGCTGATACTCATTGGCATATGTGGAGATGGCCTTTTTCACGTCCTTCTCTTTTGAAACATCACAAGAAATAATCGACATCGGTTCTGTGAGCTCCCGCTGATTATATTGCAGGATGTCACCATGCTCTTGTCTGTACACCATGCGCAGTGCATCGTGATGTGAAAACAGTTTTTGCAGGACTTGTTCTGTGATCGCCAAGTCAAATCCTTTCGGCGCATGAAGCATCATCGAGAGATTCCAATGGTGTTGATTTTCGAACCTCCGTTCAAAGAACCAGCGCTGAATCGGTGTTAAAATGACTTCCCCTTCGACCGGTGATTGATCCGCTGTGAGAAGATCGGCTTCTTCGATATATGGGCGAAGCTCCGCAA
>NZ_AMSH01000019.1 GCF_000300535.1 Bacillus xiamenensis
CAATAAGGTAAAGACGTTGCATTCTCTGAAGTACGAGTACCTGCACGCATTACTACCACCGAATGCGAGGGTTTGTCTACACGCTGAACTAGCGAATAGCTAGGTTTTTTTGTTATAACTGCTTTATTTGATCATCAGAAAGAGTCACTAGCTACCCTCTTATCCGAAAATCCTGATAATGGGCTAACTCGGTGAGCGGCTCTATCTGCATATCTGTCACTTTTGAAAAACGGCTTCCTTTTCGGACGGCTTCTAAAAAGTCATTTACCTCTTGCGGCTCACCTTCGACTTTCAACTCGACATGACCTTCATCTGTGTTGCGCACCCAGCCTTTCATCCCTCGATTCATGGCTTCTGCTTGGACAAAATAACGAAACCCGACTCCTTGCACCCGACCTTTTACAATGGCATGATAATGAATCAATGTCATCTCTCCTTTTTCCTCATCGTACCATAGCCATCGTCTGACCTTCACGAACCGACTATGCTTTGACTGTCAAAGCATGTAAAATAAAAGCAATCAGACAATCAAAGGAGATGGTGAGAGTGGGGCAGACAAGGTATGACATCGAAGGAATACAAGTAGGACTACCTATCACCACCTATGCGAATGGAAAAGAAATCAAAACAGCCATCAATAAAAAGCGTATTCACGAGCCTGTCTATTTGAGCAAACTTCATTTTGAGGGAGACGGTCAGGGTGATTTGGTTCATCACGGGGGCTATGATAAAGCCATCTGCGTCTTTCCATATGATCACTATGCTTACTTCGAGGAATTTTTAGGCGTTTCGTTACAGGAGGCAGCTTTTGGCGAGAATTTGACAGTACATCAGCTTGTGGAGACAGAAGTGCGTATTGGAGATGTGTTTCAGCTAGGAGAAGCGCTTGTTGAGGTCAGTCAGCCAAGACAGCCGTGTGTGAAGCTTTCGCTTAAGCACGGCAACATGAAGCTTGTGAAGGAAGTGCAGCAAACCGGATATACAGGCTTTTATTTACGTGTGTTGAAAGAAGGAATGGTCTCACCTGATGAATCACTTGTGTTAGTCGAAAAAGCGCCCCATTCCATCACGGTCCACGAAGTCAACGAAGTCAAATATCGTCCAGCAGATCCAAAGAGGCTGAAAGCCGTTCTTGAAGCAGATGCCTTGGCAGATGTGGTGAGGACGTCTTTAGAAAAACGAATTGAGCACATTTAAAAAAGCCGTACATCACACTAGATGTACGGCTTTTCAACATTTATGAGCTAAGTTTCTTTTGCTCAAGAAGATTTGCAAGGAAATAGGTTTTAAAGCTTTGAAGCTTTCTTCCTTCATGCTTGGTCACACCAAGCTTCTTTAATTCTTCGACATACCAGCCTTTGCTACCATAATGCACGATAGAAAACTCCTTTCAATGAAACTGCCTGCATTGTAACATCTCAAAAAAAGACGTGAAAAGTGTGCAGGTGTGAAGAAATGAAAACTGATTCTATCTGCCTATGATCCATGTATATGCTGGAAATGATGAATTATGAATTTGGCGGGTTGAGGGTGACAATGATCATACCGATCGTCATAATCATCAAGACAACGCCAAGATACGTCATCATGGATTGTTTTTTCTTGAAACCCACAACCGTTAAGATCATACTTTCGATGAAAAAGATGACACCTATGATGATGAACCACATATCAAATAAGACCCCTTTCACATATCTTTGCCTATTTTACCACAGGGGTTTTTGTTTAGTCGTGACAGATTCGTGAAAGGGACACGAAAAAATCCCCTCCAGTGAAGGAGGGGATTCGCTTGCTTACAGCTTTGTTAAAATAATCGGTTCGTCTTTTGTGATCACAATCGTATGCTCAATCTGTGCGACCAGGCTCTTATCAGGTGTTTTAAATGTCCAGCCATCATCAGCCTGATAAATGGATTCAGCATTTGTTGAAATGAAAGGCTCAAAAGCAATGACAGTGCCATTTTTAAATAAAGCATTGTCGAATGGGTCATAGTAGTTCAAAATATGATTCGGTGCTTCGTGCAAGCTCTTTCCAATGCCGTGTCCAGTCAGGTTTTTAATGACTGTAAACCCTTGCTCTTTTGCCGTGTTGTAGACCGCACGGCCAATTTGGTTTTGTCTTTTGCCCGCTTTCGCATGCTTCAATCCCTCAAGGAATGCATCCTCTGCACATTGGCATAATGCTTCAAGACGAGCATCACCTGTGCCTAATACGAAGGAAATTCCAGTATCGGAATAATATCCATCCAGTTCTGCCGAGATATCAATATTAATGAGGTCACCCTCTTGTAAAATGGTTTTATCACTCGGGATGCCGTGTGCAACTTCATCGTTAACGCTGATACAAGTCGTACCAGGGAAGTCATATTCCTTTTCAGGCGCCGAATTGGCTCCATGTTCTTCTAAAATTTTTTTCCCAATCAAATCTAATTCTTTTGTAGTCATGCCTGGCTTCGCTTGGCTTTTCATTTCTTCTCTTGCCAAAGCGACAATTCGGCCGACTTTTTTTAAGGCTTCTAACTCATGATCATGTTTGACAATCACTGTTCATTCCCGCTTTCTATAACTTCAGTCTATTCAATAGCTTACCACATTTTACGCCAAAAGAGTAAAGGGTGGATTTCAACTCAATATGGACAAATTGGTATAGATAACTAGATGTGCATATGATATATTTTTTATGAGCATCATGAGAGATTTGTTCATGGTGATGACGAAGGGGGGAGAAATGAAATGGTGTTTCAGTTTTTTCAAAAGTTAGGAAAATCATTTATGCTTCCAATCGCTGTGCTGCCTGCAGCAGGTATTATTTTGGCTATTGGACGGGAGGATGTATTCAATATCCCGTTTATTCATGCGGCAGGAAATGCAATTTTTGCGAATTTGGCATTAATTTTTGCAATGGGTGTAGCGATCGGCATTTCAAAGGATGGTAACGGGGCAGCGGCGTTATCAGGGGCGATCTCTTATTTTATTTTGTCAGCAGGAACAACGTCAATCAATTCGACCAACAATATGGGGGTATTGGGCGGTATTTTATGCGGGCTCTTGGCAGGTTACGTTTACAATAAATTTAAGGATACGAAACTGCCGGAATACTTAGGTTTCTTTAGTGGCAGGCGGCTTGTGCCAATTATGACAGCACTTTTCACCATTGTATTAGCAGCCGTTTTCGGATATGTGTGGCCTCCAATTCAAAGTGTGATCAATGACTTAGGGGAATGGATTTTAAGTCTTGGTGCAACGGGTGCCGGACTGTTTGGTTTCTTTAACCGGTTGCTCATCCCACTAGGACTTCATCATGTCCTTAATAACTTATTTTGGTTTCAATTCGGGGAATTCAACGGGGCAACAGGTGATTTAGCGCGATTCTTTAAAGGAGATCCAAGTGCGGGTGTCTTTATGACAGGATTCTTCCCAGTGATGATGTTTGGTCTGCCAGCGGCATGTCTTGCTATGGTTGTGACAGCAAAGCCTGAAAAGCGAAAAGCAACAGCTGGCCTCATGATTGGAATGGCGCTGACGTCATTTATTACAGGGATCACAGAACCAATTGAATTTTCATTTATGTTCTTATCTCCACTTTTATATGGTGTCCATGCCATATTAACAGGTCTTTCGCTCTTTATTGTGAATACGTTAGGGATTCATAGCGGCTTTGCCTTTTCAGCCGGTGCGATTGATTACGTCTTAAGCTTTGGTATTGCTCAAAAACCAATCATGTTACTTGTGGTTGGGGTGATTTATGGCGTTATTTACTTTATCGTTTTCTATTTCCTCATTAAACTGTTGAAGCTAAAAACACCGGGCAGAGAAGATGATGACATTGAAGATATTTCAGCGGATGATACACATACTGCCGGAGCAAGTATGCTCGTAGAGGGGCTTGGCGGCAAAGACAATATCACCACGATTGATCATTGTGCTACACGCCTTCGCTTAACAGTAGAGAATACGGATTTATTGAACGAAGGTACATTGAAAAAAGCAGGTGCCAAAGGGATACTGACGTCAGGGAAAACATCTGTACAAATCATCATTGGAACAAATGTCGAATTTGTCGCAGATGATCTCCGCAAGGAAGTTGATCAAGATTAAAAAAGAGCGTTCAGCCAGATCAAATGGGCTGGACGTTTTTTTTGTTTGCGCTGGTCGATCACAAGTACAATACTGATCACAACTAGTAAAAACCATGACACTCGCATACATACACCCGCTATGGTCCCGAAATAACTGTTGCGGATATCGCAACGGAAAAGTTTACCTCAACTAGATATTCGTGAACAATTTATGAATATATATGTGAAAAAGATCACAAATGAAAAATCACATAGTATAATAAGATCATAAAGAATATGTGAAATATTTCACATAAATAAAAAGGAGGCATCATCATGTTTACAAAATTCTTACAAACAAATGTGTGGGCAGCCGTTATTCTTTTGGCAGCAAGACTTTATATCGGATGGACTTGGCTGACATCTGGTATTGGAAAACTAACAGGCGGATTCGATGCATCAGGATATTTGCAATTTGCCATATCTGAACCTGTTGTGAAAGATGGTCATCTTGTTTATCCGTTCTATGTCGGGTTTTTAGAACATGTCGCACTGCCAAATGCCGGGCTATTCAGTGCCATGGTCATGTGGGGAGAAATCTTAGTCGGTCTAGGGTTAATCATTGGATTGTTCACAACAACGGCAGCCTTTTTTGGAAGCGTGATGAATGTCTCTTTCTTACTAGCTGGAACCGTCTCTGTTAATCCGCTTCTTCTTCTCATTGCGATCATCATTATGGCAGCGAAAGGGAATGCCGGAAAATTTGGTCTTGATTATGTAGCAGCTCCAATGATCAAACGAACACTGAAAAGAAAGCCGCATTTAGAAGTGGCATCATCATAAAGAAGATCCTCCTGAGCTTATGCTCAGGAGGATTTTTTTATTTAGGAGCCGGCTTTGATGATTTGTCCTTTAGGCGCCAGCTCATAAATACTATTTAGCGCGTCCTTTGGACCTTGAGGAATGGATTGTGCTGAAATCGCAGGGCTGAAACTGAATAAGGTGGAAGAAGCGAGTGAAGCGGTCACGACAAAAGCTGCTGATCAATAAACCCCTCCTTCTTTTCCTATACCCGCATCCATGAGGATGAAACGAAAAATCCCCAGCTGATCCGAGATCGGCTGGGGATTGAAATGAGAAAGTTATTTTGAAGACGAGCTGGATTCATCTTTGGCGGAAGAGGAATCTTCTTCGTCCTGTACTTTCTTTGTATAGTCATATTCATTTCGGTCAATTGGTGTAAAGCCTTTAGGCTTGTAGAAACGGAGTAAATCTTCTGTGACAATCTTATCAGATGTCTCTAGCATCTTTTTCACCGTTTCGTTTTCTTGTGATGCCTTTTTAGTCGGCTCGATTTTTTCACCTGTTTTGTTGCTGTAATAGTTGTTGCCTACTTTCGTGTAGTCCCTTGACACGAAGTCACCATTTCTAAATGGTACAAGCTCTTTAAAGTTCTTCGATAAGATATCAGAACCAGACATTAAATAGTTCTTCGTATCATAGCCGAGCAGGTGCAAAAGGGTTGGAGCCACATCTACTTCACCAGAGTATTTATGAATCTGTCCACCTTTTACGCCTGGTACATGAATAAAGAGCGGCACACGCATGAGCTGGGCATTTTCATAATCTCCAATTTTTTGTCCTGTCACTTTTTCCATGGCGTCATTATGATTTTCTGAAATGCCGTAATGGTCTCCGTACATAATGACCACTGTGTTGTCATATAGACCAGACTTTTTCAAGTCAGTGAAGAACTGCTCAATGGCTTCATCTAAATAATGAGCTGATTGGAAATAGTTATCGACGACAGAGTCTCCGAAATCACCGGGTTCAAAATCAGTATCACCTTCATCCATACCAAATGGAAAATGGTTCGATAACGTAATGAATTTCGAATAAAACGGCTGTTTCAGATTTTTAAGCATTGGCATGGATTCTTTGAAGAACGGTTTGTCTTTCAAACCATAATTCTTCGTATCTTGCTCGTTCATATCGTAGTATTCAGAATCGTAAAATCTGTCATATCCAAAGGACTTAAACATTTCATTACGGTTCCAGAAGGTTTTCGTATTCCCGTGAAATTCTGCTGACGTGTATTGATCCTTCTTCAAAATGCCGGGAAGTGCCTGGTACGTGTTTTGAGCTTTGTTAATAAACACGGAGCCTTGGGATAAGGGGAATAGCCCTGTATCCATCATAAATTCCGCATCAGACGTCTTTCCTTGTCCTGTTTGATGGAAGAAGTTATCAAAGTAAAACGTTTGGTTGTCATGAGCCAATGAATTCAGGAATGGAGTGACTTCTTTTCCATTCACTTTATAATCAATGACAAAGTTTTGCAGAGATTCAAGAGAAATCGTAATGACGTTCATGCCTTTCGCTTTCCCATAATAGGCAGGGTTAGGATCAGCGCTGTTCGCCTTTAAATAATTCTCTACATCTGTTACATCATTTGAATTTGCCAGAGCACGCTGGCTGTTTGATTTCACATTTTGAATGGCATCAAACACAGTAAAGTTATAAGCACCTAAATATTTGACTAAATAATTGCGGTCGAACGATCTTGATAAAAGCTCTGGACGATCAATCTCTGCAGCGACTAAGTTGAGCACAAAGATTACAACAGAGGACACAAGGACGAGTCTAAACGATTTTGACTTTTGAACAGGTACAGTCGCTGTACTTGTTTGCTGCCTTTTCATGCGGACTGCGAGTACGATCAAAATGATTGTATCGATAAAGTAAAACACATCAGTCCAACGCATGAGTGAAAATGCACTATCACCTAATTGTCCGCCATTCGTTCCTGCCTGCATCACTGTAGGCAGCGTGATAAAGTCATTGAAGAATCGATAGTACACGATGTTTGCGTAAAGTAAAAAAGACATGAAAAAGTGAATCACAATGATAGCGGCAGGCTGCCATTTTTTCTTGAACAATAAACCAAAGCCAAGAAAGAACAAGCTGGAGCTAATAGGATTCACGAAAAGCAAAATATGCTGAAGTACATTGGATATACCAAGTTTAAATTCAATTAAATACGCTGAATATGTTTTGAGCCACAGTAAGATGGCTGCAATCACAAAGAAGCCGAGACCTCTTTTTTGAATAAATGTTTTCATATAAACACTCCTTTTCTCCGATACACGGAAGAGGCGGAACGAAAGAAAACGAACCATTAGAATATACCACGAAATGCACAAATAGAAAAGTCATAATCAGTGAACGGCGTGAACAGCCTGTCCTAGAAAGAAAGGAAGGAAATCGAAAATATTCGGCCGCCGAAAAACTTTTTGTGAAATCTATCCTGATATTAACAGAAAATTCTGTAATTCCCCTGTTGCTATATCAATAAAACAGGCAAAAAGACACAAGTCTAAAGAATCAATTTAATTTCTACAATGGTGTATTCAAGCGAATTTCCAGTGTTTATTAATGTTTATGCAGGTTAAGTAAAAAAAATGAGTGGAGGAACTGCTGAAGTGGTTGGATAAAAATCCCTCTTTAAAAATATATTGATATATTTTATTGTTTCACGAACATAATGGTTTTGATGTGTATTGTAAGGGTTTTTTTGATTTTGATGAATGAACAAATTATCTAAATATACTTAAGTGGACATTTCGACACTATAAACTTTTGAAACGGTGTCGATATAGACAGTGACAGGAAATCTTCCATTGAAAGGATTGATAGTATATGACTGTTCGAGCAGAGAATCTCGTTCAGAACTGGTTTCCGAGTGAGGACGGAAATGTAGAAGATCGGAAAGAACTCGTCAAATTAATGGAACAGATCATTTCAGGCGTCGATCACCTGAAGGATCCGAATCGTGCTCACCTAAAGGGTGAAAAGAATCGTGGGGAGGATTTTTACAAAAAACTCACTGAAACAAGTCAAATTCCGATGAACGGACAACAACCGGAACTTGTGAATGAAGAATTACTTAAGCTTTTACATAATCATCCATACCACACAAAGTATTTCTTCACGAACATTTTGCCAATGGCAAGTACACCAGGAATTTTAGGCATGCTGACGGCTATGCTGGTTAACGGAAACAACCTTTGGGATGTGTATGGGCCGGCAGGTGCGGAAGCTGAGGTCAGAGTGGTCTCAATGATGTCTAAGCTCATCGGATATGACCCAAGTGTGAGCGGAGGATACACAACATGGGGAGGTCAAGGGGCTATTTTCTCAGGGCTTCGTTTAGCGATTGCGAAAGTCGCACCGGAGTCATTACGAAAAGGTGTCCCGCAAAATCTTTATGCGTTTTGTTCTGATGCAGCACATTACAGCCTATTTAAGTCAATGGAAGCAACCGGACTTGGCACAGACAATTTAATCAGAATTAAGACGAATAAAGATCATTCAATGGATATGGAAGATTTGCGTTGTCAAATGGAGCATGTTGCTCAAAATGGCGGAATTCCCGTTTATATTGTAGCAACAACAGGAACAACAGATGCCATTGCAATTGATGATGTAAAAGGGGTACGTGAAACGGCAGAAGCCATTGCAGAGAAGTATGGTCTAAAGGTGCCGCATATTCATGCAGATTCGGCGCTTGGCGGATTCTTTGCTTTCTTTAATGAGTATGATGTGTCTGAAAACCCGCTGCAATTCTCAGACGGCGTTTTACGTATGCTAAAGGAAATCAAAGCGAAATTCCAGCATCTTTCTCTTGCAGACACGATGTGCTTCGATTTTCAAAAGCTCGGTCAAACCCCTTACACATCCAGTTTATTCTTAGTGAAAAATGCTGCTGACTTAAAGCGTTTGGATCTAGAAGAACAAGAAACACCATACGTTGGACATAGAGGATACGGGGAATACCATACGGGTTATACGCTTGAATGCTCAAGAATGGGAAGCTCAATCAGTATGCTAAGCGTGCTGTTAACATTTGGAGTTGAAGGATATCAGCGTTTGCTCGGTCAATTTTTAGAGGTGAACCTTGCATTCAGAGAAGCCCTTCGTCAGGAAATTCCGCAAGCAGAAGTCGTCAATGGTGACAACGTCGGAATGGCAACATTGTTTCGAATTTACTTAAACGGCTCTCCGCGTTTCCAAGAAGAAATTAGCGGCGAGGCAACTGCAATGGAAATTGAGCGGAACAATGAATTGAACAAAATGCTGTTTGAAAAGCTTGGAGAGAAAAGAGACGAAATGTTCTTTGGCGATACAACGAAGTTTTTACAGGTTCATGCGAAAGATGGTCAAGAATTCTATCTGAGTGTGAGTAAGTTTTTTGTCATCTCACCGTATACATTACCGGAGCACATTCCTCATATCATATCTTATTTAAAAGATGTGATCGCATCTGTTTGTGGACAATTTGAAAGTGTACAAGCTTAAATTAAATCTGAGAGTGGAGATGTAGAAAAAAATGGCGAAACCAGGAAAATTTGGAGGGTTAACTATTTCTTCCAAAATTATGTCAGTCGTTGTCGGAACATTACTCGCAACCGTTGCATTATTCGTTCTAACATTTTATTTAGTCAGCCAAGATTTATCATCCCAGTTATTAAAGCAATTTGACTATCGATTAACGACAGATATTGATACAGCTAAAAATGAAATCGATGATATTGATGGAAACGTCTTAAGCATTAGCGGGAAGGATGATCCGCTTTATGTGAATACCAAAAAGAAAATCACCGAGCTTCAAGAAAATCATTCGCTTGAGAACTTATACGTGTTATCAAATAAGGATGGCAAGGAAAGAATCATTGTGTTAACTGGGCAAGATGATGATTTTGGCCAAGATTATAAATTTACAAAAGAAATGAATGAAGCCATTTCTAATAATCAAATCGTAAAAAGTGATATTTACCATGATTCATATGGAACACATAAATCGGTCTTTCTGCCAATCAAAGATTCAGATGGAGAGCTGACTGGGATTTTAGGGATTGATTTAGATGCATCTGTTGTGCCTGAAACAACGAAGAAGCTGACGATTTATATCGCGTTGGCATCTACCATTGTGCTCATCGGCGGATTACTCTTCTCCTTTATCATGGGAAGAAGAATTGCGAAACCAGCACGTTCATTGATGGAATCCGCGAACCGAATTGCAGATGGCGATTTAACTGGAACGGTACAGGTTGAAAGTAAAGATGAGATTGGTCAATTAGCGGCTTCCTTCCAGAAAATGCAGGGACGGATCAAAGAGCTCATTGGGAAAATCTCAAACTCATCAAGTGAAGTCTCCAAAATGTCTTCACAGCTTCGCATCGTGACGAACGAATCAAGTCAAAGTGCGCAGCAAGTATCAGAAGCGATGACGAATATGAGTGAAGGCATTAATGACTCTGTAGCAAACATTACGGAATGCACAACCTCCGTTGCGGAAATTGATACTCAAATTGAAGGTGTAACGAAAGAAGTAGATGAAATGACATCTGTTTCATCAGCAGTACAAGAGCAGTCAGAATCTGGTCAAAAACTGGTGCAGCATGTCCTAGAGCATCTCAATGTGTTACACGACATGATGACAAGCTCAAAGCAGGCAGCAGAAGAATTACAATCGCATTCAACTAAAATTGAAAGTGTCATCTCGATTATTACAGACATTTCAGCGCAAACGAACTTGCTTGCACTGAATGCTTCTATTGAAGCGGCACGTGTCGGAGAAGAAGGAAAAGGATTTGCTGTTGTGGCTGATGAAGTGCGGAAGTTAGCTGAGCAATCAGCTGATGCGGCTAAAACGGTCTCAGATCTGGTCATTGGCACACAGGAAAACAGTCAGCGTGTCCTTGAAAGCGTAGAGGAAAGCAGTAAAGCAGTGGAAGAAGGACGTGAGCAAATGAAAGGCACCTCACAGAACTTCGCTGGTATTTACGACGGAGTGTCTCAATTTGCAAGCAGAACGAACAATTTGCTTCAATCCATTAAGCAGGTAGAACGAGCATATCAAACGATTTCTACCTCGATTGAACAAATTTCGGTTGTGTCAGAAGAACATGCTGCAAGCTCTCAGGAAGTTGCAGCAGCAACAGAACAGCAAAGCGCTGGCATGCAGCAAATTTCAAGTGCGATTGAACAGCTCTCTGACATGTCAGAGGACTTGGCACAAATGGTATCTACCTTTAAAATTGATAATAAATAACGAGAAAGCTGGCTCTTGTGAGAGAGTCAGCTTTTTTGCTATGCTTAATCAAATACAGACGATCGGAAAGGAAGAAGTATCATGGATTTTGCGCAGAGATTGTCAGAGGAACGGATCAAAAAGGCGATGGACAATGGGGCTTTTGAAGGTCTGTCAGGCTTTGGAAAACCTCTGCCAAAAGATGATGCTGCTCATGTACCTGAAGAGCTGAGGATGGGCTATCGAATCATGAAAAATGCTGGTTTTGCTGGTGAAGAAACAGCATTGAAAAAAGAACTGTTGACAGTCAAAGAGTTACTGAAAACCAGTATAGATGAGGAAGAAAGAAAAAAACTCACTCTCGTATGCGAAGAAAAACAAAAACGCCTGGATGAACTCACATCCAAGCGACAAACATTTGCTCGTCCAGCCGCCTCCTTTTATAAACATACGGTCTACGAAAAATTAACGGAGCATAAAAAAAGATGATGACACGTTGCCTCTCCCTGAGCACATTGGGGGAGCTTTTTTTTATGAAAGCGCTACATTTTGTTGTTGACTACATGTATATACAAATATAAAATATGAAGTAAACATGTATATACAAGTTTTTTGGTTCTTTTTTCTTATAAAAAAAACGGTCTCGGAGGGGATAGCATGGCTGATTATCAGGCAGCAGCAGATCAGATTGTGAAAGCCATTGGCGGCAAAGAGAACATTCATCAAGCAACACATTGTGTAACAAGGCTTCGCTTTGTGTTGAAGGATGAAGGAAAGGTGGATGAGAAAGCCCTCGAACAAATTGATGAAGTGAAGGGATCTTTCTCAGCGAATGGCCAATACCAAGTGGTCATTGGTCAAGGGGTTGTCAATCGGGTATATGCCGAAATGGTCAAACAGACGGGAATCGGCGAAGCGACGAAAGAGGACGTCAAGCGTGCCTCTGATCAGAAATTAAATCCTTTGCAGCGTGCAGTGAAAACGCTTGCGGATATCTTCATTCCAATCCTTCCAGCTATCGTCACAGCCGGTTTATTGATGGGGATTAATAATATTTTAACAGCTCCTGATATTTTCTTTGATCAAAAATCCATTGTGGATGTGTATCCGGCATGGGCGGATTTAGCGAATATGATCAATTTGATTGCAGGCACTGCCTTTACCTTCTTGCCAGCATTAATTGGCTGGTCGGCTGTGAAGCGGTTTGGGGGAAATCCGCTTTTAGGGATGGTCCTTGGACTGATGCTTGTACATCCTGATCTGTTAAACGCATGGGGGTATGGAGCAGCGGAAAAGACGGGTGACATTCCTGTCTGGAATTTGTTTGGACTTGAAGTGCAGAAGGTAGGATATCAAGGGCAGGTTCTTCCGATACTTGTCGCCTCCTATTTGCTTGCAAAGCTTGAAATATGGATAACAAAGCGGACGCCTGAAAGTATTCAGCTGTTAGTCGTTGCACCGATTACGTTATTACTCATTGGATTTTTATCGTTTATCGTCATTGGTCCTGTCACATTTGCGATCGGAAACGTTTTAACATCTGGACTTGTCACCGTATTCCAGCAATTCGCAGCACTTGGCGGTCTTTTATACGGCGGATTGTATGCAGCGCTAGTCATTACAGGAATGCACCATACGTTCCTAGCTGTTGATATTCAGCTGATTAACTCAAAGTTGCACGGCACGTTCCTATGGCCAATGCTTGCACTATCCAATATTGCTCAAGGATCAGCTGCACTTGCGATGATGTTTGTCTTAAAAGATGAAAAGCAAAAAGGACTCTCGCTGACATCAAGTATTTCCGCTTATTTAGGCATTACCGAGCCTGCGATGTTCGGGGTCAACTTGCGCTATAGATTCCCGTTTATCTTTGCCCTGATCAGCTCAGGAATAGCTGGTATGTTTATTGCCTCTCAAGGAGTGCTGGCAAGCTCAGTCGGCGTTGGAGGCATTCCTGGGATCTTCTCGATCATTCCGAAATATTGGGGGGCATTTGCCATCGGAATGGTGATTGTGCTAATCGTCCCATTCATCGGTACCTTTTTATATGCAAAACTAAAAAAGAAAAAGGATGTATCACAAGAACTTAACTAGTGGTGGTGAAGGAATTTGAATCAACAAACAAACGAACCGTGGTGGAAAAAAGCGGTGGTCTATCAAATTTATCCAAAAAGCTTTTTAGATACAACGGGCTCTGGCACAGGTGATATCAATGGTGTGACAAAGAAGCTCGACTATATCAAAGAGCTGGGGGCGGATTGCATTTGGCTGACCCCAATGTATGAGTCACCGCAGCATGACAACGGCTATGATATTAGTGATTATCGAAAAATACATGACATGTACGGCACAATGGCTGATTTTGAACACATGTTGAAGGAAGCGCATCAACGTGAAATCCGTGTCATCATGGATATAGCAGTCAATCATACATCCATTTTCCATGAATGGTTTCAGGCCTCCCGAGAGTCGAAGGATAACCCTTATCGCGATTATTATATTTGGAAAGAGCCAAAAGCGGATGGCTCTCCGCCGAATGATTGGCAGTCAAAATTTGGCGGCCCAGCTTGGGAGCTAGATGAAGCGACAGGTGACTATTATCTTCATTTATATGATGTCACCCAGGCGGATCTCAATTGGGAGCATGATGAGGTGCGTAAGCAAGTATACGACATCATGCACTTTTGGTTTGAAAAAGGAATTGATGGGTTCAGGCTGGATGTCATCAATAATATTTCTAAGGATCAGCGCTTTTTAGATGACGCCGGGCAATCAGTACAAGGGGACGGCCGCATGTATTATACAGATGGTCCGAGAATTCATGAGTTTTTGCACGAAATGAATCAAGAGGTATTTTCGAAATACGATAGTATGACAGTGGGAGAAATGTCTTCAACGAATATTGCAGACTGCATCCGGTATACAAGACCTGATCGGCAGGAACTGGATATGACGTTTAACTTTCATCATTTAAAGGTCGATTATCCAAACGGTGAGAAATGGGCCATTGCCCCATTTGATTTTCTAGAGTTGAAATCGATTCTGTCAGAATGGCAGACAAAAATGCATGAGGGCGGCGGCTGGAATGCACTATTCTGGTGCAATCATGACCAGCCGCGCATCGTCTCAAGGTACGGTGATGATGGCATGTACCATCAGCAATCAGCGAAGATGCTTGCGACCACCATTCATTTGATGCAAGGTACTCCATATATTTATCAAGGCGAGGAAATTGGCATGAAGAATCCTCGCTTTGAGGACATTTCGTCTTACCGTGATATCGAATCACTGAATATGTACGAAGTGATGCTTGAAAAAGGGAAAACAGAGGAAGAAGCACTGGCGATTTTACAGGTGAAATCAAGGGATAATGCCCGGACACCAATGCAATGGACTTCAGAAAAAAATGCGGGGTTCTCAAAAGGTACGCCTTGGATTGCGCCAGCCAAGAATGACATTTCAGTGGAAGCTGCATTAAAAGACCGAACTTCGATTTTCTACCATTATCAAGCTCTTTGCAGGCTGCGGAAAGAATATGATGTGATCACGTATGGAAGCTTTACTTTACTGCTGCCAGACGATCCAAAGATTTTTGCCTATGTCAGAGAAGGCCAAGAGGAGAAGATTCTCGTGATCAACCATTTCTACGCAGGTGAGGTGAACTTCACGCTTCCGATAGAGCTATTAAAGGATGCAGATGAGATGGAGGTTCAAGTTCTGTTATCCAATTATGAGGATGTGCCTGAAGATATCAAGGGCTTTACGTTGCGTCCATACGAGTCAATCGTTTATCATTTAACCAAACGCTAGAAAATGGGGCGGAGGGAAAATGAAAGAGAATAAGTTTCGAGTGATTTATGATCAGCTCGCTAGACGAATTGAACAAGGCGAATGGCAGGATAAAGGCATCCTCCCATCAGAGCATGAGCTGTCCGTCATGTATGATACGTCCCGTGAGACGGTGAGAAAGGCACTGAACATCCTTGTGCAAAATGGTTATATCCAAAAAATCCGCGGGAAAGGCTCCGTATTGCTGAATCGGGAGAAAATGCAATTCCCTGTTTCAGGTCTCGTCAGCTTTAAAGAGCTTTCCCAAACACTTGGACGGAAGACGGTGACAACTGTACATGAATTTGGTTTAATCAAACCGGATCAGTATATTCAATCTCAGCTGAAAATAAGTGGGCAGGAGGATGTTTGGGAAGTTATCCGCTCTCGCAATATCAGCGGAGAAGAGGTCATTTTAGACAAAGATTATTTTTTGCAAAAACATGTACAGGTATTGTCGAAGGACATTTGCGAAGGATCAATCTACGAGTATATTGAAGGAGAGCTTGGTGTCTCGATTAGTTACGCTCAAAAGGAATTTGTGGTCGAGCCGTGTACAGAAGAGGATGCGAAGTATCTTGATTTGAACGGATTTGATCATGTGGTGGTCGTGAAGAATTATGTGTTCTTGGAGGATACGAGCCTCTTTCAATACACAGAAAGCCGCCACCGGTTAGATCGTTTCAGATTCGTGGATTTTGCTAGAAGAGAAAAATAGAAGACAGAGCCTAGGCTCTGTCTATTTCTGGTTTTAGAGATACAAGGGGAATAAACAATGACAAGATCAAAACCACAGGAGGACAAATGATCAGACTGAATAGACCATTAAAATTAAGAGATTTAGAAATTTTTAGCGTGATGAAAGATCACAGGATTTTATGTTATGTCATCATTGAAGACACGCGAAAACCGTTTACGGAAGAAGATAGAAAATTAGAGCCGTTATGTTATATGGATGAAGAAGACATTCAAGCGATTTTGAATGTGTTTCATCTTTCAATTATTAGTGATGAACCTTTAAATAAAGATGATTTAACCCTTGTAAAATCGTACTTTGCTGACTTTGTGAACAATACGAGCTTAACGAATTTTATTACGAGAGAATATGTTCAAGCGGATTTATATGCCGTCGATGATGAAGATGACATCACGTTCTTTAATAGAATGCTGCGGCATATCGGATCAGATGATATGAAAGAATTTGACGATCGCAATTGGATTTATTTATCCCAGGATTGATGTTGAAATAAATAAAGGACAGAGCCGCTGCTCTGTCCTTTCAGCGTGTAGACAAACCCTCGCATTCTTTGTCAGTCCTGCGTGCCGGTGCTCACGAATCTTAAATTCGCTCCGCGCCGGTACTCGTCTTTCCTAGACTGCAAAGGTTTTCAGGTCACGCTGAAAAGAAGACAAAGGGCTAAAATCAAGATCATTTTAGCCCTTTGTCAATAATCTAAAAGGACAGAGCCGCTACTCTGTCCTTTTCTTTTAAGATGACATGTTGTTTCGTGTGCGCTTGCGCTGGTAGTAATAAAGAATACCGCCTGAGGCAAGCATGAGCAAGCCAATTAATACAGTTGTATACATCATTGTCGCGGTATTTGGCAGTATGCCTCCTGGCAGGCCGCTTCCATCTTGACTTGGATCTGATCCGTCTGGAGCAGACGTTCCTGTTTGGTCTGGGACCGCTCCAGCTGCTTCGCTTTGATTGAGTACGGTGTATTCACTAAAGTGTGTGGTTTCACCTGTGACGACCCCATTTTCGAATGAACCATTACTTGTTTTGGCGTAACGATTTTTCTTGCGATCTACATAATAAACACCTGGTTTCTTCGCTTTTTCAGGCGCGTCTAATGTAAAGGAAAGTGTGACAGGATCTTTAAAGGTAGAGACACTTTTTTGATCTTGTTTGATTTGGAAATCATATGTGTCGGTTAGTGCATTTTTCACTTTATTTGTTTTCTTCATCCAGATATCCGCACTTTCCTCTGATAAATTGGAGAGCGGTAATTCCAGTCCGACTTTGTCATGATAGATGGTGACGTTTGGATCTTGTTCACGTTTCTTCAGTTCGGCTACTTGCGCTTTTGATAGAGACAATTGAACATTTTTTGCTTTGGCTGCTTTGTCTAAATAGAGCAATGCTTTATTTGTATGCTGGACATACGTTTGGAACTTTTCATCATCTTGAATGTCATAGGCGCCTTTTCCTTTCAAGCGAGGAAGAAACACTTCTTTCACTCGATGGTCGATGACAGGAGAAATATGACCGTCTGCCTGTTCAATTTGCTCCTTGAAAATCTCGTAGTCAACATAGCCTAAGTCTTCTCCATGAGAGGCTTCTGTAAAGACGCTGTAGCCATCACCGCCTGTGCCGACAAATGCGTTAGTCGCTACGCGGTATGTTTTCTGTTCATCAATGTCAGTCAGATTGCCATTTTGATCTTTCAATTTGACATCAATCAGTCTGCTACCAGCTGGTCTACTAAGTGTAAACGTATATTCAATACCGGCTACATGAGGGAATGCACCGCCGCCCTCTTCAATGCCTGAAAGCCCTTGTTCAAGCGCTTTTTTAATTTGACTGCCTTTTAAATCTGCGACATAAAGTGTGTTTCCAAAAGGCATCACCGTTAAAATATCACCTAATGTGATATCTCCTTTTTCAATGCTGCCTCGAATACCGCCGCCGTTTGTTATGGCAAGGTCAGCCCCGGCAGATTCTTGTGCTTTCTTTAGCATGCCATCTGCAATAAAGTTTCCAAGGTTCGTTTCCTTTGCACGGACGTGTTCACGCTGTCCATCTAAGAAGACGCTTGACGTCCCAACTTTTTCAGTTTTTAAATCTTGGATATCTGCCTTGTACTGATCAAGAATCGTTTTTGCGTCCGCATCTTCTTTCACAGAGTCGTCGATCGTGATGAGGTCAAAAGAAGATTCTTTTGGCTGTACGACGCCTTTTTTGTCAAAGGCCACGTCTACTTTTCCTAAAAATTGTCCGTAGTCTTTTACTTGCGCAACAATCGTTGGTTCTTTTTTATTGATGACCTTTAATTTTTCAACAAGGGTGTGGGTGTGACCACCAATGATTAAATCAATCCCGTCTACTTTTTTGGCTAACTCAAGATCACGGTTATAGCCGATGTGTGTTAACGCAATGATTTTATTGATTTTTTCTTCTGTTTGAATGGTGTTGACTGTTTCTTTTGCTTTCTTGTATGCATCTTGAAATTGAATGTTAGGACCACTGCTGGATGTAATGGCCGTGTCTTCAGTGGTTAAACCGAATAAAGCCACTTTTTCGCCATTTACATCAAGCAGAATGTAAGGGTAAATCCCGGCTTCTTTTTTCTCGCCAGCTTTGAATGTTGTTGGTTTTTTCACTAAGCTGCTTAACTGTTTTTCCTTAGAGACATCAACGTTTGATGACACAATTGGGAAGTTAGGTTTTTCAAATTGATGACGATTTTTAGCATCTACACTGGATGCATCACCTGTCAGGAATTGACGAAGGACAGATGGACCTTTGTCAAACTCATGATTCCCAAACGTCATAGCATCGTATTTCATCAAGTTCATCAGCTTTAAATCGGCAAGTCCTTGCCATTTTGTGAAATAGAGATCACCAGAGAAGACATCTCCAGCGTCTAATAAAATATTGTTTTCGCTTTGGGCGCGAACTTCTTTGATCTTGGTTGCGCGTCTGGCTGCATCATCCAGATGGGCATGTGTATCGTTTGTATGCATCACCGTTAAATGCCAATTGTCTGTTGCAGGTGGTTCTGTTGTACCATCATCTTTAAACGCTAGCTTGTACACGCCAAGTCCGTCTGTGCTGGCATTCCGAATAAAGTCGACGCTGCTTGATTTCTCTGCGAACGGTTTTGCAAGTAGAGAAGATTCAAAGGTGACTGTTGTGCCTTTTACTGGTTTAATGGACCAGTTTTGATCTGCGCTTGGGTTAATGGTTTTTTGTTCAATAATATAATCCATCAGCACTTGGCGGTTCTCATCTGCTGAGGCAAGCACGACTTTATCTTGTGTGAGGTGCGGGAAGCCTCCGCCGCCAGATGCACGGTAGTTGTTTGTCACGACTAAAAATTCTTGATTGTCAGAGACAGGCTTTCCGTTGTAAGACAAATTTTTGATGCGGTTCGCATCGGCATTGATCAGTGTGCCTGTTGTGCTGTATTTAGCAGGCTGTGTGACATCCACTTGGTACGTCACACCATCGATCACATCAAAGTTATACGAGCGATATTCTTCGTTTAAAATAGGCTGTTCATTAGATGTATTTGGTTTGATTTGGTTAAATTGGCCGGCAGACATCTCTAGCCAGTCTTTCACTTCACTGCCTTTTAGTTTCACAATTTGTACAGTGTTATCGTAAAGGTAGAGATCGCCAATGTTTTTAATTGCTAAATCACCTTTTGCGATATTTGTATAATAGTTTACACCGTTGCGGCCGCCGGCTTTAAATGGCGCACCCGCAGATAAAATCGGTAAGTTTTTGTATGAAGTATCCTTCATTTTTTCTTGGGCATACCATTTTTGTGCATCTGTCACGATTTGAATAGAAGGGTCATCCATGACTTGAGCAAAAAAGCTGTTAATGTCTGCTTCTGTTTTTCCAACAGGCTTTCTGACGTAATCCAGCGTATTTTGGTGAGTCGTTTGAATGGCATCTTTCACAGTGCTGTTTTGAGATGTCACTCCGGCAACAGATTCGATCTTGCCTGTTCCGTCTGTGACCTTCCAGTTGCTGCCGTCTGGCTCTAGTGTTAAATCAATGACGCCAAGGTAACTTCCCCAGTTTTTTGACATGACGACAGGAATGCCGTTAATGGTTCCCTTTGAGACATCAAATTTGTCTACGCCGCTATATTCAGCGCTTGGGAATGTGCCGTGCTGGTGGCCAGACACAATCGCATCAATGCCTGATGTTTTTGTAGCAAGGTCAAAGATCATATTTTCTGATCCTTTAGGTGAAGCTGTTTTTTCAATTCCTGTATGAGCAAGAGCGACGATGACATCTGCGCCTTTTGCTTTCATTTCTGGAATGGTTTCATTGGCAGACTCCACAATATCCTGCACTTGAACTTGTCCATCTAAATGCTTCTTATCCCACGTCATAATTTGTGGTGGTACGAATCCTATGTAACCGACTTTCACAGTTTGGGAGGCTCCGTTTGCATCTTTAAAGGTTTTATCCTGAATGACATAAGGAGTAAATCGGTGTTCTCCGTTTAACTTTTTGACGTTCGCATTGACAATCGGGAAGTTGGCGCCCGCAATGGTACCGTCAAGAAAAGATAAACCGTAGTTAAATTCATGATTGCCGAGTGTACCTGCATCATATTTTAATTTGTTGAGTGTATGAATAATGGGGTGAACCTTTGTTTGATTGATGATGCTGTCTTTTTCATTTTTATAAACGTATTCTCCAAGAGGGGTTCCTTGAATCAGGTCTCCGTTATCAACAAGGAGTGTATTGGGATTTTGTGAACGGTGCCTTTCAATCAGCTCGGCTGTCTTCGCCAAACCAAATTCATTTGTTTCTTTGTCGCTGTAGTAATCATAATTCATCATGTTCGCATGAACATCCGTTGTGGCTAAGATACTGACCTTTACGGCGCTGCCGCTTTCTGTTTCTGCATGAGTAGGTACTGCTGGGAGAATGAGACTAATCATCATCATGGAAGTGAGCAGAATAGACAAGTTTTTCCTTCGTTTAGACCTATGTGCTTGCTTCTTCACCTGATCTCCGCCTTTCTAATTTTTTTGACCACAATACCTATTGTAGAAATGTTTCGTTCACTTTTGTAGTTATTTTTTGCAGATTATTGTAAAGATAACATAAATCATACGAATTACCTTGTTAAGGGAATGTGAATGAGTCTAAATACTTATTTTTGTCATGAGGGGTTTTCTGATAGGGATAGGATGTTTGATCTTACTGCGCCGGGGTATAGTGTGTAGTGTAAACGATAATCAAGCAGGAGGGTTTCTACATGGGTAAGAAAATTGCAGTTGTATTAACAGATTACTTTGAGGATGTTGAATTCACCGAGCCTGCAAAAGCCTTTAAAGACGCAGGTCATGAGATCACAGTGATTGAAAATGAAAAAGGTAAAACAGTAAAAGGGAAGCAAGGAGAGGCAGAAGTGAGAGTGGATGCGTCTATTGATCACGTGAAGCCAGAAGACTTCGATGCACTTCTCATTCCTGGCGGATTCTCACCTGACATTCTGCGTGCAGATGACCGCTACGTGCAATTCACAAAAGCCTTTATGGACGAGAAAAAACCAGTATTTGCGATCTGCCATGGACCGCAATTGCTCATTACAGCGAAGACGCTGGAAGGAAGAGGCGCGACCGGCTATACATCCATTCAAGTGGATATGGAAAACGCAGGCGCGAAATTCAAAGACGAAGAAGTCGTCGTTTGTCAGGATCAGCTTGTGACAAGCCGCACACCAGACGACATTCCAGCATTTAACCGTGAAGCATTAAAACTGCTTGCGAAATAAGCGGCAGTTGTGACAGCATAAAAAAAGTCAGCACTTTTAACGGTGCTGACTTTTTCTGCGCATCATTCAAGATCATCTCGACATGCGCGGCAATTCTTTTTCCATTATGATTTTCTTAAGCTTTTCAGCTCGCTTGCAATGGCCTGCATTTCACTTGGGCTGAATGAAGATTTTTTCATCACCATTTGGTGAAGGAATTCAATATCTTCATACTTATCTGGACTGAAGTCCTCGGCTTTGATGACTCCAATGTTCAGCATGTTTAGCTTTTGCGAAATGTCTTCAATCAGCTGATTGACTTCAGCCGCTTTTGGCTGTGACAAGGGCGGCACGTCCTTTCCTGCATGTGTCGAATAATATGTCTATTTTAACAGAAATGCAAAAGAATAAAAGGGCTATTAAGAGGAGACTGAAATGTTTTTCTCCTTTTTCTCCTGCTTGATCTTATCAATGATTCGTTTGGATTCAAATACGACCACGCCTGATAAACCGATGAGGCCAATCAAGTTTGGAATAGCCATCAGCCCATTGAGCATATCTGCCAAGCCCCAGACAAAGTCATTTTTAAACACAGCGCCAAAAAAGACGGCGATGACAAATAGAATCCGGTAATACATCACGTGCGAGTCTTTGACTAAGTATGTAAAGCATTTCTCCCCATAATACGACCAGCCGATGATGGTGGAGTATGCAAACAACAATAAGCCGATGGCGACAATAATTGAACCAATTGGACCGAGGAAATAAGAAAAGGAAACGGAAGTGAGTGCATCACTGCTCCCTGATTGATACATGTTTGCCATCACAATCGTAATCCCGGTAATAGAACAAACAATCATTGTGTCAATGAAGACCTGTGTCATCGACACAAGGGCTTGGCGAGCAGGCATATCGGTTTTGGCAGCGGCTGCAGCAATAGGAGACGATCCAAGACCTGCTTCATTGGAAAATACGCCTCGTGCCACACCCCAGCGGATCACCGTTCCGATGGCACCGCCAGCAACGGCTTGACCTGTAAAGGCATCAGAGAAAATGAGCCCGACGGCACTTGGGACTAGATCTGCATTCATAACAAGAATGATCAGCCCGCAAATGACGTAGAATAAAGCCATGACGGGTACAAAAATAGCCGTCACACGGCCGATACTTTTAATCCCGCCTAAAATCACGAGTGCCGTAAAGGCGGTAATGATGATCCCTGTCACCCATGTCGGGATGTGAAACGTTGAATACATGACCCCTGAGATGGAGTTAGACTGCACGAGGTTTCCAATCCCAAAGGCAGCACTAGCGCCAAACACAGCAAACAGCACCCCAAGCCATTTTTGCTTTAAACCATGCTCCAAATAGTACATAGGTCCGCCAGACATTTCACCTTTTTCATTTTTTACGCGGTATCTGACTGCAAGAACAGCTTCAGCATATTTTGTCGCCATTCCAAAGAACGCTGCAAACCACATCCAAAAGACGGCGCCTGGTCCGCCGGCAATGACAGCAGAGGCGACCCCCACAATATTTCCCGTTCCAACCGTAGCAGCAAGAGCTGTCATTAATGCTTGGAAGTGAGAAATATCACCTTCTGAAGTCTTATCCTGCTTTGAAAATGCAAGCTTAAGCGAATAGGGGAGCAGCCTAATTTGAATAAAAAGCACGCGAAAGGTAAGGTAAATCCCTGTTCCCACAATGAAAAGCAAAAGCGGCGGTCCCCATAATACATCATTAATCCTGCTGACAAACTGTTCAACCCATCCCATAAGTATCCCCCTTTTTTTGTGCAATTCTCCTAAAGTGTCACCTTTTTTTGTATAATGTGTCAATGCCGATGGGAGTTTTTCTTGCAAAGTTTCCAAAAGAAAAAGAGCTTGATATGATAGAGAAAAGGTTTTCGAAAGGGACTCTTAGGGAAAAGATAGGAGGAGAATGAAGGATGATTCATGTATTATTCGTATGCCTCGGCAATATATGCAGGTCACCGATGGCAGAAGCGATGTTTAGAAAACGAGTAGAAGACGAAGGACTGAGTGAGCACTTTGTCATTGATTCAGCAGGCATTGGCGGCTGGCATCAAGGCAGTCCTCCGCATGAAGGAACACGAAAGCTGCTGGATGAAAAAGGCATCAGCTATGAAGGAATGACCGCAAGACAAATCAGGGATGAGGACATCACCACATATGACTATATCATTGCGATGGATGCTGAAAATGTAGGGGCCCTCCGCAGTATAGCCGGCTATGGAAAACATCACTTTATTGGCCGTCTTCTTGATTTTGTAGAAGACGACGATCGAGATGATGTACCAGATCCTTATTACACTGGGAACTTTGAGGAAGTACATGATTTAATTGAGACAGGAATTGATCGATTTTTGACGTATGTAAAAAAAGAGAAACACCTTTAACTGAAAGGAGATCAGATGAGATGGAAGAGAATAATCAACTCATGCTTCGAGGAGCCGTCATAGGCGCAGCCTGCGGCATATTGCTGACATTGTTTCATCGTCCAACAAGGGTTGCACTGAAAGAGAAATGGAATGACTGCCAGCAAAAGCTGGATGAATACCGCCAGGAGCCAGGCAAAATGTCTGCTTGCGTGAAAGAAAAAATGGAAGAAACGAAGCAGCTGATGAGAACGGTCTCAGATGATTTATCATTTTTAAATGAACAGGTCAATCAGTTAAAGGAAACAACCCCAAAAGTATTAGAGATTATTGAAGAAACAAAGGATCACTTTCGAACGAAACAGAAAGACTGATCATTGGAGATGAGACGTATGGTTTTTGTTAAAGCGTTAATTGAACGCTTTTTGCTGCATGAAGGACCGGCAAAATCAGCTGAGCTTGCGTACTTCTTTTTGCTTTCATTATTTCCGTTTCTCATCTTCGTGCTGACGCTTGTTGGCTATTTGCCGCTAACGTCAAAGGATGTCTTAAGCGTGATTTCTGGTTATGCGCCAGAGGGAGCGCTTTCGATGATTGAATCCATTGCCGAACAGACGCTGAACAACCGTAACGGGGGATTATTATCTTTTGGGATTATTGCCGCCTTATGGTCTGCATCCAACGGCATTAATGCCGTTGTTAGAGCATTTAACCACGCATACGAAGTTGAGGAAAATCGTTCCTTCATTCTCGTACGTTTAACATCAATCATCTTAACCATTGCGATGGTTCTTACGATTATTTTCGCCTTAATGCTGCCTGTCTTTGGAAAAGAGCTTGGCTTATTTCTCGCCAAATTAGTCGGACAGTCCGATGCGTTTCTGACCATTTGGACAGCGATGAGGTGGATTATTAGTCCACTGATTTTACTGATTGTTTTTACATCCCTATATTATTTTGCCCCTAACATCAGGCTGAAATTGAAATTTGTGCTGCCGGGCGCCATATTCGCATCTGTTGGCTGGATTCTCGTCAGCATGCTGTTCTCATTTTATGTAGGCGAATTTGCCAACTATAGTGCGATGTACGGAAGCATTGGGGGAATCATTATCTTAATGATCTGGTTTTATTTAACCGGCATCATGATTATCCTCGGAGGCGAGCTCAATGCGCTTTTACATAAGCGTAAAATCATGCCAGGCAAGCTGTAAAGAAAACAGGGCATCCTAAAGAAGAACGAACGTGTTCAATCTTGACGGATGGGGGAATCACATATGTCCAAACAATCGAAAAAAGGCGGAAGCAACACAAAACAAAACAAAGGCCATCAGCCAAAGCACAAAACAAGCGGAAGTGCGAATGGGCAAAATGGGTATCATTAGGTGAAAAACTCCTCTGCATAGGTGCAGGGGAGTTTTTAATGATTCAATATCCGTATATAACGTTTCAGGAGAAAAGTTGCATCAGGCTTTGGCTGATAGTTTGGATCGAGCTGAAAGCCTGCTTTCATCGCAACACGTTCACTTCTGACATGCCCAACAGGACAAAAGATTTCAAATCCATCGACTTCAGGAGCAAAGGCATCTGTCATAAATTTCACTGTTTTGGTCACAATACCTTGCCCTTGCGCATCTTCACCAATCCAATACCCAATATTGCCTATCGGATGCTGAAACGTCATGCGGAATACACCGATTAATCGATCGTTTAATACGATACCCGCTTCTATATCTTTTTTTTCAGCATAGGCAGTGCGGGCAGATTGAATAAATGATTGAACATCTTCTATGCGATGACAGTGATTCACCCATGGTAGCCACTCTCCCAAGTGATCTTTATTCTGCTGGATAAGTGCAAATAATGCCTCTGCATCGGCTACTTGTAAACACGCCAATTTTAAGTCATCTGAAATGTTAAATGTAAACAAAATAGATCCTCCATTTAGTTACTTTCAACCACTGCCAGCGTCTTCCCAAATCGAACACAGCAAAACACAAATAAAATCACAATGCTGACAAGATAGAGTAAATTCATTCCCTCGAACGTCTGCACAAAGAATCCGCCGAGAACTGGACCGAGAATACTCCCTGCACTAAATGCCATCCCGCACATCAAATTTCCTGCAGGAAGCAGATGCTTTGGCAATAGGTCGGTCATATAACTGATGCCGAGTGAGAAAGTAGAGCCTACAGCCATACCGGCGATAAAGAAACAGATCGCAACAGCCAAAACGGACTGAATGAAAATCCCTGCCAAAAGGAAAAAGAATGAGCCAGCGAGTGTGACGACTAAAATCATGCGGCGTCTGCCGAACCGGTCGCTCAGCATACCGAGAGGAAGCTGAAAAACAATACTCCCAATCGCAAACGCAGGTAAAATAAATGCAACAGCATCTATCGTCACCCCGCTTCTTAGCGCATACACAGGGAAATTACTATTGAGCGTCGTTTCTAAAAAGCCGTAGCAAAACGGCATCATAAACGCTACCCAGCCAAATTGAAAGGCCTTTTTAAAGCGCTTTAGGCTATTTGTCTGCTCTGACGTCTGCATGTCGCCTGTATCTGGATACGTATTTTTTAAAACAAATACAAGCAGCCAAATACATAAACTAACGGCTCCTGTCACAATAAAAGGCAGGGAGGGATTGATCTCAATGAGCGGCGTTAAAAAAGGACCAGCGGCAAAACCGAGTCCAAAGGATAACCCGTACAATGAAATATTCCGTCCGCGATTACTAGAAGACGATGCATAGGTGACCCACGTTTGTGTGGAGAAATGAAGCATATGATCACCGATGCCAATCATGAGCCGCAAGAAGAACCAGACGACATAGGATTCAAAAAAGACAAAGCTAAACAAGCTTAAAAAGACAGCAGCGCCTCCAATGACGATCAATGGCTTAAACCCGAACCGGCGAAGTGGCGCTTCCATAAAAGGAGACGCAAGCAGCACGCCAAGATATAAGCCTGTGGCATGCAGTCCGTTTAACGTAGGGGAAGTGCCGGCATGTTCGAAAATAATCGAAATAACAGGCAATAACGCCCCCTGCGAAAAACCAGAAACGGATACAAGTAAAATTAAAATCATAAAATGAATTCTCGACATCAGAAGCTCCTTACAAGTTCATGCTTTCATCGTACAATGTAACCATAGGGGTTTCAATAGAAAGGTGGAAAAGGAATGAAGCTGACATATGAAAATGATCGCTGGATCGCAAATGCTGATTATGGACTGCTGCATATTTCAGGAAATAAAGAAGCGGGATACCGGCCGCATCAATTGTTTACCTCAGCCATTGCTGGATGCTTTGGAGAAATGTTCATTCATGTATGCCGGAAAAAACGAATATCTTATCAAAGGCTGACTATCGTACCTGAAACGACAAGAGAAGGGACTGTCAACAACATCACCCGCATTCACTTACATATGATTTTAGAAAGCATCAATACATCTGATGAACAGCTGGAAAAAGGAATGAAGCTTGCGTTGAAGCATTGTTCCATGGTGCAATCCGTCAAAGGAAGTATCGACATCACCCTTTCACACGAGCGAATCTAAATGTATATGATGCCGGCACTCACGAAAGAATAACAGTCAGATATGATGTAAAGGAGATTGGCTGTATGAATCGTTTGTTTCTTGTGATTGTCGCAATCGGTGTTCCGTTATCTGTCATTGGCAGTTTTCTTCATTTCCCGCAGGCAGTCATGTTTGCCGTCTATTGTATCGCCATCATCGGTCTTGCTAGTTTTATGGGAAGAGCCACAGAAAGTCTTGCCATTATAGCGGGACCAAGAATTGGCGGGCTGTTAAACGCTACTTTTGGGAATGCAGTGGAGTTAATCATTTCATTTTTTGCATTAAAACAAGGGCTCACTGCCATTGTTCTTGCTTCACTTACTGGCTCGGTGATCGGGAATTTACTGCTCGTGGCAGGGCTGTCTTTTTTCGTTGGCGGGTTAAAATTTAAACGGCAAGAGTTCAACGTCCATGATGCAAGGCATAACGCCGGATTGCTCATGTTTGCCATTATTGTGGCGTTTGTCATTCCAGAAGTGTTTTCAATGGAGATGGCAGAGGATAGACAATTTGTTTTAAGTATTGGCATTAGCATTGTCATGATTTTGCTTTATGTCGCAGCACTTTATTTCAAACTGGTCAGCCACAGGGGTGTTTATGTTGCCAAGCAGGAAATTGCGGAAGGGGAAGCAGCGACGGAAGAAGAAACACCAGAATGGTCTGGGAAGTTTGCCACGGCGATTTTACTCCTTGCGACAATTGCTGTGGCGTATATTTCAGAGCGGCTCGTCCATACATTTGACACAGTCGGAGAACAGTTTGGCTGGAGTGAACTATTTATCGGGGTCATCATTGTTGCGATTGTCGGTAATGCAGCAGAACACGCTTCTGCCATCATCATGGCGTATAAAAACAAAATGGATGTCGCGGTCGAAATTGCTTTCGGTTCCACGCTTCAAGTTGCCATGATGGTCGCACCGATCCTTGTGATCAGCTCTCTTTTTTTTGAAAAGCAAATGCCGCTGATCTTCTCATTACCAGAGCTTATTGCGATGGCATCCTCTGTTTTACTGACGGTCATCCTATCGAATGATGGGGATACGAACTGGTTTGAAGGCGCCACATTACTTGCTGCCTATTTCATTATGGCGATTGGATTTTTCCTTTTATAATCTTTTGTGGATAAGGGACGTCTTTCGGGAAAATACTATGGAAAAATGAATGAGAAAGAGTGATGATATGAAAAAGATGCCCCGCATCATGTTTGTTGTTCTCTTATCCTTAAGTTTTCTATACAGCTTTCCAGCCGAGGCAGCAAAGCCGTTTAAGGTGCCATCGTCTGTCGCCAGTATCTCAAAGGAAAATACGTATCCAAATGCGTCACAGGATCAACCGCTGCTACAGCCGAGCGAGCTGACGGCCGAATTATTTAAAACAACAAGTGTACCAATTGAAAATACACATTTAATTAAAATGCTGAATGAATCCAGTATCTCAGGTACACCGCTAGCAGTTGGCTACAGGGCAACGATTTTTCTTGGAAGATGGGCACTCAGCTATGATTCAAACGAAACCGTCGCCAATTGGGAATACAAAAAAGTGAACACGAATCACATTGATAATAGAGGCGGAAACAAAACAGTCATCGGCAAATATGTGCAAAAACAACAAGTAAAAGTAAGTGGAGGGCTCACAGCAAAAGTACCAAACCCAGAAGATGTGAAAACATTGATGATGCAAAAAGCCATCCAAAAAACAAAACTTCCGCTCGCCTTCGACACAGTGATTGGTGCAGGAACAAAGCGAGATCAGTCCTACCACGTATCTCCGAAAAAAGCAGCATCCCTGCATGCATACGCTCCAGCCATTAACGAAAAAGGAAAGGTTACTTACGGAGAAGTGTATCTTGTGCTCAAGGGAAATAAACGCAAACTTGTCGTGAAAAATGTGACATCACAAGGAATCGGCGCTTGGATTCCTGTTCAGGATCACCTGACGTTTGGGTTTCAAGGGATGAATTAAAAACAGTCATCTCCTCTTACCAAGGGGAGATGACTGTTTTTTGATTAAGATGTCCTATCTTTTTTCTTTTTCATTTCATGAATGTAAAAATCAAAGGCGTTATATAAAAACCATACAAAGAAAAGAAAGAGAAAGACTTTAGTGAATATCGTCAAATTGTTGAAAATTAAGCATAGGCCAATAAGAGGGAGGATCATAAAGCCATAATACGAAAACCACCATGTTTTAAAAATGAAACTCAGCTCCTTGGTTATTTGTGGAAACGACTCTTTCTTCATATTACATGGTCTTGAGTAGAACGTAAACCTTACCTAGACAATAAAAAAGCCAACGCAGAAGTTGAATGAACCCAACAACTACGATGGCTTATGCTTTTTATTCCCCTAAATCCACATTATGATAAACCTGCTGCACGTCTTCAAGCTCTTCTAATACATCGATGAGTTTTTCAAATTGTGCTTTCGATTCATCATCTAATGTCACTTCGTTCTGAGGCAGCATTGTGATTTCAGCGACAGTAAATTCTTCTACGCCTGCCTGTTTGAAGGCTTCTTGAACTTGATGGAATTGATCTGGTTCAGCGTAGACGATCACCGTATCATCTTCTTCCATAATGTCACGTACATCAATATCTGCTTCCATTAAAAGTTCAAGCGTTTCTTCTTCACTTTTCCCCTCGACACCGATCACCGCTGTTTGGTCAAACATGTAAGCAACAGATCCACTGACGCCCATATTTCCGCCGTTTTTCCCAAATGCTGCACGAACATCAGACGCTGTGCGGTTGACGTTATTGGTCAGGGCATCAACGATCACCATAGATCCGTTTGGACCAAATCCTTCGTAACGCAGCTCATCGAAGTTCTCTTCTGCGCCGCCTTTTGCTTTTTCAATCGCACGGTCCACAATGTGTTTTGGGACACTATATGTTTTTGCACGTTCTAGGACAAAACGAAGTGCTTGGTTTGATTCTGGATTTGGCTCACCTTGCTTGGCAGCCACATAGATTTCACGCCCGAATTTTGCGTAAATACGACTTGTATTGGCATCCTTTGATGCTTTCTTTTCTTTAATGTTGTTCCATTTACGACCCATCTTATTCACTCTCTTTCAATTAGTAAATACACAGTATGAGGGTCCCCATGCTGCATGAAATCAATCTGCCTTCTATTATACATGAATCAGTCAAGAGGGTAGAAGTAAGAGGGCTGAAAAGAAAAGAATTCCTTAGCTGATATGTCCAAGTTGTTCAAGCGTCTTATTTTTCTCATGCGGTCTAGTCAGCTCATCACACCGAATGATTCTACCATCTAATAAAGTAAATAACGCCATCACATCTATTAGACCGTGGTCTCCTGTGGACAGCTCAACATGTACAGTGTAACGAAAACACCCTTGCTGAGTCTCTTCATCAAACAACATATCATGAAAGGCGGGGATGTCGAGCTGTTTGGTCATGACTTTTAATGTGGAGAGATGCTTTTTAAATTCATTAAGGGAAGAGACCTTTCCATCAGTGACTTGCTGATAATCTGAAGAAAAATAAGTCTCCACCTTTTCTATATCTAATTGGATTAACACCTCTTGATACATTTGCTTAATAAAAAAATCGCTTCAGTTTTTCTCAATGTAAACATCCTTCCTTTTAGTTAACCGGTTAACTATATAATATTATAATTAACCAGTTAACTAAAAATAATCAAAAACATAACCCCATCACAAATGAGGTTATGTTGCAGGCTGTGGATAGACGAGATCCTCAAGCAATTTCACATCATGCTGATGAAGTTGTGTGATCATTTCTTTTCTCACAGCAAGGGCGGCTTCGAAATATTTTTCGTCCTCGACCATTCCTTTTACTGTGATCTCAATCCCGCGATTCAACTTATTGAGTCCCATAATGCCATGAACCTGGAAGGGTTCAATGGCGTTTTGGAATTCATCTTTTTTCAATAAATCATGATGCGTTTGATTTAACTGATCACATGCTGTTTCTAGCGCCTTGAAAGCAATGTCAGGATTTTGATTTGCGCTGATTAAGACAGACTCGGTGATTCGCATGTAGTGCATATTGTAGTTTTGAATTTGCCGGATGTCTCCGTTAGAGATGGTTAACAGCTTGCCGCTCCATTCTCTAATTTGCAAAGAGCGAAGGCCAATCTCTTCAATCGTTCCGTTAAAAAGATTGTTCACCGTCACATAGTCCCCTTTATGAATCTGGCGTTCATAGATCAGGAAGATGCCGGCTAAAATATCACGAATCAAGGTCTGAGCGCCAAAACCAATGACAATCCCAGCAACACCAGCACCCGCAAGAATTTTCCCAAAGTCATGAAAGAATAGAGAAATCACATATAAGACAAAACAAATGGAAGCTGTATACTTTGAAACGGATTTGATCAAGCTCTCAATCGTTTTTTTCTTCTTGTCTTCAATGAATTCAGTTCGTTTAAAGAAAATCTGAAGCGCTTTGTTGATCATAAAAACAGCAAGCCAAAGAATGAGTCCAACAAGGAGAATTTCAATGTATTTGTTCTTGACCACTGTCAGAAATGTTTCGTCCATCTATCGGTTACCCCCTGGCTGTACGAGAAGTAAAATCAACATCTTGATAATAACTGTTTTTCACAAGAACATTTGGACCAAGGCATTGCACACTTGGGCAATGACAATTGAGTTCTTTCGCCAATTTTGTGTTCATCCAGCGTGTATAGGCTGATTGCAATGTATCAGTTTCAATATTTCCAAGCGGCGGTGTATCGCCAAAGTCTGTTACAATAATATTCCCATCAAAAATATTCACATTCAACCGAGAGCGGCCATCAGGGTCATTTCGTACAGTGACATTTTTCGCCTGACGCAATCGCTTTAGGAGACGCTGGTCTTCTTCATCTGGACTGCATGAATAAAATGGCAAGGTGCCAAACAGCATCCATGTGTTTTCATCACGAATATCAAGCAGCTGATGAATCGCATCACGCATTTGCGGAAGCGTCAATGATTCAAGGGCGCTCGCAAAATCACTTGGATACATCGGATGAACTTCATGACGCTGACATTTCATCTCCTCCACGATTTGACGATGGATGTGTTCAATATAAGGAAGCGTACGCTTATTCAGCATCGTTTCAGCGGACACTGTAACACCGGCTTTCACAAGTGCCTGACTGTTGTCGATCATGCGGTTAAACAATTTCTCGCGCTGCTGAAAGGTTGGCTTTCGGTCCATCATTGCAAAACCAACCGTAGCAAACTCTTCGACAGTCCCCCAGTTATGTGAAATGTGAAGGACATCTAAGTATGGAATAATCTCATCGTATCGAGCCAAATCAAGTGTTAAATTTGAATTAATCTGGGTACGGACGCCGCGTTCATGGGCATACTTTAATAAAGGTACGACATATTCGCGTACAGATTTAAGAGAAAGCATCGGCTCTCCGCCTGTGATGCTAAGGGAACGCAAGAGCGGTACTTCATCTAAACGGCGGAGCAGCAAATCAAGTGGCAGTGCATTTGGGTCTTTAGGCTGCAAAGTATAGCCAACCGCACAGTGCTCACATCTCATGTTACATAAAGTTGTTGTCGTCAATTCAATATTTGTCAGCTTCATTTCTCCGTAATCCTGCACATCGAGATAGGCTTCCCAAGGGTCGAATGCAGGTGTAATCGGACGAAGTGCTGTTTTTTGGTTCATGGTATCTATCTCCTTTTCATTCGGGCAAACAAACGTAGACCCGCCAACAGTTAATTTTAAGCCCCATGACCGTTATACGCAAGGGGGGGGAGGGGCTCAATTGATTTACAAGGGAAAAAAAGATAAGCTATAGACAAATGCTAAAGGGAGTGTATCTATGGGCAAGGCAGCAGACAGCAAAGAACAACAGGTGGATTATTTAAAAAACCGATTAGATATGTTTATGAATGTGATTGATTCATTAGATCCCGAATCAACGGACGTTGAGGATATAGACAGACTGATCCAGATGATTGACGATCTGGAAGCGAAATATGAACGGTTTAAAACCGATTGGAAGGAAGAATAGCTCGCGCTGATGCGGGCTTTTTTCTTTAAATTGGCAGGTCAAAAAGCGTATGAGTACCCGGCATATTCTGCACAATAGAAGAAAAACCGGGAAGTGACGTAAATGAAAAAATACATGCTGATCTGTTTATGTGCGCTTTTTGTATTGATGCCTCTGTCAGAAGTATCAGCAGTGTCTAATAACCCCATCCACTGGGGATTTGCTAAAAGCAAAGAGCATAAACCGGCAGATGCCGGTAAGGAACTGACGACACTCTTAAAGAAATATGATGCGTTCTATTTAGGAAACACGAAAAAGAAAGAGATTTATTTTACATTCGACAATGGCTATGAGAATGGGTACACACCCAAGATTTTAGATGTGCTAAAAAAGCATCAAGTACCCGGCACCTTTTTTGTGACCGGGCACTTCGTAAAGGATCAGCCGCAGCTGATCAAACGGATGGCAGAAGAAGGACATATCATCGGTAACCATTCCTATCACCATCCAGATTTAACAACAAAAAGTACGAAGGAAATCAAAGAAGAGCTGGATCGTGTCAATGAAGCAGTATACAAAATCACAGGAAAACAAGATAATCTCTACCTTCGTCCGCCGCGCGGGGTGTTCAGTGAAAGGGTGCTGAAGGAAACAAAAGAGCTCGGCTACCAAACCGTTTTCTGGTCAGTGGCGTTTGTGGATTGGCATATCCATCATCAAAAAGGAAAGCAGTATGCGTACAATCAAATGATGAAACAGGCGCATCCAGGTGCCATTTACTTACTTCATACTGTCTCAAGAGACAATGCAGAGGCACTGGATGATGCCATCACAGCACTGAAAAAACAAGGTTATTCCTTTAAAAGCCTAGACGATCTCATGCTTGAAAAAGTATGGCATCTGCCTCAGCTATAGAAAAAAGCTTGCAGACATCTGCAAGCTTTTTGACTTATCCTTCTCTTATTTTACGCTGGAACAAAAGGGGACGATGACGAGTAAAGGAGTCAATCAAGCCCTCACCGAAAATCGTGACGCTGATGTCCTGGCAGGCCCCAGTTCATCTCTTTTGATAAAAAGAAAAAATAATCTCCGTTTGGAAACAAAGGAACCCTCCAGTCTCCAAACGCATCTTTTTCAAATGAGCCGTATGGTGTGATCCAATAGCATTCGTGCTGCCAATCAAGTACCTGCATATATTCGTCGGTTCCGGTGATATTCTCCTGAAAAGACAGCAGTGCCTTCATTTCAAGGTCTTCATCCGCACTTAGGAGAGAAGGGTCCTCGAAATAAGCAGAGATATCATATGTGATGTAAGGAGATGGTGCTTGAAAACCGGGAAAGCGAGAGATGCTAGGGTTAAATTTAAACTTTTGATCAAATGTTTTCCATGCGTACTTTAGTTCTTTCTCTGTCAGTGGAATCCAGTTTTCCATAGTATCTCCCTTTCAAGCATTTCTCTCAAAAAACTATTTGAAAATCCTAAACCATCCTTTATGTTTAAACCACAAAAGCATCCCTGAGACAAGCAAACCCATGAAAATCAGTACACCAAAATAGCCATATTTCCAGTGTAATTCAGGCATGTTATCAAAGTTCATCCCGTACACTCCAACAATAAAGGTCAATGGAATAAAAATAGTCGAGACAATGGTCAGTGTCATCATGATTGCATTCATTCGGTTGGAATTCAGCGTCTGATAGCTGTCTCTTAAGTCTGCCGTCATATCACGATTCGACTCAACGATCTCCGTCAGTTTCAACAGGTGATCATAAATATCATTAAAATATGCTTGCCGATTTGTATCGCTTTTCATCATATTCGTGTTTACAATTCGATATAAAAGGTCCCTCATCGGGATAATGGTTCTGCGTAGTTTGAGCAAATCGGATCGTATCCCAAATACTTCGTTCATCAATGTGCCATACGTTTTATGACCTTCTTCATCCTCGATTTCATTGAGCCTGTCCTCAATTTGATAAATAATAGGGAAATAATCATCGACGAGCTGATCAATCAGCATATAAGCCATATGCTCAGGTCCGCTCTCTCGTGCTTTATCAGACCCTTTGAGCTTTCGAATGACTCGATCAATGTAGGGTGCTTCCTTCAAATGAAAAGTTACGATATAGTTTTCTCCAACAAACAGGTCGACTTCTTCAGATCGAAGTGTTTTTTGATTGAGGGCATGAAGGACGAAAAATAAATACCCATCATAAAAATCAAGCTTCGGCCGCTGTAAATAATGGAAGCAATCCTCAATCGCAAGCGGATGGAACTGAAAATATTCCTTTAACAGTGCTGCTTCCTTTTCCGTTGGCGCATAAAAATCAATCCAATACCAGGCGATATCGGGGCTTGAAAGTTGCTGCAATGTTGCATGTTCAATCAAGTCGCCGTTTTTTGTCACTGCAAGTTTCTTCAGCATGAGCACCCCTCCAGACTTGCATTATATCATGAAGCAGCACAGGTGAACTTATACGTTTTCATCACAAAAAAAGCCGATCTCATCACTGAGATCGGTTCAATGTGCGTGTATGATTGATGGTTAAAATAATGATTAAGGACGACGGAATGTAACAAATTTATCTTGACGGTCAAACCAGCCTCTGAACGCCCAGTTATCCCAGCCGCCATCTCCATTGTTTTTAAATGTGCCGCTTTCAAAAACCCAAATACCGTAAACAACTTTTCCGTATTGAACAGTTGCGAAAGTTTTTACTCCGCTTAAACGGTCTTGATAGTTTTGGCTAAGGTTAAAAACCATGACATTGTATCTTGCACCAGCAGCGTAGAACGTGCTCTCCATTACGCCTTTAACGAATCCAGAGCGGTTTGCATTTGCATTGACAGCGTTAACGATGGCATTCGCAATGCCAAGTGCATCGAAGTTTACATTGACGTTCGGGCTAGCAGTTGTCCCAGCTTTCCCTTCAGCAGCTTTGTTTAAAACAGTTTGCTGAATAGTAGTTGAAACTGGAGCAGTTTTTTGCTCAGCAGCGTCAGCGAATACTGGTAGTGTCGAAGAAACAGCAGTGGCAAGGGCAACAGAAAGAATAGTTTTTTTCATTGGTAATCTCCTTTGTTTTTAAATTTTGGGCCTTCTTTTTGTAAAACGTGAAACTAGGTGAAGCCTGTGATCAATGAGGTAAATATGTTCCTGCAAGATGAAACAAATAATTGCCTAATCCGCTAATTTTTTTGCTCACCTCCTTGATATGTCATAATTATACAAATGTTTCTGGAATGGAAGATATCACCCAGAGGTTCTATTTCTAATTTAAGGAAGATGATCCTGAAATGTTGAAGGGTGCTGTCGAATTTTAGCTGAATTAGACTAAAAATTTTCATCTATCCAAAAGGAGAATGACCACAAATCAGGAAGATATAACTGATAAATTCTTGTACTCTTTATGTTTAAAAGTATTCAATAGAGAGAATCATTCATGCAAAGTGAAACAATCGCATCAGCGTGTGTTTGCAGAAAGGAAGAGGAAAAACATGTGGGAAAAACAGCTGGTGGTTGAGCCGCCTTATGACTTCGATCAAGTGATGAGACGCTTATCGAGTGATCCATTAAAGGCAGTCGATTTGAACAAAAGAGAAATGAAAGTACCGATGAGGCTGGATCAAAAACCATACGTGGTGGAAGTTCAAGCGACAGGAACAAAAGAAGCGCCTGCATTCCGGGTGCAAGCAAACGGCCCGGAGGAACCTATCATTTCTGAAGTGAAGCGGATATTTGGAATGGAGCATCAACTACACGTTGTGCAAGACCATTTTTCTCAAACAAATCTTGCATCCATTTTTGAACGTCATATCGGAATGCCGCTTATGCTGGATTTCCATCTATATCATTGCTTGATGAAATGCATCATTCATCAGCAGCTCAATCTTGCATTTGCTTATGAGCTGACAAAACGGTTTGTTCAAACGTATGGTGAGCAAATCGACGGCGTCTGGTTTGACCCTTTGCCGGAAACCATTGCATCACTTGAAACTGACGATTTGAGAAAACTCCAATTCAGTCAGCGGAAAGCAGAATATGTCATTGATGTATCGAAACGAATTGTGAGCGGCTCTCTTTGTTTAGAGGAATTACACCATTTACCTGATGCGGAAGTGGAGGAACGTCTGCTTCCAATTAGAGGGATTGGACCTTGGACGGTTCAAAATGTCCTCATGAATGGACTCGGAAGACATAATCTTTTCCCAATGGCAGATATCGGGATTCAAAATGCGATCAAACGTCACTTTGACCTGCCTGAAAAGCCAACAAAAGAAGAGATGGCAGTTTTAAGCAAGGAGTGGGCTCCGTATTTAAGCTACGCATCTCTTTATTTATGGAGAAGCATTGAGACAGAATAAATGAAAGGCATTTTCTCTCTTTGTCCAAGTCGTGATATACTAATCAGATGGAATAAAATGAGGACAACCTATGAAGGTTTAAATAGAACGGAGAGAATGAACGTGAAAGAAAAACAGCAAGGTGCCCTTCTGCAAAAGGGGCAGCAGTTCCCGCTTACCATTAAACGCCTTGGCATTAATGGAGAAGGGGTCGGTTATTTTAAAAAGCAAGTGGTCTTTGTCCCAGGTGCGCTTCCAGGTGAAGAAGTGGTCGTTGAAGCCGTAAATGTTCAAGCAAAATATGCAGAAGGTACGGTTAGGAAAGTACGCAAGCGCTCAGAGCATCGAGTGAAACCGCCGTGCCCAGTATACGAAGAGTGCGGGGGCTGTCAGCTTCAGCATTTGGCATACGAGCAGCAGCTAAAGGAAAAACGCGATATAGTCATTCAATCAATGGAGCGGCATACAAAGCTGTCGGTTGAAAAGATAGACATTAGACCAACGATTGGCATGGAAGACCCGTGGCACTACCGGAATAAGAGTCAGTTCCAAGTAGGAAGATCACATAGCGGCGACATCATCGCAGGTCTTTACGGACTGAATTCACATAAGCTTGTACCGATCAAGGAATGTATCGTCCAGCATCCAAAAACGAACAAAACAACAGGCGTTGTCCGCAAAATTTTAGAGAAATTCGGCGTATCGGTTTACAACGAACGAACAAGAAAAGGTGATGTTCGGTCGATTGTCGTACGGGTTGGCTTTGAAACAGGTGAAGTTCAAGTTGTTCTTGTCACGTCGAAGCCAGAATTTCCAAAGAAAAAAGAAATCGCCGAAGCCATTCAAAAACGTCTGCCAGAAGTGACGTCTATTATGCACAATATCAATGGCGAAAAAACGTCCGTCATCTTTGGGCATAAAACATCGCACTTAGCGGGCAACATGGTCATCCAAGAATTTTTAGGAGACGTCTCATTTGAACTAAGTGCACGTGCCTTCTTCCAATTGAATCCGAAACAGACATTAAAGCTTTACGATGAAACGAAAAAAGCGGCCAAATTGACAGGAAAAGAAAAGCTCGTCGATGCGTATTGCGGCGTCGGTACAATCGGCATGTGGCTCTCAGATGGCGCAAAAGAAGTACGAGGAATGGATGTCATCAAAGAATCCATTGATGATGCCAAGAAAAATGCCAAAAAACACGGCATGAAAAACGCAACCTATGTGACAGGCACAGCGGAACACTGGCTGCCAAAATGGGTCAAAGAAGGCTTCCGCCCTGACGTCATCGTCGTCGATCCGCCAAGAACAGGCTGCGAACGCACCTTCTTAGACACCGTCAAACAAGTCAAACCAAAACGCTTTGTCTACGTCTCTTGCAATCCATCCACACTAGCAAAAGACCTCGAATATATGTCAAAAGACTACAAAATCGAATACATGCAGCCAGTGGATATGTTTCCGCATACGGCGCATGTGGAGTTGGTAGCATTGATGTCTAGGGTAAATGAATAAGAACTGATGAAGTGTTGATAAAATAAGGTTTTCCAGTGGTTTTGGAGAATGTCCAAGCTGGGGAATCTTATTTTTATTTTGCTGAAAAGGAAGCGTAGTTTTCAGTAAAGGTAGGGTTGAGTTGATAGGATGACTTTTGGGTGGGGGAGTTGATAGGATGACTTTTGGGTGGGGGAGTTGATAGGATGACTTTTGGGTGGGGGAGTTGATAGGATGACTTTTGGGTGGGGGAGTTGATAGGATAGATAAAATTAATTTTGTCTATATAACAATTGATATTGTTCGCGATTGGGAATATAATGATGTTAACTTAATTTGAAAGGGATTTTTTATATGGATTATATTTCTGCAAAAGAAGCAGCGGAAAAATGGGGAATATCCAAAAGAAGAGTTCAAACATTATGTAGTGAAGGAAGAATTAAAGGCGCGCTGAAAGTGGGGATGGTTTGGGTTATACCATCTATGGCAGTAAAACCAGCAGATAACAGAAAGAAAACGAATGATTGAAATTTATTTTATGAATTATTAGAAGGTGAAATTGTTGAGGTATTTAGGTAATAAATCAAAGTTATTAGAATTTATAGATAATGTAATAAAAAAATATGATATACAAGGTGACACCTTTGCAGATCTTTTTGCAGGTACTGGAGTGGTGGGGGACTATTTTAAAGATAGGTTTAAGATAATATCAAATGATTATATGTATTTTTCTAAAGTAATAAATAAAGCAAAATTGTTGAATGACAAGATACCTATGTTTAAAAAGTTTGTTGAGAAATACGAAGTCTCACCGTTTGAATGGTTAAATCAAAGAGTCTATAAACCTAAAGATAACTTTTTTGTTTATCATAATTATACTCCAGTTGGAAACAGAATGTACTTAACTGAAGAAAATGCGATAAAAATTGATGGGTTTAGATTAGATATAGAACAAATGTATAAAACAGAAATAATTAATGATAAGGAATATTTTTATTTATTAGCATCACTTATAGCAAGTATTCCAAGAGTTTCTAACACGTCTGGGACTTACCAGGCATTTTTTAAGTTCTGGGAACCAAGATCGTTAAAAGAATTTGAAATCATACCACTAGAAATTAATGAGTGTGATTTGTATTCTGAAAATATTGTATATAGCTATAATACAAATGAATTAGTAAGAGAGATTAGTGGAGATATAGCTTATATAGATCCACCTTATACAATTACACAATATGCTAATTCATACCATCTATTGGAAACAGTAGCCAGGTATGATTATCCCGAACTATTTGGGAAAACAGGAAGAAGAGTAAAAAGGGAACTCTCGAATTACTCGAACAAACAAAGGGCATTATTTGAATTTGAAGATTTGTTCCGTCAAATACAGTTTAAACATGTTTTAGTTAGCTATAGTAATCAATCAATTATACCAATTGAAGAGCTTATAGGTTTAGCAAAATTGTTTGCTGTAGATGGTGAAGTGCATGTGGAAACGAATGAATACAGAGAGTATTCAACAAATAACTCGAGTCATAAGGGAAAAGGTAAAAAACTGAAAGAAATAATATTATATTTCGAGAAGGATCTGTCGATTAATAAGTCACCTCTAAATTATTCGGGTAGCAAAGATGCGTTATTGCCAATTATATTTAAAGAATTGCCTAAGCATGTTGATACATTTGTAGATGCAATGGGGGGCGCTTTTAATGTTGGAGCAAACGTAGTGGCAATGAATGAAGTGGTTTATAATGAATATAACTCTTATGTCTTTGGTATTGTTGAGATGTTAGTAGAGACTGAAAAAGATATCCTTACAAGTAGCATAGAAAATGTGATAAATGAATTTGCACTTACGAAGAAAGGAAAAGAACAATATTTAAATCTAAGAAGCCATTATAATGAAAAAGATAAGTCAAGTTTAAATTTATTCGTTTTACAAGTATATGCATTTCAGAACATTATAAGATTCAACAACTCACAAAAAATGAATACTCCTGTAGGAAATAATGAATATAGTGACGGGATCAGAGAACGTATTAATAGATTTAGGATAAGAACACCAAATTATCGGTTAATTAATGGTAAATTTGAAGACTTACCAATAGAAGATTATCCAAAAGATACAGTTTTTTATTTTGATCCTCCTTACTTCATAACAAAGGCTGAGTATAACGATGGTAAAAGAGGCTTAGATGGATGGGATTCTGATAGTGAGACGGAGTTACTAGAATTTTTGCTAAAAATTCATAAAGCGGGTTATAAATTCATGCTTTCTAATGTTTTATATCATGGGGAAAAACGGCATAATTTATTGATTAAATGGATAAATACGCATGACTTTAAAGTTGTTGAGATTGGTAAAACGGGAATCAAATATCCGAGAATTGAAGTGCTAGTAAAAAATTATGATTGAAGAAGGTGAGAACTTTGCGAAAACTTTTATTACCAGCGTCGGGCTTCCCAGAAAAAATAAATGCTATTGAATCAGTGAGGATTCCGCCAACAGCAATTTCTAAACAAGACTTTGTAGAAACGGCGATTTTACAAGCAATAAATACTTACAATCCAAAATTAAATCTACAGGAAGTTGAATATTCTAATATTAACAATCAATTTTCTAATCTTCCTGTTAGGGGGGGGAAGTTATTTGGAGCAATTATAGAAGATGAAGTAATTAATGCGAGTAGTGAAGATTATTATAGGAACAAAGGCTATTATATATGGATTAATAATGGTGATACGGTCGCTAGGCGTATCGTAACATATGTCTTTATACTAGACCTTGAGATGGACGGTCGTAATATTGTAGCACAATCTATCTTTCCAGAGTTAATAGAATTAATGGACATGACAATAGGAGGCCCTTGCTATAAGGTCGCTAACCATCCAGTATACATCCTTAATATGTTAGGGTCTGGAATTACTCAATCTTCCATTTATTATCCTATAGCGGGTATGATTGCAGCAGACATGGAATATATAGAAGTGTTTGCAAATACTCCAGAATTAGTAAGAGTACCATCTGATATAAGAGACTTCATAAGAAAATATGAACCTTCATACAGGGGGGCTTCTGTATATATTACACCGGAATTTGAGATAGACTTTAGGAATAAGTCCTTGAAGATAAAAGATGATAAATTGGTTGTGGGTGATTATTTAAAACATGATCGCCGAACCGGATTATACGAGTTTAATGGTAGTTCTGAAAAGTTCTATTGGGCTAAAATATTACCTTATATATTATTAGCCCATAAAAATGGTTACACAATAGACTATGCAGAGTTAGAGAACTTTTACAATACCTATACTCCATTGTTTAGCAGGAGAGGAACTAAACTCCCAAGGTTTTTGACACTACTTAGGTTTATTGAAAAATTAAATTAAGGAGATTATGAAATATGCATAAACAAATTATTTACTTCGGTGCACCTGGTACAGGTAAGAGCCATTCGGTAGATCAAAGTTTGAATCATGTAAATAATGAAAGAGTGTTTAGAGTAACTATTCATCCTGAATTTACATACTCTGACTTTATTGGGCAGTTGCTACCAATGAAAGACTCAACAACAGGAGATGTAACATTTGAATTTGCTCCTGGTTCATTTACAAGGGCACTGGTTGAAGCTTATCAAAATTATAATGAGCCAGTTTATTTGGTGTTAGAAGAGCTATCAAGAGGTAACGTAGCAGCTATTTTCGGTGATATTTTCCAACTGTTAGATAGAAATGAATCTTTTGAAAGTAAATTTCCGATTCGAAATAAACAAATTGCTGATGAGATAATTCAATTACCATCTGATGAAATTAAGTTGCCGTCAAATTTTAATATCATAGGAACTGTCAATGTTAATGATCAGAATGTATTTCCAATGGATACTGCTTTTAAAAGGCGCTTTGATTGGGCGTATATCACGAGTTTACCAGTTAAAGATGATGCAGGTAATACAATTCAATCACTTAATAATCCTAAGCTTTATGTGTCACCAGATGATAATCCAGCGAACACATTAGAAACAACATGGCAATCTTTTTATACTGCACTAAATGAATTTATTACAGATAAAGAAAATGGATTAGGGAAAAACGAAGATAAACAACTGGGGCAATTTTTCCTTGTGTTCAGGGATCAACTAGTTAGTGATTCTCACTCAACAAATCAAACTGTGGCAAATCAAGCGAACATTGAAGTTATGGATATTATGAAAAATAAACTGCTCCTATACTTATGGCAAGATGTTCAAGGGCATGTAACATTTAATAATTCTATTAGCCTCTTTGATAATCAAATAAAAAGTTTTGATGATTTATATTCAAGTTATGGAGTAAAGAAGGTTTTTAGTGATGCGTTTTTAAATAACTTTTTAATTCCTAATATAAATAGATATCCTTATTAGGTTGGAACAGGGGGAGGTTACATGTCTCTGAAATACTATAATGAAGGTGACATTTTCAAGAAAAGTGAATTAGTTGAAATGGGTTTTGACATTATCGAAAGAGATTACAGGAAGAGAAATAAAGAAAATGTTAATTCTGGAGAAGTAACAGCGGACTTCGAATATGTTTTTGACTTTTCTGGTTTTTTAATTAATGATAGTTCCGAAATATGTGCGGTTTTCCCTATAAACTTTAAAGTCTATAATGAACACTCAGATACTAAATTATTATTTAATGTGATTTCAAAACATTTGCAGTTAAGACCTGAAATTTATTTTGGTTCAGAATACGGAAAACATTACAAATCCAACTATCCATTTGCAGCTTTTTTTGAGATTTACAATTATTATGAAGAGTACGGGTTATATTTTGAAGAGAAAAAGTTAATTAAGCCTAACATTGGTGGTAAGATAAACTGGAAGGAAACAATTAGAAGATCAGATAAATATTTGATTAATAATCAACTTTATTTTTTCCCTTTTTACTATGAGAAGTCTTATCAAAACATAGCATTCTTAACAGAAGCAATGATATTTGTTATAAATCACACAATAGATAAATTTAACTTTATGCTAGATATGCCTAAAGTGGATGGGTTCGCTTCAGATGAAATTTTTCTCAATAATAGAGAGGGAGTTCTCGAGAAGTTATATAGTATCAGGCAAGAGACTTTTAAAGATATATTGATTAATCTAATAGATAATTTAATAAATTATTTTTCAAATTTAAAAGAAGGTGGAACTTATTATTTGAAACACTATACGTTTTCAAGTATATGGGAAGATGCTGTTAAATTTTATTTGGAAAACCACTTTAAAGAAGTTAAAGATGGAAAACTAAAATTAGAAAGCACTAATACTATAACTAAATTTGAAAAGCCTGCTTTCAGACCTAATATGGCTAATAACAACCACTTTTTCAGTCCCGATTATTACTTTTCGTCTGGGGAAAATCAATTCATTTTCGATGCTAAATATAAAAGAGAAGTTAATGGTATGGATTATAAACAAATCTCGTATTTTTTGTTTTTAAAAAATAAAAGGGAAAACTTAAATGATTTACCAATCTATTCTTTTACACACTCAGCACTAATACTTCCCGGAGTAAAAAGAGATAGTAAACTCCATTTTAAAATGGACCCTATCTTTAATAAGGAAAATGATGATTTGGTAATTTATGAAGAGTACCTAGATATAAGAGAGGTCTTAAAATTCTATACAGGTTTAACTTAGATATTTATATACTTAAAGTTTAAGGGGGAATTCTATATGGCGAGTAGTCGTTCATTTAAAAATTATGTGGCAGTAAAATTTGAGGATGAGCTTTTTACCGCCATAGAATCCTTTGTTGAAGAAAATAAATATGATATAGATTTCAGACTATACCGTGTTAATAATATCGGTGAAATCTATCTTTCTGACTCTGAAATAGAAGTTCGATATGTTTTTGTTAATAATTTAGTTGGAACAGAGTTAGAATTCGATGTTATTGTTGAACAATATTTGGAAGTGTTTGATACAAACCATCGCTTAGATGAATCAGAACATATACAAGAATGGTTTCATATTTCATGTTCAGGTGATATAGAAAGAGAGTTTGAGGACTTTACTATACATAATATTGAGAAATACTATGAGAAAGAGAAAAATAAGAATCCTTTATCAGACAGTCTGGTACCTATTATTTATAAAAGAGACTTAGAACAGATAGCAAGAATTTTTTTAGAAAAACACTATCCAGAAGCGTTATCAAAACCTATTCCAATAGATACCAAAGAATTAGCCTATCGAATGGGTCTATCAGTAGAAATGCGTGAGATAACAGAAGATTTATCTGTTTTTGGTCAGATTTTTTTTAGGGATAGTAATTCAGAATTTTTTGATAGTGCTCAGGGTATTTATTATAGTGAGGATGTAAGCGCTAAAACGATATTTGTTGATCCTAAAGCATTCTTTTTGCGTAATTTAGGTTCAGTAAATAATACGATTATTCATGAATGTGTTCATTGGGAATTGCATCGTTTAGCTTTTGAATTAGAACGATTATATAATGACGAATTAACAGCAATAAGCTGTAAAGTAATCGGTGGTATTGAAGAATCGGATGTTGATTCTGCAAATTGGATGGAATGGCAGGCGAATGCATTAACACCTAGAATTCAAATGCCACTGGCGATGTTTAAAACGAAAGCATTTGAATTGATTAAACATTATCGAGAGAAGCTGAATACAGCTGAAACTATTGATGTATTAGAAATAGTTGTAGATGAACTTGCAACTCATTTTGTAGTTTCAAGAGAAGCTGCAAAAATAAGATTGATAGATGTTGGTTATGAAGAAGCTATTGGCGTTTATAATTATATAAATGGTAAGTATGTGCCGCCGTATAAAGTTAAGGAAGGGATTTTAAATAGAAATCAAACATTTAGTGTAGATTATAAAAGTTTAGTTATAGAGAGTCTGCATAATCCAAACTTAAAAGAATTAATTGATAATGGAACCTATTTATATGTAGATTCACATTTATGTTTGAATTCTCCTAAATATATTGAATACGATATTTTTGGAAAACCACGCTTAACTCGATATGCTAAATTGAACATGGAAGAATGCTGTATAATATTCACTTTAACTTTAGATTTTAAAAACAGGTATGGGAAACAATATTATACAGAGTGTGTACTATTTAAAAATGCTGAAGGTCTAAGTTTTAGAGTAGCATTCGATGGTGATGAAAATATATCATCCCAGGAGAAAGCTGCTTTAATCATTCAATATAATAAAGAAGTTAATGATATTTTGAAAAGATTACCTAACCATTTTCCTGAAGCACTAAAAGCATTGATGAAGTGGAAGGATTTAAAGAACGAAGAATTAGCTGAAAAATGTCTGTTAAGTTCAAAAACAATTCAAAGAATGAGAAATGAAGAAGGTTATGAACCAAAACTAAGAACTGTTATAGCACTTTGTGTGGGAATGCAACTCCCGCCTATTTTAAGTAGAAAGCTTATTGAAATTTCCGGATATGCAATTAGGTTTGCTGTAGAAGAACATGCAATGTTTGAGGCGATTATAACGGGCTATTATAAAACATCAATCCATGAATGTAATGAGCTTTTAGAAAGTGCAGGATTTAAAATTTTAACATCAGATGAATAAATTTTAAGTTTATTCGGACATGGCATGTCCGGTAATAAAACTCCATAACACTATTGTTTTTAAAAGCATGAAACTGTGAAAGTTAACAGTTTCATGCTTTTTTTTTGTTTGTTTTAATGCTTAAAACGGACATGGCGTGTCCGGGTCAAGCACTTTTAACTCTCCTATACTGGAATTATCTAATAGAGAAACAGCTGTTATCTATTAAATAAAATATCAAATGCCTGATTTGCAATAAGGGCAAAGGATACATATTGAAGTACGCAATCCACACCAGGATTGTAGTGTCTCAATATTAGTACCCTTACCTTGTTGCGCACTTTTTTAAGTAAAGGTCAGGTTACTAAAGGACAAGTTCTTCATTGTTTGCATCCTTTGCCCTCCGCAAATTGGCGGAGAGGATGCCAAACAATGACAAAAAAGTACAAAATAAGCCAAAAGAACAGAGAATCTTATATTTACTATTCAGGAGGTAAAAAGATAGCAACCATCGTACCGGGGGAAAATGGTGTAACAGAGGTTGATATTGAATATTTACATTCTGAAGATGATCAGGAAGTGGACGAAGGTCGCCGCTATGATTACCGAATTGCTTGTAATTTAGAATCTTATGTAGATGAAAACGGAGATTCAAAAGCTGAACATAACAAACTTTTAGCAGATTGGGATGCAGATCCATTCAATGAAATTTTGGAAATGGAGAACTGCGAAGAGAAACAAAAGTTAATCGAACAATTGCACAAAGCAATGGGGCAGTTAACAGATAAACAATTTAGAACCATACAAAAGAAATTTTATGAACAAAAAACAAATGTTGAGATTGCTGCCGAAGAGGGTGTGACCGAAGCGGCTATCAGAAATCGTTTAAATAAAATATACAGAAGATTAGAAAAACTGATAAGAAAGGGCTCTTAATTGAGCCTTTTAAATTTTATTTTAAAAAAGGGGTTCGAAAGGGCATGATTTTTCGCTTACTAGTAAGGGACGAAATAAAACCCTTAGAAAGGAGTGTTTCCAGATGAGTCTAAAACACAAGGTAATCATCAATGTTAAAGATGAAAATGGTGAGAAAACAAGAGTAGTTGAAGGTAAACGTAAAACTGTACGTAGCCGAATGCTAGATTTATTGTTTGGTAAAAAAGTAAATCTGCTTGTTATCACACCTGGTGACTCAGTAGAAACAGTGGAAATAAAAGAAACTCGGAAAGGCGGTGAGGCTTAATATGAGCAGAACAAAATTACTTCTTGATGTAGTCACTGATTTGCAAAATTTAGCTGGCTCACTTCAGACGATTGCTGGAGTGTTGGCGAGTAATGAAGAATCACCACGAACGGAAGAAAAAGCACCAGTTAAAAAAGCGAAGCCGGAAAAGCAAAAAATATCACTTGAAGAAGTTCGTACACTACTTGCACAAAAGAGCCAAGCGGGTTTTACATCTGATATTAAAAAGTTACTTGAAAAATATGGTGCAACTAAGTTAAGTGAAATTGAAGAAAAAGACTATGAAGCATTGATGAAAGATGCGGAGGAATTGAAATGACGAAACATGCCATTTTATCTGCGTCAGGAGCACATCGATGGATGAATTGTACTCCATCGGCACGTCTTGAATTAGAGTTTGATGATTCTAGTGGTGAAGCGGCTAAGGAAGGAACAGCCGCTCATGAACTGGGGGAACATAAGCTTAGAGAAGCGTTAAAGATTCCAACGAAGAAACCAACATCCATTTATGATTCTGAAGAGATGGAACGTTATACCGATGAGTATGTCCAGTTTATCTTGGAAGAACTAGCGGCAGTAAAACAAATAACGAAAGATCCACTTCTTCTGATTGAACAGCGATTGGACTTTTCAAATTATGTACCAGAAGGGTTTGGAACAGGGGACTGTGTGATTGTTGCGGATGATGTAGTTCATGTTATTGATTTTAAATATGGACAAGGTGTTTTAGTTGAAGCGGAAAGTAACCCGCAAATGATGCTTTATGCACTTGGAGCACTTAATCTATTTGATGCGATTTATGATATTGAAGCAGTAAAAATGACCATCTATCAACCGAGGCGTGAAAACATCTCAACCTTTGAAATATCCAAGACCAGTCTAATAGATTGGGCGGAAAGCACACTTAAACCAAAAGCTGATTTAGCATTTAATGGAGATGGTGAATTTAAGCCTGGTGAATGGTGTAGGTTTTGTAGGGCATCTGTGGAGTGCAGGGCAAGGGCGGAAGAAAATTTGAAGGTAGCAAAATTTGAGTTTAAAAAGCCACCCTTATTAACAGATGTTGAAATTGCTGAAATCTTACTTCATGTAAATGACCTTACTAAATGGGCAAATGAAATATTTGCTTATGCAACAAATGCTGCTGTTCAGCAAGGAAAACAGTGGAAAGGTTTTAAAGTCGTAGAAGGTAGGTCAAATCGTAAATATGCAGATGAAGAAGCGGTAGCTGAAGCCGCAAAAAAAGCAGGCTATGAAGATATTTATAAGCAAAGTCTGCTGACGATAACCAACATGGAAAAGTTGATGGGGAAAAAGAAGTTTAATGAACTACTTGGTGATTTCATTACTAAGCCAAGAGGGAAACCAACGCTTGTTCCAATAACGGATAAGCGTCCAGAAATAAATATATCAACAGCAAAAAATGAATTTATGGAGGAGAAATAATTATGTCGAAAACAGTAAAAAATCCAACAAAAGTAATTACAGGGGTAGTGCGTTTATCATATGCCAACGTGTGGGAGCCAAAGTCAATCAATGGTGGAAAAGAAAAATATAGCGTGAGTGTGATTATTCCAAAAAGTGATACAAAAACATTAGAAGCGATTGAAAATGCAGTAGATGCTGCAATTGAAGAAGGTCGTGGAAAGTTTGGTGGAAAGATTCCAAACAAGCAGTCGTTAAAATTACCGCTTCGTGATGGAGATATTGACCGTTCAGATGATGAAGCGTATGCAGATAGTTTCTTTGTTAATGCAAACAGCATTACACCACCACAGATTGTAGATGCTGACATTAATCCAATTTTAGAGCGTTCAGAAGTTTATTCAGGTGTATATGCTCGTGTAAGTATTAACTTTTATGCGTTTAATTCAAATGGTAACCGAGGGATTGCCTGTGGTCTTGGTAACATTCAAAAGATTCGTGATGGAGAGCCATTAGGTGGTCGTACGGATGCATCGGTAGATTTTGCTACTGATGTGGATGATGACTTCTTATCATGAAAACAATGCATATCGATGTTGAAACATATAGTAGTGTGGACCTCGCTAAAAGCGGGGTCTATCGCTATGTGGAGGCAGATGATTTTGAAGTAATGCTATTTGCTTACAGCGTAGATAGTGGACCTGTTCATGTTATCGATTTGGCAAACGGTGAGCCCATTCCGCCTGAAATTGAACAGGCGATATTTAATGAAGGTGTTACAAAATGGGCATTCAATGCTCAGTTCGAACGGATCTGTTTAAGTAGACATTTCAAGCAAGATTTATCACCTGTTGACTGGCGATGCACAATGGTGTGGTCTGCTTATTTAGGTTTACCGTTATCTTTAGAAGGAGCTGCAAGGGTTACGGGAGCGGATAAACAAAAGATGTCGGAAGGGAAAGATTTAATTCGATTTTTCTCTATCCCTTGTAGACCAACAAAAGCAAATGGCGGCCGAACAAGAAATCTAAAAGAACATGATCCTAATAGATGGAACAGTTTTAAAGCATATAACAAACGTGATGTAGAAACTGAAATTGCGATACAAGATAAACTATCTAAATTTCCAATGCCCGAAGCAGAGTGGGATAACTATCTTCTTGATCAGTTAATAAATGATAGGGGAATAAAGCTGGATTTGGAGTTAGTTACTCAGGCCATTAAGTGTGATGACCTAATTCGTGGCGAGTTAATTAGTCGTATGAAGGAAATTACTAAGCTAGAAAACCCGAACTCTGTAAAGCAAATGCGGGAATGGTTACAAACAAAAGGGGTAGAAACAGATAGTTTAAATAAGGCTGCAGTGACACATTTAATTGAAACTAATGAAGGTGAAATTAAGGAAGTGCTTCAATTGAGAAAACAACTCGCAAAATCCAGCGTGAAAAAATATGCGGCTATGGAAAATGTCGTTTGTCGTGATGGACGAGCTAGAGGATTAATTCAGTTTTACGGTGCAAATCGTACGGGAAGATTTGCAGGAAGGTTAATTCAAGTCCAGAACCTACCACAAAACCATATATCCGATTTAGACGAAGCACGTGCTTTATTGAAACAAGGTAATTTTGAGGCCTTACAAATTTTATATGAATCAGTTCCGAGTGTACTTTCTCAGCTTATAAGGACCGCATTTGTTCCTATTCAGAACAATCGCTTCATAATCGTTGACTTTAGTGCGATTGAAGCACGTGTGATTGCCTGGCTTGCAGGGGAAACTTGGCGAAATGAAGTATTTGCATCACACGGAAAAATTTACGAGGCTTCAGCTGCACAAATGTTTAAGGTCCCGATAGATGAAATTACAAAGGACAGTCCATTAAGACAGAAAGGGAAAATTGCCGAATTGGCACTTGGTTATGGCGGTTCAGTTGGTGCATTGAAGTCAATGGGAGCGACCAATATTGGACTTGAAGAACATGAATTAAAACCACTTGTCGATGTGTGGCGGCAGTCAAATTCAAAAATAGTGAAATTTTGGTGGGATGTTGATCGTGCAGCAAAAGAAACTGTGAGACAACGAAAAGCACATATGACCCATGGAATTAAGTTTGAATATCAAAGCGGAATGTTGCTGATTGGTTTGCCTTCCGGTAGATGGCTCTCTTATGTAAAACCACGAATTGGGATAAATAGCTTTGGTAATGAGTCTGTTTCGTATGAAGGGATTGGTGCGACAAAGAAGTGGGAGCGAATTTTCAGCTATGGTCCCAAGTTTGTCGAGAACATTGTCCAGGCTGTTTCAAGAGATTTATTGTGTTATGCCTTACAGCGTGTTCACGATGAAGGCTATCGTATTGTCATGCATGTGCATGATGAAATAGTGATTGAAGCACCAAACGATGTAACGGTCGAATATATCAGTGATTTAATGAGTCTATCTCCACCTTGGGCAGAAACGCTAGAATTACGTGCGGATGGGTTTGATACAAACTTCTATAAAAAAGATTAATTTAGAGGGGTTCGAATACCCCTTTTTCTTCGCATATAGGTGAGGGTAAATTTATTTACTCTACAACTATTTGTGGGAGGTTCATTTATATGATGAACAATATTAAAACTTTTAACTTCGAAGGGAACGAAGTAAGAACATCCTTTAAGGAAGGTAATGTTTGGTGGGTTGCAAAAGATGTCTGCGATGTCTTAGGAATTAAAAATAATCGTGATGTTATCGCTCGTTTAGATACGGATGAAAAGGGTGTAGATACTATCGACACCCTTGGTGGAAAGCAAGAAGTTTCCGTTGTGAACGAGAGTGGATTATACAATATTGTCTTACTCTCAAGAAAACCAGAAGCAAGAAGATTTAGAAGATGGGTTACGCATGATGTACTCCCTTCTATTCGAAAACATGGGTTGTACGCAGTAGATGAGGTATTAGCTAATCCAGATATTTTGATTAAAGCGTTAGAAGAATTAAAAGCAGAGCGGTTAAAAAATAATCAATTATCAGTAACAGTAAAAGTCCAGGAACAGCAAATTGTTGAAATGAAGCCAAAAGCGAGTTATTACGACATTGTTTTAAATTGTAAAGATGCAGTTGCGATTTCAGTGATTGCCAAAGATTATGGTAAGTCTGCTCGCTGGTTAAATAAGTATTTACACGAGCAAGGTGTTCAATATAAACAAGGAAAGATTTGGTTGCTCTATCAAAACCATGCGGAGTTCGGTTATACGACAACTAAAACACATACGTTTAAAGATAGTAATGGATATGATCGTTCGAAAGTTCATACGTATTGGACGCAAAAAGGTCGTTTGTTTATTTATGACTTACTTAAATCAAATGGCATCTTACCTAGAATTGAAATGGACAGTTAAGCATTGGAGGTAATCAATATGAAAATAGCTGTCGGAAATAGTCGAATGGACAGAAAGTGGAAGAACAAAGATGTAACATGGGACGAGTTTATTAATCTTGTAAATCAGACAATCCGTACAACTGAAACAGTAGAAGAATATAGAAAAATGAATCGTGCAAAACAAGATGCAACAAAGGATGTTGGTGGCTTTGTTGGCGGTGCTTTAAAGCAGGGGAAAAGAAGGAACGGACATGTTTTGTCTCGTTCACTTCTTACGCTTGATATGGACTACGCAGTACCTGGTATTTGGGATCAAATTGAACTTCTTTATGACTTTAAATGTTGCGTATATTCAACACATAAACACACTTCTGAAAAACCAAGGCTACGCTTAATTATTCCGTTTAAACGTGATGTTTTGGAAGATGAATATCCAGCAGTAGCAAGAATGGTCGCAAAAGAAATCGGTATTGATTATTTTGATGATACAACTTATGAACCATCAAGATTAATGTACTGGCCATCGACACCTTCAAACGGTGAGTTCTTTTTTGAACAAAAAGATGGTGAGTTATTAGATCCTGACTTCTATTTGTCGAAATATGACGATTGGAGAGATACGACAACGTGGCCTGTGTCATCAAGACAGTCAGAAGTTGTACAACGAAATATCAAAAAACAGGCTGATCCACTAGAGAAGGATGGCATTATTGGTGCTTTTTGCAGGGCTTATTCTATCGAAGAAGCTATTGATAGTTTTTTGTCGCATGTGTATGAGCCAAGTTTGATGGAAGGAAGATTTGATTATATTCCAGCTGATTCGTCTGCGGGGGTCGTTGTATATAACGGAAAATTTGCTTATAGCCATCATGCAACAGATCCTGCTTCAGGAAACTTATTGAATGCATTTGACCTCGTTCGATTGCATTTGTTTCAAGATTTAGATGACAAAACATCTTATTCAACCGCAGTAACAAAACTTCTTTTATGTGCTCCATATGGTCCTAATTAAAGGAGTGTATGTCATTTATAAGAAGTCTATACTCAATTTACTTGAAGGTAGGATGAGTTCTATTCATAGCAATGAATTCATTAATGCAAAGAAAAAGGATCGGACGATTTCTGAAGAAAATATAGAATATGTATTAGAGATGGCTACAGTTGTGGTTCTTGCAAGTGAAAATAATGGCGAACTGACGAATTATTTTTATAGTGGATTCGGAGAAAGGTTAGATAGTATTTTTAATCTATGCTTAGGCTATTCAACAGATTTACAAAAAAAGAGCAGAAAATTAGTTTGCAGCGTTTTATGAATGATTATGAAGGTTATTGAGCAGATGGGATTGATAGATAAGATGATAGAGATGAACTAGCACCTAAAGAAAAAGGTAAGGACATGGGGACTGACCCCCGTTTTTGAGACAGGGAT
>NZ_AMSH01000020.1 GCF_000300535.1 Bacillus xiamenensis
ATGGAAACTTTAAGGAAAAAATTAAAGCTGTCGAGATTTTCTCGACAGCCTGAGGATGAAATCATCCTCTTTTTTACGCAATTTTACTAAACATACTGCACTCTCATCAAAACATACTCAAAAACTTTACAAAAAAACGCAAATTTTTAATTGAAAGCGCTTTATTTATGTGTTATTCTTCAAATATCTTTAGTAAACATTTAGTCAAATAAGCCATGAGGAGTTTACCTATGACCACACTCAAAGATATTGCTCATGATGCAAAAGTGTCTGTTTCTACTGTATCCCGTGTGTTAAATGGCGACCAAACGCTTGCCGTTTCACACGCAACAAGACAAAACATCCTCGACATAGCCAAGAAATTAAACTATACCCCAGTAAGAGCAAGAAAAGCCGATCCAGCAGAAGGAAAAAGCCCAACTGAATCCCCGGTCATCGGTGTCGTTGTCGCACAATCCATTGACGAAGAATTAAATGATCCTTTTTTTTCATCCATTCGAAAAGGAATTGAAAAAGAATATGCCAAACGAGGCCTGTCCACGCTTCATACATTTCGTCTGAGGAGCATGGACAAAGGGGAGATGCTAAAGGATATAGACGGTTTGATTGTCATTGGACGAATCAGCCCTGATACAGTTGAAAAAATGACAAATCGCATGGAACACATTGTCTTTATCAATCACTATGCAGATGAAGATTTGTATGATTGTGTATATGTGGACTTTGTCAGAGCGGCAGATCGTGCGATTCGCCACCTTCAAGATCTTGGATATACACATCTAGGCTATATCGGCGGGAAAGAGCGAGAGCATTATTTCGAAGGAAATGCGGTCATTGAGGACGAGAGACAAACCACTTTTATCAAAAGAATGCAAGAGGCGGGAAGTCTTCATATGAATGACATCCACATTGGTGAATATTCCATGCAAGAAGGCTATACGCTTATGCAGCAAGCCATCCAGAAAGGAAATCTTCCAGAAGCCTTTTTTATTGGAAGTGACTCGATGGCAATTGGTGCTATGCGCGCTTTACATGAAGCCGGTCTCCGTGTACCTCTAGATGTCTCAATTGTTGGGTTTAATGACATTGAAGCCGCTTCATTTTCAAGCCCGCCGCTCACAACGGTCAAAGTGTATACAGAAGAAATGGGGGAAGTGGGTCTAAAGCTTCTACTTGAGCGGATACACGGAAGAAAAATCCCTCTAAAAGTCGTCGTGCCCACCAAACTGATTGAAAGAGACAGCGCATGCCCAATCCATGAAAGGAGGTGAACCAAAATTTCAGTAAAATAAAAAAAGAGACAAAAAAGCAAAAAGGAATCTGCTAAGCATGATGGCCAGATCATGCTGAAAACAAAGCAGCTTACCGATATGCTTTCTCATCTCTTTGAAAAGAATAGAATTCCAGTATAATGGACTTCTTTTGTTTCCGCAACTGCATGAATTCTACTAACAATCGTCTGAATTTTCAGTGATCAAAAGGAGGAAGCCATGAATAAAAAAATCATGATGCTGTGTACAGCCTTTGTTTTGAGCATTATTTTGTCTGCTTGCGGCAATAACGGCGCGTCTGAAACAAACGGAAAGGTCACCTTGACTCTATTTTCCACGATGAGTAACAGCGGGGAAAGAAAGGCGTTTGAAGAAGTGATTCGTGATTTTGAAAAAGAACATACAAACATCCGAATCGATGCCAATTTCCCTGGCAACAGCTATGAAGATATGATACGCGTCAAAATGGGGGCAAACGATATGCCTGACCTTTTTGATACACATGGATGGGCCAAACTGCGATATAGCGAATATGTGGCAGATTTAAAGGATATGGACTGGGTGAAACAACTTGATCCTTCACTTGATCAGATCTTAAAGGACGAAGATGGCAAAGTCTATGCCTATCCGCTGAATCAAGCAAAGGACGGGCTCAGTTTTAATGCCAATCTATTAAAGAAATACGGCATTGAAGTCCCTAAAACACTGGATGAACTGAGAAGTGCTTTACAAACGGTTAAAGAGAAAAGCAAAGGAGAAGTTGTGCCGCTCTGGATACCAGGAGGAGATAATTCAAATATCGCCCAAGTCTTTGATGAGCTAGCCACTCCTTTATTAATCACCGATGAAAAACATCAATACGGAAAAGACCTTGAGAATGGATCTTTTGATTGGTCTCATTATACGCCGCTCGCACAGTTCATGAAGGAGCTGAAAGATCAAGACCTTTTAAATAAAGATGTTCTCACCGCAAAACTGTCTCAAGCGCCTGAGCTGATGGCGCAAAACAAAATTGCTTTCACCTTTGTAGGAGGATCTTTAGGACCTGAGGCGACAGAACTTAATCAATCGATCAAAGTAGGCACCATGCCCGTACCAGCTATTCATAAAGGAGACAAGCAAAGCTGGATTGGCGGAGAACGATTTACTGTCGCTGCTTGGAAAGACTCAAAACATTTAAAAGAAGCAAAAGAATTCATCGACTTTTTAGCAAAGCCGGAAAACGCGAAGAAAATCGCAGAAGGAACCTCGTCTGAAACAGCCTTAAAGAAAGTGAAAGCCGAAAACTATTACTCTACATTTTATGAGCAGTACAAGCATATCAAGATTGAGCCCTATTTTGACCGGAAATACTTACCAAGCGGAATGTGGGCAGTCATGGCAACAACCGGGCAAGAATTATTAGCAGGCTCCATCACACCAGAACAACTATCGAAGAAAATGGAAGAGGAATATAAGCGCCTGAAAAAACAATAGCAGGCTCATGCTGAAACAGGAGTGAGGCCAATGAGTGACATCACAAAAGAAAAACAGGCGGCGACATTCACCTCTTTTCCAAAACAGAAGATGAAAACAAGCCAGAATTCATCACTTTGGTGGATGTACATGCCAGCTGTTCTCGTTGTCAGTACCTTTATCATTTATCCCTTCTTAAATGGGATTCAGCTCTCTTTTACAAATTGGAACGGTTTCTCACAACATTATGAGTGGATTGGCCTTGATCAATACAAACGGCTGCTTCAAGATCCAACCACATGGCTCGTTGTCAAAAACACGCTTCTTTACGGGATCGGGAGCACCATTTTACAAAATGTCATTGGACTCGGATATGCGCTCTTATTAAATCAAAGTTTAAAAATGAGAGCCATCACAAGGACCGTCATCTATTTACCCGTCATGATCAGCCCGATTGCGATGGGCTATATCTGGTACTTTGTCTTTTCATACCAAGGCGGTGCATTAAACGACATTGTCACACTGTTTGGATTTGAGCCAATAAACGCACTGGGCAATCCGCAATTGAATACTTGGATCATTGTATTTGTGAATACGTATCAATTCGTCGGGATTGCCATGATCATTTATTTAGCAGGACTCCAAAGCATTCCAAAGGATTATTATGAAGCGGCACAACTAGACGGCGCATCAGGCCTCCAGCAATTCAGGCGCATCACATTACCGCTTTTAATGCCATCCATCACCATCAATGTGGTCCTGAATGTGATCGGTGGACTTAAGCTGTTTGATGTCATTGTCGCCCTCACTGGCGGCGGCCCTGGAGATTCCTCTCAATCGATGTCGAGCTTTATGTATGATCTGTATTTCAAACGGCAGGATGCAGGCTATGCAGCGACGCAAGGTGTCTTCATGGCAGTCATCATCCTTGTCATTAGTGTTGCAGCGCTCATTTATTTCAAACGAAAGGAGACCGAGGTGTGATGGATAACGCCTATAAACGGAAGAAAAGGTGGTACTCCTTACTCGCCCTTTTGATTACACTGCTTCACCTTATTCCATTTTATATCTTAGTGACGACATCACTAAAAGGCATAGGAGATTTCAGCTCAAAGTGGCTGTTCCCATCAACGCTCCATTTTGAAAATTTTCGCATGGCATGGACAGAAGCTCAGCTTGGTCAGTCCTTTTTGAATACAGTGATCATTACGTTCAGTTCTGCTGTGTTACTCATCATTCTTGGATCACTTGCAGCGTATCCGCTCGCAAGAAGGGTGACAAAGCTGAATCAAGCGGTTTATCTTTTATTCATTGCCATTATGGTCATTCCACCGCTCACAGCCCTTGTCCCGTTATATAAAATGGTTGTACAAATTGGGATGATGAATACCTATCAAATCGCTATTTTAAACAATGTCGCTGCTTTTTTGCCTTTAACGATTTTTCTATATGCCGGTTTTATCCGGTCGACCATTCCAAAAGAGCTGGAAGAAGCGGCGCGTATTGATGGCGCGGGGACACTCAGAGTCTTTTTTACCGTTGTTTTTCCGCTGCTAAAGCCGATTACCGCTTCTGTTTTAATCATTGCCTGTGTGTATATTTGGAACGACTATCAATTTGCCATCTTCTTTCTACAAGATAAAGAGATGCATACACTCACAGTCGCCTTATCTAATTTTTTCGGTCAAAACCAGAATCAGCTTCAGCTCGTTGGCGCAGCTGCGCTCATTGCGATGCTGCCAATGGTCACGATGTTTTTACTTTTACAAAAATACTTTATCGCAGGGCTGTCCCAAGGCTCTATCAAAGGGTAAACCAACCTTGATGTAAAAAGGAGTGTCATCTATGTCTAAAATTACATTTATCGGTGCAGGGAGTACCGTGTTTGCTAAAAATATATTAGGAGATTGTCTGTTCGTTCCCGCACTTGCCGGCTTTGAATTTGCGTTATATGATATCGACCACAACCGGCTGAAAGAATCAGAAACGATGCTGCGGCACTTAAAAGAGAACTACGGTGCACATGTGACCATTCAGTCGTATCACAACCGGAAAGAAGCTTTAAAAAATGCAAAATATGTCATCAATGCGATCCAGGTGGGAGGCTATCAGCCAAGCACTGTCATTGATTTTGAGATTCCAAAAAAATATGGATTAAGACAAACGATTGCTGATACGGTTGGCATTGGCGGTATCTTCCGTTCACTTCGAACCATTCCTGTGATGCTAGACTTTGCAAAGGATATGGAAGAGGTTTGTCCAAATGCCTTATTATTAAATTACACGAATCCAATGGCCACACTGACAGGCGCTATGCTGCGCTATACACAGGTTCAAACGGTTGGTCTTTGCCATAGTGTGCAGGTGTGTACGAAGGATTTGTTTGAATCTCTTCACATGGACCATGAAGGCATTGAAGAAAAAATCGCCGGCATTAACCACATGGCATGGTTATTAGAAGTGAAACGGGACGGTCAAGACTTATATCCAGAAATCAAAAGAAGAGCAAAAGAAAAGCAAAAAACGCGGCATGAGGATATGGTTCGTTTTGAGCTAATGGATAAATTCGGCTATTATGTCACAGAATCCTCAGAGCATAATGCCGAATACCACCCTTATTTCATTAAATCACGCTATCCAGAACTGATTGAACAGTTGAACATTCCGCTTGATGAATACCCGAGACGCTGTGAGGAACAAATCAACAATTGGAATACAATGAAGCATGATCTTGTGGGGAACACACAAATCACCCATACACGCTCTAAAGAATATGGCTCACGTATCATTGAAGCGATCGAAACAAACGTTCCATTTAAATTTGGCGGAAATGTACTGAACACAGGAGGACTCATTCGCAATCTGCCTGAGAAAGCCTGCGTGGAAGTGCCGTGTGTTGCCGACCGAAGCGGCATCATGCCGTGTTATGTTGGAGAGATACCTGAACAATTGGCTGGACTCAACCGGACCAATATCAGCTCACAGCTCATGACAATCGAAGCTGCGATCACTGGCAAAAAAGAGCATATTTATCAAGCAGCTTTACTAGACCCGCATACAAGTGCTGAATTATCCATTGATGACACCATCAAACTATGTGACGAATTAATTGAAGCACATGGAGAGATGCTGCCAAAGTATACAGAACCGAATCAATATGCCGCCGCTTCCAAATAACGGACATAAACAGCCTTTACCTGATGCACCCAGCATCAGGTTTTTTATGTGAACGGCAAGAAAAACAAACAAAAAGATCATTGACTGAAAACGTTTTTAATATTATGATTTTTCTAAAGTTAACCAACAGTTAACCAATAATATATCAAAAATTAGTTGCACCGTAATGCCATATAACACAGAGACAAAACGACCTAAAAGGGGGCGGTTCTGCGAAAAACAAGAGCTGACAACGATTGACCTTTATCATGTTTTATCAGAACGTAAAGCATCACAATGGTTTGATTTGACAAAGCGTGTATACAGATGAATGCCCGTTAGATGAGACAATGACGATAAACAAGCACACGATTGCATGACAATCTAAACAAAGAGGAGAGAGGGAACATGACCAAAACAGAGGGACAAACGTTGAAAAATTATATTGGCGGACAATGGGTGGAGGCCGAAACGAACCAAACGGAAGCTGTTTATAATCCAGCTACTGGCGAAGTCATTGCAGAAGTACCGCTTTCAACGAAAACAGATGTAGAACGTGCGGTACAAGCAGCACAAGAGGCGTTCACCACTTGGTCTAAAACAGCTGTTCCTAGACGTGCACGTATTTTATTTAAATACCAACAGTTACTCGTTGAGAAATGGGATGAATTAGCTGAACTCGTCACCCTGGAAAACGGAAAAAGTGTAACAGAAGCAAAAGGAGAAGTGCAGCGCGGGATTGAATGTGTGGAATTTGCCGCTGGTGCACCAACCTTAATGATGGGAAAACAACTGCCAGATATCGCGACTGGTTTAGAGTCTGGTATGTACCGCTATCCAATTGGCGTGATCGGCGGCATTACCCCTTTTAACTTTCCGATGATGGTCCCATGCTGGATGTTCCCGCTTGCCATTGCCTGCGGAAATACATTTGTCTTAAAACCGTCAGAGCGCACGCCCATTCTCGCAGCACGGTTAGCAGAACTATTTGAAGAAGCGGGACTTCCAAAAGGTGTGCTCAACATTGTCAATGGAGCTCACGATGTCGTAAACGGTCTGCTTGAACATCAAAAGGTCAAAGCCATTTCATTTGTCGGCTCTCAGCCAGTCGCAGAATATGTCTATAAAAAAGGAACAGAGCATGGCAAGCGTGTCCAAGCACTTGCCGGCGCAAAAAATCACTCCATTGTCTTGAAAGACGCTGATTTAGAAGCGGCAACAAAACAAATCATTGGCGCTGCTTTTGGATCAGCAGGTGAGCGCTGCATGGCAGCAGCCGTTGTCGCAGTGGAGGAAGAAGTGGCTGACGAATTGATTCAACAATTAGTGGATGAATCCAACCAGCTTGTCATAGGAAACGGAATACATGAAGATGTCTTTCTCGGACCAGTCATTCGAAAGGAGCATAAAGAACGGACGCTCCAATATATCCAGTCAGGCATTGAAGAAGGCGCCAGCCTCATTCGTGATGGCCGAAAAGACATTGAAACAAAGGGGAAAGGGTATTTTGTTGGACCAACCATCTTTGATCATGTCACCAATCAAATGAAAATTTGGCAGGACGAGATTTTCGCCCCAGTTTTATCCATTGTACGTGTCTCATCACTAGCAGAAGCGATTGAGCTGTCCAATCAATCCAAATTTGCTAACGGTGCTTGTCTATATACAGACAGCGCATCAAGCATAAGAGAATTTCGTGAAAACATTGAAGCGGGCATGCTAGGCATTAACATCGGAGTTCCTGCTCCAATGGCATTCTTCCCATTTTCCGGCTGGAAAGACTCTTTCTACGGGGACCTGCACGCCAATGGTACAGACGGAGTAGAGTTTTACACAAGAAAGAAAATGGTGACCGCACGATATATATAATCTACATTTATTGAATAACGAGGAAAAATGCAGCTCCATCATGGACAGCTGCATTTTTTGTTGTCTTCTAGTCAAAAAGTAAGGGTTCTCATCATGATTTTTTAAATGAAGTGCGCTAGAAATCATTCTTTGTATTCAGTCTTCATCACGAAGCATCAACATAATTTGAAATTGGGCCTAAAACCCAAAATCAGGAAGGGGCACACAGGAGGAAATGACACGATGAGGACGAGGATGAAGTGCAGCGTTTGTTTATTGACTTTTGCTTTAGTACTGAGTTGTTTACCGGTCTATGATGTGAGTGCGGCAAACACCCCCATTGCCAAACAAGTAGGGAATGTAGACTTTGGATTAAATGGGGCTAGAACCTTTAAAGCCAATGTCGCATCCGCAGTAGGCGGGAAAATAGAAATACGTCTTGGCAGTGCAAACGGCAGGCTAGCCGGAACGCTAAATGTTCCTTCCACAGGCGGAACGCAAAACTGGAGAGAAATAGAAACGGAAGTAAACGAAGCAACTGGCGTGCACAACGTATTTTTTGTCTTTACTGGAACAGGTGCTGGAAACCTATTTCAGTTTGATTCTTGGCAGTTTACTCAAAGGTAGCGAAGGGAGAGGTCTAAATGTTTGATAAAGAAGTGAGAAATTTGAGGTCACGTGTAAAAAAACCAATGCTTGCATTATTGGTCTGCTTCACCATGCTGTCTGTCATGTTCATAGGACCTGGAGTAGCTGAGGTTTCAGCAGCCAGTGACGCAAATATCAATATCAATGCGGAAAGACAACTAATTCGCGGCTTTGGCGGAATGAATCACCCTGCTTGGATTGGTGATTTGACAGCGCCGCAAAGGGAAACCGCATTTGGCAATGGTCAAAATCAGTTAGGGTTTTCTATTCTTAGAATTTATGTAGACGAAAACAGAAACAATTGGAGCAGAGAAGTCGCCACCGCCAAAAGAGCGATCGAGCATGGCGCTTTGGTGATTGCTTCACCTTGGAATCCTCCAAGCAGTATGGTAGAGACCTTCATCCGGAACGGATCACCTGCCAAACGGCTTAAATACGATCAATACGCAGCATACGCTCAGCATCTGAATGATTTTGTCACTTACATGAAAAATAACGGGGTCAATCTTTATGGCATTTCTGTACAAAATGAGCCCGACTATGCTCACGATTGGACATGGTGGACACCGCAGGAAATCCTGCGTTTCATGAGAGAAAACGCCGGTTCCATCAATGCCCGCGTCATTGCGCCAGAATCATTTCAGTACCTTAAAAATATATCCGATCCCATTTTAAACGATCCGCAGGCGCTTAGAAACATGGACATTCTTGGTGCACATCTATATGGAACTCAAATCAGCCAGCTTCCGTATCCTCTTTTCAAACAAAAAGGAGCAGGGAAAGAGCTGTGGATGACTGAAGTATACTACCCGAATAGTAACAGCAATTCTGCGGACCGCTGGCCAGAAGCATTAGGCGTTTCCGAGCATATTCACCATTCGATGGTAGAAGGAGATTTCCAGGCGTATGTGTGGTGGTACATCCGGAGATCATACGGTCCTATGAAAGAAGATGGAATGATTAGCAAGCGTGGATACAACATGGCGCATTTCTCCAAGTTTGTGCGTCCAGGGTACGTCAGAATTGATGCAACGAAAAGCCCTGAATCAAATGTTTTCGTCTCAGCCTATAAAGGAAACAATCAGGTCGTCATTGTGGCGATTAATAAAAACAATGCAGGGGTCAATCAACACTTCGTCGTGCAAAATGGATCTGTTTCTCAGGCGTCTAGATGGGTGACGAGCGCCAGTAGCAACCTTCAGCCAGGAACAGATATCACGATTTCAGGCAATCAATTTTGGGCACATCTACCGGCTCAAAGTGTGACAACATTTGTGATCACACGCTAAAAACCTCATCATCGCTAAAAGCCAATTTTCTTACCCCAGAAAAGAAAGTTGGCTTTTTTCTATATGGGAAACAGATAAAATTGCGATAAGGTTAGTAGCTAATAAAATTTGAACACGCCGCAATTGTCTCTAGAAAAAAGGCTAAGACTGTAGAAGCCTGTCATAAAGCTTGGAGTCTTATTAAACAGCATGGAGTCAGAAGATATAATAATAACTGGGGTACTAGAAAGAAGGTTTAACGTGGGTTATGAGGACAATGGCTTGGTAGGCTAGCTAGTCTACTGGAAAAATGAATTAATCGGCATTAATTTTCTAGTTTACATAATATATATTCTAGGAAGTTGACAAGTGAGCAATTTTCTTTTGTCTCAAAATTAAGTATACTTATCTTATTGAGATATAAGAAGAAAAATACAACGTTTATTCATCAGATTTTAATTCCTCTAGATGTTTTAAAATTTTCGCAGGATTTCACAGCATCAACATTTACAAAAAAATGCTCGCCAACCTCGATATTGTATTCGTAATCACATTGCAGTCTTTCCTTCAAAAACCACATCATCTCCGCAAGCGCCTAACAGTTCCTTTAAAATGGCCTTTCTCTGTGATGGCTCAGCTGTCAAACGCGTTAGCATCGTGACCTTATCTGGTTACACAGCCTCCCTATCCGGTCCACCTGTTTTAGGACTGCTCGCCAATGAAGTCGGACTGCTTCATGCTTTTCTCTTTGTTCTTCTCGCTATTTGTATAGCCGGAATCTTTACAAAAGCTGTAGCAAAACCAGCTCTATTCACTTCTCATTAAAAGGACCAGATCTTTGATCTTGGTTCTTTTTTTTACATTTAAAAAATAAAATTGAAACCTTTCACAAAGTGAAACAGTCTTATAGATGCCTTGACGTTTACTGCTTTTTTAAAGAGGGAAAGCAAAAAAATAAGACTTTTCAAATAACTGAAAACGTGGTAAGATCATGAAAATAAACAGGAAGGGGTGAGAAAAATGAAAAAAAATATGCTGTTAAAATTAGCAGTCTTATTCATAGCACTTGCCAGTTTTCATTTGTTCTCAATGCCTCATTCCGTTCAGGTATACCATCATGCAAAGGTGGTTGCCGATCAAGAATCACATGAAATGAAAATCGTTCAGACAACTGGCGATGAAAAGAAACAAAAACATGTGAGCGCAGTATTTGCCGCATTTACAGCACTGCTGATCATTGGCAGTATGACAGCTGGATATGCTCGCATCACTCATACTGATCGATTTGACCGGAAAAAGAAGCATTTACTTGCAGTGTTCTATCAATCTTCTTATTTCCGATTAGCTCGTGTTTAACCCAACCACTTAAATCAAACAAAAATTGGGAGGTTTTACACGATGTTATTTTTCTTAAGATTATTCATTCTAGGTCTATTCTCTGTCACTTCACTTTCTCTTTTCGTTTACCAAGGAATTGAAGTAGTGCACGCCATCACAAGCATGTTTGGCAATCACGAGAGCTAAAAGGTCTGATATTTTAAACCCCCCCTGCTTTTTGCAGGGGGGGTTCGTTTTGCTTATTTATTGTCATCTTGAGCAGGTGCAGCAGGTGATAGAAGAACTCGGGTCACTTGTCCCTGCTCCTCCTCATCTAAAATAAATGATCCATTGCTATAACGATCATTTGCTCTTAGTGTAGAGATATCAAGCCGGACCACTGTCCCCTTTTCCGTATCAATTTCAAGTGTATCGTGCAGTGACGCAGCGATGACAGCAACAATTCGGTGCGGGCTTTTCTTTAATTCTCTGAGCATGAGCACTCCGCGTTTCGCTCTTGATGTCTTATCGAATTCAGAGAGGTTCATTCGCTTCACAGCACCTCTTTGAGTCGTGAGAACAAGCACATTGTTTTTCGGATCAATCATTTGTCCAGAGACGACCTCGTCCCCATCCTTCAAATTGATGCCTTTCACACCAGCCGCTCTCGGGCCGACCACACTCACTTCTTCTTCATCAAACCATAATCCATAGCCATTTTTCGTCGCAATAAACAGTTCTTGCTCACCAGTTGTGACATGAACATCTACAAGTTCATCATCACCTTTTAAATTTAAGGCGACGAGCGGTTTAGAATAACGCTGCGCTTTATATTGGAGAAGCTCTGTTTTCTTCACCATACCGCCTTTTGTAAAGAACACGAGATACGACGATTCATCAAATTCTTTAATTGGGATCGCTTTTTGAATGGATTCATCGCGATCAATCGAAATAATATTCGTGATATGCTGCCCCATGTCTTTCCAGCGTATATCTGGCAGCTGATGAACTGGACAATACATGTAGCTTCCTTTATTCGTAAAGAGCAGAAGAACATCTGTTGTATTCATTTCAAACTGATGAATCAGTCGGTCAGTATCCTTCATACCGAAGTCCTTACCGTTCGATGCCGCATAGGAGCGCTGGCTTGTCCGTTTGATGTATCCATCCTTTGTGACCGTGACGTATACGTCCTCTGAAGCGATCATCACTTCAAGGTTAATCTTAATTTCTTCGATTTTTTCTTCAATCACAGATCGTCTTTCATCAGCATACGTCTTCTTCAACTTCTTCAAGTTGTTCGTAATGACTTTAAAGAGCTTCTTCTCATTCGCTAAAATGTCTTCAAGCTCTGCAATTCGCACGTCAAGCTCTCTTGCCTCGTCTCTTAGTTGGGTGATATCTGTATTTGTTAAACGATATAACTGGAGAGACACAATCGCTTCTGATTGTGCTTCTGTAAAATCATATTTTTCCATCAAGTTGTTTTTCGCATCACGCTTATCATTAGACGAGCGGATGGTTGCAATGACTTCATCTAAGATGGAAAGTGCTTTAATTAAACCATCTACAATATGATGACGTTCCTTCGCCTTTCGAAGCTCATATGCCGATCGGTTCGTCACCACTTCTTTTTGATGGGCAATATAAGCATCAAGTATGGTTGTGAGCGTCATTAAGGTTGGTCTGCGATTATGTATCGCTACCATATTAAAGTTATATGGGATTTGCAGATCAGAATTTTTATATAAGAAATTCAAGACACCATTTGCATCTGCTTCTTTTTTCAGCTCTACAACAATACGAAGGCCGGTACGGTCCGTCTCATCCCGAACCTCTGAAATCCCCTCTACTTTTCTTTCAATTCGGAACTCATCCATCTTTTTCACAAGGTTGGCCTTATTGACTTCATAAGGAATTTCTGTGATCACGATTTGCTGACGTCCACCGCGGATGGTTTCAATCTCCGCTTTCCCGCGAATCATAATCTTTCCTTTTCCTGTTTCATATGCCTTCTTAATGCCGTCCACACCTTGAATAATACCGCCTGTTGGGAAATCTGGCCCTTTGATGACCGTCATTAAATCCTCAACCGTACAATGCGGCTGTTCGATTCGTTTAATAACGCCATCAATCACTTCTCCAAGGTGATGCGGCGGAATATCAGTCGCATAACCAGCTGAAATCCCAGTTGATCCATTCACTAGAAGGTTTGGGAACATCGCTGGTAATACAACCGGCTCTTTGCTTGTGTCATCAAAGTTTGCAACAAATTCGACTGTTTCCTTATCTAAGTCCTTTAAAAGCTCTGAAGCAATCGCAGAAAGCCTTGCTTCTGTATAACGCATGGCAGCAGGCGGATCTCCGTCGATACTCCCGTTATTTCCATGCATCTCAATTAGCACATTTCGTACTTTCCATACCTGGCTCATTCTCACCATGGCTTCATAAACAGAAGAATCACCGTGCGGATGGTAGTTACCAATGACGTTACCGACTGTTTTGGCAGCTTTACGGAAGTTTTTATCCTGTGTGTTCCCTTCCGCATACATCGCATATAAAATTCTTCGTTGTACAGGCTTTAAACCATCACGTGCATCTGGAAGGGCACGATCTTGGATAATATATTTACTATAGCGGCCAAACCGGTCTCCAATCACTTCTTCTAACGGTAAATCATGAAATCGTTCTTGTTGTGGCATGTTTAAACCTCCTCAGCTAGCGACAAGTTTTCATTTTCAAGAATGTTGCTTTCCTCATCAAGTCCAAAGGCGACATTCTTTTCAATCCATTTACGGCGTGGTTCTACTTTGTCACCCATCAGTGTCGTAACGCGGCGTTCCACTCTTGCAGCGTCATCGATTTTTACTCTGACAAGTGTTCTCGACTCTGGATTCATTGTCGTTTCCCATAGCTGGTCGGCATTCATTTCACCTAAACCTTTATAGCGCTGAATCGTATACCCTTTTCCAACTTTCTTTAGTACGTCATCCATTTCTTCATCGGACCAAGCATATTCAATGACTTCTTTCTTGCCTGAACCTTTGCTGACTTTATATAAAGGCGGAAGGGCAATAAACACTTTTCCATGCTCAATCAGTGGCTTCATATAGCGATAGAAAAACGTAAGAAGCAGCACTTGAATATGCGCGCCATCGGTATCAGCATCTGTCATGATGACAATTTTGTCATAATTGATGTCTTCTACATTAAAATCGACACCGACTCCTCCACCAATTGCATGGATTATGGTGTTGATTTCTTCGTTTTTAAAAATATCAGCAAGCTTTGCTTTTTCTGTATTGATGACTTTTCCTCGAAGCGGGAGCACTGCTTGGAATTTTCGGTCTCGTCCTTGCTTGGCTGATCCACCCGCTGAGTCACCCTCTACTAGATACAGTTCATTTCTTGCCGGGTTTCTAGATTGAGCAGGTGTTAATTTTCCGCTCAGCGTCGCTTCAGATTTCTTTCGTTTCTTGCCGCTCCTCGCTTCTTCTCTTGCTTTTCTAGCAGCTTCTCTTGCCTGCTGCGCTTTAATGGCCTTTTTCACAAGAAGTGTCGCCGTTTCCCGGTTTTCTTCAAGGAAATATGCCAGTTTTTCAGAAATAACGGCATCAACAGCAGACCTAGCCTCACTCGTTCCAAGCTTTCCTTTTGTTTGTCCTTCAAATTGAAGCAGCTCTTCAGGAATTCTGACAGAAATAACAGCTGACAGGCCTTCACGAATATCAGTGCCTTCTAAGTTTTTGTCTTTTTCTTTTAAAAGGGTCACTTTGCGTGCATATTCATTAAAAGCTCTCGTCATGGCTGTTTTTGCACCAGACTCATGCGTACCGCCATCTTTGGTTCTGACGTTATTGACAAAGGAAAGGATATTCTCTGAATAGCCGTCGTTAAATTGAAAGGCAAAATCTACTTCAATGGATTGATGTTCACCTTCAAACGAGACAACTTCACTAAGTACATCCTTTTCCTCATTTAGATATGCAACAAATGCTTCGATACCTGTCTCATAATAAAAAGTTTCCTTTACATCATGCCGCTCATCGATCAGCTCTATTTTTAACCCTTTTAATAAAAAGGCTGATTCTCTTAAACGCTCTGATAAAGTATCAAAATTATAGGTAGTGGCACTGAACATTGTTGGATCTGGCTTAAAGTGAATCAGTGTTCCAGTCTTTTTCGTTTTCCCGATTTTTTCAAGTGATGTGACTGGCTTTCCGCCATGTTCAAAGCGCTGGTGATAAATAAAGCCATCGCGTTCAATCGTCACGGTGAGCCACTCTGAAAGCGCGTTTACAACAGACGCCCCAACCCCGTGAAGTCCACCACTTGTTTTATATCCGCCTTGACCAAATTTTCCGCCTGCGTGCAGGACCGTTAAAATGATCTCAGGTGTCGGTTTTCCAAGCTTATGCATACCAGTAGGCATTCCTCGCCCTTTATCCTGAACGGAAATGCTGTTATCTTTATGTATTTTGACAATGATATGATCTCCATAGCCAGCGAGTACTTCATCGACAGAGTTGTCTACAATCTCATAGACAAGGTGATGAAGACCGCGTGAATCCGTAGACCCAATATACATCCCTGGACGTTTACGGACCGCTTCAAGTCCCTCTAGCACCTGAATAGAATCATCGTTATAATCTACTTGCTGCTTTTTAACCAAATGCTTAATCCCCTTTCACTAACAAACATAACCGGCTAATCATCAAATGATCTCTCTAGATTTTAATGATGATCATGCTGCTCATTACTGTCCACTTTAATAAGCTGCATCATCACCATGCATGTTTAATTCAGCTATACATGCTCTGTTGCAAGGCTATGAGCATCTTCTACATTCTGCAATCAGAACTAGAAGTCCATTATAAACAAGACTGTTTCATAAGCCAAATACAATCATATGATGATTTCAGCAAAAAGAACAAATGTTCTATTTTTATCTTATCGCTCTTTTTCTCGATATGCAAGGTCACCGATATGTCCCTGTCGCCTTATTTTATCGCTTTCTTCTAGAATCGCAAATATATTTCTCCAACAAAAAAGCAAAAATCCTTGAAAAACAAGGATTTTTGACGATTTAATGAGTTTTTGTCATCGCATGAGCCACTTTGATACATAAATCCATGATAGCGACCTTGCCATTTTCCTCAATCAGCCTTTTCGTTTCTTCATGATATACGCCTTGCTGCGCCCAAAAAACAGGTGCGTCCATTTCAAGAAATTCTTTTGCCACCTCAGGCAAAAACTCTGAACGTCTAAAGACATTGACGATATCAACAGGTTCTTTTATGTCTTTTAAAGAGGCAACCGCTTTGACCCCAAGTGCTTCATCAATCGTTGGATTAACGGGAATCATGTCATACCCGGCATCCTGCATGGCTTTTGAGACCATATAGGACGTTCTGTGCGGCTGATCTGACAAACCAACAACAGCAATTCGTTTACTGTTTTTTAAAATACGTCCAATTTCTTGTTTAGTAGGATGATTCATCCAGACACTCCTTTTCTTCTATTTTATCGAATTTCTTTCTAAAAACAAAGTTGAATTCATCCGCCTTCTATTTTTTCAAAAAAAGATCGCCATGTTTTTCATGAGATCATGTTAAAATGTAAGACAAGAGGGAGAATATAAAGGAGTTATGCAGATGTTAATTGCTTTGATGTTTATTTTGGCTTATCTTCTCGGCAGTATTCCATCAGGTCTCATTGTCGGGAAAGCTGCAAAGGGAATCGATATCCGTGAGCATGGCAGCGGGAACCTAGGTGCGACGAATGCATTTCGTACACTTGGTGTTAAAGCAGGGTCTATTGTTATTACTGCTGATATTTTAAAGGGGACGCTTGCTTCGGCTTTACCATTTTTCATGCAACTGGACATTCATCCCTTACTAGCAGGAGTTGCTGCTGTTATTGGTCACAGCTTTCCTGCCTTTGCAAAATTTAAAGGGGGAAAAGCTGTCGCTACATCAGGCGGTGTGCTGTTATTTTATGCCCCGTTCTTATTTATCACGATGATCGCTGCTTTTTTCTTATTTTTATACATTAGTAAATATGTGTCTTTATCATCCATGCTGACAGGGATCTATACATTCATTTACAGCATATTCACCCAAGACCTATTCTTAATCATTGTTGTTGCCGTTCTTTCTAGCTTTGTGATCTACAGACACATTGCCAACCTCAAACGGATTCTCAACAAAACTGAACCGAAAATCAAATGGCTCTAGCCGTTTATTACGTTTAAATATGTGGTAAAAGTACAGAAAAGCTGTTTTTGCATCCTGCATTTTTTAAAAACAGCATAACTTCAAAAAGGGGCGATCACATTGAAATTAACGATGAAAGATGATGCACTCAATTGGTACAAGGAAGAATTAGATTTAGAAAAAGGTGATCATGTTCGCTTTTTTGTGAGATATGGCGGGTGCAGTAATGTACAAAAAGGCTTTTCTCTCGGCGTCGCAAAAGATGAACCTCAAAATGCCGGCGCAACCGCTGAAATTGAAGGCATTACTTTCTTTATTGAAGAAAGTGATATTTGGTATTTTGACAACCATGATCTGCATATTGATTATAACGAGTCCGTAAAAGAACCAGAGTTTCATTATGAATAAACAAAAAAGATACCTCATCCCTCGGGTATCTTTTTTGTTTTATCCATCGATATATAGTCCATACTCATGAATGTTTCCTAAAGACCGCTCCTTCTGCAAAATTCGCTTTTGCGAATCACCGATCAGATCAAAGTGAGGAAAACCTTTACGAACATGAATCCATTCTTTTTTTAACCCATGCCCTTCTCCCCAAGCGATTAATTGCTCCATATCCTGACAGGCTGCCTTTGTGACAGTATTTGCATGTGGAAAACGGTCATCCAGCCAATAGTGTGTCAAAAAGGCGACTTTTCCATGCCTAACAGCTGATTTCCATGCATTTAGATCTTTTCTTTTAATACCAAATGCCATGGATCAAACCTGCTTCTTTGACTGTTCATATACTTTGTGCCATGCAGGAAAGGCTTTTCTAAATTGAATCGGTCTAAAGGTGTCTTTGTCTACACAAATATGTGAGGTTGTCCCTGTGATAGCTGTTTGTCCATCAGGCTTTTGAATGTCATAGCCATACACTGTTTTCACTCCGTTATACGCTTCAATCCATGTATGAACTGTAGCGGTTTCACCATAAAGCAATGGTTTTTTATATTGAACCTGAAGATCTACAACAGGTGCAAGGACTCCGTCTGCTTCTAGCTGGGCATAGGAAAAGCCTAGTTCTTTCATTAACGCAGTTCTGCCAACTTCCATCCAAATCAAATAATTGGCATGATAGACAATGCCCATTTGATCTGTTTCTGCATAACGGACTTCTATTTCTTTTTTCGATACATACACGTTTTCATCGCTCTCCTATCAAAACCTAAGGTCTCTGTCATTTTACCACATTCCAAAAGGTTCTTCTAAAAAGAGGCAATAAAATAAACCAGGAATCCCTGGTTTATTCAGTATAGCCGCTCTGTCTTGCCGCTTCTTCGTCCTTTATCTCAGAACGCATTGCGTCAATACTGATTCGGCGATTTTCATTTTTCTGCTTGATCATTTGTTTTTCGTTCTCTGTTGAAAGGCCCATCGCTGCTTCTGATTCATCGATATTTTCAAGTGTGTTCTCGATCATATCTTGCAGCTTTTCAACATTATCAGAACGATCATCTGGATTGGATTGATATGACTTGCCATTCATCGTGCTAACCTCCTATTATTCGCCTTTTGTCTGTATCACATCAGGCTGTTCATTTGATTTATTATGCATCTTTTTGCCTTTATTCCGTTTGTACGCTACAGGTTTTGTACCTAAATGGTCTGGTGTAAACTGCGCTTGTTTATCATGCTCTCTACCCATCTTTCATCCCTCCCTCTTCTTTAGGATGAACGAAAACGAATAATTCATAACTTATTTCTGTCTAAATCGCTCTTCCAACTTTTCTTCAAGCTGGTTTAAAAATTCCTCATTGCTTAATAATTCTTTTTTATTTTCAAGGACGAGCTCTTCAAATGTACGGCGTTTTCTTCTTCTCATTCCTGTCACCTCCACTGTGTTTATACCATTTTCGCCAAAACATTTAGAAAATAAGCAAAAAGAGCTGAATCATTATAGATCCAGCTCTTTTTCGATTTCTTTTTTTGTAAGCATTTGATGCTTCACAGACATGATTCGTCCTTCTTCATCTAATATGTATGTCGTTGGATATGAAAGCACCTGATATCTCGCTTGAATGCCTTTTTGGTCCAATAAAACAGGGAAACTGACCTTTAGTTCATCAATAAATGATGCGACGTGCTCTACACTCTTTTCAGTGGTGGTCAAATTGACCGCAAGTACTTCGACTTGCTCATTCTCGCTTCTGATCGCATCTAGATCGGGCATTTCCGTTCGGCACGGTTTGCACCAGGTCGCCCAAAAATTAACGAGAACCTTTTTCCCTCGATAATCAGATAACGATGCCGTTTTGCCATCAAGGGTTTTGAGCTCAAAATCTGGGGCTTGATCTCCTTTTTCAAGGCCGATGGCAGGCTCTTTTGGTCCGAATAAATTCCATGCAAGTAAACCAATCAACACAAGTAAAACAGCGCTTGCCATTCCTTTTTTCCACATGATTGATCCTCCACTATTTTAAAAAAGAAGAGAAAGCTTTCAGACGCCTTCTCTTCTTCGTATGATTAGTTGTTTGCCAATTTTTCGCGGAGTACCATTTGAAGGATACCACCATGACGATAGTAGTCAATTTCGACTTCACTGTCAAAGCGAACAACCACTTCAAATGTCTTCTCGTTGCCATCTGCATCAATGGCTCTGACCGTAACAAGATCACGAGGACGAACTGATTCGTCAACATCCACTTCAAATGTTTCTGTTCCTGTGAGTCCATAAGTCTCTGCACTTTCTCCGTCTTTAAACTGCAAAGGAAGTACGCCCATGAAAACAAGGTTACTTCTGTGAATGCGCTCAAAGCTTTCAGCTAGAACAAATTTAATGCCAAGTAGGTTTGTTCCTTTTGCAGCCCAGTCACGTGAAGAACCCATCCCGTAGTCTTTACCTGCTAAGATCGCAAGACCCGTTCCATCTTCCTTATAACGCATACATGCATCATAAATCGATGTCACTTCACCAGTTGGCCAGTATGTTGTATATCCGCCTTCTGTTCCTGGTGCGATTTGGTTTTTAATACGGATGTTTGCAAAAGTACCTCTCATCATCACATGGTGGTTCCCGCGGCGTGATCCATATGAGTTAAAGTCTCTAGGCGAAACGCCTCTTTCTTGCAAGTATTTACCTGCAGGTGTGTCCTTACCAATTGCTCCAGCAGGAGAAATATGGTCCGTTGTGACAGAATCACCGAACTTCGCAACGACGCGCAGCCCTTTAAGCGGTTCAACTTTACCAGGTTCAACTGATAAGTTTTCAAAGAATGGCGGGTTGGCAATGTATGTTGAATCTTCATCCCATTTATACAATGCATCATCCGTCGTTTTAATTTCATTCCAGCGGTCATTGCTGTCAAAAACAGTTTCATACTCTGAACGGAATAGCTCAGGTGTGACAGTGCTTTTGACGACACTGTTGATTTCGTCCATTGATGGCCAAATGTCATCGAAATACACATTTTCACCATTTTTATCAACACCGATAGGGTCTTTTGTTAAGTCAATATCAACTGTTCCAGCAAGTGCATATGCCACAACTAATGGTGGAGATGCAAGGTAGTTCCCTTTTACAAGCGGATGGATACGACCTTCAAAGTTACGGTTACCTGATAAAACAGATGTGATCAGCAGATCATTTTCAGAGACAGCTTCTTCGATTTCTTTTGCAAGCGGTCCTGAGTTTCCGATACATGTTGTACAGCCATACCCGACAATGTTAAATCCAAGATCTTTTAGGTATGGAAGGAGTCCTGAGTTCACAAGGTATCCTGTTACAACCTTCGAACCTGGCGCTAATGACGTTTTCACGTAGTTTGGCACCTTCATCCCAAGTTCACTTGCTTTCTTCGCGACAAGACCTGCCCCGATCAAAACGTATGGGTTAGATGTATTCGTACAGCTCGTAATCGCTGCAATCGCAATCGCACCTGTCTTCATGACAGCTTTTTCACCGTTCTCCAGCTCAAATTCGATTTGTTTATCCAGCTCAGATTTATCTAAACCAAATCCTTGGTTTCCTGCTGGGCTTTCAATATGCTTATGGAATGTCTCTTTCATTTCAGAAAGTGGAATCAAATCTTGTGGACGTTTTGGACCAGATAAGTTTGACTCAATTTTAGAAAGATCAATTTCCACAATATCAGTAAAAATTGGTTCCTCAGCATCTGGCGTATAAAATAGACCATTTGCGCGAGAATATGCTTCAACGATGTTAATTTGCTCTTCATCACGGCCAGTTAAGCGAAGATATGCAAGAGCTTCCGCATCTACTGGGAAAAATCCGCATGTAGCACCGTATTCAGGCGCCATGTTCGCAATGGTTGCACGATCAGCTAATGGCAGCTGTGCAACACCTGGTCCGAAGAACTCAACGAATTTGTTCACAACGCCTTTTTCACGTAGTACTTGAGTGACTTTTAAGGCAAGGTCAGTTGCAGTTGTTCCGTTTGGAAGCTCTCCAACTAATTTTGCTCCAATGACTTCTGGCACAGGGAAGTATGAAGGCTGACCAAGCATACCAGCTTCCGCTTCGATACCGCCAACGCCCCATCCAAGTACACCAATACCGTTAATCATTGTTGTATGGGAGTCAGTACCAACTAGTGTATCTGGATAAGTGAGGATCTCGCCATCTTCTTCAATTGCATGAACAACACTTGCAAGATACTCTAAGTTCACTTGGTGAACAATCCCTGTGGCAGGCGGAACAGCTTGATAGTTGTTAAACGCTTTCTTTGCCCAGCTAAGGAAGTTATAACGCTCTGCGTTACGTTCAAATTCTAGATCCATGTTAATGTTTAATGCGTCTTCAGTTCCAGCTTTATCGACTTGTACAGAGTGGTCAATGACAAGGTCGACTGGAATTTCAGGATTGATTTTATCCGGATCTCCGCCCACATCTGCCATTGCTTTTCTTAAAGAAGCAAGGTCAACGACTGCTGGCACACCCGTGAAGTCTTGTAAAATAACACGAGATGGTTTAAATGGAACATCAATTTCTTTCACCTCGGCAGTTCCCCATTTTGCCAAGTTCTCAACGTGTTCCTTTTTGATCACTCTACCGTCTACTTGACGAAGCACTGATTCTAACAGTACCTTAATGGAATAAGGTAATTTAGAAACGTTTCCAATTCCTTGTTTCTCTAGTGCTTCTAACGAATAATAGTGATATGTTTTCCCATTTGTCGAAAACGTTTTTCTAGATTGAAAAGCGTCTTGTTTAGCGACTTGCTGCTGTTTCGACATGTCCAAAATCCCCCTTTTGATGATCAAGATCAATTTCAATTCTCAGAAAAATCGTCGTATTTCACCACAATTTTCTCACAATTTCATCTTAAAACAAATTCATACATAAGTAAATAACAATGCTTTTATTAAATTCAATAAGTTTATCTTATCGTCAGGAAATGATTACTCTTCATAAACCGAGTGACGCCGGCTCATACTACAAATGAGGTGATAAAACATGACAAAACGAAAAGCCAATCATGTAATAAACGGCATGAACGCAGCCAAAAGCCAAGGAAATGGTGCAGGCTATATAGAAAATGATCAGCTCGTTTTAACAGAAGAACAAAGACAAAATAATAAAAAACGTAAAAAGAACCAATAAAGAAAGGAGCAAGGATAATGACGAATAAAAACACGGGGAAAGACATCCGTCAAAACTCGCCTAAGGAGCATCAAGGCGGACAGCCAGAGCCATTATCAGGGAGTAAAAAAGTTAAGAACCGCAACCATACAAGACAAAAGCACAATTCACATCATGATATGTAACCATTCTCCTCTCATCCCGTGACCAAACGGGATGTTTTAGGTTTTTCACACATTTCAGAGTTCATCATATGATTTATTATGAGATGTGATGGAGGAGTGTATATGGAGAATGAAAAACAGTCGAATTCCTCTGATTTTATTGAAATAGATGATTGGCTTCGTGTATTAATGGATGATCCATTTGCCTGGTATGATGAACAGCTGCCAATAGATCTTTACGAAACAAGCCGTGATTATATCATTGAGATCGATCTCTCCACCCTGTCGATCACTGATTTAAAACTGACCTTCGCAGGATATGAGCTCACACTTGTTTATTTGATTGATAAACAAGAGCAGCCCATTGAAAAAAGTGTCATGCTCCCTTTTTATTTGAATGACAAGGACATTGACACCGATTACGAAAACCGAATCATATCAATCAAAATTAAAAAATATTCACACCGTCAACACGGGGCATTTTCCTTTCAAATGCCGCACTTCAATCATTAAGAGCCCGCCTGCATTCAGGTGGGCTCTCTCCCGTTCGTTTCAAGTCAATACCTTTTGCGAACCACCATGGCCAAATAGTAGAGTCGCTATACGATAATATATTCTTTTTCTATTAAAGGGTTTGGGTCATTCTAGTAAATGGGCGCTTATTCATAAAAAGAGGCATTTATAGCAAAAGCATACATACATTTTTGTTATTTTCTTCTATCATATCTTCATGTAAAATAAGATAGAGATAAGGGGTATAAGGAGTGAGAACATGTTAAGCGGCTGGTTTTTGTGGTTCATTTTATTTTGGGGTACGGTCATGATCGGATTACTAGCAATCGGTGGCTTTTTTATGTTTCGCAAATTTTTAAAACGATTGCCGAAGGAAGATGGGAAATCAGAGCTTGATTGGCAGGACGAATATATTCAAAAGAGCCTTCACCTATGGCGAGATGAAGACAAACAGCTATTAAATGAGCTGGTATTACCTGTTCCAGAGCTTTTTAGAGATGTTGCCAAAGAAAAAATCGCCGGTAAAATTGGCGAGCTGGCACTTAAAGAACAGGCTGCCAGCATTAACCTAGATTTAATCATTCGCGGCTATATTATGGCTACACCAAAGCGAGATCATAAATTTCTACTAAAGCGCCTTCAAGAAAAAAAGATCGACCATTCGCCCTACGAGTCCTTATTAAAATAACCTCCTTTTAAAAAAGGAGGTTTCAGCGTGTAGACAAACCCTCGCATTCTTTGTCAGTCCTGCGTGCCGGTGCTCACGAATGCCAAATTCGCTCCGCTCCGGTACTCGTCCTTCCTAGACTGCAAAGGTTTTCAGTGCACGCTGAAAGGAAGAAAAAGGGATAGACCAAAGATCACTTTAGCCCTTTCGCTAACGCCAAATTCGCTCCGCTCCGGTACTCGTCCTTCCTAGACTGCAAAGGTTTTCAGTTCACGCTGAAAGGAAGACAAAGGGCTAAAATAAAGATCATTTTAGCCCTTTGTCAACAATCTGTAACCTCCTTTTAAAAAAGGAGGTTTAATTCATTTGGACCTGCTGCGGATCTAATTGTTTAGACAGCTTTCTAAACGACAAATACATAGCAACCCGCCAAGGTACAATCATGCCAAAGGCTAGAATCCAAAACATTCCGCTTAGTGCGCCATAATCAATGGAAGAGCTTAAGATCGTCTTCATACCGATACGAAGGACAAGAAGTCCAATGAGAATAAACACAAATGCTTTTGAACGCTTCAAATAGATTTCATTGCCTCTAATTTCAAATTTCGATGTTTTGATTAAAAAGATGGAAAAAAACATCCCTACTGTAATCGCCTCTAAAAATTCAGCTCCAGTTACTCGAAACATAGGCACAAAAAACATCAGTGCGCCAGTGCTCATGAATATAGGAGGTAATATAATTTTTTTCGCGGTTGCAGGTTTTGCAGATGATTTAATGCGAATAAACATGACGGCTACCGCCATACATACCGCAACTATAGAAGAAATTATGATCATCATATCAAATCATTCCTTTATTCTTTAAGGTCAGCCTATGTATAATATACTCCAATTGACGAAAAAAAACCATTCGCCGCGACTGTAGAAAACGATTTCAAAATCCTTTAAATCCACCAAAAAGGGATGAGAATATAATGATGATCCATGTCAGAAGATCAAAGAACAGCATGACCCCTACTACGATCATAATAATCCCGCCAATTCTCATGATGAGCTGCTGACGCTTTCTGATCCAAGCCATTTTTGTGATGAAAAAGGAAAGAACAAAAAAAGGGATAGCAAAACCTAACACATACGCAATCATATAGGTCACAGCGGACTCCGGTTTGTTGCTGGCAAGTGTGATGACAGCCGATAAAATTGGGCCGGTACAAGGTGTCCATCCAGCAGCAAAACCCATTCCGATGAGAATCGATCCAAAAAAACCAGCCGGGCGATGTTTAAACTGCATCCTCTTTTCTCCCATCAGGAAAGAAGGCTGAAATACACCAAGAATCATAAAACCAAAGAAAATAATGAGGATGGCTCCAACTTGACGAATCGCTTCATGATATTCATAAAAAAACTTCCCAACAAACGATGTCCCAAAGCCAATGGCAATAAAAATGATAGAAAACCCTATTAAAAAGAATAATGTATGAAGCAGACTTCTTCTTCTCAACATCACCTTCTCAGATTTCACTTCATCTATACTTACGCCTGTAATATATGATAAAAAGGCTGGATAAAGCGGCAGACAGCACGGTGAGATAAAAGAAAGAAACCCTGCTCCAAAAGCTAAAAAGTAATTCAAATCTGACAAAAGAACACCCCCTTCTTACAATATACAATAAGAGATGACAAAATCATTTCATTTTTTTTACATCATCTGAATAAAGATGGTCTATTCTCTTAAAACCTTATATACTTTAATTTGACATCAAGATACCAAACCCTTTAAATTTGAAAATAAACCTTAAAATGGATATAATAGAACCGATTCTTTTTATCAAGATTTGCATGAAAGGAACATGACTTTGGTAAAAACATCATTATTAACTCAAATCGAAGAAAAAAGAGAAGAGCTGATGAAAGTGGTCCTGCATAATGGGATGACATCGACAGTAACGATCGAACATAGCCAGCAGCTAGATCATCTCCTCTTACAATATCAACGACACTTACATTCAAATTCAGCCAACTAATCATACCTCATGATATAAAAGATGCCGCACGTTTTAGAAAAGTTGATATGTGTGACAATAAACGAAAACCTCTGATTACAGGGGTTTTTTGTTTTTTGACTGACAGATGATGCCTAACGCCAAAATAAAAACCACCTTCCCTGCTTTATACATGCAAGTACAGTGGTTTTAATTGTCTGATGAAGGTAGCTTCAATAAAGAAAAGACATAGCTTGTCCATTCTTTATGACCATGTTCCATCTATGATCATAATATCGTACGTATTATTTCGCTTGGTTGTTCATGGCTTTCATCATTTGATTGATTTTCTTTTGGGACGGTTTCATGCCCATTTGCATCATCATCATTCGAAGCATTTGTTCATTAATTGGTGGATTCTTTTTCAAGTAGCTCATCATATACTTCCGAGCAATAAAGAATCCGAGTGCAACTCCTGCAAGCAGTGCAACAACGCCTACAAGGATGACAACCCATAAATCCATAATTCTTCCTCCTTCATGTTGTCTCGTATAAAGTGTACTAAACAAAAGGCTATTATACAACATTTCACGTTCAATTTTATTTTTTTAAACAAAATTCCTCACTTTTACCGGATTGAGCCACCCGTGCTTCTTTGAGCCAAAGTCCATAGCCAGAAAGCAAGGACTAATTTTTCTCAGTACTTCAAAAAACACCGCCTCCGCCTCATAACTGCCGGTAGCAGACATTTGAATATAACGGTCTTTAATGATGAATGCAGCCGTTCCTTTTCCATCTGGCAGCGATGCACTATAAATCGAGCCTATTTGTGTATAGTGAATGTTCGTTAAATTGTTCATTAAACGCTGATGCATATGAAAAGCAGGGATTCGTTTCGTTACGTAATCCACTTGCTTAACAAGCATGACTAACTCGTCATCACTGCGGTTTGTCCAGTGCAACGATTCAAACAAATGAAACAAAATAGATTCTCTGCCAAAATAATGATGAGCAAACTCATCCTCAATCCAATAAATATAATAATGGCGTTCCATGTCTATCCCTTCCTTTCACATTTCGTCAATCTCGCTTATTGCTTGTATTATACAAAAATGTGAAAGAAAGAATTGTCTATATATGAAGCAAGAACAAACTAGTTTTGTCAAAAAAACAAGAAAAAAGAAAAAAGTTTGCAGAGCGTATAGAAAAGCTCTGCAAACTGGGTGCAAAAAAGCATGATGCTTGGAGATTGATTACTTATTGAGCTTTGCTTTCACACGGCTAACCACGTTGCTGACAGTAAATCCGTATTTCTCAATAATGGTTTCACCTGGTGCTGAAGCGCCAAATTTATCAATTGCAATCACGTCGCCATCAAGGCCAGTGTAACGTTCCCAGCCAAGTGAAGCACCCATTTCTATTGCAATACGTGCTCTCACTGCTTTAGGAAGGACTGACTCTTTGTATTCATCTGACTGCTCATCAAAGCGATCCCATGCAGGAAGACTCACAACAGAAGCGCGGATGCCTTCTTTTTCAAGTGCCTTTTGCGCTTCAATTGCTAAACCTACTTCAGATCCTGAAGCAAGTAGAAGTGCCTCAGGCTGTGCATCAGCGGCTTCAACGACAACATATCCGCCCTTTTCTACTCCTTCATATGCCTTCTCTGGTGCTTGGTCAATCGTTGGAAGGTTTTGACGAGTAAGAACTAGTGCTGTCGGTTTATTTGTTGAAGATACAGCAATTTTCCATGCTGCTGCTGTTTCGTTTCCATCAGCTGGACGAATAACAGAAAGGTTAGGCATCGCACGTAATGATGCAAGCTGTTCAACCGGCTCATGCGTTGGTCCATCTTCTCCAACCGCAATGCTGTCATGCGTAAAGACGTAAGTGACAGGAAGTCCCATTAATGCAGCAAGACGAATGGCTGGTCTTAAGTAGTCTGAGAAAACAAAGAATGTTCCGCCGAATACACGGAGACCGCCGTGAAGTGCCATACCGTTTAGCGCAGCACCCATTGCGAATTCTCTGACACCAAACCAGATGTTTCTGCCAGCATAATTCTCTCTGCCAAAGTCATCTGTATTTTTAATTGTTGTTTTATTTGATCCTGCAAGGTCAGCAGATCCACCAATAAAGAATGGGACTTGCTTCGCAATGCCATTTAATACCTCGCCAGAAGAAGCACGAGAGGCAAGGCTTGAACCTGCTTCATAAACAGGAATCTCTTGATCCCAATTCTCAGGAAGCTTTCCTTCAATCGCAAGCTTCAGCTGAGCTGCTAGTTCCGGATATTCTTTTTCATATTGCTCAAACAGTTCATTCCACGCTGCTTCTTTTTTCTGGCCAGCGTCTTTCACTGCTGTTTTGAAATGATCGTACACTTCAGAAGGTACATGGAAATCTTCTTCAAACGTCCAAGAATAGGCTTCCTTCGTTAGCTTCGCTTCCTCACTGCCAAGCGGTGCACCATGCACTCCAGACGTTCCCGCACGGTTTGGAGATCCGAAACCGATTGTTGTCTTCACTTCAATCAGTGTAGGCTTGTCTGTACTTTGTTTGGCTTTTTCAATCGCGGCCGTCACTTCTTCGATGTTATTGCCGTCTTTGACGTAAAGAACTTCCCAGTTCATGGCTTCAAAACGATTCTTCACATTTTCAGAGAAAGAACGATCTAGGTCGCCATCTAATGAAATGTCGTTTGAATCATAAAGAACAATTAAACGGCCTAAGCCTAAATGACCAGCAAGTGAAGCGGCTTCAGAGGAAATCCCCTCCATTAAGTCTCCATCTCCGCAAATGCTGTATGTATAGTGATCCACAACATTAAAGTTGTCTTTGTTATACGTTTCTGCAAGATGTCTTTCTGCAAGTGCCATTCCAACAGCCATAGCAATCCCTTGTCCTAAAGGACCTGTTGTCGCATCTACGCCCTCTGTGTGTCCAAATTCAGGATGTCCAGGTGTCTTGCTGCCCCATTGACGGAATTGTTTTAAATCTTCAATACTTAGGTTGTATCCGCTTAAATGAAGCATGCTGTATAAAAGCATAGAACCATGTCCCGCAGATAACACAAAACGGTCTCTGTTAAACCAATTTGGATTTTGCGGACTTACGTTTAAGTGATTCGTCCATAAAGCGTATGCCATTGGTGCAGCGCCCATAGGCATTCCAGGGTGACCGGAATTCGCTTTTTCAATCGCGTCTATGGAGAGAGTACGTATTGTTGCAATAGATTTCAATTCAATCGTTTCCATATAAATCCCCTTCCGTATCTTGTGTACACCATTATCATAAATCTACTGTCCTTTTTTCACAACTATTTCACGCTGAAAAAGAAGGATTTTGTCACATTTAGTTTATCGATCACCTAAAAACTTATGCAAATATGAAAAAAGATGAGAATCTTTTTCCCATCTTTTCAAAAATCAAGAAATCATCACCTTAATGAAGATTACGATCTCTTTCTCTCTTTAATTTTTCTGGTGTAACATCGTTTCCTTCTGGATCAACGATTTTTACGGTTTTGAGTGTATTTTTCATAGAAGAACGAAAAGCTTTTAAATATTCCTCTCTTAAATGCTTTTGCTCTGTTTTTTCAGCGTCCGACAAACCGGCTTCTTTCGACTTTTTTGAAAGTGCATTTATTCTTGCAAGCTGTTCTTTAGAAATCATGACAAACTCCTTTAAAGCATTTTCCCTACATACTACTAAATATCATTCATTTTTACAACAATTCACGCTTCACGTCGTCATTCCTTTTTCGTATTCTTGATACCTTCTATGCACGGTTGCTTTTGATATGTCAAAACCAAGTGCCTGTAGTGTCACTGCAATTTCAGCGAATGTCATTTTGTTTTTTCTTAATCGAACAATTTCTGATATCGGTACTTCAATACGCTCGCGGCCAGGTGCCTGATCTTGGTGTTTCAAATTCAGTTCAGGCTGATATCCGCGCTCAATAGCCTTTTTCATCCCCCGCTTAATTTTCAGGTTATGAATTCTCCGCTGGTATTCTTCCACAACGCCTACAATTTCAATGACCATCTCATCTGCTTCTGAAAGCTCAAGCTCTCCTCTATGAAAAACGCTATACACCTTGACCTTCTCTTTAAAAAGACAATGAAGAAGTGCGATTTTCGCCTGCCCTCTTCCAAGGCGTGTCTCATCTTGAATGAGAACAGCATCTATTGCTTGTTCTTTCAGTGCAGCAAGCATGTCAAAAACACCATCACGATCAAGATCATATCCGCTTGCTTTTTCTTTAATGACTTTGACCACATTCATCTTATGTAAAGCAGCTAAAGCCAGCAGTTCTTCTTCTTGTCTTTTCAGCGAGGTTTCCTGTTCTTCTTTAACAGTGCTCACTCTCGCATAAATCAATGCGTTCATGTCTTCAATCGGCCTTTCTACTGTACTGTTGCAAGTTGATATACAACCGGGTGCTCTTTTTTGACTGGAATCACAAGAATGTCCCCAGGCTGGATGTCAGTTGAAGCAAGATCATTGTGTTCAGTTACCCAGTCAATAAAAGCATTTTTATCGATTGATTTGCTGTCACTCACTTGATCAGCTAATCCCCAAAGAGTATCACCTGATTGAACCTCTATTTTAACATATTGATTTGAATCATTATGGCTTGTGACCGCAATAAGTGAGAGAAATATACCAACGATGAACGAGAATAGCCCAATAAAAATAATCGATTCCTTTAACCTCATAATGTCATCTCTCCTAACAGAATATGTGTTCGCTCTTTCTATCACTCATTATAGATACGAACAAACGTTTCTGTCAAACGTTTTTTTCGAACCTATGTTTGTACTGTTAGGAAAAACATGCTATAATTTCTTTAAAATTGACGTTTTGAGGTGCAAAAGATGACGAAGCTATCAAAAAGACAACTCGATATCCTGACATTCATCAAAGAAGAAGTAAAAAGCAAGGGCTATCCCCCATCCGTTCGTGAAATTGGTGAAGCTGTTGGTCTAGCATCTAGCTCAACCGTCCATGGACATTTAGCTAGACTAGAAACAAAAGGTCTAATTAGAAGAGACCCAACGAAGCCTAGAGCGATAGAAGTACTAGATGAAGAAGAAATGAATATTCCAAAGAGCGCTGTAATGAACGTCCCAGTCATCGGAAAAGTCACAGCAGGCCTGCCTATTACGGCTGTTGAGAATGTAGAAGAATACTTCCCTCTTCCAGAAACTTTTGCAGCACCAGATGAACAAGTATTTATGCTTGAAATTATGGGAGAAAGTATGATTGATGCAGGTATTTTGGACAAGGACTATGTCATTGTGCGTCAGCAAAGTACCGCCAACAATGGCGATATTGTCGTGGCTATGACAGAGGAAGATGAAGCAACAGTGAAACGTTTTTATAAAGAAGATACGCACTTTAGATTACAGCCCGAGAACCCTTCAATGGAACCAATTATTTTACAGAATGTGAGTATACTAGGTAAAGTGATTGGCGTATTTAGAAACATTCATTAAAAAAAGCCGGTATTTCATCAACTGCTGATGAGAACCGGCTTTCTTTTTATGAGCAAGAGTAAGCAAGAATACTTGAGCTTGGGAAGGAACCAAATGTAAAGTTTGGCCAGATAAAGCCTGTTGTACGGCCAAAAGGTTGCGAGGAAATGACATACATTAAAAATACTTGGCCGTTTCTAAGGAATACAATGGTCCATCTTCTATTACATCCCGCCGCAAATTGAACAGTTTGCGGGCCCCCGCCTACACTTTGTCCTGCAATAAGCGGCTGCATACTTTGGGGCTGAGAGACTGCTTGCTGATACTGCGAGATGATATGCTGCGGCGGAGCTGGCGGAATGGATTGCCCGCCTGAACCTTGCCCTGGCCCAGTCCCTCCTCCTCCGATTGGTAAGCCGGGAAATCCTCCAACTTGAGGAATAGGAAACGACGGCAAGCTTTGTACCTGCCGATCATATGAGTTCCCATTCCACACACCTTCATATGGATTATACATACTAAACACCACTTTCTTAGACATTCATCACGACAGTATATGTCATACATAAAAAAAGAGTGTCGAGGATTCAAATCGAAATCTTTCCAAAAGACGTTTTGTTCTTCTTTAGAACGGTTATATAATAATGAGCCATAAAAAATAAGAAAATGAAAACTTTATGTCTCCCTCAAACGTTATATAAGTAGAAAGAAAAGAAATAAAAAAACATTTTTGTTTCACTCTTGTAATATCGATGTAATTATTGTAACATTTGTAACATAAGAAGTTTTCATTGAGAAAAGGAGGCAATCGCCTTGAAAAAATTATTTGTTTTATTAACCGCTATTATGCTGATGATCTCTTTACAAACAACAACACTAGCCGCTTCCAAAAAAACTGCCACTCTGACAAATAAAGAAGCGTTACATATTGCCCTTGATGCAAGAGAACACTTTTGGAGTGCTATGTCAGGCTACAATATTAATGAACATTCAGATTACAAATTAAAATCATTTACTTATAAAGACATGACTTACAACTACCTGTCTAAAACATTAGATACAAAGAAAAAATTAAACGACTATCTATCTCAAGTTTTCACAAAAGAAGCCATCACTTATGGTTTAAAAGACTATCAGTTCATTGTTCATAATGGAAAAATGGCTGTTCCAGTCGGTGACGGAGACAACATGCTCGATTGGGATAAGGCAACACCAAAACTTGTGTCTAAGAAAAATACAATCCGCACATACGAATTCACAGTCCCAACCCTTGATGGTCGCACAGTAAAACGCACTGTCACTTATGAAAAAGTAGAAAATAATTGGAAAGTAACAAAAATTGATGCTGTGATCTAAAGAAAACCAGGCCCTTTTAACAGGCCTGGTTTTTATATTGGTGAAAATTCGGTCATCTGGTTTAAGGCGTGAGCAAGTGATGATGCCGTTTGAAATTCATTAAAAGGAAGTCCGAGCTGCACAGCTGTTTGAGCAATTTCTGGTCTGATGCCCGAAATAGTCGTTTCAACCCCGATTAACCGCAGTGACGTGACAAGATCAAAAATTTGATGTGCGACCATTGTATCAATAATGACGACACCAGATAAATCAATGCACAAATGCTGAACACCTTTTTGCGAACATTGTTTTAATGTGTTTTCTAATATGATCTTTGCTCTCGCTGTGTCAATGTCACCTACTAAAGGCAAAAGGGCAATATGGCTTTTTAACACAATCACAGGAGAACTCAGCTCATAAATCATTTCTCTTTGTGCAACGAGCTTTTTGGTTGTATTTTTCACATATTGCTGGATGAACACATGAATGGACATGTTAAACGCCTCGGATATTAAATCATACCAATAAAAGATTCGGTCAATATCAATATCACCTTGATACTGTTTAATAAATTTTTTTAAATAATGAAGGACCACTCTTTGATTGGACATATATTCTCTGACGACATAATCTAATGGCGTATTTAAATGCTTCGGGTCACTTGCTAAGTCTTCAGACCATTTTTTAAACTTCGTATGTAAATACGACTTGTCTTCAATAAGAGCGCGTATAAAATGCTGATAATAATCTTGATTTTGTCGTTTTAGCTCTGCTATGATGCTGGAATCCGTTGAACGATAAATCGATTCTGGATCATCATCCTCAATGGATTCATACCATGTCTCAGTCAGTTCTTCTGCATGTTCCATGAAAAAATCGTATAATGTACGGTTCTTTTCCATAAGCATTGTTCCCTTCACATTTTCTTCTTGTCAGTCTTTGTATCTTAGAATGATTGTACCACTGAATCTTTTGTCCTTGCTAACTCGAATACGCTCTGATTGTAAACAAAAAAGGCCCCTCGCCGAGAGCCTCTTGCCGAAGTTTATTTCACGATAAATAAAATTCTTTTCCCGTCAGGATATCCGCTAATTTGATGTCCGACCCATGAGCCAGCTCCTCTATTATCTGATGGACTGACATATTGAACGCTTGCACCTTTTCCACCTTCAAGACAAACCGCCATCGGCCATTCATCCCGGTCAAAGCCAGGTTTAGTAGGAATTCCTTTTAACGATTCTTGCCTGCGGGCATCTGCCCCGTTTCGGTCAATCGTACACACATCTGAATGCCCTTTCCGAATCGCTTCTTGAATGTGACCGCCTGTTTCAGGATATCGTTCCATTGGAAATTGAATGACATGATCATATCGATCTGCACCCTTTGCCGCCTGATTCTCACCAGTCCCACCTAATAACGCACCTATCCCTATCACAAAACATAGGACGACAGCAGCAATCCAGCCTCTTCTCATCATCAAAAGCTCGTGACCTCCTCATACTTCTTCTAAAGAAATGATCGTGACTTGAAGGAAATGAGTCATTTTAAATGTATGAGTGGCTGAGTGTTGACATGTGAAAAAGATGAACTGAAGCTGCCTGCCGATCAATTGAACCATAAGAAAAGGCGAATGATTGAGAAATCATTCGCCTTCGCCTTGCATCATTTAGGATATTCCATCTACTCTATATAATGTTTCATTTTGTGAAGACATGCCTTTCATGCCAGAGGGCATCCCCTCTGTAGTGGATGAGGATTGGTCCTTATACTCTTCTGATGAGATGGCTGTACCATGTGATTTGATCCAGCTGACCAAATCGCTGTTACCTGATGACTGATTGTCTTGTAATAAAAAGTATTTCACTTTCCCTTGTTGAATAAGTGTTTTTAATTTCTTTACAGTCAAAATGGGATCCGTCCCATTAAATCCGCCTAGAGCCATCACATTTTCATCTTCGTCAATGATATATGGCGCTGCGGTAACGGTCGTCAGCGTCGCAAATAAATACGTTTCACCTGTTTGATGAGCCTTTAAATAAGTGAGTAGATCCTGATCAACGCTAGATGTAAACATATTCCCTCCATTTGAACTAGCCAGCTGAACACCGGCCTCAGGAAGAACACTGTTCCCTCCATATATAATAGGCGTCGCAGACCAAAAACCAGGAATTAGCAATAAGGTTGTCATTGCGATGATCATCAACCGTTTTTTGATCAATTGTTTTTCTTTATACATGAGCAATAAGATGGCGATACTCACACCTGCAATCGCAATTGTATACATCCAGACACTGCTTATTTGTGTCGTATAATTGCTCAAAATATATCCTTGGAAAATACCTGTAACGGCGATGGCCGCTGGAAGCAGATAAGCGGATATTCCTTTTTGTGACGTAAATAACTCACCCATCTTCTTGGCTCCTATACCGCATAGTGCAGCAATTGGCGGGGCAAGCATAATGAGATAATAGTGATGGAAAAAACTAGCAACACTAAAGAATCCAGCAGCAGGAATCAACCATGCTGTCCAAAATAACGTTTGTTTCCATTCATTTACTTTCCATTCATTTACTTGAGATTTCCGGTCCCTCCACCAGCTGATGATCATTCCTAACAGTCCAAATAAGGCGAACGGCAGCATCCAGCTGATTTGTCCTGACAATGCAGATTGAAATAAACGGAATACACCTGGATTCCCAGTTCCATACATATTCATACTTTGGCCACTAACAGTATTGCCCGGCGGAGTTCCACCAGCTCCCCCCTGATGAGGTGGCATCATTTGATTCTGTGATGGTGGTTGCTGATTCCTATTTGATTGATCGTCTGACGTTCCACCTACCCCTGAACCGTCTGGCATCATAGCACCTGCTTGCTGATTCATCTCACCAAAGGATTTGCCAGTTGTCTGTCCAAGTAAACGCTCCGTGCCGTTATAACCAAAGGCAAGCTCTAACACAGAATTCGTTTGACTGCTTCCCACATATGGACGTTGACTTTCAGACGTCATGTCAACAGTAACTGCCCAAGATAAAGACACGCAAGCAAGTACTACCAGTGAGCACAGGAGAGATAATATTTTCTTTTTTAGCGGTACGCGAGCAGCGATAACATAATAGAAAATAAATGCTGGAAGAACCATATATGCTTGGAGCATCTTCATATTAAACCCTATGCCTATTAAAACGAAGGCCATGATTAGCCAGCGAAGCTTCCCGCTTTTGACAGCACGCATTAAGAAATAAGCACCAGCGAGTAATGTGAAAACGAGCATACTGTCTATATTGTTGGTTCTGCTAACTGCTGCCGCAATTGGCGTGAGAGCCATGACTGCCGCTGACACCCTTGCAGCCCCTTGACCAAAGACCGGTTTTATCATGATATAAAGAAGAAGAACCGAACCAATGCCAGCAAGCGCCTGCGGCAAAATCACACTCCATGTATGAAAGCCAAAAATAAGTGCGCTAATGGTTTGAATCCATAAAACGACGGGTGGTTTATCAATTGATACGAATCCAGATGCATCAAATGAAGCGTAAAAAAAGTGATGGAAGCTTTTGGACATACTTTTGACAGCGGCTAAGTAATATTGATTGGCACTATCATTCTGCCAAATTTGATAAGTGTAGAGAAACGCTGCAATAAGTAAAATGATGATCAATATGCTATCTATTTTTCTAATTTTCACTCATATCTCTTCTTTCTTTTTCATTTATTTCATTTAGCATAGCTTCTAAATATGAAAAAGTGATGAATAAAAAAAGAAACTTTTTTTATTACGCTTTTGCATAGTTGATAAATTCTAAAAAAGCAGCTGTCGCTTTTGAATAACCCGCATGATGAACTCCGACAATGAGGTGTTTTGTATCTTCCAACTATCCATTCTAGCAATCGATCTATCAAAACAGAAAAAACCGCCAATTTGGCGGCTTCACTGTTTGTCAGCTCCATACATCTTTTACATACCTATTGTCTTTCTCAAGAGAAGTCAGCCATTGCTCAGCTGTGTCTTTCTCACACTGTTTCACCGTCATGTACAGGTCAATCAGCGCAGCTTCTACGTCTGGTGCCATGACTTTTCCATCCCCGCAAATATACAGATAGGCACCTTGGTCAAGCCATTCAATAAGCTTGACGCCATCCTTTTTGATTAAGTGCTGAACGTACACTTTATGCTCCTCGTAACGAGAATAAGCACGGTGGATGGTGACAAGTCCTTTTTGTGCTGCAAGCTGCATTTCGTCATAATACAGATCATCTTCATGAGGATGACGGCAGCCAAAATAAAGATGAGCTTCACCTAGCTGCTTCCCTTCATTATGCCACTCTCCCCTTGCCTGGATAAACCCTCTAAAAGGAGCGATTCCTGTTCCTGGCCCGATCATGATCATCGGTATTTCAGGGGAAGGCGGCAATTCGAATCCTCCTTGAGCTTGATGCAGGAAGCAGGCCACTTCTTCTCCTTCTTGGAGGCCGCATAAATAGTTTGATGCGACGCCTGCGTATTCTCCGCGCCCGCTCCATGCTTTGCCTTTTACAACAGCTACAGTGATACTGAGCCTCTTTTCATCTACCTTTGGCGAGCTGGAAATTGAGTAATAACGCGGCTTTAGGCCTGGTAAAAGGGCTAGGAAATGATGAAAGGGCAGTTCGCATGCTTCATATTGTTCTATTAAATCCAGCATGGTCACACGCTTCTTTAATATAGCTTCTTGATAGATTTCTCCTGCCATCTGTTCAAGCTCAATACGGTGAGGCGGGCAAACCGTATATTTTGCAAGCTCTCTTAGCTGGGTACGTGTCGCAGGCTCTTGAAGCTCTACATGTGAAGCCAGTAATTCTCTGATTTGAATTGCCTGATTTAACGGCAAGTGACTTGCTTCTTTTGCAGAAGAGAGCATGATGTGCTGCTGAGGATCTAGTTTAAAACGATTGGTCACACGCTGAACGAGTGCGGCACTATTTTTCGGCACGATCCCGATATGATCTCCTTCTTTATATGGTTTGCCTTCAGGTAATTGAAGTTCAATATGCCTTGTTTGGCGAGCGCTTTGTTCAGATTGCAATTCACGATTTTTCAATACAACAGCTGAAAAAGCACCATATGTTTTTGCCACAGGACGTTCGACCAGCTCATTCGTATAGACAACTGATAGGTCTGGACTTTCCTGACTTTTCTCTTGCAAGGTTAAATCGAATTCTTTTGCAAGGTCTTCAAAGACCGTCTTCTGGAAGATTTCTTTATCTTCATCCATATCACCGCCTGCATCGCCTTCGCCTATATCAGTCAGACGCTTTGCTCCTTTTCTTTCAAGTGCTTCATCAATCAGACGAGGGATGCGCTGATACGTACTTGCCCAATTTCGATCCCCGCACCCAAAGACTGCAAATGTCACGTTTGATAGATCCTGCTCCTCATCCTGCGTCACCCAATCCACAAATTGTTTCGCATCGTCAGGCGGATGGCCGTTGTATGAAGCCGTTACTATTAAGACAGCGCCTGACTCTGGTAACTTTCCGGTATAATCATCAAGTGGTGCAGTTGTCACGTCAAACCCTTTTGCTTGTCCGTCTTCAGCAAATTCGTTTGCCATCTGCTTTGCTGTGCCAAGATTTGATCCATACAAGATGAGTAGCGGCGTCCCATGACTTGCTACCTTTGATGCAGCAGATGCGGTGCTTTTTTTCGGTTCTTCTTTCGGAGGCGCCATAAAGAATTGCTGCTTTCTTGGCCGCACTTTTATTTTAAAATCTTTCGGCTTAATGGTTAGGGATTCTTTTAAATCCAGTTCATACGACGTATGATCAATCAATTCAAGGTTGTGCAGGACCATCGCTAGAACCATCGTCGCTTCATGAAGTGCGAATTGCATCCCAATACATGCTCGCTGCCCATTTCCGAACGGTTTATAGGCATGCTGCGGAATCGTTTCAGGATGCATAAAGCGTTCGGGCTTGAATTCTTCTGCATCCTCTCCCCAAACCGCTTGATCCCGATGTAATTTAGGAAGCAGCACGCTGACACTTTGATTTTTTGCAATCGGATATTTTCCTCCAATCACTGTGTCTTCTTTCGCATAAAGGGAGAAAGAAGGTGCAGTTGGCCAGAGGCGCAGTGCTTCATTTAAGACCATACGCGTATAGCTAAGCTTTTGCATCTGCTTAAATGACGGCAGCCCGTCTTGCAGCACGTCGTCCGCTTCTTGTACGGCTTTTTTTAATTTGTCTGGATTCTTGAGTAAGAAATAAATCGCAAATGACAAAAGTCCGCTTGTTGTTTCATGACCTGCTATTAAAAAGGTAATGATTTGATAACGGATATTTTCATCTGATAGACGCTCACCTGTTTCAGGATCCTTTGCGTTCAGCATGAGGGACAGCAAATCATCGCCTGTTTGATCTTGTGTTTTCCGTTCTCTAATTATGTCATCTACTAACTGCTTCATAAAATCGACATTTTGCTCAAATTCTTTTCTTCTTTTGATCATTAATTTATCTGCGATCGGCAATCGGCTCGATTGATCCATCGCTTCGTTTAAACCTTTCAGCATGCTTTCGATAAATGGATGCTGGTTTTCCTTATAAAAGCTGTTAAATCGAAAATCAAAGCCGCATAGCCCGATCGTATCTAAAGTGAGCTTTGTCATGTCTTCTGCTACTTCAATTTCTTCATCTCGGCCGGTTCTTTGCCATTTTTGTACAAGCTGCGAGGCAATATCAAGCATCATCTCGTGATACCCTTTCATTGCTTGCTGGCTAAAAGCTGGCATTAATATTTGATGAGCTTTTCGCCAGTTCGGTTCTTCAGTCCAGCTTGTAAAAAGGCCATCCCCTGCAAAGGCTCTGGCTTTATCGAGACTGATCCCAATATATTTATCAAATCGACTCTCATCACACACTTCGCTGACAAGCTCATGGCTTGAAACAAAAATACTTGTTTGACCAGTAAATTCAAACTGAAAAATCGGCCCTAAATCATCTGCCAAGCGCCAAAAGGTTTGAGAAAGCTCTCCCTTTTTTAAAAGGGGAATATTTTTTAAAGGTCCGTATGTTTTCGGTTTTGGAATGATTGATGTTTGATGCATATGCCCACTTCCTTTATTTCTTTAAGTTGCAACGCTAATGGCGCGCCATAAGCATTCCTCAATTTCCTCTAAAAATTCAATGGTTGGTTCTTTTTCCTCTGCAAGAATCTGTTTATGAAGCTGGACAAAAGCGCCAAATACAATGGATAAAATGGTTCGCCCCGATAGATTCGGATGTATCCCATCCTTCTTGCCTTCTTCAAAGATGAGGAATAGCTCATTTAACAAATGCTGCATTTTCTCTTTACTCGTCTCATCTAAGTAATGTGACCGTTTATCAATTTCTAAGAAATAAAGGCCACTTGGATTCTCCTTTGTAAAGCGCACCAAGCAATAAAAAACATGCTTAAAATAGGCCCTGATACTTGATTTTGGATCTGGACTGTTTGTGTTCATTTTGTCGATAAATGCAGTGAGGCTTCGCTGGTACAAAATGTTCACGAGTGCTTCTTTACTATCGAAATAACGATAAATGGTTCCCGCTCCAACGTTGGCTCTTTTTGAAATCATCGGCATCGTGGTGCCATCAAAGCCTCGTTCAATAAATAAGTCAAGTGAAGCCTTCATAATCTGCTCCTGTTTATCAGTCACTGCGGGCATTTCATCCTCTCCTTTTGGATTTCGTTAGGAATGAATGTTCATTCCGTTTGATGTATATTATATTGATATTCTAATTCCTTCTATTTATACTTAAACATACTTATTTTTCTTCGTCACTACATTTTCAGAAAATAATAATAATTAAGAAATCGTACCTAGTCAGATGGCATCCAAAGGACTTATAAAGATGAGCAGGTTTGTGACTTACAGGTGTCCTCAGTACTACATGCTCATTCTTGGTCAATTGGAGAATGAATGTCATCGTCATATGTATCAATATATAAGCTGCCATCACTTGAACGGACGGCATATACCACGTCTTTTAAAGACAGCTGCCTTTTTTGAAGTTCTTCATGTACCCACTGCTCCGTTAATTGGTTTTCATGGATGTTTTTCAAAATGAGCTTTCCGTCCATAATGACTTCAATTGGCATGTAACGCTCTGCTTTCATCCACAAGTTCAGATCTTTTCGCGTGACATGATCAAATGAAGGGTATTTTTTGACTGACATATGTCCATCTGTCTCGATCATCGCAAATTCAACTTCACTAATATCAAACACATTCTTTTCTCTGAGCTGCTGGTTTAAATAATCAAGTGTATATCTCATTCCCTTCATATTCTCTTCAAGAATTTTGCCATTTTGAATCACAAGCGTTGGTTTACCGGCCATAAATCCTCTCATCTTCCGGCTTCTTAAAGCCTGCAAAGAAATGACATAAATAATGATAACAAGAGACACAAAAGAAATGGTTGTGTGATGAAGCGGAAGCGTGGTATTAAACGCCAGGTTCGCCGCAATTGAACCTAAGCTGATAGCTGCAATAAAATCAAAAATATTCATTTGCGCAATGGTTTGCTTTCCAAGAAGACGAGCTCCTCCAAATAAAATAGCAAAAGCAAACATGGTTCGAAGAATCACTTCAATATGATCTGGCATTTAAGCTTCCACCTTTCCATTTCATGAAAAAAAGCCTTTTCTTTAGAAAAGACTCTTTTTTAGACTATGCATTTATTCCGTCATTATTCAAATGGGCTGCATCAGTTTGCTCAAATTGTGAACGCAGCTCAATAATTGAGCAGTTTCTCACATTCACTGGATCTTGCTTCAGCAGCCACGTATAAAACCTTGCTTGCTCTGCCGTTTGTAAAGCCTGCATATATTTATGCGTGGAGCGTTTCTCGGCAACACGCTGTTTAACGGCGCGCATCTGCTTCCAGAAATGATAATAAGGAAGCTTTAGTTTCGTCATAAAGCCGCGGTCATCCTCAATGACATAGCCCTCTTCTTTGATTGAGTTGTCATGTGATACAGATTGATACCATTTATAAAAAGACGTCCAATCATGAAACACTGCCACTTCCTGTTTGCAGCGCATGCCAAGCTGTTCACTTAGTCTTTTCACTTCAGCAAATGGCGCTTTTTCATAGCTCAGCTGACGCTTTACAATATCCAGTAAAATAAGTTGGTCATGATCATATGAGATAATATGTGGGTCTTTCTCTGGCAAAATGACTTCAAATACAAGAGATACATGATGGTCACGAACGTATGATTTGATATAGTCGACCTGCACATCATCAAAGGTTTTATAAAATAATTCTTCGACCCAGACAGCATGCTGATTTTTCTTCACATGTGATGTATACGATTTGGACGTAAACACCAGCTCATCTTCTAATTCGTTGAATCCAACCGTTCCTAAGTATCCATTTGCTTTATCATAGACCGTAACAGGAAATTGAAGGTGATTGACCAAATGCTGCATTTTTGTTTCAGGACGCTCATCAATATTAAAAAATTTATTGTAACTTCTAGACACAATCTGCTTTGAAGTCATATTCACAAACAAACCTCGTGCCTTGACATTTACGCCATCCCATTGCCGTTCACTAAAAGCCTTCTTCGTGAAATTAAAGGATGAAATATCGTGTGGCAGCTTTAATTCCTGTACATATTCATGCTGGTCTAAGTGCGCTAAAAATTCCTCAAGCGTCATATCTGGTTGAACAGAGACCGCTTGCTTTTTTTCAGATGCTCTGTAAACAGGATTATCAATTTCATGTGTCTCAATCCCGTCAGCTGTGATTTTTAACACACGCAGCTGTCCGCCAAATTCAACCTGACCTTCGAGGTTATAAGACCTTTCTGCCGCTTGTATAGGCAGTCTGTATAAATTGCGATGCCCGTGAATTTGAATGATGTCTAATCCAGCTGTGTTTTGAACGAATAAGTGGTCAATGTCATCTGAATATTCACCAACTCCGTGAACGAGCTGCTGGGTTGAGACATGAAGAAGCTCTTCTGGCAAATGAGCGAGTCCGCCATGGGTGACAAGATATGTCTGTCCGTGGTACGTAAAATAAGTAAGCTGATGAAATGTTCTGACAAACTTTCTTACTTCCTTTAGATCAAAATCTGCTACCTCAATTTCAGGCGCAGTATGCCGATTAAACATGTTGCTTCTTACTTTTTCTCCATGTGCAAACCGGTAAAGGTGCTGATCATGATTTCCTTCAATTACAATGACATTTCGGCATTCTCTATGCGCAAGCATCCATGCTAAAACTTCCTTGTTTTCTATGCCTCTATCAAGCAAATCACCTGCGAAAATATAAAGCTCGTTTTCTTTAATGTCTCCTTGCAGATAAGTATTCAAGGCTGTATAACACCCATGAATATCACCGAAGACATGAACCGCCTCATATTGATCAAAAGCTCTAGGCTGATAGGTCATCACGAGCGGATATTCCTCAGGCTGTAAAACGGTCACCCATGACGGGACCTTCTCCGTTTTTAACCGTTCATTCATTTGATACAACACCGTCTCTTTCACCACTTTGTGCGGTTCTCGTGAGCGATTTTGTAGCAGGGCTGTTTCAAGAGGAACTTGGGTAAAATCGACGACATACACTCTGTAACGATACGAAGTGGCTAATGACTTATATTGAGAAATCGACTTACTTGTGACATGTGTTGCGTCAATCACAGTAAAGTCTCCGCGTTCCATTCGGGCTGTGAGCAATTCAAATAATAAAGACCAGACTTTATGATCATGTTTGCTTGTAATTTCCGGTTTCCCATTGACTGATAACTGCGGCGGCTGGGTTAACAGACGGATCTGATCAGCTGATAATGTATATGGCTCTAAGCCTTGCTCTTTGATCCATGTTGATTTACCTGCACCTGGTAGGCCTCGTAAAAGGACTAAAGTTCTCATATTGGTTCTCCTTTAATGAGTGATATTTCACCTATTATAGAGAAATTATGGATAAATATCAATCTTTTAATGATTATGGTAATATATAGATAGAAAAAGGAGATTTTATACACGTCTCATGAAGAGAGTCTTGTATTCAACACGGGGGATATCCTATTTCAGATGTTCTCTCTTTTATTCATCGCATTTATCGTGACCATCCTAGTCATCGCATTTCGAATGATAAGAAGAAAACAATTAGAATTGAAGAAAGTCGAGACGAGATGAAACAAAGTCATTGAAAAAAATAATTGAAAAGAGTAAAAATCCGGGGCTTAACCGGATTTTTTTGTTTTCATTATGATTCCTTGACGCTGCTGCATCAAAAAGAAAAAGACACCTAACAGGACAAGAAGACCACCGAACATTTGTAGCAACGTAACTTTCTCTCCGAGCAGGAAAACAGCCAGTATCGTCGCTCCGACAGGTTCACCGAGAATACTCATGGAGATGGTCGTCGCATTCACATAGGTTAACAGCCAGTTATTAATGACATGGGACATGGTAGGAATAATGGCGAGCAGGATAAAAATTCCCCATTCTTTCTCTGCATAGCCTGTGAATGGCGTATGCTGAAGCAGGTTAAATAAAATTAAAAAAAGACCGGCAAAACCAAACACACAAAAACTATAAATCCAATGAGATATTTTTCTCACAGCCTGTTGACCTATTAATAAATAACAAACAACTGCAATCACACTTAGAAAGGATAATATATCTCCTGTGATGGCCTTCTGGCTATGCCCGATATCTCCCCATCCAATCATCAGTGCACCAACAATTGCCGCACACATTGTAAATATGGCGGACTTCGTTGTTCGTTCACGGAAAATGAGAAATCCGCCTAATAATGACACCATCGGCTGAAGAGCGATGATGATCGTAGAGCTTGCCACTGTCGTCAGCTTCAGTGAGCCAAACCACAAGACAAAATGGAGCCCTAAAAAGAAGCCTGACATACATAAGAAAAACCAGTCTCTGCGCTTTATCGAGAGAAACTCTTTTTTTCTTGGAAGGATAAACGGCAGCATGAGAGCCGCCGCAAACAGCATTCGATACATACTTAAAATCGCAGCAGGAGCACTTGACCATTTTACAATGATTGCAGAAAACGAAATGGCAATAATGGATATCACAAGCGGTACCGCAATTGACTTATTTGGAGCAGTTGTTTTCATTTCCATCAGTAAGCTTCCTTTGCATCAGCAGTAGATGACCTTTCACCTTTTATGTCGTCATCTTACTATGTCCATTCGCCTAGAAGCAAGATGATTTTTTAAAACTTGTGAAAGAGTAAAAAGGCTTTCATCACAAAAGCCCTCATTCATCATCTATTAATAGATAAACAGCTCGAACCGGACCATGAACACCGACCACTAAATTCATTTCAATATCGGCAGAATTACTCGGACCTGATATAAAATGAATGGCTCCTTTCGCCCGCACCCCCTCCTCAACTGAGCGATGAAGAGCCGAAACGGCGTGAATCATTCTTGGAACAATCGTGCTTTTTTCGATACAAACGATATACATCATTGGTAAAAAATGAAGCGCTCTCCCTTGACCATGATGGGATGAAAGGACAACTGTGCCTGATTCTGCAAGTGTGTAATCACTGAACACAACTGCATATTTCGCTTGTTCTGCCAGCCTTAGATTTTCATCTCTTGTTGCATCTTCCCCCCAGCTCGTGACGGTGATTCCTTCTTTTTGCAAGCCTTCCAACATAGCATCAAATCCGTATTGCGAAAAACGACGATCGCTCGACGTCATCACAGAACCTTCTCCATAGTCTGTCATCAATAATCGGAATAGAGAGGGTGCTTCATCTGGCGTTGTTTCTAGCACTCTTGTGTGAATTTGCTGACATTGCTTCTTCAATTGCTCCACCAATTCTTCTTTAGACAGAAATTCGCTTGTTTCCCAGTTGACTTGATGTTTCCATACTGGACGCTGAATAGATGTAGGCGCAGAGGAGCCTTTGCCTAATTGCTGCTTGATATGAGCTAAAAACGTATCTCGATGAAAAATGGTTCCTTTCATTGCCGCTCCTCCTTTTGTTTCTTTTTAAACCAATCTCGAAATCTTTCTTTACTTGGAGCCGGGAGATCACGAATATCTGTCCAATTCTTTAAAGGACCCACTCCTTTTGAAATCTGTCCGTTTGAAGCCATACGATTCATCAAAACAGGGGCCGCTTTTGTTCCGAATTGATACATGGCGGGAGTCGATGCCCCCATTCCGAACATTTTCATGGCCATCATTTCCGCTTTAGGCGCTCTCCCCTCTTTTTCAACGATGACTTGTCGATGTTTGATTAATAATTCATGAAGGGGAATTTTCACTGGACAAGCATCCGTACAGGCTGCGCAAAGACTTGATGCAAAAGGGAGCTCCTCGTAGTCATCATAGCCGCCAAGAAGCGGCGAGAGAACAGCACCGATCGGACCCGGATAAATTGAGCCGTATGAATGTCCGCCTACATGCCGGTAAACGGGGCATACATTGATACAAGCCGCGCAGCGAATACATTGCAGTACTGGCTGAAATTCCGTCCCTAATATATGTGACCGTCCGTTATCCACAATGACCAAATGAAATTCTTCTGGCCCATCGACTTCTCCTTCTTCTCTTGGTCCTACGACAGAGATATAGCTTGTTAACTTTTGACCGACTGCGCTTCTGCACAAAAGACCAACAAGGACATCTAGTTCCTCCATCGTTGGCACAAGCCGCTCCATCCCCATGACTGCGATATGTGTCTTTGGAATGGACGTGACAAGATCCGCATTCCCTTCATTCGTTACAAGACAAATCGAACCGGTGTCAGCCACAGCAAAGTTACAGCCCGTTACACCAATATCTGCTTCAAGAAATTTTTCTCTTAGCAAAGCTCTCACAAATTTCGTCATTTCTTCAGGGGTCTCTGACATGTCGTATCCGAGCTTTTCATGAAATACTTCCCGTATTTGTTCTTTCGTCATATGTAGAGCCGGTGCCACGATATGTGAAGGAGGTTCATGATCATCTACCTGCAAAATATATTCTCCTAGATCACTTTCAACGACCTCACAGCCAAGCTCTTCAAGCGCTTGATTCATTTCAATTTCTTCTGTGACCATTGATTTTGATTTCACGATCTTTTTGGCCGCTTTTTGTTGTGCCACATCTTGAATATACGCTGCTGCCTCTTCCTTTGTTTTTGCAAAAAAGACATGACCACCACGTTCACTCACGCTCTCGCTTAATTGATATAAGTATTCATCAAGGTGTGCAAGTGTATGCTGTCTGATGTCCTCACCAAGCTCACGCCACTTTTCCCAGTTTCCAAGCTCTTCACTTGCAGTCATCCGTCTTTTATACAGGCGCTCCTGTGCTGAAGAAACAGCGCCTCTCATCACAGTGTCTTCTAATCCTTCTTTGATCCGCTCTTTAAAAGCCTTCTCTCCAATTTTCATACTCATGTGCCGTTCCCCCTCTTTGTGTCAGCGGCTATTTAGAACTTCTGCGATATGCATCACTTTGATTGGCTTATGAAGACGATTCAGCCTTCCGCCGATATTCAGCAGGCATCCACAGTCAGCACCAATGATATATTCAGCGCCCGTTTCCTCAATGTTTTGTACTTTTTCGTCGACCATCTGCTCAGAAATGGGTGCCATTTTAACAGAGAAGGTCCCGCCAAACCCGCAGCAATTTTCTGCGTGAGGCAATGGTTCCATCTCTAGATCTTTGACATTTGACAACAGTGTAAAAGGCGCTTCCTTCATTCTAAGCAGTCTCGTCATATGACAGGAGGTGTGATAGGTAGCTTTTCCTTTCAGACTCGCACCTACATCTGTTACGTGTAATAGATCAACAATAAATTCCGTTAATTCATACGTTTTCGCAGCAAGCGCCTCAGCCTGCGCTGACCACACTGCATCTTCTTTCAAAAGATGAGGATATTCTAAAAACATCGCCTTACAAGAACCTGATGGTGTCACGACATATTCAGCTGATTCAAAAGCTTTGATCATGTTTTTTGCTGCTTTTATGGTTTCTTGTTTATAGCCGCTGTTAAAAGCTGGCTGTCCGCAGCACACCTGACTCTCCGGAAATTCCACTTCCACACCGAGCCGCTCTAACACCTCAACTGTCGCCTTTCCTACATGAGGCTGGAGGGTGTCAATTAAACAGGTAACGAATAAACTGACTCTCATTGGCGAACTTCCCTTCTTCTGCTGCACTTGATTTCAAATCTGGTCATCTACTAACTAAATCATTAACCTTCATTTCATTTTAATCCCAATTTTCTGAAATTTCAATGCAGTGATTTGTCTAAAGTTTGGACATCATCCCCTGATTGCTGCAGCAAAAAACGCCCTTTTGACCGGGCGTTTTTTTGATGTTTATTTTGAAATCAATTCACTGATTGCTTCTTCAATAGGTGTTAAAGAGCGGCCTAATAATGTTTCGAAATCATTGCTTTCGACCGCTAAGGCACCATCACGAATTCCACTTTGAATGGCTTTGAAAAATGGCACAGCTTCTTTCGGTACACCATTTGAAGCTAAAAATTCTCCAAATGTGTCTACATCTATTTTTTCTACTTTGATGTCTTTACCGCTCACCTTACTGACCATTTGTGCAAGTTCAGTGTGCGTCCGAAGCGGTCCTGACAATTCATATATGTCTTTGTCATGTGCCGGCAGTGTTAGCGCATTGGCTGCCGCTTCTGCATAATCATTTCTCGTAGCCCAGCCGACTTTTCCTTCGCCAATAGGACTTAAAAATGGCGCACCGCTGACTGACGCCAGAATCGTGTCTTTTTCATTTTCTAAATACCAATTGTTCCTTAAAAATACATGAGGAATGCCAGAGGCCAAAATGGCTTCTTCTGTTTTTGCATGATCACTTGCAAGGACAAGCTGACTCTCTCTTGCATTCGCCACACTTGTATAAGCAATAAATGACACATTTGCTGCTTTTGCCGCTTCGATGGCCGCTGTATGCTGCTTGACGCGATCTCCATCAGCCGTTGAAATGATCAATAGACGGTCAACTCCTTCAAATGCCGATTGCAGTGTGTCCGGCTGAGTGAAGTCACCTTTACGTACATCCACCCCTGCTTCCTTTAAATGCACTGCTTTTTCTGGATTTCGAACACTGACCGCAATTTGTTCAGCTGGTACTTTCGCCAGTAAATGTTTGACGACGAGCGATCCAAGTTGTCCTGTTGCACCTGTCACTAATAATGTCATTAATTTAACCTCCTCATTTTTCGTTAGGCGGTGATGTTTCATGCATGAAGCAGCTGGTTTCTTGTATCAGAGCATCCGTTATAACCAAAATGGTTATAACAAAGGGATAAAAAAAGCTCTGTGTATGAGCTTTTTCTAATCCGCCTCGATTAATAATTGCTTAATTGTCACTTGTTTAAGATGATGCTCAAGTGCGGACTGTGCTTCTTTAAGTTCTTGCCGCAGTCTCGTATCCATGGCTTGACCAATTGGACATGCAATGACTGGCTGATGAAAGTTAAATAGCTGTTCATCTGCGCTTACATCCATAGCCCGGTACACATCAAGCAATGTGATAGCCTCTGCCGGTCTTTTTAAATAAGCACCGCCTACTCCGCGGCGAATCTCAATCAGACCTGCTCGCTTCAGCATAGCCATTATCTTTCGCACAATCACAGGATTTGAATTGACACTTTCTGCAATAAAATCTCCTGTGCACTCCTTTGGAACACCCGCAATAAATGACAAAATATGAACAGCAATCGTATACCTGCTGCTAATTTGTTTCACAATCCTTCACCACCGTTGTAATCAATATAGTTACAATGAAGGGATTTGTCAATCAATAAACGGATTTTTCTTTCTTACCCAATCTTTATATGTCATCATGTCGTTATTTTCTACTGCATCAATTTCAAGCGGTGCTATGCATTCAAGCAGATTTCCATCTGGATCAAGAAAGTAAATAGCAGCATGAAATTGTGGCGGATTATCGAGAACTAGAGGCTGCTGCTCTTCCGAAAAGCCAAACATCGGATGAATGCTGATCCCTTTTTCTATCAGCCAAGCTTTGATCTGTTCAATGCTGGATGTTTCAATTTGAAAAGCTACATGTCGAGTCGCTGGATGATATGGGATAGTGGACATATCGGCCTTCCATATGCCAAGCCAGGTCTTTCCTTTCTCAATCCATAAAAATGCCACTCTTTCATTTTCATAAGCAAGCGTTAATTCCAATTTTTCAAAAAAAGAAATGGATGCCTTGATATCACTGACAGGTAAATGTGCTTCATACAAGCCTTTCATCATCATTTCTATCACTCCTTTACTCCCTTCTATTTTGCGGGAATTGAAAACATTCTGCCTCAGCAAAACGATGTATTTTATCCCAGCCATTTGGTTGAAATGACTTGTATGTTTGGTTCAATCGTGATGCGGGAAATTGCTCAATTAAAAGGAAGGAGCGTCCGCTATGCCTTGGACAATGAACGATGATCCTGATTCATTTCAATCGCTGGAAACAGTCGTAAGAAAGAAGGCGCTGGAGATTGCCAATAAAATGATGCAGGAGGGCTATGAAGAAGATAGAGCCATTCCAATTGCGATCAATCAAGCAAAAGAGTGGAAAAAGAATGCCGCGAAGAAAGAAATGGAAGATTTTGCTCTCATGGTTCTGTGATGCCTTCAAAGAAAAGCACCTCTGCAAGACCAGAGCTCATGGACCATGCGCAGCATGTCGTGAAACATGATGAAGGCTGGGCGGTTCAAACTGAAAAAGCGAAGCGTGCAAGTGAGGTGAAAGACACGAAACAAGAAGCAATTGACCGAGCGAAAGACATCTCAACGAAAAAGGCACATCTGTTGTCATCCACCGTAAAGACGGGACGATTCAGGATGTGATTCGGCCAAAATAAGACCGCCCTTTGGCGGTCTTAGCGTGTAGACAAACCCTCGCATTCTTTGTCAGTCCTGCGTGCCTGTGCTCACGAATATCAAATTCGCTCCGCGCCGGTACTCGTCTTTCCTAGACTTCAAAGGTTTTCTATAACGATGGAGTGATGAATATGGGCTTTATTTG
>NZ_AMSH01000021.1 GCF_000300535.1 Bacillus xiamenensis
CACAATAATAACAAAAAATAAAATTTATTTTCTACAATCTTAATAGTGTCCTGTTGGGACACTATTTTTCATTCGTTAATTCATATGTTTGGTAGCTGCCAAGCAGTTTGACCTCGCAGCCAATCGCTTCTAATTCTTGAATCGCACCAGGGACAAGCACGTCATCCATCTCTTTTTCGATATCAATGATAAATAAATAGTGTCCAAGACCCGTTTTTGTCGGACGGGATTCAATTTTTGACAAGTTCAGATTCCGCCAAGAAAAAGCAGATAACACGCGGTGTAATGCACCTGATTGGTCATCCTTTGGCAGACTGACAACAATGGTTGTTTTTGGCTTCGAAGAAAAGCCTGAATTCATTGGAAACGATGCCTTAGGGTCTTTATGTAAAATAACAAAGCGTGTGTGATTGTGCGGATAATCATGAATGTCTTTTTTCGCAATGGCCAATCCGTACGTTTTTGCGGCAATCTCATTGGCAATCGCACCAACAGCTTCATCGGGATGCTCACTAATATATTTCGCTGCATAGCCTGTTGATTCCACCGGTCTATGCGGAATATCAGGGTACTGCTTTTTCAAAAATTGATGACACTGCGCAATTGCGTGCGGATGTGACTGAATCACATCTAATGTCTCCCAGCTCTCCGCTTTTGATGGATGGACAAGCAGGTGCTGGCGAATCGGTGCTGTCATTTCGCCAACAATGGACAGTGCGTCTTCATGGATTAAATAATCAATCGTTAAGTTTACAGATCCTTCGAGTGCATTTTCAAGTGGAACGACCGCCAAATCTACTTCGCCCTTTGACACAGCATCCATACATTGCGGAATGGTTGCATAAGCCCGCTGCACTGCATCTTTTGGAAAGCAAGAACATACGGCCAAATGAGTAAATGTTGCCTCTGGTCCAAAATAACCTACAGTTAATTGCTTCATCTGCTATGATCTCTCCTTTTACGCCCCAGAACCGAGAATTTCAACTTTTTCGACAAATTCAAGTTTTCTTAATTGATTCATGACTGTATTGATATCATCTACCATGCCAGCCGTACTGATCGATAGGGTTACATTGGCTCTTCCTTGCAGCGGAATGGTTTGGTGAATGGATAACACATTACAGCCAGAGTCAGCCACAATTTGCAGCAGCCTTGACAGAGCCCCAGACCGATCCTCTAGGTGGAAAAACAATGTGATGATCTGCTCTTTCACCATCGTATAAAATGGAAAAACAGCATCCCGGTATTTATAAAAAGCACTGCGGCTTAAATCCGCTTTCTGAACAGCATCCGCAACTGAATCCGCTTTTTTGCGATCGAGAAGCTTTTTGACTTCAAGCGTTTTTCGCATCGCATCTGGAAGTACATCCTCTCTTACTAAATAGAACGTTTCTTCTTTCACCTGTTTTCTCCCCTTTTAAAAACGGGAGAGCCCATGAACTGGACCCTCCTTTTGATCAATCAATAAATTCAAATTCAAATTCAAGCAGACGAATGATGTCGCCATCTTTCGCACCACGCTCACGCAGGGCATCATCGACACCCATTCCGCGAAGCTGTCTAGAGAATCGTTTCACTGACTCGTCTCTTGAGAAATCTGTCATCTTAAACAGTCGCTCCAGTGCTTTACCCGTTAAAACAAACGTGCCATCAGGATCTCTTGAGATCTCAAATGGTGCTTCTCCTTCATCAAACTTGTACATCACGCGGTTATCAGACAGATCCTCTTCATTGTAGAGCGGGAATTCCGGTGTTGTTTCAAGCTGATTGGCGATCTCAAATAAGAGCTCACGAAGCCCTTCTCTTGTGATCGCACTAATTGGGAACACTTTATGGTCATCCGTTAGTTTTTCTTTAAATGCTGCTAGATTGTCAGCTGCATCTGGCATGTCCATTTTGTTAGCCACAATGATTTGTGGACGCTCTGTCAATCTCATATTGTACTGCTCAAGCTCTTCATTAATCGTCACATAATCTTCGTAAGGGTCACGTCCTTCAAGTCCTGACATATCAATGACATGGACAATGACACGTGTACGCTCAATGTGGCGTAAAAATTGATGACCTAAACCAACGCCTTGGTGCGCGCCTTCAATTAGTCCCGGCAGATCCGCCATGACAAAGCTTCGGTTATCATCCGTCTCGACAACACCAAGATTCGGCACAAGCGTTGTAAAATGATAATCTGCAATTTTCGGTTTCGCAGAAGAGACAATGGAAAGCAGCGTCGACTTCCCGACACTTGGGAAACCAACGAGTCCAACATCTGCAAGTACTTTTAATTCCAGGATAACGTCACGTTCTTTACCCGGTTCACCATTTTCAGAAAGCTGTGGTGCAGGGTTTGCAGGTGTTGCAAAGCGTGTATTTCCACGTCCGCCTCGTCCACCTTTTGCAATGACTGCCCGCTGCCCATGCTCTGTTAAGTCAGCAAGTACTTGTCCCGTTTCTGCATCTGTTACCACTGTACCAGGTGGAACTTTGACGACCATTTCTTCCGCATTACGGCCATGCTGGTTTTTACTCATCCCGTGCTCGCCGCGATCCGCCTTGAAATGACGTTTATAACGAAAGTCCATCAACGTTCTGAGTCCTTCGTCCACCTCAAATACAACATCTGCACCATTTCCGCCGTCGCCGCCTGCTGGACCGCCTTTTGGCACATATTTTTCACGACGGAACGCTACCATACCGTTTCCGCCGTCACCGCCTTTAACATACACTTTAACCTGATCTACAAACATAACTTCCTCCGTTTCTCTGCATCACATATCTCGTTCTTGCCTCAAACAAAGCTCAATCATGGACTCATGAGAGGTCACATGAAATTGCGTTATACTCATACATGGATAGTTTGCGTCATGAAACGCATTTAACGCATCCAAACTTGTTAATTTTCCTTTGAAATCAAAATATAAGACCACATCATTCTCATCATGATCTGTTTGGAACGTGACCGTTAAATGATTTTCAGTTTTTTGGCAAACTGATTGATCGAATATCGAAAACAACTCCCGTGATACCGTTAGCAGCTGCGATTCATATGCTGATAAGTCTCGGGTTTCACCAAGCACTTCATATTCTAGGGTGATAAAATGCGACTCCCAATTAAATGTTAGAAAGTAATAGGCCAATTGGGGAATTTTTAAATTTGAGAGTTTGGATTCATGCTGTGCTTCAATGACCATTTCTTCTATTATTTCGAACACTCGGTCATATTTTTCTAATGTCAAGTTGCCTTTGATTAACTGCAATTTATTCATCCAGTCGTGTCTTGAGCGACTAAGTAGATAAATCAATTCATTTGTTAATGCAACGTGAGTTAATTTTTCAGTTTGTTTACTTGGTATCTCTTCCATTATCGCACTCCCAATCGTTTGGTCTCTCTTTTAGGAGTCTTATCATCACTATGTCTCCCTGAATTATAACAGAGAAGACAGCTTAGAAAAACACTAGTTATGTGAGGAAAGGTTGTTTTTTCTGATCGTATAGGAGAAAATGAGGCAAAGTCAGCAAACGTACTCTGATATTTATGGAGTGCATCTTCTTTTATCATCTTCGGTACCACTTGTAAAAAGCGCAAAAGCTCCCTGAACAGTGAAAAAAACTCCAGTCAATGACCGGAGTTTTTAGCAATTATTGTGCCGCAGGATATACGCTCACTTTTTTACGGTCACGACCGAAACGTTCGAATTTAACTGTTCCGTCGATTTTAGCGAAAAGAGTGTCGTCGCCTCCGCGTCCAACGTTTTCACCTGGATAGATTTTCGTTCCACGTTGACGATAAAGGATAGAACCACCAGTTACGAATTGACCATCCGCACGTTTAGCGCCTAAACGTTTAGACTCAGAGTCACGTCCGTTCTTTGTAGAACCTACCCCTTTTTTAGATGCGAAAAATTGAAGATCTAATCTAAGCATGAAGTTCACCTCCTATTTTTTTGTAGATATTCTCACATAATCGTGATAATCTCGTTCGATTGTCTCTAAGGAAACGACCATGCCTTCTAAAAGCAGCTGGGCTTTTTCAAAGGTGACTGGATCTGTATCAGCTGGTAATTCAAAAGAGAAATATCCGCCTTCATCTCCTATATCAAGCAGTGGATCAATTCCTGTCAGTGCAATAATTGAATTGACTGAACCGAAAACAACTGCAGATACACCTGCACAAACGAGATCCTGACCTTTTTCAGCAAACTCGGCATGTCCAGTCATCTGAAAAGACGTAATGCTCTCATCTGCTGGCGACCGAGTAATGGTTGCTTTGATCATATCACTCACACGCCTTAAGCGTTGATTTTTTCGATAACAACTTTAGTGTAAGGTTGACGATGACCTTGTTTTTTGTGGTTGTTTTTCTTCGGTTTATACTTGAACACAGTAATTTTCTTACCGCGACCTTGTTTTTCAACTTTAGCCGTTACTGTTGCTCCAGCAACTGAAGGGTTACCCACTTTGACAGTGTCTCCGCCGACAAACAATACGTTTTCGAAAGTAACTGTTTCACCTGCATCAGCAGCTAGTTTTTCAACATAAACAGTTTGGCCTTCTTCAACTTTGATTTGTTTACCACCAGTTTCAATAATTGCGTACATCTCTGCACCTCCTAATAAACTCAGACTCGCCGAATACAGGGGGCCATAGGCACTTTACACCTGCTCCGCGCGGTTGTAGCACGGGTGCTACATATCCATAACATTAAAAAATATATCAAACTAGACGCAGAATGTCAATGTATTTTCACCATTAGTAAGGTAAAAGAAGCTCTTCCATCGAGGAGGTCGTTCTTCGATCTGAAAAATAGGCATGGAGCAATTCATTTTCATCGAGCTGGCTCATTTTCACACCATTTCGTTCGATAATAATGGGGTGCTTACAACCCCTTTGGAATCGTGACATGACTTCGTATATTTTCTCCTCAGCACTGGCTCTCAGCGGAATGAGTTTCTCTACCTTTTGCTCTTTTTTGCCGTAATACCGCTCTAGTAAAAAGCGTACCCTGACGTAATGCCGCTGCCGGTGTTCCATCACAAGGGAATAGGCTAAAAAAGTGAGCAGGACCCAGCCGTTGAATTGCAGCGGAGCAAAACAGATCAGCCCTGCTGTCAAAAGACCGAAAAAGCCAAGTGAGCCTTTTATCGCAAGGGCATGTGCGCGCTGGAAAGGGTAAAAAACAGATAAGAGCAAAAAAAATAATTTTCCGCCATCGAGCGGCCAAATAGGTAAAAGGTTGACAAGAAAAATCGCCATATTGAAAAAGGTGAACATCGTAAAGACGTCTTGAGAAATAAAAGAAACTTGCATGAAAAGCCACGCCATAAGCTGGAGCGGCACATGCTGAAGCGGTCCGCATAAAATCACCGCCAGCTCTTCTTTTAGCGGACGGTTCCCATGTTCTTCTACTTCTACCGCTCCGCCAAATGGAAGTAAAAATATCCGCCGAATGCGCCAATGATAATAGCAAGCAGCCGCTGCATGTCCAAGTTCATGGACACAGACGATAATGAGCAGACAAAGCAGCGGCTTAATTTGACCTGATAGAATGGCAAACGCCATCACAATCCAAAGAAGCGGATGGATGTGAACCTTTGTCAGCATGAGCAGCCATCTATTCAAAGGTCATCACCTGAATGGGATCAATAAACTGTTCGTTTTGCTTAATGGCGAAGTAATACGTACCTTTCCCTTGTTCATCTAGCGAAATTCGGCCAATTTTTTCACCTTTATCGACAAAATCGTATAGGGCCACATCGGCTTCCTTTAGTTGACCGTACCAGCTGTAGCTGTTATCTGCATGCTGCACCACCACTGTGAGCCCTGTGTCGCTTTTCTTTTTCACCTCTACAACATAGCCTTCTTTCATACTATCAATGGCTTCTGCGGATGTCTCCACTTTGACACCTGCACCATTTTGTGTGAATGATTCCTGCACTTTTCCAGAAGCAGGCACAGCCAATTCTTGATTGGCTTGTACGTCCTTTTGACCATCCTTTTTCTCGGTTAAAAAGGCAAGCGGGTTCCCAATTGTCTTCTCAAACCACCGGTTGGCGGCGGCAAATTGAAAATCTTGTTCAAAGGTTTGACTAATCACCGGCTTCAGCTGCTGAAAAGGACCTGCCTGACCTTTAAATGAAATAGCTGCAATCAAAACAAGCGACGCAGAAAGTAAACATTTAAGCACAAAAGTATTGGGGTTAAATAGTGGATGACGATATTTTTTTGACTGATGAGACGTCGACTCGTAGGAAGCTGACCCAGAATGCTTTTCTTCTTCCGTTAACATGACCCATGGCGGTATGTCTCCTTTTTTCTTGGAAGCCGCCTTCTTAGGAGCAGCAGCCGGCTGCTTCGTTTTGCGGCGCTGCGCTATTTTTTTTCGATACTCGTCCACTCTTTTCATGAGATCACCCTTTACATACAAACAGTTTGTACATTTTATGTGACGACCTCATGTGATATGCAACAAAAAGACCGATTCAAAAAGAATCGGTCTGATCTCACGTGAATGATTATGCTCTTACACCGAAAAATGCTTTCAGCTTTGCAAACATTCCTTTGTTGTCATCTTCAAATGATTGAAGCGGAACAGATTCACCTAGTACGCGGCGAGCAATATTGCGATACGCAATCGAGACTTTATTTTTGGCATCCATGACAATCGGTTCACCATTGTTTGAAGCCTTAATGACATCATCATCATCTGCTACAATGCCGAGAAGATCAATCGATAAATGATGGACCACTTCATCCACATCCATTGAGTCGCCATTTTTCGCCATGTGTGTACGAATGCGATTCACAATCAAACGAGGCGGTTCAATATCTTCTTGCTCCAGCAAGCCGATAATTCGGTCTGCATCTCTCACAGCTGAGATTTCAGGTGTCGTGACCACAATCGCTTTGTCAGCACCTGATACAGCATTTTTAAAGCCTTGCTCAATTCCAGCAGGGCAATCAATGACAACATAATCAAAGTCTTGTTTCAATGATTGAATTAATTCTTTGATCTGCTCCGGCTCTACAGCCGTTTTATCGCTTGTTTGAGCAGCGGGTAAAAGATACAAAAGATCCTCGAAACGCTTATCTTTCACAAGCGCTTGGTGAATTTTGCATCTTCCTTCTACTACATCGACTAGATCATAAATAATGCGGTTTTCAAGCCCCATCACGACATCCAAATTCCGAAGGCCAATGTCGGTATCAACTAGACACACTTTTTTTCCTTGAATTGCTAGTGCTGTGCCTAAGTTTGCAGATGTTGTTGTTTTGCCAACGCCGCCTTTTCCTGAGGTAATCACAATAGCCTCGCCCAATTTCACATTCCTCCCTCAAGCCTTGTCAGATTAGGTCTTATATGAGCCAATTGCTGCAGGCGTTCAATGATCATATTGCCATCTATATCTAAATAAGCACATTCCATTTCATTTCCATCTTCTTTTTGATCTGGTGCACGGTTAAACACTTGTGCGATGCGAAGCTGAGTTGGAATCATATGAGATGCCGCAATGACAGCTTGTTTGTTTCCATTACATCCAGCATGTGCTACACCTTTTAACGCACCAAGCACAAAGATATTACCCCCTGCGCGAATGGTTCCGCCAGGATTTACATCCCCTATTAATAGAAGATCTCCTTCGACATGCAGCACCTGTCCAGAGCGTACAATTTTTGCTACAGAGGTGATCTCGGCCTCTGCTTTTAACCGTCTCGCCTCTTCAGTTGACATGACGTCACTTTCAATAGAGTGAATGACGAGATGTTCATTTTCAGACACCGCTTCAGTCAAACGCGCCTCCTGATCCTCTGTTAAATACCGAAAACCAAGTTTAATATGCACATTGACCTTATGTCCTTCTCTTCCATCTGTATATTGCTCAAGTAAAAGAACCTCTCGCAGGCCAGAAAGAAGGTCTTCAAACGAACAGTCGTCATTTAACTGTAGTGTTAATCCGTTTTTTGTACCTTTTATTGTCACATATTGCTGTTTTTGAGTTTTCAAGATGCTCACCTCAACAACATACTCATTTCGCCGTAATTGGACAAACTCCTGCTTTTATTCGTCGACCAGTCCTTGTTTCACATTGATGAAAAAGAGCCTAAGCGGCACAACAAGTATGAGAGACGCAGCAGTATTTAAAAGAATCGTTGGAATAAAGCGTTCGATCACATACGTATTAAACGGCATGATCCCTGGTTGAATCGTCGCTTGAACGCCGTACACATAAAACTCCATCACTGCAACAGCAATAATTGACAGAAAGACAACGACTAAAATATTCGTCTGAAGCACTTTGAAGGCTTTCGCCAGCAAATAGCAGAGCGCACCAAAGCCAAACATATGAACACCAAGAATACCTGTATACGAAATATCATATAAAAGTCCAAAGATAAATCCGTAAATCACGCCGTATTTTTGATTCACAAAAGCTGTCAAAAATACAAGTGCGAGTAAGATGAAATGAGGTGCTAAAATTTGATCCTCTGAAACAAATGGGAGCCTCACTAAATCAACAAAAATACTGTCAAATACGAAAATAAACAACATGACGAAAGCAAGAAGGACACGTTTCACGAGCCTTCCTCCTTCGTTAATTGAGATGCATCTGCCGTACTTGTGCTGCGATTCACAACAATCACATGGTCTAAATTATTGAGTTCAGCAGCTGGTTCTACATAAATAATTTTTGTCAGTCCGTAATGGTCAGGCTCGATTTCACTCACCTTTCCAATCGTCAAGCCCTGCGGGAATACGCCCCCTGCTCCAGATGTTTCAACAAGATCTCCTTTTTTGACATCCCCATCAGCATCGGATTTTAAAATGTTCATTGTCAGCATTTTTTTCTTGCTGTCATAGCCGTTAATAATTCCATTGAGTTCTTCTTTGCCCTTTTTCGCAAAAATTTTCGTTGAAATTCTATTATTTTGGTCTGTAGAGCTTAGCAACCTTACAGTCGAAGTAAAATTGTTGAGCTTATCACTTTCAATTTTTCCAATTAACGCACCACTCTCATTTGTGACCGCCATATCTTTTTCAACGCCTTGTTTTTTGCCTTTATCGATCATCACAAAGCTATCCCAAAGGGAGGGATTTCTTGCGATGACTGTTGAAAGGATCGGCGTGTAGTCACGAATAGAGTTTACATATCCGAGCTGCTTGCGAAGCTTTTTGTTCTCATCTTCTAGTTCTTGAAGTTTCGCCTCATATTGGGTTTGTCCATCAAGTTTTTTTCGAAGACGCTCGTTTTCATCGTATGTGTTCTTTAAATCTTGTACATTTTCATAAATACCGGCAATAAATTGTGATGGTTTATGAAAGACACCTTGAAAAAAGCCTGTCGTATCCCCCACTAATTTTTCCGGCCATGAAGCACCTCTGCCGCTTTTCACTGAAAAACCAATCATGGCCACCAGCACGATGACGCAGACAAGGAGCAACATTAATCTTTTATTCATAAAAAACTGCGGCATGTCTTACACCTCTTTATTTACGCCCGATTATCTTTTGATTTTCCTTTGAACAAGTGAATATGTTCTAGTGCTTTCCCTGTTCCGATCGCCACACAGTCAAGTGGGTCTTCAGCAATAATGACTGGCATTTTCGTTTCATCACTAATGACTTTATCAAGATTACGCAGCAATGCACCGCCGCCTGTTAAAACGATTCCACGGTCCATAATATCTGCTGCCAGCTCAGGCGGGGTTTTTTCAAGCGTCATTTTTACCGCATCGACAATTGTTTCCACTGTATCGCGAAGCGCTTTTGCAATCTCTTCCGCCGTAATAGAGATTGTTTTTGGCAGACCTGTTAAAAGGTCACGTCCGCGAATGTCCATCTCATCATGCACATCTGGCTGCGCTGAACCGATTTCCATTTTTATCGCTTCTGAAGTACGATCACCAATCATTAGATTATACGTTTTACGGATATAACTGCTGATCGCATCATCCATTTCATCCCCTGCAACACGGATGGATTGAGATGTCACAATGCCGCCAAGTGAAATAATCGCTACCTCTGTTGTACCGCCGCCAATATCCACAACCATACTTCCTGTTGGCTCCCATACAGGCAGGTTCGCACCAATCGCCGCAGCAAATGGTTCTTCAATTGGGTATGCATCACGTGCACCAGCTTGTCTTGTTGCATCAATGACTGCGCGCTCTTCTACAGCTGTAATACCGGATGGTACACATACCATCACATAAGGTTTACGAGCAAATAGTCCTTTGTTTTTTAATGCTTGATTAATGTAGTATTTCATCATTGTTGCTGTCGTCTCATAATCTGCAATGACACCGTCTTTCATTGGACGGAGCGCCACCACATTACCTGGTGTACGGCCAATCATATTTCTAGCGTCATTTCCGACCGCCACTATAGACTTCGTATCGGTTTCCAAAGCTACGACCGAAGGTTCTCTCACAACAATGCCTTTTCCTTTAATAAAAACAAGCGTATTCGCTGTTCCAAGATCTATTCCAAGGTCTTTTGTACCAATTCCAAACATATGTATGTATCTTCCTTTCTTAAACCAAAATTCCCTTTAGGGAAAAACTCATAAACTCTATTATATCGTAAAACATTGAAAAAAAAAGTGTTACAAATACCCTTTTTCCTTCAAACTCACAAATTTTTGATCACCTATCACAAGATGATCAAGCAACTGGATTCCAATCAGCTTTCCACATTCAAAAAGTCTCTTTGTCACTTCAATATCTTCCCTGCTAGGTGTCGGGTCTCCAGATGGATGGTTGTGCACACAGATAAATGAAGCGGCCGAACGTTTAAAGGCCTCTTTAAAAATTTCACGCGGATGAACAATCGACGAATTCAAACTTCCAATAAACACAGTATGTTTATGAAGAACCTGATTTTTCGTATTAAGATAAAGACAAACGAAATTTTCTTGCGTCAAAAATCTCATATCTTCCATCACAAAGTTCGCCCCATCTTCTGGCGTGCGAATCACATAACGGTTGTCCGTCGTTTGATGGTGTAATCTTGTGCCTAGTTCTAAAGCAGCTAAAAGAGAGATCGCCTTCGCTTTTCCAACTCCGCGAATCTTTGACAGTTCTTCAATTGAAGCTCCCTTCACAGTACGAAGACCGCCAAATGTTTGCAGAAGCCTTGCAGAAACTTGAAGAACCGATTCCTTTTTTGTGCCTGTTCTCAACAGGATTGCGACAAGTTCATGGTTTGATAAACTACTTGGACCATATTTGATAAATCGTTCTCGCGGCTTTTCATCATGAGGAAAATGCTTCAGCAACATAGGGAAATGACTCAAGATAAACACTCCTTTTTAGATTCCTTCCCGTCATCAAAAAGGGGTGATTCCAAATGTTTCAAGCACTCTAACTGTTTTGGCAATAGGGAGTCCTACAACGGAAAAATAATCACCGTCTATTTTTTGTACAAACAGGGCACCTTTCCCTTGAATGCCGTAGCTTCCAGCTTTATCAAGAGGTTCGCCTGTTTCGATATAGCGGTCTATTTCATTTTGCGTAAGCGGCCAAAATGTCACTTCTGTCTGCTCATAAAAGGTTTCTTTTCTATTTTCTGATTGAATCGTAACACCCGTCAAGACTTGATGTGCCTTACCTGACAATAATTGAAGCATTGAAGCCGCTTCTTCCTTGCCTTTTGGTTTTCCAAGGCATTTGCCGTCCATTGCAACAATTGTATCTGCGCCAATGATCACAGCGTTGGGATGTATTTTTTGAATATCATTTGCTTTTTGTTCTGCCAACCATTGGACGTTCTCAGCAGGAGAAAGGTTTCGATTTATTTCTTCTTTTAATTGACTTGCTTGAATGTCATATGAAAACCCTGCTAAATCAAGCAATTCTTTTCTTCTAGGTGATTGAGATGCGAGAATCAATTGGTTCATGTTTGTTCATCCTTTCAGGGTATAGCCTAAGAAGTAAGATACCCATTCATCCTATCAAATGTACATCTTACCGACAATTGATGAAAAATCATTTTTCATGTTCATTCATCATTATGTTGGAAGGAAAAGAAAAAAACTAGTCATTTTTTGACTAGTTTAGTTGATTAAAAAATGATTTTACGTATTTAATTGATCAAGCAGGGCTTGCTGAGATTTCCACCCATTTTCAGCAGATGGGTTATTTAAGAGCTGAACTGCTTTCAGCAAACTGCTCTTGGCTGATGCATCAGTTGTTTTTGCATTTTCCAGCTCAGAAATCAGCTGCGTGACTTCCTTTTGATCTACATCATCCCCTGCAATGACCTTTGAAGATAAGACAGATGCCTTTTCTATTAAACTAGTCAGCTCATCCGGCACTTGAAACGAGAGCTCCTTCCCTCCCCATGCTTCAAAGTGCTGATCGATCAACTTTTTCCCAACAGCGCTTGTCATGCCTTGTTCTGTGGCAAGCCCGGCAATCACATAATATCCATCATCCATTGATACCTTTTTACCTGCATATCCTGCCTCTTTTAAACTGCCAACTAAGTCATCTGCTCCTTTTTCAGAAGAAAACTTTCCAGCCTGTACGACAAAGGTTGAAAAGCTGCCAGAGACACTTTTTTCATCTTTATTGTCTTTTGATTCATCTGTAGTATCAGCCGGCGGCGTCTCTCCTCCTGCTTTCATCGAAGGCTCGCTTCCAGATGCTGAGACGCTGATATGATCTCCGTCTGACGGATTGGCTGAACCATTTTGACTTAAACTTAGTGCAAACACACCGAGGCCTGTCCCAAGAACCACTGCAAACACAATCGTTGTCATCACTCTTTTGAAGGGACCCCGATTTTTACTGAACTTCTGATCAAATGAGCCTTTTTTCTTTTGATAAGGCGTGACAACCTTTGGATCAGAGTGATAAATATGATCAGCTGCATCGTCCCACTGGAAATCTTCTTCCTTCGGTTTAGACGGTTCTTCATGGGAAGCTGCTGCCTCCTGTTCCGATTGCCTCTTTTCCTCCCAGTTCGAAAACGTTACATGATCCTCTTGCTGTTTTTGAGGCTGATGATCATCTTCATGAAGCATTTCTTCCTTGCCATTAATATTAACCTTTAACCCTTGTTTTTTTGCCTGCCTTTTTTTCACTGTCATTCCCCGCTTTCTGACATTGTTTGTAAGAAAGACCTTTTTGTCCAATGAATCAGCGCGAATGTAACCCGTCCTTCTTTCTGCTTCACACTTTAACATAGCAGATAAAAAAAAGAACAAGACTTTTGTCGGCAGGTTAAAAAAGTGTTCGCCAATTTTTTCATCCAAAAAAATCGCCAATTGCGATCAGCCTATCGCCCCAAAAAAGATACAGCCAAAAAGAGAAAGCGATCGCAGGAACAAAGGGAAATGGCTCATCCAGCCTGAAGGAAAACAGCTTTGCATAAACCATTCCAGTGACAGATGAAAGGAAAAGAATGATAAGAAACCATTTGAAACCAAAGCAAAACGCAAGCACACCAAACAGCTTCATATCCGCTCCGCCCATGCTATTTGGCTTGAAGCAGTCTAAGCTATAAAACAAAAGAAAACAAAAAAGGAGAGACGCCGCTCCTTCCCACCAAATCAAAAGCGGTTCTAGCGTGCGGTATATGACGAAAAGAGGAAAAAAGAAAAGAAAGAGCTCGTTTGGCACTCTCATATAAAGAAGATCACTCACGACAGCAATCACGAATAAACTACAAAGAATCACAAGAAAAAGGCCCTCAAACGAAAAACCAGCAGTCCTATAAATGAGCAAAAAAAGGCAGCCTGTTAGCAGCTCAGTCATTGGATACAGGAAAGACAAGCGGGCGCCACAGCGCTTACAAGACCCTTTCAATACAATATAAGAGATGAGCGGAAGCATGTCATGAAAAGAAAGCGACTGTTTACAAATTTCACAGTGAGAACGTGGAAAAAGAATGGACCGTTTCATTGGTAGCCTGTCACCAACGAGATGAAAAAATGACCCCATGATCATGCCCGCAAAAAACACAAAAAGATCCGTCAAATTCAGTAGCCCCTTCCAGAAATAGAATAGACCGGATTGTACCATAGCGATTCATCTTGAGCACCTAGTGAAAATGTGATTTCTCCCCTCTTTCTCATTTCAAAAGAAAAAAAGACGCACATTGCATCGAAGCAATTGCGTCTTTTGATTACCTTAAAATACGATTTCGTATATCTGAAATAAAATAAAGGGAGCCTGTCACAAGGATCACTGCCGAAGGGTCAGCACTTTTTTTCTGAATGAAATCAAGTACTGCACGAGGATCTTCATCAAACGATTTTGCTTCTAAATGACTGCAAGCATACAGCTTTTCTGCTGATTCAGCTCTAGGAAAATCAAAGGAAACAAAATGAATTGAGGAACTAATAGCTTCAAGCTTGTCAATCATTTGCCTGTACGGTTTATCTTTTAACGCGCTAAAACATACATGGACTTGTTTACTGGAAAAATGAGCTTGTACGGTTTCTATTAAACGGTCCATCCCCTCTTCATTATGAGCACCGTCTATATAGACAAGAGGCTGATCTTTGACCTTTTCAAACCTTCCAGCCCATGCCGCTTGCCGAATTCCTTCATACACTTGCTCTTCTGACACATTGATATATCCCTCTTGCTCCAGCCATTCGATCAATAGAACCGCAAGGGATGCATTTTGTCTTTGATGTGTTCCGATTAACCCTGTCTCTAGCTGTGGATACTGCCTTTTTGGGGTAGTTAATGTGAATCGTTCACCTGTTTCCGTCGGCTGTTGATGCTCAAAGGTACAAGTATCATGTAACGAAAGAAACGGTGCATTGTTTTCTTGTGCCTTGTTTTGAATGACAGAAAGAGCCTCTAGTTGATGGACGGCCGTGATCATCGGAATGCCATTTTTGATAATGCCCGCTTTTTCTGCTGCAATCTGTTCCAGTGTGTCGCCTAAAATCGCCATATGATCATGCCCAATCGACGTAATCGCTGTTAAGATGGGCGCTGCTACATTTGTTGAATCCAGCCTTCCGCCAAGCCCTGTTTCCAATAGGACAAAGTCTACTTGATGCACATGGGCAAAATAAGCAAACGCACATGCTGTAATGATCTCAAACTCTGTTGCTGCACCAAGCTCTGTATCATCTAATTCATCGACTAAAGGCTTGATCTCATTCACCAAGCTCAGCCACTCTTCATCCAAAATCGGCTCCCCATTTACACTAATTCTTTCATTGAACGTTAAAATAAACGGAGAGGTAAAGGTTCCAACTGAATAGCCTGCTGACTGTAAAACGGAACGAGTAAACGCAATCGTTGACCCTTTTCCATTAGTACCAGCAACATGCACCGATTTTATTTTTTGTTCTGGGTGGCCTAGTCTGTCCATCAGCCATTTCATTCGTTCAAGTCCCGGTTTGACGCCGAAGGCCAGTCTGCTATGAATCCATTCAATGGCTTCATGATAGGTTGTAAACAATGTCATCTCCCATTTCATACGAAATTTTCAAAAAAGACGACTCCATTCCATTAGGAGCCGTCTTTTCAACATTATGCTTTCAGCTCTTCAATACGCTTTTGAACAGCTTCGCGTTTTGCGACATAATCACGTTCTTTTTCACGCTCTTCTTCCACGACACTTTCAGGCGCTTTTTTCATAAAGCCTTCATTTCCTAGCTTTTTCTGTACGCGCTCGACTTCTTTTGTGAGCTTATCAAGCTCTTTTTGCAGACGAGCGATTTCTTCATCTAGATTGATTAAGCCTTCAAGCGGTAGAATGAGTTCAGCTCCAGAAATAACAGCTGTCATCGCTTTATCACTTGCAGGGACATCTGTGCCAATTTCAAGCACACTTGGATTTGTGAAACGCTCAATATATGAACGATTTTTTTCTAAACGTTCCTGTACATCAGATGTAGATGCTTTGATATATAGCTCAACTTGTTTGCTCATTGGCGTGTTCACTTCACTGCGAATGTTACGAACAGAGCGAATGAGTTCAACGAGCAGCTTCATGTCAGCAGAAGCCTGTTCGTTCGAAAGCTCGGGCTTTACTTCAGGCCATTTCGCAACGGTAATGGACTCACCTTCATGCGGCAGATGCTGCCAGATTTCTTCTGTTAAGAACGGCATAAATGGATGAAGAAGTCTCATCGTTTGATCTAGAACATATGCCAGAATCGAACGAGTCGTTTTCTTTGCTGCTTCGTCTTCTCCATAAAGCGGAAGCTTCGCCATTTCAATATACCAATCACAGAAATCATCCCAAATGAAGTTGTATAAATGTCTGCCCACTTCTCCGAATTCATATTTGTCAGCAAGCTGTGTGACACTTTCAATCGTTTCATTTAGTCGTGTTAAAATCCATTGATCCGCAACTGATTTTTCTCCTGTCAAATCAAGCTCGTCATACGTTAAACCATCCATATTCATTAAAGCAAAACGGGATGCGTTCCAAATTTTATTCGCAAAGTTCCAAGTGGATTCAACCTTTTCAAAGCTAAAACGCAGGTCCTGACCTGGTGAGCTTCCAGTGGCTAAGAAATATCTTAATGAATCCGCACCGTACTTGTCGATGACCTCCATCGGATCAATTCCGTTGCCAAGTGACTTACTCATTTTACGCCCCTGCTCATCGCGGATAAGCCCATGAATGAGGACGTCTTTGAACGGTTTTTCTCCTGTGAATTCAAGCCCTTGGAAGATCATACGTGATACCCAGAAGAAAATGATGTCATAGCCTGTTACAAGCAGATTTGTTGGATAGTAGCGCTTGAAATCTTCACTGTCTTCATCTGGCCAGCCCATTGTAGAGAAAGGCCATAGCGCTGAACTAAACCATGTATCAAGCACATCGTTATCTTGCTCCCAGTTTTCAATATCTTCTGGTGCTTCGAGTCCAACGTATACTTCCTTCGTTTCTTTATGGTACCAAGCCGGGATGCGGTGCCCCCACCATAGCTGACGAGAAATACACCAGTCACGGATATTTTCCATCCAGTGTAAATACGTCTTTTCAAAACGGTCCGGAACAAATTGAACTTGCTCATCACCTTTTTGCAGTTTGATGGCTTCATCTGCGAGCGGCTGCATTTTCACAAACCATTGTGTAGATAAGTACGGTTCTACAACAGCTCCGCTTCGTTCACTGTGACCAACTGAATGCATGTGGTCCTCAATTTTGAACAAAATGCCTGCTTCTTGTAAATCCTTCACAAGCTGTTTACGGCATTCGAAGCGGTCCATTCCTTTGTATTGCAGCGCATTCTCATTCATCGTGCCATCTTCATTCATCACAAGAATACGTTCTAAGTTATGACGGTTTCCAAGCTCGAAGTCATTCGGGTCATGAGCAGGCGTAATTTTCACAGCTCCTGATCCAAATTCCATATCAACATAATCATCACCAACGATTGGGATCTCGCGGCCTGTAATTGGTAAAATAACTGTTTTCCCAATCAAATGCTGATAGCGTTCATCTTCAGGATGTACAGCGACTGCCGTATCTCCAAGCATCGTTTCAGGTCGTGTTGTCGCAATTTCAATCGAACCTGATCCATCTGCTAAAGGATATCTCAAGTGATAAAACGCACCCTGTACATCCTTGTAAATCACCTCGATATCAGAAAGGGCCGTCTTTGTTGCTGGGTCCCAGTTAATGATGTACTCTCCGCGATAGATCAGTCCCTTCTCATACAATTGAACAAATACTTGGCGAACAGCTTTATTCAAACCTTCATCTAATGTAAAGCGTTCACGCGAGTAATCTAGGCCAAGACCCATTTTCGCCCACTGGCTGCGAATAAAATCTGCATATTCTTCTTTCCACTTCCACGTTTCTTCTACAAATTTTTCACGCCCGAGGTCATAGCGGCTCACGCCTTCTTCGCGAAGTTTTGCCTCTACCTTTGCTTGAGTGGCAATACCCGCATGATCCATTCCTGGAAGCCATAGAACGTCATAGCCCTGCATCCGCTTCATGCGTGTCACGATGTCTTGAAGAGTTGAATCCCAAGCATGCCCCAGGTGCAATTTTCCTGTCACGTTTGGTGGAGGAATGACGACTGTATATGGATCTTTCGTTTTGTCATTTTTTGCTTCGAAAAACTTTCCTTCAAGCCAGTACGTATAGCGGTCTTTTTCAATCGCATTTGGATCGTACTTTGTAGGCATTTCTTGATTATTTGTTCCCATTTGTGTAACCTCCACATTTTTTCGGCTGATGAAACATAAAAAAAGCCCTTTCATCCTTATAAAAGGACGAAAAAGCTTTTTCGCGGTACCACCTTTTTTCATGGAACACATACACGTGTCCCATACACTCTAAAGGATAACGGGGTTCTCCCGAATTTCTCTACTCAATCATTCAAGAAATTAAGCTCACAGGCGACCTTCCAAACAAGTGTATCCTAGGAAACCTTTCAGCTCTTGGTTTCCCTCTCTTTAGGGGCTTGCTTGTACTCTTCCTGGTCCACGCTTACGATATATCACGTTCATCAGCACATACTCATCTTTTATTAATATTACTAAATGCCTTTTGTTTTCGTCAATCATCTTTTCCGCTTTTCTTCTTCTTTATACAAATTGGGCAGGCACCCTTTGCCTCATTGCCCATATAATAATAACAAAATAAAGAAGGAGGGCGTTTGATTTTGAAGAAGATCAATCCTTACACACTCCCCCCCTGGCTTAGACAAATTCGGGCAGTTGCCTCCCAAGTCGTTCTCCCGATTGCCATATTTCAAGGGTTTCGCACGATCATTTTTCCCACAACATTTGACGTCCTCATCTTAGGTATTCTCATATTTCTCGCCTGTGCCTTTCACCTTGATTGGTTTTAAAAGAGCTGAAAGATGCAGGCTCACTCTTATGTAAAGGTCCTCCCATTTTTCAAACAAAAACCTCGTCATTCTGCTGATGACGAGGCATTTTGCTCTTCTTCAAGGCGTCTAGCCTGCTCCATTTCGTGAATCTTCATGACAGTCGGCTCTGAATTTTTCATTTGCCAATACGCTCTTAACAGCTCCTGACAGCTTTCCATCTCATCCTGACCGCCTGCTTCATAGGCTTTCACCGTATCAAACAGGCCCTGCGGGTAAGCGAGGTAACTTAGGAACAAATGAAGCTCTTCCTCCCGAAGCGGATTCCCCTTTTGATACGTATAAAATAAGGAAGTACATTCAGGACAAGGAGTAGGATAGGTTTTAAAGGTTCGGAAGTAAAAGGTCAGAAGATCGTAAATGGGGGCAGCCTTTTTGGACCGCTCAAAATTGGTGAAATGTCCTGTGCCTACATCATTGTACAAAAAGTGATGGACCGACAATTGCCCATGATTTAACACAATACGTGTCGTCTCTTGATCTTTCATTTCCTCGTGCCAATCCTCTAAGCGCTCAAGCGCGAATTCACTTGCAGACATCGCTTCTGAAAAATACATAGCAGCAGCCAGTTCAAATGGCGACATATACCATGTTTGTTCTGCCCGCTCTATAAATCGTTCATACATGTCTTTCTCTGCTTCCCATTTGCTTTTTATTTGTGTGTAGTGAGCTTCTATTTCTTGCTCTGTGATGTCCATCATCACTTCAGTTCGTTTATGAAGTCTTGCAATCTCTTGAAATAAATATTCATGCTTATCGTCCTGCTCTTCTCTCTTTTCATTCGTCAGCCATGGCATGAGGTAATAGGCATACTGGCTATCTCGATGACTTGAGAAAAAGGAACCGCTCTTCGTGCGATAAATCGGCACAAAGGAGCGATAGCCCTTTGATTCTAATTCAAGCATTTGCTCTGTAAACTGCATATGCCGATGAGGTTTGACTCGCTTTAGTGCAAATACGCCCTGCTTTGTATACACTTTGACGACTGCTGAACTGACAGGTTCCATATATTCAGCCTCAAGCCCGTATTCATATAGAACAGATTGGATTTCATCCACGTTCACTCACCACATTTTCTCGGTCGATCATCGCTTCTTATGCATTGCTTTTTTGATATTCTGGTATATAAAGAATCTGCCCTTCCTCAAGATCCGCATCAATCGATAACGAGTTCGTTCGAAGGAGCTGCTGCACATTCAACTGATATCGTTCACAAATACGATCGACCGTATCTTCTTGCTGAACTATACATATTTTCATGCGAGAAAAATCTTCCTCCTCCTGCTTAGCGAACAGCTTCGTTAAATAAAGAGAATTCTCACTGCCAGACGTTTCTCTCACGTCATCTTCATGCTCCTCCGCTTTTTGAGCTGACTCATACACCTTTGGCGCTTCCCGTTCATATAATCGTTCGAATTGATAATTGTCATCCCGCTCCTCCTGCGCTTGTTCCATCTGATACGCAGGTGATTCAAATGCTGGATAAGCTGGCGGTGGTTCTTCCTCATGTCCCTCCGCTTCAGGATCTTTCCTCACTTCCACCTCAAAGAACGTATCATCCCGTTCCTCTTCTTCTAATAGCTTAGGCGGTTCAAAAAATGGCGGCTCCTGCACCTGAGCTTCCGGGAAGGAGCGATATCCGAGTGCCACTGCTTCTTCTTGCTCCTCATATTCTTCCTCTTCTGCTTCTTCCACCATCACCGTCTCTATGTCTATTTCTTCTTCAGTTCGTACATCATGTTGCCGCACAGCCTGCTTTTCTTCATCTTCCTCACGCTCATCGCCTTGTAGCACTTCTTGCTCTTCATATTCTGGCTGCGCCTGATATTCATAGGTGACATCGCCATATTCCTCTTCAGAACGATGAACAAATTCATACGGCTCATCTACAACCGGTTCGGGCGTTCCTTCATCTAATAAGCCCTCAATCGCTAGATCAGCCTGAATGGTGAGCAAACGGCTTTCTGTCAGCTGGTAATCAAACGCATCAATAAACACAAATACATCATTTAAATGACTAATTTTGTTCTTAGGAATGGTGATATCTACCGGAAATTGATGCAGCAGCTCCGCCGTTCCGTCCTCTCTAACCTTTACCTCATCAGCTTGCCTGTATGATGCATAGGAACTGGATTCACCCATTAGCTCCTCTTGATTTATGTTGTATTCTCCTGTTAGCTCGAGTGAACCTCTAATGGAAACATAATCATTCACTTCTTGAACGAGAATGTCAGGATCGAGAGAAATTGACAGCAGCTCACTGACTTCCTGTCCGTTTTTAAAATAAATGGACTCTTCTACCGAAAACTGTAATCGATTGTTTTGAGACAAGTCGGTGTCCTCCTTTCATCTAATCCTTCAAAATAAAATTAGATGTCAATACAGATGTATGTAGGAGGCAGCGAAAATATGATTGGTTTTACGTAAAGCAAAAAGCCGATATGTCTCCATACCGGCTTCATCGTGTAGACAAACCCTCGCATTCGTTGTCAGGTCTGCGCTCCAGTGCTCTCCCTTCCTAGACTTCAAAGGTTTTCTATCACGCTGAAAAAAAAAGACAAAGGGCTAAAATAAAGTTCATTTTAGCCCTTTGTCAACAATCTAAGCCGATATGTTTATCGACGTAATTTTTGAAATACCTTTTCCACTGTCTCAATCGTATAGTCAATGTCTTCATCCGTATGAGCAGTTGATAGGAACAGCCCTTCGAATTGAGAAGGTGGAAGGAAGATGCCATGATCAGCCATTTCCTTGTAAAATTCAGCGAATAAAGCGAGGTCTGCTGTTTTCGCTGTGTCGTAATTCACGACCTGCTCGTTCGTAAAGAAGAATCCAATCATGGAACCAGCACGGTTAAACGTTAATGGAATTCCATTTGCTTTCGCCGCTTTTGAAATGCCTTCTTCCAGCCGATCCCCTTTTCGTCTAAATTCTTCATAAGACTCAGGTGTCAGCTGTTTTAATGTTTCTAAACCTGCTGTCATGGCAAGCGGGTTACCCGATAACGTTCCTGCTTGATAGATCGGTCCGCTTGGTGCAATTTGTCTCATAATATCCGCTCTTCCTCCATAAGCGCCGACTGGCAGACCGCCTCCGATCACTTTGCCAAGACATGTCAGATCAGGCGTAATGCCAAAATAGCCTTGCGCGCAGTGATAATCCACACGGAAGCCTGTCATCACCTCATCAAAAATGAGTAAAGAGCCGTATTGCTCTGTGATGTCTCTTAAGCCTTGCAAGAAACCTTCTTGCGGAGGAACAACCCCCATATTTCCTGCAACTGGTTCTACAATGACACCTGCAATGTCGTCACCAAATTCCTGGAAAGCGACTTTGATGCTTTCTAAATCATTGTATGGAACGGTGATCGTATTGCTTGCAACACCTTCAGGGACACCAGGACTATCTGGAAGACCAAGCGTTGCTACACCTGATCCCGCTTTAATGAGTAAAGAATCACCATGTCCATGATAGCAGCCCTCAAATTTCACAATTTTATTTCTGCCTGTAAAGCCGCGCGCTAGACGAAGTGCACTCATGGTCGCCTCTGTTCCAGAGCTGACCATGCGAATGACCTCAATAGAAGGAACTCGTTCTGATACAAGCTTAGCTAATTCATTTTCAACTAAAGTAGAAGCACCGAAGCTTGTACCATGTTCAGCTACTCGCTGTATGCTTTCAACCACACGGTCATTCGTATGTCCTAAAATAAGCGGGCCCCACGATAAGACATAATCAATGTATTCATTTCCGTCAATATCGTATATCTTTGCGCCTTTTCCTCGTTCCATAAAAATCGGGTCTGTGTTGACTGATTTAAATGCACGCACAGGGCTGTTCACACCACCAGGCATTAAGTGCTGCGCTTCTTCAAATGCTTGCTTCGATTTTTCATAGCTACGTCCCATTTCAACGTCCTCCTGTCTATCCGTTCTTTATTCTGAGAGCCATTTTGCCGCATCTTTTGCGTGATACGTAATGATTAATTCTGCACCTGCACGTTTCATGCTTGTCAGCATTTCAAGGACAAGCTCTTTTTCAGAAATCCAGCCATTTTGAGCAGCGGCTTTCACCATTGCGTACTCTCCGCTCACATTGTAAGCGACAACAGGAAGTGTAAATTCATTTTTCACATCACGCATAATATCTAAATAAGAAAGGGATGGCTTGACGATGAGGAAGTCAGCCCCCTCTTCTACGTCAGATTGCGCCTCTCTTAGCGCCTCTAAACGGTTTGCAGGGTCCATTTGATACGTTTTACGATCTCCAAACTGCGGTGTACTATGCGCCGCATCACGAAACGGACCGTAAAAAGCACTTGCATATTTCACAGCATATGACATCACAGGCACATGAACAAAACCAGCTTCATCAAGTGCCTCACGGATTGCGATAACAAAGCCGTCCATCATGTTTGATGGTGCAATGATATCTGCACCTGCACGCGCTTGGCTAACTGCTGTTTTTGCTAAAAGCTGAAGCGATTCATCATTTAAGATTTCACCATCTTCAACAATTCCACAGTGTCCATGATCGGTATATTGGCATAAGCAAGTGTCTGCAATGACAACAAGCTCTGGGAAATGCTTTTTAATCTCAAGCGTTGCTCTTTGAACAATGCCATGATCGTGATATGCTTCACTGCCTACATGGTCTTTATGGTCTGGTACTCCAAATACAATGATGGATTGAATGCCAAGATTCACAAGCTCTTGAACTTCTTCTTTCACAAGATCAACTGAAATGTGATAGACACCCGGCATCGAAGGTACTTCTTTCCGGACATTTTCTCCCTCAACAAAAAAGATAGGGTAAATGAAATCAGATGGTCTTAAAAAGGTTTCTCTGACTAGCTCTCTCATTCCTGCGCTTGTACGCAATCTACGGTGTCTGTTAAATTTCATCAATGATTCAACTTCCTTTCAGATAAACGGCACATCAAATCAAGCATCCCGTCTATCGTATAAGTATCTGGGGTTTCAGAGGAAATCCCGTATTGAAGCAGTGCCTCTTTTGTAAGAGGACCAATGGTCACAAAACATGTGTCAGATGCTGCTAACCTTGCTACATCCGCTTCCATGGCATGCATAAAAGAATGAACAGTAGATGAGCTTGTAAATGTAATAAAATCAAATGATTGCTCCATCATGGCCGACTTGAGAGCCGCAATTCCGTCCTCATCCTTCACTGTTTCATATAAAATCCATTCTTTCACTTCAATACCAAGCGGAACGAGCGTTTTCTTCACCACATCTCGTGACAGGCGACCTTTCGCTACAAAAACACGCTCTTTTGGCTGAACATGTTCAATTAAGGCATCTGCCAGCTCTTCTGCTATAAATTGTTCTGGAACGACATCCACCTTAAATCCATGCTGCTTAAGATAGGCAGATGTTTTTTCACCTACAGCCGCCACTTTCAAGTGGGATAAGCTTTGATGTAAACGATGCTCCTCTATATAATTGAGAAAAAACGACGCACCATTCACACTCGTGAACACAAGCCAATGACTGGCTTTTAAGTCTTGTAAAAATGCCTCCGCTTTTTCTTTTGTGAGCGTTGGCTCAAACCTAATTAGAGAGGTTAATACAGCACGGCCGTTCAGCGCTTCAATTTTCTGCCGAAACACGCCCGCTTGACGTTCATTTCGAGTGACAAGCACCGTCTGTCCGTAAAGCGATTTGGCTCTTGTCATTGGGAGGACAGATCCTTTTTCACCTTGTCGATCAAATCCTTTGCTCCCTTATTAGCCATCTGTTTCGCACACGCTGTACCAATTGCCTCAGGGTCAGTACCCGTCACAGTTTCTCGAATGATCGTATGGCCATCAGCTGATGCCACAAGACCCGTCAGTTCAATTTCATCACGCTCATTCATCGTAGCGTAACCAGCGATCGGCACTTGACAGCTTCCGTCCATTTGTTTAAGAAAGGCTCGTTCAGCAAGGACTGTTTTCTCCGTATACTCATGCGTGAATTGAGCTAAAAGCTGCAAGAGCTCTTTATCATTTCCGCGGCATTCAATAGACAATGCACCTTGCCCAACAGCTGGCAGACAGGTGTCAGGAGATAAAAATTCCGACACGACTTCTTTGCTCCAGCCCATTCTAGACAGACCGGCGGCTGCTAGAATAATGGCATCATATTCTTCATTTTTCAGTTTTTCAAGTCTGGTATCAATGTTTCCTCGAATCCATTTAATCTCAAGATCTGGTCGCTCCTGAAGAAGCTGTGCACTGCGCCGCAAGCTGCTCGTTCCCACAATGGCTCCCTTTGGCAGTTCATGAAGGCGAAGATGCCCCTTTGAAATCAGTGCATCCCGCACATCCTCACGCTCAGGAATACAGCCAATGACTAAACCTTCTGGAAGAGCGGCCGGCATATCTTTCATGCTGTGAACCGCCATGTCGATGTCATGATTCAGCATGGCTTGTTCAATCTCTTTGACAAATAGCCCTTTTCCGCCAACCTTCGATAAAGTCACATCTAAAATTTGATCACCCTTTGTGACAATCTCTTTTATTTCAAAAGAATAAGAAAGGGTTAGTTCAGACAGCTTTTGGATGACCCATTTTGTTTGTGTAATCGCAAGCTTACTTCGTCTAGAACCTACTTTAATTGTACGCATTACGTCTTCCTCCCGACAATGCCCTTAAGACTCATCATTATTGAAACCAATGAAAGGTTGATAAGCTCCCAAGCAGAAAATAATTGATCATCAGCACAAGGAATGAAGCGACATTCCAGCGTGCCACGATTTTGCCCTGCATATTCCTCACCAATCTAATGTATAAGTAAAAGCCGTATAAAAACAGCATAATAAACGAACCAAGCACCTTGGCATCTGTCCAGTACAACGTATCATACGAAATATATGCCCATATAATACCAAGAATTAAACTAAGCAGGAGCATGGGTACGCCAATTATATTTAATACGTACGCCATATGATCAAGCTTTGATAGGTCTTCAATTCTTAGAAGCCATTTTCCCCATTTTTTCTTTTTCAGCAAACGGTATTGAAAGAGATAAAGAAGTGAAAAAGCAAATGAAAGTGAAAAGGCACCGTACGATAAAATGGCCATCGTAATATGAATGACAAGCAGCTCACTCGTCAGTCTCCCCGTCAATTCCGCAGAATGGAGATCAGATGGTGTAAAGGTGTGAATCGCCATCATGGAAAAACCAATCACATTTGTAAAAAAGACAATAAATTCAACGCGTAATACTTTTGTGAGAACGAGTGACAGTGTCACAAGCACCCATGTATAAAAATATAACCCCTCTGCTACATTCAACACAGGGAATCGGTCTGTTTCCATCATAATATAAAACATGTAGACTGTTTGCAGCAGCCAGACAATAGAAAGCAACCAGAAAGCCATTTTTCCAGCCTTCCGGTTGTGTTGAAGAAAATCTATGAAATAGAACAAGACACTGAGTGCATAAATCAAGGTCGTCGCTTCGCCTAGTCTCGCTACAATGGATTCCATCATCGCCTAATCACTCACTGGCAACTGTAGCAAAGCCTTGTGCCATATTTGATTTGAACAGCTGAAATGACCCTTGATCCACCTGCATCGGCTCTACCTTTTGTTCTTCATCTTCAACCTGTAAATCAAAGATTTCTTTAAAGAGTAAAAGCTTTTCCTCTGCATTCGGTTCCCCGGCAATTTCTTTTGCCTTTAAAATAGGATCTTTCAGCATTTGATTGATGATGCTTTTCGTATGCTTATTTAACAGCTTCATTTCACGATTTGTAAGGTTTGGAAGCTTTCGTTCAATGCTTTGCATCGTGTCTGCTTGAATCGAGAGTGCTTTTTCTCTTAAAGCAGAAATGACTGGAACCACTCCGAGCGTATTGAGCCATTGCTTAAATTCTACAATTTCAGCTTCAATGAGGAGCTCCACCTGCTCAGCCACCGCACGGCGTTCTTTTAAGTTAGCTGCCACAATGCCTTCTAGGTCATCAATGTCATACAAAAAAGCACCTTCTACTTCAGAAATGGCTGGATCTAAATCACGGGGCACTGCAATATCTACCATAAATAGCGGTCTGCCTTTGCGCTGTTTGTTCGCATTTTCGACCATTTCTTTTGTAATGACAAATTGCTTAGCACCTGTTGAGCTAATTAAAATGTCCGCTTCAGATAATGTCTTTTCTAATTGGTTTAAACTCTTAGGCTCTCCTGAAAAACGGCCGGCCAGTTCTTTTGCCTTCTCATACGTTCGGTTGATGACCGTCACATGACCAATTCCTTGACCTTGAAGGTTTTGCGCCGCAAGCTCGCCCATTTTACCCGCACCAAGAATAAGGACATGCTTATCAGAAAGACGTCCAAAGATTTTTTTCGCAAGTTCCACTGCCGCATAGCTGACAGATACAGCATTAGATGCAATATCTGTTTCCGCATGAGAGCGCTTCGCCACGGTGACCGCCTGCTTAAATAAATAATTGAAAACGGTACCAATGGTTTTCTCCTCTTGAGCTAGTTTAAAGCTGGATCGCACTTGACCGAGTATTTGTGTTTCACCAATGACCATGGAATCAAGTCCGCAGGCCACACGGAATAAATGCTCAACCGCACCATCGTTTTCATAAAACTTCAAATACGGAGATACATCTTCTTTTTCTAAACCGAACCAATCTGCTAAAAATCTTTTTATATAAAACCGACCAGTATGAAGCTGATCTACTACTGCGTAGATCTCTGTTCGATTACATGTTGAGATGACGATATTCTCTAGAATGCTTTTTTCTTCTTTAAGCTTGGACATCGCTGTTCCGAGCTCGCTCGGTTCAAAGCTTAGCTGTTCCCGTATCTCAACAGGGGCTGTTTTATAATCTAAACCCACAACAAGAATATGCATAACTTCAGCTTGCACCCCCAACGCCCTGTCTAATTTATAATAATTACAATATAGAATTTATTATTTATAATGATTATAACATATATTCATTTTTAACTGGATAAAAATTGTGAACAGATTTCAAAAATGTTGTGATATAGTAGAAAAATGTTCGACATCAGATGCCATATCATCACTTCAAGCAATTTATCAGATTTGGCGAGTGTGAACAAATGATCTGCTTAAAAGAAGGTGACATCTTTGAAGAAGAAATCCATTTTGCTGCCGCTCACATTGCTGGCTGTAGCGCTATATGCCATTCTCTCAGGAGGTCAATTTGACATTTGGAAAGACCAGGAGAAATGGTATACACTTGTACTGCTTTTTGGCCTTGCTTTCTTATACCAAGGAAAGAAGGAGCAGGAAACCTCTCATGTGTTTATCGGTATGCTCATGACGGGCCTTGCGCTACACTTTATCCTTCAGCCAAAATTGGACCACTGGCCAGACACATTTACAATGATTGTGTTCATCGTCGGCCTTGCGCTTTTCATGAAATCATCTCAGAAAAAGGAATATCGTATCGAAAGTCTAGTTCTCATTGCACTTGGCCTGTTCCTTTATTTCTTTCAGCAAATTACAAAACAGCTGAGCACGCTCTCGATCCCTACTTCCGGTTTTGAATTGTACTGGCCATATGTACTGATTGCCATCAGTCTCCTCTTATTATTTTTAAAAAGGAAATAACTTATACAATCAAAATGTTTAATAAGCCATCAATTGGTTGTTGTATAAATGTTTGTAATCACATCTTAAGAGAACAGTTTCATTGATGATAGACGACAATAACCGCCTTATCTGCAGTTGCTTGTGTAGCAACATTTTTGCAGGTAAGACGGTTTTGTTTTTCTTTCCTCATGTCAAAATGATATGAGTGTCGATGCCAAACAATTAGTCTCAATTTTACGTTTTCCTCTCAAGCTCATTTTCGTCAGGCAATCTAAAACCAAATTCTTTTTCCCACAAATCATTCCCGCTATCAAACATTTCATTTAATATATCAACTTCATCAGCTTGGTTCCCAAATCCAGCATCATGGGCTAAAATAATGCCGAAATACGACATACAATCGTAGTAATAGTTTTGCGGTAATAGCATATGTAAATGCCAAACCTCATCAATTTCAGTATTTGGGGCAAAAGAACGATCAGGATATTTTTTTATCATAAACCAAAATTTTTTGTATTGATCTACTAATCGAGTGACATTCTCTTTGCTCATTCCTTCAAAATAGTGACCAAACTTCAAACACGCTTCTACTAAGTCCACCGAAAAGTCAGGATAATCCACTTTATCCATTCATTGAATTCCCCTTTTTAAAATATTTTTTAGAATCAAAAATCGAATGATCCCTATACAAAGACATAATGGCATGATGTCATGAATATTGAAAAATTTTGAGCTTTCCAGCATGAATGTAATCACTGTAATAATCAATATCGTTCCTAACTGATTCAATGTATTCATACCTGCGAGCGCTACACTTCTATAGTGAGGCTCAAAAAAAACTAAAAAAGATGATTTGATTAAACTCATAAACAGCGGGTTAATGAGTGTCAAAATAAAAAAACCAATTAAAAACAACGAACTATTGGGCGCTAAAATCATTAGAATTAACCCAAACATGAGATATATTGTTATAAAATAGATCTTCGAATGGATTTTTTTTATATCCATTCTTCGGATCAATAGATTTCCTAGTAAAACCGATCCCCCGCCAATTAGCCAAAATAACGATACAGTGAAATCACTTGCAGAAAACGTTTCTTTCAGAATAATAAACGAGTAATTCATTACAATAGGTAAAAACATCCCATCAATAAGCATGATGAACAAATAATTCTTTGGTGTTTTTTTGAATATTCCAACATTCGCAAAAGATAGACTTTCGATTTTCAACTGGGCAACAATTGGATATAAACACTCATACACCAACAAACCAATAAAGAAGACCAGAAAAAAAAGATACATTTCCGCTCCAAAGAATATAAACAAAATGGGCCCACTAAAGAAACCAATTGTTTTAGCTGAAAGCAAAAACATATTTCGGTATGCAATATCTTTGTGGGGTTGATTGGATAAATACATGTTAAAACCTGATTCTAAAATAAACGATAAGCCATTTATAAAAAATTGAAAAGCAAGCATTAAGAAAAACATGAGATTAAATAATTGATTGTTTAAAGCAAAAAACGAAGCAATGGTTAAGGTGGACAACGTAATGACGAAAAATTTTGCCGTGTATCTAGATAAGACTTTAAATAAATAATTGCTCACAATATTACTTAAAATAAACGAAAAGCCACCAACCAGATACATACTGCCTGAATAAAAATATGAACCAGTCATTTCAAAAAAATAAAGAGGCAGTCCAGTCCAAACTAATGCCCCTATGAAAACGATCATAGTATCCAAATAGACAAATGTATTCACGTTCCGAATGTTCATGTACACTATTCCTTATTTAAGTGTTAAGAAACAGAGATTTTAAAAAACCTCTGTTTCTCATCATATTCTCTCTTATTTTTTCTTTAATTCCTTTTGCATTTCTTTCATTTCATTGAGCGAGTAATTATAGCACGTTCTCGCCTTCAGTTTTGATTGCCTTTCCTTCATTTCATTTAGTGAGTAATGATAACAAGTTCTTGCTTTTAATTTCATTATGACCACTCCTATCTGAAATATTTTCAAATTCATATTATCAAAATTACTTTTATTTGTAAATATGGTATTTAATTGACATGTTGTATCTTTTTAATTAATTTTCAGCACGCAACCATTTGAGTATTTCTAGAAACAAAAACGAATCATTCAAGTTCTACGTTTTTTCTCGACATATGAAAAAAAGCTGTAAGAAAACAAATGTTTTCTTACAACTTTTTATAGACTTCTTAGCTGTTCACCTTCGCAAGGATCGCATTCCAGGCTTCCTCTTTTCCCTTTTTTGTTTCAGAAGAGAATAGGATTAATTCATCTGATGGGTCAATATCGAGTGTCTGCTTGACGACCTTCGCATGTTTTTCCCATTTGCCTTTTGGAATTTTATCCGCCTTTGTCGCAATGACGATGACAGGAACCCCGTAATATTTAAGGAATTCATACATGTTCACATCATCTACTGATGGCTTATGACGCAGGTCCACAATTTGGACGACTGCTTTTAATTCTTCACGCATCGTAATATACGTTTCGATCATTCTGCCCCAAGCTTCTCGCTCTGTTTTTGATACTTTGGCAAAGCCGTAGCCTGGTACGTCCACAAAATGGAGCATATCATTAATAATGTAGAAATTAAGCGTTTGGGTCTTCCCTGGTTTAGAAGACGTACGTGCTAAGTTTTTACGGTTAATCAATGAGTTAATGAACGATGACTTTCCAACATTTGATCGTCCAGCAAGAGCGATCTCTGGCAGTCCCCCGCTTGGGTACTGCTCTGGTTTCACCGCACTAATGACGATATCTGATTTTGTTACTTTCATCTTCCCTCTCCTACTAACGCTTTCTCAAGCACCTCATCTACATGTGAGACCGGAATAAAGGTCAGTCCTTCTCTCACACTTTCAGGAATATCATCAATATCCTTCTCATTGTCCTTTGGAAGAATAATCGTTTTCAGTCCTGCACGATGTGCGCCTAATGCTTTTTCTTTTAATCCGCCAATTGGAAGCACTCTTCCTCTTAACGTAATCTCTCCTGTCATACCAACATCTCTTGATACAGGACGTCCTGTGAGTGCTGATACAAGAGCGGTCGCAATGGTAATACCAGCTGATGGCCCGTCCTTTGGAACCGCACCCTCTGGAACATGGATATGAATATCATGCTTTTCATTAAAATGAGGATCAATGTTTAGGTCATCTGCTTTTGAACGGATATAACTGAATGCCGCCTGCGCAGATTCTCTCATGACATCACCAAGCTTACCAGTGAGCAAAAGCTTGCCTTTACCTGGCGAGAGTGAGACTTCAATGGATAAGGTATCTCCACCTACTGAGGTATACGCAAGTCCTGTGACAACGCCCACCTGATCTGTCGTTTCAGCTTGACCATAACGGTAAAGTCTTTTTCCGAGATATTCAGATAAATTCTTTTCCGTCACTGTGATACGCTTACGGTCTTCAGCCACAATCGCTTTTGCCGCTTTTCGGCAAATTGCCGCCAGCTGACGCTCTAACCCGCGGACTCCTGCTTCTCTTGTGTAATAGCGAATGATATCGTAAATCGCTGCTTCACGAAGCTGTAAGTTCCCTTTCTTTAATCCGTGCTCCTTTAGCTGCTTCGGCAGAAGGTGATCTTTCACAATTTCTGCTTTTTCAACTTCCGTATATCCTGCAATCGTGATAATCTCCATTCTATCACGAAGTGGACCAGGAATGGTTGCTAAATTGTTGGCAGTTGCGATAAATAACACTTGAGACAAATCAAATGTCTCTTCAATATAATGATCGCTAAAGTTATGATTTTGCTCTGGATCTAACACTTCGAGCATTGCAGATGAAGGGTCGCCTCTAAAGTCAGAAGACATCTTATCGATTTCATCTAAAAGAAATACCGGATTCATCGTGCCAGCCTTGCTCATCCCGCGAATAATACGGCCCGGCATCGCACCTACATAAGTTCTTCGATGACCACGAATTTCAGATTCATCACGTACACCGCCAAGTGAGATACGGATAAACTTTCGATCCAGTGATTTTGCAATGGATTTTGCCAGTGACGTCTTCCCTACTCCTGGAGGTCCAGCGAGGCAAAGAATCGGTCCCTTTAATGAATTTGTCAGCTTCTGTACAGCAAGATATTCAAGCACACGTTCTTTAACTTTTTCAAGCCCATGATGCTCTTCATCTAAAATTTCACTTGCCAGCTTTAAGTCTAGACGATCTTCTGTATAGATGCCCCAAGGCAGATTGATCAGCCAATCAATATAATTTCGAATGACAGAGCTCTCAGCAGAGCTTGATGGAATTTTTTCATAACGATTCAGTTCTTTTAATGCCGTTTCACGAACAGAATCCGGCATGCTGGACTCTTCAATTTTAGCCATTAATGAACTGACTTCGCCTGTTTTTCCTTCTTTGTCTCCAAGTTCCTTTTGGATGGCTTTCATTTGTTCACGCAAATAATATTCTTTTTGCGTTCGTTCCATTGAACGTTTGACGCGCTGTCCGATTTTCTTTTCAATCTCCAGCACTTCTTTTTCATTGTGGATCAGGCTAATCACCCGATTCAGCCGCTTTTTGACATCGACTGTTTCCAGCACTTCTTGTTTGTCTTTTAATTTGAGCGGCAGGTGAGAAGCGACGATATCTGCCATTCTGCCAGGTTCCTCAATATCCGTTACCGTTGCATATGTTTCAGCTGAGATTTTTTTAGAAATTTTTATGTACTGATCAAAGTGATCTAACAACGTGCGCATGAGTGCTTCTGCTTCTGCGTCCTTTAATTCTTCTTCTGCCAGCTCTTTAATATCGACTGACGTATAGTCCTCCAGCTCCACGTACGATTCGATCTGTGCTCGGTTTAAACCTTCAACAAGTACACGAATCGTTCCATTTGGCAGTTTCAGCATTTGTTTAATTTTTGTGTAGGTGCCGACTTTAAAAATTTCCTCTTCACCTGGTTCATCTATTGAAATTTCCCGCTGTGTTGCTAGAAAAATCATATGATCGTTCATCATGGCCTGTTCTAATGCTTGAACAGACTTCTCGCGTCCAACGTCCAAATGCAAGACCATTGTTGGATAAACAAGCAAACCTCGCAATGGAAGGAGCGGAACATTCTTTTTGATTTCATCTGCCATGTTGATAGACACCTCCGTCACTAGTATGAATCATTATAATATACCTGTTTCAGTCTTGTACAATGTAAAAGACTTGAGAAATGATGATCTTACCGTAGTATACCCTTTCTTTTTATCCTGAAAAAGAAAAAAAGATCTATTTCACTAAAAAATCCCCATATGAGATGGGGATTAAACAGATTTTCTTTTCATTTCTTCTTCTAGTCCGTCTTTCTTCTCATCTGGCGGATTGATCAAACAATGATCCAGCACCTCTTGGAAGTGCTTCACAGGCACAATCGTAACCCCTTCAATCTCTTTTAGAATCGACTGCTGGTTGTCATAAGGGATGATCACTGTTTGAACACCAGCTTGTTTAGCTGCCTTAATTTTCGGTATCACACCGCCGATCGGTTTTACCTGGCCCTGCAATCCAATCTCACCGGTCATCGCTGTCAGATGATTAATTGGAATCTGATGAATGGCTGAGAAAATCGCTGTGGCCATCGCAATTCCGGCAGACGGGCCATCAATCGGAGCACCGGCTGGAAAGTTAATATGGATATCATATTCATTTGTCCGTATGCCTAAGTTTCTCAGCACGGTTAATACATTTTCAACAGAGCCTTTCGCCATACTTTTCCGTCTGATGGACTTAGACTGATTGCCAATGCTTTCTTCTTCTGCAATGCCCGTAATATTGATACTGCCTTTTTCAAGCGCTTTACATATGTTCACTTCAATTTCAAGCAAAGCGCCGCTGTTCGGTCCATAAACGGCAAGACCATTTACGACTCCTACCTTTGGCTTTTCCGGTACTTTTTGTTCATATCTTGGTGTCAGCTGGCTTGAATGAATCACCCACTCTATATCAGCGATCGTAATGTCTTTTCGGTTTTCAGTGACAGCCATACCAGCTGCGATCTGCACCATATTGACCGCTTCACGCCCATTTTTTACATAAGACGTTAACAGGTTCAAGCCTTCATCACTTAATTCCTTTTGTATTTTTTGGACAGCTTTCGCTGCGACTATTTTGAGCTCGTGCTGATCGAGGTCCTTAAAGAAAATTTCCAAACACCTCGACCGAATCGCTGGTGGAATTTCATCCGGTGTTCTTGTCGTAGCACCAATCAATCGAAAATCAGCCGGCAGTCCATTTTGGAAAATATCATGAATGTGATTTGGGATTTGCGTATTTTCCTCACTGTAATAGGCACTGTCTAAAAACACTTTTCGATCCTCAAGCACTTTGAGCATTTTGTTCATTTGAATCGGATGCAGTTCTCCAATTTCATCAATAAAGAGAACCCCGCCATGAGCGTGTGTGACCGCTCCTTGTTTAGGCTGCGGAATGCCTGCCTGTCCCATTGCCCCTGCTCCTTGATAAATCGGGTCATGCACAGAACCGATTAAGGGGTCTGCGATGCCTCGTTCATCAAATCTTGCGGTTGTGGCATCAAGCTCTACAAACACTGCATCTTTTTTAAATGGCGAGTCAGCATGGCGCTTCGCCTCTTCCATGACAAGACGAGCAGCAGCTGTTTTTCCAACGCCAGGCGGTCCGTAGACGATGACATGCTGCGGGTTCGGTCCGCAGAGGGCGGCTTTGAGTGCACGAATGCCGTCTTCTTGTCCTACAATATCTTGAAACCCCTTTGGCCGGACTCTCTCTGATAAAGGCTCACTCAGCTTAATTGATCTCATCTTTCTAAGTGCTTCCATTTCCTTCTTTGATTCTTTGTCAATCGTCACCTTTTGTGTGCGTTGATTTCGCAGTAAGTTCCAAAAGTACAGCCCGATGACGATACCAAAGAACAACTGTATGAATAATACGATTCCTGTCCAGCTCAATCGGTGCTCCCTCCTTCATCTATTGTATGTATTGGTTTCTGTCTGCTAGTATTTCCTAGAGCTGGACGGAATAAACACAACTTCCACGATAAATAAAAAACTCCTGAATCAAAAGATTCAGGAGTGATCCATTGGCTTACGCCGATGTTTTTGTATCTTTATTCACAACTGTACCGTCTTTTAACACAAGACGCGGTGGCTCACCATCAGCAACCGTTGCACCAGTGATGACACATTTTTCAATATCATCACGAGATGGAAGGTCAAACATCACATCAAGCATGATGCCTTCAATGATGGAGCGAAGACCACGAGCACCCGTTTTACGCTCAATTGCTTTTTTCGCAATTTCGCTAAGAGCATCCTCTTCGAATACAAGCTCTACATCGTCAAGCTCAAGCATTTTTGTATACTGTTTGACTAGCGCATTTTTAGGCTTCGTCAAGATTTCTACAAGTGCTTTTTCATCTAACGGCTCTAGGCTTGCAATCACCGGCAGACGGCCGATGAATTCTGGAATTAAACCGAAGCGAAGCAAGTCTTCTGGCAATACTTTTGATAGAAGAACTTCTTTTTCAAGGTCTTCGACTTTATTTTCTGCACCGAATCCAATGACTTTTTGCCCTAGGCGGCGTTTGATGATTTGCTCAATACCATCAAAGGCTCCACCACAAATAAAGAGGATATTTGTTGTATCAATTTGAATGAATTCTTGATGAGGGTGCTTACGACCACCTTGAGGCGGTACACTAGCGACCGTTCCTTCTAGAATTTTCAAAAGGGCTTGCTGTACACCTTCCCCAGATACATCACGAGTGATAGAAGGGTTTTCTGATTTTCTTGCTACTTTATCGATCTCATCGATGTAGATAATGCCTTTTTCCGCTTTTTCTACATCATAATCCGCTGCTTGGATCAGCTTTAGTAAGATATTCTCTACGTCTTCACCAACATAACCTGCTTCAGTTAGTGACGTTGCATCTGCAATCGCAAATGGAACATTTAAAATGCGAGCAAGCGTTTGAGCAAGTAATGTTTTACCGCTTCCTGTTGGTCCAATCATCGAAATGTTACTTTTCGAAAGCTCAACATCATCAATCTTGCTGTTGGAATTGATCCGTTTATAATGGTTATAAACCGCTACAGCTAAGGATTTCTTCGCTTTCTCTTGTCCGATGACATATTCATCAAGAATCTCCCGAATTTCATGAGGTTTCGGAACATCCTTGAATTCAACTTCTTCCTCTGTACCAAGTTCTTCTTCAACTATTTCCGTGCAAAGCTCGATACATTCATCACATATATATACGCCAGGTCCTGCGACCAGTTTACGCACTTGATCTTGCGTTTTTCCGCAAAACGAGCATTTTAATTGACCTTTTTCCTCGTTGAATTTAAACATTCTTTCACCCCTTATTCTTCTTCACTTGCCTGTAGCTAACAGTCAGCTACCTTTTTGGGTCCAGTATGTATGCATTTTACCATACTTTCCTAAAAGACGGTAATGATGTGTTTCTAACACTGCACATTGAAATATGTATGACAGAAAAGCGTGACTTACACTATCGTTTCCAAAAGAAGCGATGATAAGTCAAAAATTGTACAAAACAAGGCACGAGTCACTCGCGCCCTGTTTTATTATTATGCACCATATTAACGGTTTTCTACAAGAAAATCAATTGCTTTACGAACTTTTAGATCTTCTTTCATTGCGTCAGTAGATCCAATCGCTTGTTTGATATTTTCAATTGGCATGTTGTATGCTTCAGCCATTTTTGAAAGTTCTTCTTCCACTTCTTCGTCAGACACTTGTAAGTCTTCGGCAGCAGCAATTGCTTCAAGAGTGAGGTTAGATTTTACACGTTTAGCAGCATCTTCTTTCATTTGCTCTTTAAGCGCTTCTTCATCTTGTCCAGAGAATTGGAAGTAAAGCTCAAGGTTCATCCCTTGCATTTGAAGACGTTGTTCGAATTCTTTCATCATACGGTCAAGCTCTGTGTCAACCATCGCTTGTGGGATGTCAACTTCCGCATTTTCAGAAGCTTTCGCAACTAGCTCTTCACGAAGTTTTCCTTCCGCTTCGTTTTCTTTTGCTTCTTCAAGACGTTTCTTCGTTTTTTCAGTTAATTCAGCAATCGTTTCTACTTCTTCATCAACATCTTTAGCGAACTCATCGTCAAGTGCTGGAAGTTCTTTTGCTTTGATTTCATGAATTTTCACTTTGAATACAGCTGGTTTACCTGCAAGGTCTTCAGCATGGTATTCTTCTGGGAATGTCACTTCTACGTCTTTTTCAGCGCCTGCTTCAAGACCAACTAATTGCTCTTCGAAACCAGGGATGAATGAACCAGAACCTACTTCAAGAGAGTAGTTCTCCGCTTTTCCGCCTTCGAATGCTTCTCCATCAACGAATCCTTCGAAATCAAGAACAACTGTATCGCCGTTTTCAATTGCGCCTTCTTCTTTGACAACAAGCTCAGCTTGACGGTTTTGCATTGCTTTTAACTCTTCTTGTACATCTTCATCAGTGACTGTTGTGTCGTCTTTTTCTACGTTAAGACCTTTGTAGTCACCAAGTTTCACTTCTGGCTTCACTGTTACTTTTGCAGTGAAGATTAAGCTTTCGCCTTTTTCGATTTTCTCAACATCGATTTCAGGGCGGTCAACTGGTTCGATACCAGCTTCGTCGATTGCTTTTGGATATTCAACTGGAAGAAGAATATCTAATGCATCTTGATAAAGAGATTCTACTCCAAAACGCTGCTCGAAAAGACCACGTGGTACTTTCCCTTTACGGAATCCAGGAATTGATACTTGCTTAACCACTTTCTTAAATGCATCATCAAGTGCTTTGTTAAATGTTTCAGCGTCAACTTCTACAGTTAAGACACCTTCGTTACCTTCTTGTTTTTCCCATTTTACTGACATGTGTGTTTCCCTCCAAAAATCTATTCAGATTGTGCGTTGTTACATTCTAAAGCATCACAAAGACTTCGTCCAATCAAAAAACCACGCACTCCGCTAAAGCAGCGGTATTATGTATACAACATTTGACTTGATTATACATATCGTCTTTCAACCATTTGAATCGTACAACTACACGATATAAGCACAAATACAACCATTATATTATAACATAACAAGTCCGTCTTTCAACTAAATCGACAAATTACAAATAAGAAATTTCTTCAATATCTTTCAGCATTGTACAAGCCTCTCTCAGCTCTCGTTCGTTAAAATCATACAATAGATGCAATTCTTCAAGGTCAATTTCGATCCCATGCATTTCATAGCCGACTTTATGAAGTGACGCTGCCCAAAGGTTTGGATCAGTATATTTTGGAAGAAATGGATAAAGCACAAATAAGTGTCTGCGCCATAACTCTTCCACCCCTTGATAAAGGGTTGGATTCTCATTGCCGAGTGTGTCATCCAGCAAACGCAATACTTGCTGAAGAAGCGGCATCTGCTCTGGCTTCACCGCCTCCGAAGGAACAAGCGTTAAAGAGTCTCCGAATTTTGTCACATGAACCGGCTTTGCCACATCATGGTCTGACAAGAGCTGTAAGATCAATGATTTGACCAAAGGGTTTCCGTCAGGTTTCTGTAAAATTGTATTTAATAGACCCATGTGCGGTGTAATATTGCGGTCTTTTAAAGAATGGATAAACTGCACCTGCTCTTCTGGCCGCTCCAGCATATCATCTATATTGATTTCACCGCTGTCATTCTCGTCTTCGTCTAAAATCTCTTCCGGCGATTCAATCATCTTTCTGCTAAATTCAAGCAGCTTATAAAAATGCTCCGCACTTTCTGCTGGAAGGTGGTTCTCCTCGAGTACAGCCTCAATCGTCTGTTTGACTTCCTCGTATTCTTTCAGCTGAATTAAGATGGTCATATATACTTGAAGCACTGTGAAGTAGTGACCATATCCTTCATTTAACATCTTTTCACACACACGCTTTGCATCCTGCAGCTCACCAAGCTCTAGAAAACAAATCGCCATACCGAGGTGAATATCGGATTCTTCATCGTCATCATAAGATTTCGCTTCAGAAAATAAGTGAAGCGCCTCTTGATACTGTTTATCTTTTAATGCTGCCATTCCTTTTTCAATCAGTCTTTCTTTCAGACCAGGAAACAAAATGACATTATCTTTCTTCTTGTCATGTTTCATGCTTACGTTCCTTTCGGGCGCATATTTTTTATCAGTTTACCAACGAAGGTTAGTAAACACAAGTAACGAGAGGTTTTCATGAAAAAAAAAGAAGCTGTCTCACCTCGGGCGGACAGCTTCTCGTTGTTTATGCACGCAGCCAGCTGCTGCGCTTTTCTTCAAATGCCTGAATCTCATCTTCTAGTAACAATGTTAATGAAATCTCATCATAGCCATTCAGGAGCATTTCTCTCCAGTGAGGATCTACATCAAAAGGAGTCATGTTCCCTTCGTGGTCTTGAATCTGTTGTTTTTCCAGATCAACCGTCATCTCATATCCTTTGTTTTCATATGATGCAGCAAATGTTTTCCACACATCATAATCAAGACGAATCGGAAGCATCCCGTTTTTAAAGCAGTTTTGATGAAAAATATCTGCGAATGATGGCGCAATGACAATTTTGAAGCCATAATCATCTAGTGCCCAAGGTGCATGTTCCCTTGATGAGCCGCAGCCGAAGTTTTCTCCTGCGATCAAAATGGATGCTCCTTCATAAATCGGCTGATTCAGCTCAAAATCTGGATTCAGGCTGCCATCATCTAAATAACGCCAGTCAAAAAAGGCAAATCGGCCATAGCCTGTTCGTTCGATTCTTTTCAAAAATTGCTTCGGAATAATTTGATCTGTATCTACATTAATACGGTTAAGCACAGCGGCTTTTCCTTTATGAGTGACTAAAGGCTCCATCTATGACAACTCCTTACACGACTGTTTTCTCTTGATTAAACTTCCTGACATCGACAAATCGGCCATGTATTGCAGCCATTGCAGCCATTGCCGGGCTGACAAGGTGTGTTCTTGCGCCTTTCCCTTGACGCCCTTCAAAGTTACGGTTTGATGTGGACGCACAGCGTTCGCCTTCTGGCACCACATCGTTATTCATGCTCAGGCACATACTGCAGCCAGATTCTCTCCATTCAAAACCTGCTTCAAGGAAAATTTCATGAAGACCTTCTTTTTCTGCTTGCAGTTTGACACTTTGAGAGCCAGGCACCACAATCGCTCTAACATGATCAGCTACTTTTTGTCCTTCAATCATAGAAGCTGCTTGGCGTAAATCAGTCATTCTTGAGTTCGTACATGAGCCAATAAATACATGCTCAATCTTAATATCTTCAATACGCTGATGCGGGTGAACTCCCATGTATTCATAAGCACGCATGGCTTCTTTTTGATCATCTTCTTGTGCAAAATCCTCTGGTCCTGGAATCGCTGCATCCACAGGGAGCACCATTCCTGGGTTAATCCCCCACGTCACCATTGGTGAAATCTCATTTCCATCTAAAACAATGGTTTTATCGTAGGTTGCACCCGGATCTGTTCTTAGTTCTTTCCATTCTTTAATGGCTGCTTCGAAATCTTCACCCTGCGGTGCATATTTGCGTCCGCGGCAATATTCAAAGGTCACTTCGTCAGGTGCGATCAATCCTGCTCTTGCACCTGCTTCAATCGACATATTACAAACGGTCATCCGCTCATCCATTGACATGTTTCTGAATACTTCCCCAGTGTATTCAATGACATAGCCTGAACCGAACTTCACGCCATGTGCGCCAATGACTGCTAAAATGACATCTTTGGCTGTTACCCCTTTTTGAAGCTTTCCGTCTACTCTAATTTCTAGTGTTTTCGGACGCTGCTGCCAAAGTGTTTGTGTGGAAAGTACATGTTCAACCTCACTTGTACCGATCCCGAAGGCAAGTGCGCCAAATGCGCCGTGTGTGGATGTATGACTATCTCCACAAACGATTGTTTTCCCCGGAAGTGTCAAACCAAGCTCTGGTCCAACGACATGAACAATTCCTTGGTCTACACTGTGAAGGTCAGCTAGACGGACTCCAAATTCAGCACAGTTGCGCTCCAAAGCACTAACTTGCTTCTTTGCAATCTCATCTTTGATCACAAATCGATTCACAGTCGGAATGTTGTGATCCATCGTTGCAAATGTGTTTTGAGGCCTTCTCACCTTGCGTCCTTTTTGTCTTAATCCTTCAAATGCTTGAGGTGACGTCACCTCATGCACCAAGTGCAGATCAATATATAAAAGGTCTGGTTTTCCCTCGCCGTTTTTCACAACATGCTGATCCCATATTTTTTCGATGATTGTTCGAGGCATAACCCTTTTTCCTCCCTCTACCTAATTCAACAAGATTTCTATTTATACAGTTGTTTTCGTGCGCTGTTTAAGTGCGTCTACAACGGCTGTCGTAATTTCGTCAGTCGTTTGGTACGTTCCCTCTTTTGCTGCTAAGTCCTTTGTTCGTTTGCCAGAGGCAAGAACGGCTTCGACGGCTTCTTCGATTGCAGCCGCTTCCTTTTCTAATGCAAAAGATGTTCTTAGCAAGCTGGCTGCTGATAAAATGGTAGCCAGAGGGTTTGCAACGTTTTGCCCCGCAATATCGGGTGCTGAACCATGAATCGGCTCATATAAATGGAGTCCGGTGCTTGATAAACTAGCAGATGGCAACATACCGAGTGAGCCAGTAATCATAGAAGCTTCGTCACTTAAAATGTCCCCAAACATATTCTCTGTCACGATGACATCAAATTGAGCGGGCTTATAAATAAGCTGCATGGCAGCATTATCGACGAGCATGTGCTCATATGCGACTTCTGGATATTGGGAAGCAACTTCTTCAACCGCATCCCGCCATAGTTTACTAGAAGCAAGAACATTCGCTTTATCCACAGACGTTACTTTTTTCCGTCTCGTTAACGCCATGTCGAACGCTTCTTTTAATACACGGACAATCTCTTCCTTTGTATAAAGAAGCGTATCAACAGCAGCTTCTTTGCCTTCATCATCCGTATAGCGCTCGCTAGGTTCACCAAAATAAAGGCCTCCTGTTAATTCACGAACGATGACAAAATCTACTCCGCTAATATGATCCTGTTTTAACGGTGAAGCCTCGCTCAAGCTATCAAATACTTTGACAGGACGGATGTTTGCAAATAAGTCCAGCTGTTTACGAATAGCGAGCAAGCCTTTTTCCGGGCGAAGTTCTGGCGGATTTTGATCCCACTTAGGTCCGCCAACTGCTCCTAATAAAATCGCATCTGCGCTTTTACACACATCTACTGTTTCTTTAGGAAGCGGATGGTTTTTTTCATCTATCGCTATACCGCCAATGAGGGCTGTTTCGAATTCAAATTCGTGTTGAAATTGAGCCGCTGTTTCTTGCAAAACAGCGACTGCTGATGTCACGACTTCCGGTCCGATTCCATCGCCGGGCAAAAGTGCAATTTTCTTTTTCATGAGTCCCTTCCTCCTTTCCTATGAGATTGCGTGATGTTTCTCAATTTCAATGAGATTTGATTTAAAGATTAAATGCCTGTTCACCGCATTGACGTAAGCTTTAGCCGATGCTTCCAGCACATCTTGCGCTACACCGCGTCCTGCTGTTTCTTTTCCTTCTATTGAAACAGTGACATATACCTCCGCTAGCGCGTCTCTACCTTTTCCATTTGATTGAATACGGTAGTCTAGCAAATGAATTCTTTCCTCCATACAGCGCTCGAGTGTGTTGTATACAGCTTCTACACTGCCAGCACCTGTAGCTGCTTCTTGAATGAGTTCCTGCGTTTCTTGGTTTTTAAGAGAAACCGTCGCAGTTGGCATTTGTTCTGTCCCATAGTGGACTTGAAGGCTTTCAAATTCATAGCCGATTTTACGGTCTGCTACTTTTTCTTCTAATATAATAGAGATCAAATCATCATCTGTGATTTCTTTCTTCTTCTCTGTTAAGTTCTTAAATGTTTGGAAGAACTTATTGATTTCTTCTTCAGTTAGTTTAAAGCCTAGTGTTTTCAAGCGGTCTTTAAACGCATGTCTTCCGGAGTGTTTACCAAGGACAAGCACATCTGTTGTGACACCTACAAGCTCTGGAGAAATAATTTCATAGGTTGTTTTTTCTTTGAGGAAACCATCTTGGTGAATGCCTGATTCATGTGCAAACGCGTTGTTTCCAACGACTGCTTTATTACGCGGCACAATCATACCTGAGTATTTGCTCACTACATCACTTGTGCGCTTAATTTCATTCAATTGAATCGTTGATTCGACCTGATAAAAATCTTTTCGAATGTGAAGAGCCACTGCAATTTCTTCTAAAGCGGCATTCCCTGCTCGCTCTCCAATCCCGTTGACAGCCGTTTCAATTTGATCCGCTCCATTTTCAATCGCGGCAAGTGAGTTTGCCACCGCCATCCCTAAATCATCATGACAATGTGCTGACAAATTCACGCGGTCAATATTTGGAACGTGTTCCTTCATATATTTAAAGATATTTCCGTACTCTTTTGGCGCCAAGTATCCAACTGTATCAGGTAAGTTAATGACACTGGCTCCTGCATCAATGACCTTTTCTACAATTTCTGCTAAGAAAGCTAGATCGGTACGGCATGCATCTTCTGCTGACCACTGAACAACTGGAAAACGTTCTTTTGCGTATTTCACCATTGAAACAGCCTGTTCCACAACTTCTTCACGTGTTTTCTTTAGTTTATGCTTAAGGTGAATATCAGAAGTTGCAATAAAAACGTGGATTCTTGGTTGCGCCCCATCTTTTAGCGCCTCCCATGCAGCATCAATATCACCCTTCACACATCGTGCAAGCCCTGCTACAGAACAGTTTTTGATGGTTCTTGCAATTTCTTGTACACCTAAGAAATCCCCTCGGGATGAAGCGGGAAAACCCGCTTCAATGATATTTACCCCAAGGCGCTCAAGCTGCTTTGCAATGATTAGCTTTTCTTGTGCATTTAAGTTCACTCCTGGTGATTGCTCACCATCTCGAAGTGTTGTGTCAAAAAAATTAATTTTTCGCACCGACGCTCACCGCTTCCTTTTTCTTTCCTTGTTTAACGAAAGGCATCATTTCACGAAGCTTTCTTCCTACGATTTCAATTTGGTGCTCACTTTCACTTGCATTGATCGCATTGAAACGTGGACGATTCACTTGGTTTTCAACGATCCATTCTTTTGCAAATGTTCCGTTTTGGATGTCAGTCAAGACTGCTTTCATTGATTCTTTTACTTTTGCATCAACAACGCGTGGTCCTGATACGAAGTCACCCCATTGTGCCGTATCAGAGATTGAATATCTCATGCCTTCTAATCCTTCTTCATACATTAGGTCAACGATCAGCTTCAGCTCATGTAAACACTCGAAGTATGCAAGCTCTGGCTGATATCCAGCTTCTGTTAACGTTTCGAATCCTGCTTTTACTAATGAAGTAAGACCTCCACAAAGTACTGCTTGCTCACCGAATAGATCTGTTTCCGTTTCTTCTTTAAATGTTGTTTCAAGTACACCCGCTCTTGCTCCGCCGATTGCCTTTGCATAAGCAAGTGCTTTGTCTTTCGCTTGACCTGATACATCTTGGTAGATGGCAAATAGTGCAGGTACACCAGCGCCTTGCTCATAAGTTCTTCTTACAAGATGTCCTGGACCTTTTGGAGCCACAAGATACACATCTACGTCACTAGGAGGAACAATTTGATGGAAATGAACGTTGAATCCGTGTGCGAATACAAGTGAGTTACCTGCTTCTAATTGATCTTTGATTTCTTCGTCATATACTTTCTTTTGCTGTTCGTCTGGAAGTAAAACCATCACAACATCTGCTTGTGCTGCTGCTTCTTTTACTGTGAACACTTGATGGCCGTCTTCTTGAGCTTTATTATAAGAACCACCTTTTCTCACGCCGACGATCACATCTACGCCGCTTTCTTTTAAGTTTAGTGCATGTGCATGACCTTGTGATCCGTAACCAATGATGGCAACCTTTTGACCGTTTAATACGTTTTCTTGAATATCACCGTTATAATATACTTTTACCATTTGACTCTCTCCTTTTGTTTAGACAATTGAAATTGTTTTATTTGTTTGCGGCTTTTGCTGATTATCTCTCGCAAAGGCCGTTGTGCCAGTTCTGGCGACTTCTTTAATGCCATATGGCTTAAGTAATTCAATGAGTGCTTCAATTTTTGAAGACTCACCTGTCACCTGAATGACGACACTCTCTCTGCTCACATCGACAATAGAAGCTCTAAAAGGCTCAATGACCCCTGTGATTTCCATTCTAGATGCTGGTGCAGATACGACTTTTATCAAAGCCAGCTCTCGCTGAACGATTGATTGGTTTGTAATATCAATTACTTTGAGGACATCGATTTGTTTGTTGAGCTGTTTTGTCAGCTGTTCGATGTCTTTCTCTTGGTCTACATGGACGACGAACGTGATGCGTGATACATCTTGAATCTCAGAATGGCCGACCGTAATGCTTTCAATGTTATAATGTCTTTTTGTAAAAAGGCCTGTGATTCTGTTCAGTACGCCTGATCGATTTAATACAGTCAACACAATAATTCTTTTCAAGGTTTCACCCCCACCATCTCATGAAGTCCTTTCCCCGGCGCTACCATCGGGAATACTTTCTCATCTCTCGCTACATTGACATCGATGAAAACAGGCTCTCTAGACGTTAACGCTTCTTCAAGCTTTTCTTTCGCTTCTTCGTCTGATGAAATTCTGATTCCTTTAATGCCATAAGCTTCAGATAATTTTACGAAGTCTGGCTGCTCTGAAAATTTAGAATGTGAGTAGCGTTCTTCGTAGAAAATTTCTTGCCATTGTCTTACCATTCCAAGACTGTGATTATTGAGAACAATCACTTTCACTGGAAGGTTCAGCTCACGGATAACGGCAAGTTCTTGCAGGGTCATTTGGAAACCTCCGTCTCCTAAAATCGCCACAACGGTTGCCTCTTGATCAGCTAGCTGTGCGCCAATGGCTGCCGGCAAACCAAATCCCATTGTGCCAAGCCCTCCAGATGTTACCCACTTATCTGCATTTTCAAATGGGTAGAATTGTGCAGCCCACATTTGGTGCTGTCCAACATCTGTTGCGACAATGGCTTCACCTTTTGTAAATTGATGAATGTATTCGATCAGCTTTTGAGGCTTAAAGCCCTCAGCATCGTTTTCAACGTACCAAAGTGGATATTCTTCCTTCCACTGATCTAGCTGGCTTCTCCACTCATCTGATTCACCTTGTTTCCCGTCCTGCTTGATCAGCTCTTGAAGCACTAGCTTACTGTCGCCAACAACCGGGATATGCGTGTGAATGTTTTTGCCAATTTCCGCTGGATCGATGTCAATATGAGCAACCTTCGCATGCTTTGCAAAATGATTGAGGTTGCCTGTTACCCTATCATCAAATCTAGCTCCGATTGAAATGAGCAGGTCACATTGATGAAGCGCCATGTTTGATGCGTATGTGCCGTGCATCCCTGCCATCCCAAGGAAAAGTGGATGCTTAGCCGGAAACCCGCCAAGTCCAAGGAGCGTATGAGCAACCGGAATTTGCTGCTGCTCCGCATACTTTCTTAATTCTTCTGACGCTTTACCATGAAGAACGCCAGCTCCTGCTAAAATGACTGGTTTCTTTGCTCTGCTTACAGCTTCTACTAATTTGCGAATTTGCAAATAGTTCGGCTCGATTTTGGGCTGATAGCCAGGTAAATCAATCGGCTGATCGTATTCAAATGTTCCTTCAATGCTTGCGACATCTTTTGGAATATCAATTAAGACTGGACCAGGTCTGCCTGTTGTTGCGATGTGGAACGCCTCTTTAATGACACCTGGTAAATCTTCTGGACGTCTGACCTGATAGCTGTGCTTTGTAATCGGCATTGTGATACCGAGTACATCTGCTTCTTGGAAAGCATCTGATCCAATGACTGAGGTCGCCACCTGTCCTGTGAATACAACAAGAGGCAGTGAATCAATCATTGCATCTGCAATACCTGTAACAAGGTTTGTCGCCCCCGGTCCTGATGTTGCAATCACAACGCCTGGTTTACCAGATACTCTTGCGTACCCTTCTGCTGCGTGAATCGCTCCTTGCTCATGCCTTGGCAGAACATGAAATAAACCAGAATCGTAAATTTTATCGTAGATTGGTAAAACGGCTCCGCCTGGATATCCGAAAATGACTTCTACTTTTTCTCTTTTGAGTGCTTCAATTAACATGAGTGCACCGTTCATCGTTTGTGGTGCAGTTGATTTTTCCGTCTCCACTTGTACATTTGTCCCCATTTGATTTCCTCCTCTTTGTCTTGCTTCAGTCAAGTTTTTTCACCCTTTTCCATTCAAGATCGAGATATGAGACCATATAAAAAAGCCTTCTCACCCCACAATGACACTACTTTTCACTAGGTCAAAGGGGCGAAAAAGCTTTGTTTTTCGCGGTACCACCCTTGTTCACGGCAAATCATGCTGCCGTCTCATGGACATCTTTCGTCCATTTTGGTAACGAGTGAAGCAATGTCACTCGGCCTGCCCTACTATCATTTCAAGCAGACACTCAGAGGTGAGTTCACTTTAGAAAGTAACACCGGTTTTCAGCTAGCACCGGCTCTCTGTAGATACTGACTCTAAAGCTACTATTCCTCTTCAACGTTTATCGATATCTATTTAGCTTGCGTGAATGTTTTCATCTGCAAAGACTACTTTTTCTCCTTCTTCAACGACTCGCTTACGGAATTGTTCAAGAAGTTTGTTTGTGTGGAATCCTGGCTTTCCTTCACCAATTGTACGACCGTCAACTTTGACAACGGCTATGACTTCAGCTGCGGTTCCTGTCAGGAAGACTTCTTCAGCTGTATACACATCATGTCTTGTGAATGGTTCTTCTTTCACTTCGTAGCCTAGGTCTTCTGCAATCTCCATGATGGCATTTCTTGTGATGCCTTCAAGTGCGCCGATATAACCTGGCGGTGTATAAAGCTTGCCTTTTTTATAAATAAACACGTTGTCCGCAGAACCTTCTGCCACGTACCCTTGATCGTTCAGCATCAGCGCTTCACTTACACCAGCCATTTGGGCTTCGATTCGGACAAGAATGTTATTCAAATAATTTAATGATTTCACTTTTGGACTGAGTACATCCGGACGATTTCGTCTCGTTGGTACTGTCACAATATCAATACCTGTTTCATATAGGTGCTTTGGAAAGATGGCCAGCGGCTCTACAATGATCACTGTGTTGGCTCTCCCGCAGTTGTTAGGATCTAAACCAAGATCACCCGCTCCTCTTGAGACGACAAGACGGATGTAGGCATCCTTTAGGCCGTTCCTTTCAACTGTATGAATCATTTTTTCAGTGAGTTCCTCAAGTGAATATGGAATGTTCAGCATAATGGATCTGGCGGAATCATACAGGCGGTCTAAATGCTCTTTCATTCGAAAGATATTTCCGTTATACACGCGTATTCCTTCGAACACACCGTCACCATATAAGAAGCCATGATCATAAACTGAAATTTTCGCATCCTCTTTTTTCACGAGTTCATCGTTTAAAAAGATCCACTGTTCCTTTTGGTCTTCCATTTTCAGTGAGCACCCTCTCTTTCAATCAAGAAGTAGTTGAATTTTCTGACACTTAATTTTGAAGTTTCTCTCGCATGCTCTGCGTGTTTGTTTGCTTTTGTTGAACCCATCTTACGTCGCTTTCCATGCAGTGTCAACAGCATTTTTAAAATTATTAGACAATTTAGACTAATCAAAATAAAATGTATACGCTTACACCTTTGCTAGACAAGGAATAAAAAAACTTTAATTTTTTTGTATTTTCTCTTCAATTTATTTACTTTACATGAACGGTTTTCTTTTGAACAAACTTTTGTGATATTTTTTCACATGGTTTTTGATGAATGTTGTCAGATTTCATCTTTTTTGTTTTTTCATTCGGAATGCCTTTATAAAGCGTTTTCCTATCAAATTATGATAGAATGAGAGCATCTTATAGAAGGAGGGCAACACATGGCTAACATCAGAGGTTATATCGGAACGTATACTAAGGGAGATAGCAAAGGAATCTATTCTTTTACATTAAATACGGACAAGCAGCAGATTGAACAAGTAGAAGTGGCTGCTGAACTTGAAAATCCTACATATTTAACAGTCTCAGATTCTCAAAAATTTGTGTATGCTGTTGTCAAAAAAGGATCGCAGGGCGGTCTTGCTGCATATCAAATTGATCCAGAAACCGGCGCACTGAGTTTCATCAACCAAGAGCTTGCCGATGGCGCTTCTCCTTGTCACGTCAGTGTGGACAGTCAAACGAAAACAGCTTTTACAGCGAACTATCATAAAGGAACAGCAGAGATGTATGAAATCGATGCTGAAACCGGCTCAGTCATCCGCACGCTGTCACAGGCGCAGCATGAAGGAACTGGCCCTAACGAAGACCGTCAAGAAAAACCGCATACGCACTTTATGGGTCTGACACCAGATGAACAATTTGCAGTGGCTGTTGACCTTGGAACAGACGGGATTTATACGTACAAGAAAGAAGACGGCAAGCTCGAGCTCGTTCATACATTTGAAACAAAACCAGGTAGCGGTCCGCGCCATATCACATTCCATCCAACGAAACCGGTGGCATATGTCATGACAGAGCTCAGCTCAGAGGTTATTGTGCTTCGTTACTTTGAAGACGGTCATTTTGAAGAGATTCAAACGATTGCAACCATTCCAAGTGACTTTACAGAGAACAATCAAGGCAGCGCAATTCATGTCTCTTCAGACGGCAAATTTGTATATACAGGAAATCGCGGACATGACAGCATCGCAATTTTCAAAGCAGATGCGAACGGCAAATTAAGCCTTGTCGAGATCGCTTCATCTGAAGGAAATTGGCCTAGAGACTTTGTTCTTGACCCAACAGAAGAATTCCTTGTCGGTTCAAACCAAGAATCTAGCAATCTTGTATTATACAAACGCGACAAAGAAACAGGACGACTCACTGTCTTACAATCAGACATCACCGTTCCTCATCCAGTTTGCGTGAAATTTTTAGGGTAATGAAAAAAAGCCTCCGTTTTGGAGGCTTCAGATTGTTGACAAAGGGCTAAAATGATCTTTATTTTAGCCCTTTATCTTCTTTTCAGCGTCAACTGAAAACCTTTGCAGTCTAGGAAGGACG